>JACDGS010000040.1 GCA_013821455.1 Chthoniobacterales bacterium
GTCCTATACGACTCATGGGAGCTACCCCTCGTTCGCAAGCTCGAGCAAAACGTCCGCGTGGCAGGGCTGACTTAGCGGGCACCAACAGGCGAGATTCTTTCCGCCCAAGCGCGAGCGGACGGTTCTCAGATCGAAGACCTCGCGCACATGCTGAGCGTACAGCTCCACTGCTTTTGTCGCGGTGAGAGTCGTGCCGTCGAGGAGTTGCGAGCCAACTACGTAGGGATTTCCCCAGACGGTGGGCCGGCCGACGTAGATGGCGTCGGGCGGCATCTTCCAATCTTTGGTCCGGCGCCTAACGACGCGATATGGTCGAGCCGACGGCGAGATGCTTGAGTTGGTCACGAGAATTGATAGTCCAACCTCGGTCGCCACTCAGCATCTTCTTAAGATTCGCTTCGTCTTCCGCGGCCCCCACGGAGGTTGGGTGAGTCTGAGGCAAACCAGAGCGAAATTGTCATCCCGATCCGCCGGAGGACGGAGAGGGACCTCCCAACTGCAATCGACGCTTACTTTTCGGCGCAGCGCTCTGACTTCATGGAGGGGTCCCCCTCCGCGGTACGCCGCTCGGGATGACAGGCAAGTGGGTCGAGCGCAGAACATCTGCAAAATGTCCGCGGCACTTTCGCGAGTTTGAAGCGCGCAGGGCTTCGAGATTATTCGGCGGGCGTTTCGGAGGCGGCGGTCTCCCCAGCGAGCGGCTCGCCGACGGAATAGCGGGTGAATCGCCGGATGATGATGTTCTCGCCGATCTCGGCGATTTTTGACGCGACCAATTCTTTGATCGTGAGGTCGGGATCTTTGATGAAGCCCTGCTCCAGCAGACAAACGGTGCTGTAAAACTTGTCGAGTTTTCCCTCGACGATTTTCGTGAGGACGTTCTCCGGCTTGCCTTTGACTTGCGCGCCGTAAACCTCTTTTTCTTTCTCGATCATCTCCGCAGGCACTTCCTCGCGGCTAACGTAGAGAGGCTGCGCGGCGGCGATGTGCAGCGTGATGTCTTTCACAAAAGCGCGAAAGCCTTCGTTCTTGGCCACGAAATCGGTTTCGCAATTCACTTCTACGAGGACGCCGACTTTGCCCTGCTGATGAATGTAGGAAGCGACGATGCCTTCCTTCGTCGCGCGCGAGGATTTCTTGCTCGCGCCGGCGATGCCTTTTTGGCGCAGGAGGGTTTCGGCTTTGTCGAGATCGCCGCCCGCTTCGGTGAGCGCGCGTTTGCAATCCATCATGCCCGCGTTGGTTTTTTCGCGGAGTTGTTTGACGATTTGGGGATTGATTTCCATGGCTGAAAAAAGTCTGAGCGTTCGTTCGGTTTGGCGTTGAGAGAAAAATCAGGAGAGCTGGAGTCTCTCAACTCCCTGCCACCAACTCTCGACTGCGTTCGTTAGGCGGAGACGCCGGACATCTCCACTTCCTCGCGGAGACGCGCTTCGCCGCTCGCGGAAACGATGGCGTCCACCAGCTTCTGCAGCATGACGCGGATCGCGCGAATGGCGTCGTCATTTCCCGGGATGGGATAGTCGATCAATTCAGGATCGGCGTTGGTATCGACGATGCCGACGATCGGCACGCCGAGCCGGCGCGCTTCGTTGACCGCATTTTGTTCGCGGGTGGTGTCGATGATGATGAGTGCGTCGGGGAGCTTATCCATCTCGAGGATGCCTTCGAGGTTGCGGCGCAGTTTCGCGCCTTCGCGGCCGATCGCGGCGAGCTCTTGCTTGCCCATCTTTTTGAATTCGGGTGAGCTTTCGATGTCCTCGATATACTTGAGGCGGCCGATGCTTTTGCGGATCGTCGCGAGGTTAGTCAGGGTGCCGCCGAGCCAGCGCTGGTTGACGTAAAATTGTCCGCAAGCGACGGCTGCTTCCTTGACCGCTTCCTGCGCCTGCTTCTTGCAGCCGACGAAAAGAATCTTGCCGCCGCGGCGTGCGACATCCTGCAGAAAATCGGTCGCCTGCTGCAAACGCACGACCGTGACGTCGAGATTGATGATGTAAATCGCGTTGCGTTTTTCGAAAATGAACGGCTTCATTTTCGGGTTCCAACGTTTGGTCTGGTGGCCAAAGTGGACGCCGGCTTCAAGCAGCTCGGGCACGAGTTCAACTGTATTTGCCATAGGTAAAAGCCGCGGCCGACTGGCGTCGCGGGCCGGGAAGATGCAGCACCCCTCTCCTGCTGGCAACCCAAATCTAGCGGGCGGACCGGTTCCCGTTACGCGGACGGCGCTACCATTTTGCCGTGCTGTCGGTGATGAATTGCTGGAGCACTTCGAATCGGATTTCGCCGTAGTTCATGGCGTAACGCAGGTTGCCACCTTTGCAGACCCAGGTCGTGGGAATCCAACCTACCGGCATGCCGGCGAACTGCTTGATCTTGTCGGCGCCGCGCGGGCCGGAATCGGCGAGGACAGTGACGTTAGGCTGGTCCGCGAGTTCGAATTTCGCGAGCATGGCGCGGCCGTCGTCGCCGTTATCCCAGATGGAGACGAAGTAGAATTTCACCGCCGGATTCGCTTTCACGATTTTCGCCCAGCCGCCGCTCTTCAGTTCAGACTGGCAATTGGAACACCAAGGCGCCCAGAGGTGAACGATGGAAACGTTAGGCTCCTTGATCGCTGCGAGGACCTGGTCCTGCGCGGAGTCGTTAGGCGCGGCCATCGCCGAAGTGAGTGAGGCGAGGATGAAGACGAAAGTTAGCAGGCGGATTTGCATTTGCGACTCTCGCTGGAAACACTGCGGCTCACAAGTTAGGAGCGCGCTTTTAGCAGCGCACTCGGCGGTATTCGAACCGCCGCCCCCTCCTATTTGACCCGCGAGGCGAACATGACTACTCTGCTTGCTCTTTCTGCGGGATTCGGCGCCGATGAACGACGCTGTTTTAACATCGATCCCCGCGTCACCCGAGAGGCCCACCGTTATGTTGCAAATGCAGGATTTGATGTCGAAGTCGATGCCCGAATTCAAAGAAGGCAGCATTGTGAAGGGGCGCATTCTCGAAATTCGTCCCCGCGAAGTCTTGGTGGATATCGGTTACAAATCGGAAGGCATTATTCCGACGGCGGAGTTTGACGACATCGACTCGCTCGAAGTCGGCGACGAAGTGGAAGTGCTTCTCGAGCGTCTCGAAAACGACGAAGGCATGGTCATTCTCTCGAAGGAGAAAGCGGCCTATCGCCAGAACTGGAATAAGATCGCCCAGGTCTTTGCGGGCGACGGTTTAATCAAGGGCAAAGTGAAGTCCGTCGTGAAAGGCGGCCTCATGGTGAACATCGGCGTCGAAGCTTTTCTGCCCGCTTCGCAGATCGACATTATCCCGCCCCGCGATCTCCAGCAGTTCGTGGGCAATACTTACGATTTTAAGATTGTTAAAATCAACGACGACCGCCGCAATGTCGTTCTCAGCCGGCGCGAGCTGATCGAGCAGGAACGGAGTGAGAAACGCCAGAAATTCCTCGATAGCGTAAAGGTCGGCGACACTGTCACGGGAGCGGTAAAGAACCTGACCGACTTCGGCGCCTTCATCGATCTCGGCGGGATGGATGGATTGCTCCACATCACCGACATGACCTGGGGCCGGCTTGGCCATCCGAGCGAGTTGCTCAAGGTCGGGCAGGAACTCGAAGTGCTCGTCCTCGACATTAATAAAGAGAAAGAGCGCGTCTCGTTAGGCTTGAAGCAGACCCAGAAAAATCCGTGGGACCAAATCGAAGAGCGCTTCCCGGCTGGTCAGCGCGTCAAAGGCAAGATTACGAACCTCGTTCCCTACGGCGCGTTCGTGGAGTTGGAGGACGGTGTCGAAGGTCTCATCCATGTCTCCGAATTGTCATGGACGAAACGCATCATGCGCCCGTCGGATATTCTCACCGTCGGCCAGGAAGTGGAGGCGGTCGTCCTCGGCGTGAACAAAGAGGAGCAGAAAATTTCGTTAGGCTTGCGTCAACTCGAAGCCAATCCGTGGGACGAGATCGAGAAGAAATTCACCATCGGCAGCCGCGTTAAAGGCGAGATCCGCAACATGACCGCCTACGGCGCGTTCGTGGAACTCGAAGATGGCATCGACGGCATGATCCACGTCTCCGACCTCAGTTGGACGCGCAAGATCAATCACCCGATGGAGGTCTTCAAAAAGAACGAAGTGGTCGAAGCCGAAGTGATCGACATCGACAAAACGAACCAGCGAATCAGCCTCGGCATCAAACAGCTGAGCGACGATCCCTGGAAGGAAATCGACCAAAAATATAAGATCGGCGATCTCGTTAACGGCAAGGTGACGAAGCTTGCCAGCTTCGGTGCTTTCGTGCAGTTGCAGGACGACATCGATGGCCTCGTGCACATCTCGCAGTTGAGCGAAGACCACGTCGCGAAAGTGAAGGACGTGCTCAAGATCGGGCAGGAAGTCGAAGCGCGCGTGATCAAGGTGGACAAAGTCGAGCGTCGCATCGGTCTCTCAATCAAGGCTGCCAATTATTCCGAGGAAGAGCTGAAGCGCGAATCCGAAGCCTTCGATAATCTCCGCCCCGGCGAAGACATGGTCGGCCTCGAGAAAGCCTTCGAAGCGGCCGAAGAAGATTACCGGCCTGGACAGGGGAAGAAGTAGTTTCCGCGGCGACAAGAGGGTGGCAGTTGTCATCCCGAGCGCAGTGGAGCGAAGCGTAGCGAGTCGAAGGATCCCGCTGGGTTACTGGGAAGATTTCGCGCACGCGCTTCACGGCAACTCCACGGGATCCCTCGACTTCGCTCCGCTTCGCTCGGATGACTTGCTGGACAGCTACACCGCAACTCAGTCATCCGTTTTCCGCCGACTCCAGAAAAGCCTTCTCCGCGTGGCATTGAATACGCTCCCGTTTTCGTCGTCCTACGCACTTCATGAATTCACATCGCCCGATCTCTCGCTCCATCTTCTCCATTTTCCTGTTCGCTGTCCTGTCGTTAGGCGCGAACGCTTTTGCGCAGGCTCCTGCCTTCAGTCAGGTCGTCGTCTTCGGCGATAGCTTGTCGGATGACGGCAACGTGCGGCACCTGCTCGAAGATCAGTACGGTATCAGTTACCCCGGCGGCGGTTATAATTACAGCGACGGCCGCTTTACCAATAGCGCGGACACCGACCCAAACTCCGAGCTGTATGCCGGCACCTGGCACGAGCAGCTCGAGCGCGATTTTCTCCATCTCAGCGCCGGCGCCATCATTAACAGCCTCGACGGCGGCACCGATTACGCCTTCGGCGGCGCGACCACGGGCGATGGCACGAGCGCGCGCACGGTCATCTCGAATCCCGATCCGTTCGTCGGCGGCGAGTTGACCGTCGATGTCGATAACGTCGGCAAACAGGTAGGCGACTATATTGCCGCGAACACTCCGGACGCCAATGCGCTCTACATCGTTTGGGGCGGTGGCAACGATTTTTTCGATGACAACAGCCTTGATAATGTCCCCGTCGTCGCCGCCAATGTCGCCGGCCTCGTGCAGCAACTCGCCGAAGCCGGCGCGCGCAGCATTCTCGTGCCTAACGTTCCGCCGCTCGGCCTCGTGCCACATTATAAGGACGACCCCGAGACCGCGGCGGCTTTGAACGCCGCCGCCGCCAGCTATCGCGACCAGCTCAACACCTCCCTCGACGCTACCGTTGCCACTCTCGCGGGCGAAGGGATCACGATCACCCTTTATCGTTTCGATGTTTACGGACTCTTCTACCGGCTCGCCGCAAATCCGGAAGACTACGATTTCACCAACGTTACTGACAGCGACCAGGGCGGCGACACTAGCCCGGATCAATATCTTTTCTGGGACGATATCCACCCGACCACCGCTGGACATTTCCAGATTGCTTCCGGCGCTTTCGATCTGCTTAGCGGCACCACGCAACCGCCCGCGCGCGCGCTGAATTTTTCCTCACGTCTCGATGTCGGCGTCGGCGAAAACGTTCTTATCGACGGCCTCATCGTGAGCGGGCCCGGGCCGAAGACCATTCTCTTCCGCGGACTCGGACCTTCCCTCGCGGTGGATGGCACTCCGCTCGCCAATACGCTCGCCGATCCGAAGCTCCAGTTGTTTCAGGGCGAGACGCTTCTTCGGACTAACGACAACTGGAAAGGCACCCAGGAAGCTGCGATCAACGACACTGGCCTGCCGCCCGACAACGACCTCGAGTCCGCCATGGTCGTGACGCTCGATCCGGGCACTTACACGATCATCCTCAGCGGGACGAACAACAGCACCGGCAACGGTCTGGTCGAAGCCTACGATCTCGACACCGCGCCTGTTTCCACGCTGACCAACACCAGCACCCGCGGCTTCGTGCAGACCGACGACAACGTGCTCATCGGCGGCTTCATTGTCGGCGATGGCGGGAGCGATACCTTCGTCGTTAGGGCGATTGGACCCTCTCTCGCGGACGCGAGTATTACGAATCCTCTCGCCGACCCGACGCTCGATCTTTACGACGCCAACGGCGTCCTGATTAAGAGCAACGACAACTGGCGCGACGCGCAGGAATCGCTCATCCAATCCACCGGCTTGGCACCGACAAACGATGCCGAAGCGGCCATCGTCCGCTCGCTCGCGCCGGGCAATTACACCGCAGTCGTTAGGGGAAAAGATGGCGGGACTGGGGTGGCGTTAGTGGAAGTTTACAATCTGAAATAGCGGGCTCGCTGCACAGTGGCGTGCTCTGCTCGCTTCGCTCTCGACCGCGCGATCGAGTAAAACTTGTCATCCTGAGCGGAGCGAAGGACCTCACAACTGCAAGCCACGCCTCCACGAAAACAGAACACCTCGATTGCAGATGCGGGGTCCCTCCCCGCGCTTCGCCGGCTCGGGATGACATCACTTATCGTTAGGCAACTCGCGCCCGTCCCGCGATCGCAACGATGTAGGAACGCAACTCAAGCGCCGCGCGCGAAAGATGCCGCCCCTTTTTCCAAACCAATGCAATCGTCCGCAGCGGCTTCGGTTTGCCTAACGAACGATAACTGACCCGCGCGGAAGACGCACGCGCCATGGCCGGCACCATCGAGATTCCGACGCCCGCCGCCACCAGCGCCTGCACCGTCTCCATC
Source organism: Chthoniobacterales bacterium (assembly GCA_013821455.1). Classification (GTDB taxonomy): domain Bacteria; phylum Verrucomicrobiota; class Verrucomicrobiia; order Chthoniobacterales; family UBA10450; genus Palsa-1392. The sequence goes on from JACDGS010000040.1 coordinate 7,058, forward strand.
TGCGCGCTCCGGCAACTGATCTGCGGAGTAAATCCCTTCGCGTAGCAAAACTGAAGCGTCTGCGCACCGAGACAGTGCGTCTCCGCCATGAAGATAAATTTTTCCGGCTCGAGATCGCTGGCGGCGAGCCGGCGTTTGCGCAGGAGCGGATGCCCTTTCGGCAAAACGAGCAGCAGCTCTTCGCGGAAAAGCGGCCGCACTTCCACCCGCGCCGAAACGACCGGCAGACTAACGAGGGCTAGATCAATCTCGTCGCTTTCCAGCGCACGCAAGGCTCGGTCGGTTGTTTCCTCGTGCACGATGGTCGAGACCGCCGGACAGCGCCGGGGAAATCCGCGGATGATCTTCGGGAGCAAATAAGGCGCGATCGTCGGCAGCGCCGAGAGATGCACCTGCCCGCGCGGCTCTCCGCGCGCATCGCGGACTTCGCGATGCGCTTCCTGCAATTCATGGAGCACTCTGGCGGCGCGTTCCTGGAACATTTCCCCGGCCGAAGTGAGGTGCACGCTCCGCGCTTTGCGCTCGAAGAGACGCTCGCCCAGTTCGCCTTCCAATTTCAAAATCTGCTGGCTCAGCGAAGGCTGAGCGATGTGACAACTTTCCGCCGCCCGGCTGAAGTTTCCTGTTTTCACGACCGCAAGGAAATACCGGAGCTGATGTAGTTCCATAGGCAGTGCCTATCGGCGAGATAGGGAATTCATCTTTTCTTCCTATCGCATCAAACCGTAGTTTGGAAAACGCGCAACAACCTCGCGCCTCATTCAACCAGGAAAAATTCATGCCGAATAAAAACCGCAAGAACAACGGAACCACCGCCAAGATCGAAGCGCTCGCCGCCAGCACCTCCATCGCCGACGACAGTCGCCTAACGACCAACCAGGGCCTCGTCATCAATGACGACAACAACTCGCTCAAGGCCGGCGAGCGTGGGCCGACTTTACTGGAGGATTTTCATCTCCGGGAAAAAATCACCCACTTCGACCACGAACGCATTCCCGAGCGCGTCGTCCACGCGCGCGGTGTCGCCGCGCACGGCTTCTTTCAATGTTACAAGGGCAACGACGACCTGACCAAAGCCGGCTTCCTCACCGATCCGTCGCGCCAGACGCCGGTCTTCCTCCGCTTCTCGACCGTTGCCGGCTCGCGCGGCTCGGCCGATCTGGCGCGCGACGTCCGCGGCTTCGCGATCAAGTTTTACACCGATGAAGGCGTCTTCGACATGGTCGGCAACAACATCCCGGTCTTCTTCATCCAGGACGCGGTCAAGTTTCCCGATTTCATCCACGCGGTGAAACCGGAGCCTAACAATGAAATCCCGCAGGCCGCTTCCGCGCACGACACCTTTTACGATTTCATCTCGCTCGCGCCCGAGACGCTCCACATGCTCATGTGGGTGATGTCGGACCGCGCGATTCCGCGCAGCCTGCGCATGATCGAGGGCTTCGGCATTCACACCTTCCGCTTCATCAACGAGGCCGGAAAATCGCGCTTCGTGAAGTTCCATTTCAAGCCGGCGCTCGGGATGCACTCGGTTACGTGGGACGAAGCGCTCAAGATCAACGGCGCCGATCCCGATTTTCACCGGCGCGATTTGTTTGACACGATCGACCAGGGCGGCGTGGCGGAATGGGAGTTCGGCGTCCAGGTGGTCGAGGAAAAAGACGAGCATAAATTCGACTTCGATCTGCTCGATCCGACCAAGCTCATCCCCGAGGAAATGGTGCCGGTGCGCATGCTCGGAAAGCTCACGCTCAATCGCAACACCGATAATTATTTCGCGGAAACGGAGCAGGTCGCGTTTCATCCGGGGCACCTCGTGCCGGGGATCGATTTCTCGAACGACCCGCTCCTAGCCGGGCGGCTGTTTTCCTACACCGATACGCAGCTCACGCGGCTCGGCGGTCCGAACTTCGCGCAGATCCCGATCAATCGGCCGACCTGCCCGATGCACAATAATCAACGCGACGGCCACATGCAGCAGGTCATCAATCCGGGCGCGTCGGCCTATCAGCCGAACACGGTTGGTGGCGGCTGCCCGATGCAGGCGAAGGAAAACATGGGCGGCTTCGTCAGCTACGCGGAGAAAATGAGCGGCGCAAAAGTGCGCGGAAAATCGGAGAAATTCTTCGACCACTTTAGCCAGGCGTCGCTCTTTTTCCGGAGCCAGAGCGAGCCGGAACAGAATCACATGATCGGCGCGCTCACCTTCGAGCTCGGGATGGTAAAACGCGCGGCGATCGTCGATCGCATGCTCTTTCTTCTCTCGAAAATCGACACCGGAATGGCGAATAAAATCGCTGAAGGCTTGGGCATGAAAGTTCCGAAATCGATCGAGGGCCGGCTCAACATGGATGTCGGCGCCGATGCCGGCAAAGAAACGGAAACGAAGCCCGCGAAGAAATCCGATTTCGTGTCGCCCGCCCTGAGCATGGCGAACACGGTCAAAGACACGATCAAGACACGAAAGATCGCGGTCCTCGCCGCCGACGGCGTGGATGAAGCCTCGCTCAACGCGATGAAAAAAGCCCTAACGAGCGAAGGCGCGTTGATCGCGGTCATCGCTCCGCGCGGTGGCACAATCAAAGGCTCGAACGGCGGCGAGATCATGGTCGATCACGCGCTGCTCAACGCCGCCTCGGTTTTGTTCGACGCGGTTTACGTGCCGGGTGGCGCGAAGAGCGTCGAGGCTCTGCTGGCCAACGCCAAGACGATCCATTTCGTCAATGAAATGTACAAGCATTGCAAGGCGATCGCCGCGACCGGCGAAGGCGTGAATTTGATTCGCGCTTCCTCCATCCCGACGGACCAAAACGGCAGCGCCGATCCGGCTTTGCTCGTGGAGGAGAAGAGCGACGCGAAAAAAATCTCCGCGAAGTTCATCCAAGCGATCGCGCAGCATCGCAATTGGGAGCGCGAGAAATTCGCGGCCGCGAACACACCCGCCTAACGCCTAACGAGTTCGTTCCGAAATGGAAAGGTCGTCGCCGCTATCGCACCGGATTTGCACGCTGACGCACGCGTCGCTTGGATCGTCTCCGGCGTGGTTGCGCAGCCATTCCGCACGCGCGCGTTTGCGGAGCCGCTCGTAAACTTTGTCGAGATTGCGCATCAACGCCTCCGTCTCCGGGTGATCTGCGATCTTCTCGGGTTTGGCTTTCGTTCGGCTCTTCTCCGAACGGGCTCGCTTGGGCGGCAACCTTTTCATGTCTCGCTCCGAAAAGCAGGAAGCGCGCCCACACTTCCGAAGTGCGTTGCGGCAGGTGCGCGCTCCCATCTACCGCGGCGCGTCGATTGCCAATCCCACGCCGCGCTTTTAGACTCGGTCGGCCATGGATCGCGAGCTTCTCATCGTCTCCACGCTTTGCTTTTTTCTCGCCATGGTGCGGACGGCGCTGGCCATCCGGAGCGGCGGCTATCGCCCGGCGGGGTTCAATTTCTTCGCCATCGCACTCGGCTTTGTTTTTCAGACCGCGTTTCTCAGCGTGCGCGGCCATGCTCTCGGCCGTTGCCCGATCACCAACCTCTTCGAGGTTTTTATCTTTCTCGCCTGGTCGGTCTCGCTGATTTATCTGCTCATCGGCCCCACGTATCGGCTCTCGTTGATGGGCGCGTTTACGGCGCCGCTCGTTTTTATCCTGCAAACTTTCGCGCTCATCGCACCGATCGATGCGCCCCACGGACTAACGCACCGGCCCACGCCGTGGCTCGAGTTTCACGCTTCGATTTCGCTCATCGCCTACGGCGCGTTCGCTCTCGCCTGCGTCGCGGGCCTGATGTATCTCGTGCAGGAGCGGCAACTGAAAAGGCGGCAGCTCAACTCGATGTTCTATCATTTCCCGCCGCTAACCGACCTCTTCGCGGCGATCACTCGCCTGCTCTGGCTCGGGTTTGGCTTGCTCACGCTCGGCATCGCCTCCGGCTTTTTTACCGGTCAGCCGCTGCCCTACGGCAAAGTCGCCTGGTCGTTAGGCGTCTGGCTTTTCTATGCGGCGATTCTCGTGGCGCGGCATCTCGGCACGACCGCGCCGCGGCGGATCGCGGCGCTCTGTGTGGTCGCGTTCAGCGGGGCCCTCACTTTGCTTTGGGGAATTACTTTCCTCTCTCAAACCCAGCCGACGTGATGCACCTTTTTTGCGTCGGCCTCAGTCATCACACCGCAAACGTCGAGACGCGCGAGCGCTTCGCTGGCCATGCAGAAGTCGATCGCAACTTGTGCGCAGCCACCGGCTGCACGGAGGCGCTACTTCTCACGACCTGCAACCGTGTGGAAGTTTACGCCGCTTCCGCGGATTCGGTGCCGACCGAGCAGATCGCGAGCTGTCTTTTGCAAACCGGCGCGTCGTTAGGCGAAGAGGTGGAATCCTTTTACCGGCACGAAGCGCAGCAATGCGTGCAGCATCTTTTCCGGGTTGCTTCGGGGCTGGATTCCATGGTCATCGGCGAAACCGAAATCCTCGGCCAGGCCAAGACAGCCTATGCCGCGGCGCGGGAATCCGGTGCGGCCGGCCCTTATCTGCATCGGCTTTTCCAGCGCGCTTTTCGCGTCGCGAAACAAGTGCGCACCCGCACCGGGATAACCCGCGGCGCCGTCTCGGTCGGGTCGGTCGCGGTCGATCTGGCGGAGCAGATTTTTGGGCACTTCGAGACCCGCAAAGTTTTATTGTTAGGCGCGGGCGAAGCGAGCGAGCGGACGGCGCGTGCCTTGATCAAGCGCGGCGTGCGCGACCTGCGCGTGAGCAACCGCTCGCTCGAGCGCGCGGAAGCTCTTGCGGCTTTGGTCGGCGGGCGGCCGGTGACGATGGAAAGTTGGGAAGCACATTGCCGCGAGGTCGATATTTTGATTACCTCGACCGCTTCACCGACGCCGCTCGTCACCCGCGAAAAGCTCGCGCCTCTGCTGCGCGATCGGCTCGATCGCCCGCTCTTCATCATCGACATCGCGGTCCCGCGCGATGTCGCTCCCGATGTGAACGACATGGAAGGCGTCTTCCTTTACGACATCGATTCGCTGCAATCGATCGCCGAAAAATCACTCGCGCAGCGCCGTCAGCAGATCGTCGCCGGTGAAGACATTATCGCGGGCCACGTGCGCGAATTCGGCGGCTGGTTCACCTCGGCGCGCGCGCGGCGAGAGTCGTCGGCGCTCGAATTGCGTCCGTCGGAATCGTGACGGACCGGATCGTCCTCGGCTCGCGCGGGAGCGAGTTGGCGCTGGCCCAGACGCGCCTCGTGGCAGCGGCGGTGCGACGCGCGTGGCCCGAGTTGGAAGTGGCGCTCGAAATCATCCGCACGAGCGGCGACGAGAATAGCAGCGCGGCTTTGCCTAACGATCGCAAAGCCGGGCGCAAAGGAATGTTCACGCGCGAGATCGAAAAAGAGCTTCTCGTTAGGCGCATCGATGTCGCCGTGCACAGCGCGAAAGACCTGCCAAGCGAGCGGCTCGCCGAGCTGGAAGTGCGTGCGACCCTGCCGCGGGCGAAAACCGAAGATGTCCTGATCACAAAATCCGGCGCTAGCCTAACGAGTCTGCCCGAGGGCGCCACGATCGCGACTGGGAGCGTGCGCCGGCGGCATCAACTGCAGTGGCGAAGACCGGATCTGCAAGTGGTCGATCTGCGGGGCAACGTGCCAACGCGGCTGCGGAAGTTGCGCGAGAACGACGCTTGGAGCGGAATCGTGCTCGCGCGCGCGGGGCTTGAACGTTTGGGTCTGGAATTGGGCGGAGAGATTCTTTCGCAGGAAATCTTCGTGCCCGCTGGCGGTCAGGGCGTCATCGCGCTGCAAATCCGCCGTGACGACGATGAGGCGCGGCGAATCGTCGATGCAGTTAACGATCAGAACACGTTCCTCGCCTGGCGCGCAGAGCGGGAATTTTTGCGACTGCTCGACGGCGACTGCGATTCACCGGTCGGCGTGCACGCGCAGGTGACCGGCGCGACGATGCAAATGCGGGCGCAGATTTTTGCAGAAGTTACGATGCAAAGCGGCGAGCTAAACGGCGCCAGCGACGACCCCGAAGCGGTGGCGCAAATGTTGATGCAGAAAATTTATGGCGGATAAAAAGAAAACTGGACGTTGTTATCTGGTCGGCGCGGGTCCGGGCGATCTCGGGCTGGTCACCTTGCGCGCGCGGCAACTGATCGAGCGCGCGGAGGTGATCGTGTACGATTATCTTTGCAATCCCGAGATGCTGGCCTGGGCGCCGGAGAAGGCGGAAATCATTTACGCCGGCAAGAAAGCGGGCGCGCACACGCTCAAGCAGGAGGAGATCAACGCACTCCTGGTCGAGAAAACGCGGGCCGGTTTTGAAGTCGTTAGGCTGAAAGGCGGCGATCCATTTCTGTTCGGTCGCGGCGGAGAAGAAGCGCTCGCGCTGGCGGACGCGAAGCTCGCTTATGAAGTGGTGCCCGGTGTCACTTCCGCAATCGCGGCGCCGGCTTATGCCGGCATTCCGGTGACGCAGCGCGGGATCACCTCGCACGTCACTTTCTTTACCGGCCACGAGGATCCGGAGAAAACAGAAAGCGCGATCGATTTCGCCGCGCTGGCCAAACTCGGCGGAACGCAGGTCATGCTCATGGGCGTGGAGCGGATCGACACGATCGCACAGGAAATGCGCGGGCACGGAATGCCTAACGACCTTCCGGTGGCGCTGATCCGCTGGGGCACGACCGGCCGGCAGGCGATCGTTAGGGGAACGCTGGGCAACATCGCGGAGAGAGTGCGCGACGAAAACTTCGAGCCCCCGGCGGTAGCCGTTTTCGGCGAGGTGGTGTCGTTAGGCCAGCGGCTCGACTGGCAGTCCGCGCGGCCGCTCGCGGGCAAGCGCATCGTGGTCACGCGCACGCGCAAACAGGCCGGCGCGCTGAGCGAGCGCCTGCGCGATCTCGGCGCGGACGTGATCGAGTTGCCCACCATTCGAATCGAGCCACCGACCGATCTGCGCGCCTTCGCCGAGCTGGTGCAGGACTCGCATGGCTACGACTGGATCATCTTCACCAGTCCAAATGGCGTGAGCGCTTTTTTCGAAATGTTTTACAAACTCTACGACGACGCGCGCGATCTTGGCGCGGCGCGCATCGCGGCGATCGGGCCGGCCACCGCGCAGCGCGTGCGCGAGTTCCATTTGAAGGTCAATCTGCAACCAGACGAGTACGTGGCCGAGGCGGTGGTGCGCGAATTCAAGAGGGAAGGCGACATCGAAAACCTGCGCATTCTTATCGCCCGCGCGGAAGAGGCGCGGGACTTGCTACCGAGGGAACTCGGAGCCATGGGCGCCATTGTCGATGTTGCCGTTGCCTATCGCACCGTCGCGGAGACGGACGATCGGACGGAGGCGCGCCGACGACTGGCGGAAGGGGGGGCCGACATGATCACGTTTACCAGTTCTTCAACGGTGGAAAATTTCCTCGCCCTCGGTCTGCCCTGGCCGGCCGGGATGCAGGTCGCGAGCATCGGCCCGATCACTTCGCAGACGGCGCGCGATTGCGGCCTAACGATCGCAGTCGAAGCGCGCCAGCACGACGTGCCCGGCCTGGTGGAGGCGATTCGCCGCTTTTATGGCTACGCGTAATTAGAAATGAGCGAGGTGACCGAGATCGATTTCGCATCCGCGATGAGCGAGCTGAGCGGGCAGGCGTCGGGCACGGAAGAATCCCGCGTCGCTTCCGGCATTTCGATTTTGATCAGCGGAATTCACGCGCTCGGCCAGCGCGTCGATGCGCTCGAGGAAACGATGGTGCGGCAGTTTGAGGGATTGCACTTTCAAAAAATCGAGCAGCAGCTCGCGGCGCTGCGCAACAGCGAGTCGGTGAATCAAAAGCTTTTCGATTCGCTGCACGAGGAGCTGATTAGTTACCGCGATAATTTCGTGCGCGACTTATTGCAGAAACCTTTCATTCGCGATCTGCTCGGGCTCTTCGACGATCTCAATCGCCTGGCCGCCGAGGCGACGAAGCACGCCGCGGGCGAAGGTGCGAACGAGGTCGCGAATCAGCTGCGCGCTAACGTCGAGAACACGTTGCATTCGCTGGTGGAAATCCTGCATCGTCTCGAGGTCTCGGAGATTGAAGAAAAAGAGACGGTGGATCGCACCTTGCATCGCGTCATTAGCGTGGAGAAAGCGGATTCGGTCGAGGAAGACGGCCGCATCGTCACGAGGCTGAAGCGCGGCTTCATCTGGCGGGACAAGGTTCTGCGGCCGGAAGAGGTCGTCGTTAGGCGATTTTCCTAAACCGCCGTCCACCCGCGGGCCGCGAAAGTCGTTCGCGATTGTCCGCAGCGTCGGGCATGAAAACTGCATTCAGTGGAAGCGTCAGGCTGTTTCGGCACCACCACTTTCTCTGGTAATAATCATGAACAAACGCAAAGCCGTCGGGATCGATCTCGGCACCACATTTTCCGCCGTCGCACACATCGACAGCTACGGTAAACCGCAAATCATCCCGAACGCCGAGAGCGAACGCATTACGCCTTCGGTCATCCTCTTCGACGGCATGAACGCCATCGTTGGCACAGTCGCGAAAAATAACAGCGTGGCCGAGCCGGAGAAGATCGTCGATTTCGTGAAGCGTGAGATGGGCAAATCGAAGGAGCAATTTCATCGCGAATTCGATGGGAAAAATTATTCGGCCGAAGAGCTCTCGGCACTCATTCTGAAAAAGCTAAAGTCCGATGCAGAGAAATATCTCAAGGTCGATGTGACCGACGCAGTCATCACGGTGCCCGCCTATTTCAATGACTCGGAACGGACTGCAACTATCACCGCCGGCCGGCTCGCTGGTCTGAATGTTCTGCAAATTATCAACGAACCGACCTCGGCCGCGCTCGCTTACGGCCTCGATAAATTGGACGAAGACCAAACGGTTTTCGTTTTCGATCTTGGCGGCGGAACGTTTGACGTCACGCTCATGCGGATCGAATCGCATCGGCTCGAAATGGTCGCGACGAATGGCGATCACCGGCTTGGGGGCAAGGATTGGGACGATGTTATCGTTAACTGGGTCGCGGACGAATTTGATCGCCAGCACGGCGAGAATCCGTTGCTCGACCTACAGAGTTACCAGGATCTGCAGAGCCGCGCCCTGGCTGCTAAAATCCAACTCTCGAGCCGTCCGCGCACGACCATCGTGCACAATCACAACGGCAAAAGCATCAAGCTCGAACTGACCCGTGAAGATTTCGAAAAGATGACGCGCCATCTCGTGGAGAAGTGCAAGGCGATCTGCGAAATCGTCATGCGGGAGGCGAAAATGGAATGGAACGAGGTCGATAAAATTCTTCTCGTCGGCGGCATGACGCGAATGCCGATGGTGCGCGCGATGATCGGCGAGCTAACATCCGTCCCCTTGGCCGAAGATGTGAATCCTGATGAGGCGGTCGCGGTTGGGGCCGCGATCCAAGCGGTCCTTTCGCTTCTGCACGAGGAAGACATTTCCGGCGAGAAAACGCTACCCGCGGAGACGCGTCAGCAATTTTCCTCACGCGAGGGCGGCTTGATCCAAGTCCGCAACATCACCTCGCACACACTCGGCGTTGTCCTTTGGGATGAGACGCAACTCGAGGAATACGTCTTCCCGATGATTCGCAAAATGACCGCGATGCCCGCAACCGCAAAAAATTCCTTCGGCACTGCGACGGCAAATATGCAGCGTGCGATCGTACGGATCGTCGAGGGCGAAAGCTCGCTTCCAGCGGAATGCACGCCGCTCGGAATCTGCGACGTGGAACTGCCGCCGTTTCTGCCCAAAGGCTCGCCCGTCGAGCTGACGTATGAATACAACGGCAACCAAGTCCTCGAAGTCGCGGTCCAGGCCTGCGGGAACAGCGCCACGGTTTCTATCGAGCGTAAGACCGGTCTGAGCGAAGGAGAATTGGACCGCGCGACCAAAGCACTTGGCCAACTGACCGTCGCCTAAAATGGTCGAAGCGGTGATGAATTTTCCGATTCCGTTGCCGGACGATCCGCGCAAGTGGGATGGCTGGAATCGCTTTAGCTCGACCGATCTTTACGAGCGCCTGTGCCTCGACGGCCGGACCAATCCAAGCAACGAGTTGATCGAGGAGCGCTTTCGCGAGCTGTTGCTTTGGTGGCAAAAAAAGCTGCCCCTAAAAAATCAGCCGAGTAATCCGCTCGCTCAGTTGTTGCGCTCGGGGCTCGAAGAATCGTCTCGTTATCTCACCGAAGCGCGCGTGGAATTGCTCAACCCCGAGCGCCGCCAAAAGATGGACGAGGAGCTGGCCGCGCAAGCGGAGGAGCGCGCGATCGCCGAGTTCCAAAAGTTTCTCGCTTTCGCCCTGAATGACAAAACTCTCCTCCCGCACGAGGAGGAAACCTTGCTGCAATTCGGACGCGACAACGGCTTGAGCGTCAAGCGGGTGGAGGAGTTAATCGCACACGAGTTAGAGGCCACCGGGGCTGTCCGCGTCGTGCCGCCGACCGCCGAAGAAACGGCTGAGGCCGTTAAAAATGCGACCCGCAAATTAGAACCGAGCGAGGATTTCCACCGCATGCTGCGGCTAAGCGGGCTCGATAGCGACGGAATGACGGACGATCAGCGCGACGCCTTTATTAACGTCGCTGAAAATCTCGGGCTCGATCCCGGCGACGCCGAGGATTTAGTCGATCTTTATTTCGAAGAAATTGACGGCGCGAGCGCCCCCGTTCCTCCCCCAAAGCCCGTCGTAAAGACCGCGCCGAAAACGAACACGGCGCCCGTCGCTGAATCCGCTCCGGTCGCGCCAATCGATGTCGCCGGCGAACGGGCGCGCTTTCAGAGATTCAACAGCACGATCGAAACGGAAATGCTTTTCGTTCCGTCGGGAACGTTCCGAATGGGGAGCGATGCACCCGACGCCGCGCCTAACGAACAGCCGATCACGCCGGTGACGCTCACTCGTTTTTATCTGTCGCGGCATCCGATCACCAACGCGCAGTACGAGATGTTCGATCCGAGTCACGCACGCAAACGCGCTGCGGGCGCGGGCGATCGCCATCCGGCGGTCTATGTGAACGCCGCGGAAGCCGCGAAGTTTTGCCAATGGCTCAGCACGCAGGAACGCCGCCGCTATCGGTTGCCGACGGAGGCGGAATGGGAATACGCCGCGCGCGGAACCGATGGCCGCCAGTATCCCTGGGGAAGTCAAACTGGTCGCGGCGACCTCGCGAACTTTGCCGATCGCAACACGGTCTTCGCCTGGAGCGATCGCGAGGTCGACGATGGCTACGCGGAAAGTTCACCGGTGGGTGCGTTCCCGCTAGGCGCTAGTCCGTTCGGGATCGAGGATATGGCGGGGAATGTTTGGGAATGGTGTCTCGATTTTTTCGAGCCTTATCGTGGGACGGCGAAAACAAATCCGCGCGGAGCGAAATCGGGAATGAAGAAGGTTTACCGGGGAGGCAGTTGGAAATCGCGCTTCAATAGTCTGCGCGCGACGACGCGCGGATCGAATTCACCGACTTATTCCTGTAACGATCTCGGGTTCCGGATCGTCTGCGAGTGCGAGTAAGGCAAAGTCGAGTCGAATCGCGCGCGTCATCCCGAGCGGAGCGCGAGCGAAGTCGAGGGATCTCGTGGAGCTTCCGTGAAGCGCTATCACCGGAAGATTTGCTCGACGCTTCCCATGAAACCTGGGGATCCCGAAGCCATATTGTGCGCTGCGCGCACTTCTCTCGGCTCGAGATGACGGCGGGCGGCTAGCGGACCGACAGCTATCGAGCGCCTACGAAGGATTGAAACGGAACTTGGCGCGACCGCGTTTGGCGTTGGCTTTCGCTTTGCGCCGGGTCTTTTGCGACGGCGTCTCGAAGGCGCGCAGGCGCCGCACTTCTTCCAAAATTCCTTCCGCATCCAGTTTGTTCTTCAGGCGTTTCAAGGCGCGATCCACCGGCTCACCTTTACGAACGATCACTTCTGGCATGGTTTTTTTGGTTCTCCTGAATCCTGATTAATTTGAAATCCTCCGTGGGGGATGGGATGCGATCCTAAGGCTCCGTCGCCTGAGCGTCAACTCCGAGTTTGTTAGGCATTTTCTCGCAACAAACGCTCTGGTTGGCCAACAAATAACGCCCTTATTCCGCGCTCGCTTCTCTCCGCATCGGCCGGCGAATGAGCGTGATTTGCTTGATCCGCGCGGAATCGGACGGACTCCAAGTCCCAACTTCCGGATCGTCCTTGAAAGCTTCGTGTACGATCCGGCGTTCGTAGGAATTCATGGGCTCAAGCTGCAAGGGCCGCCCGGAAATGCGCACCCGCTCGGCTAACTGGCGCACGTGATGCACGATTTTATCCTCGCGCATCGAGCGGTACATCTCGCAATCGACGACCCATTTCTGCGCGTCGGCGTCCTTCCCTTGAAGGATGCGGTTGAGCAAAAACTGGATGGCATCGAGCGTCTCGCCGTCGCGGCCGATCAGGCGATCGGCTTCCTCGGTGTAAATCTGCAAAGTCGGATTCCCCCCCTCGGTCTCTTCGATCTGCACCACGAAACCGAGGTAGCCGAGCATGGTGTCGAGCAGTTCCTTGGCGTTGGCTTTCGGCTGGGTCTCGGTGCTCATGGACGTCCCTTTCCTTTGCGCTTGGGAGGCTGGTTTACCTTCTCCAGCTTCGGCAGCGGTTGCTTCCTGTTCTGATACGTCTGCAGAATCATGAACAGGTTCTGTGTTGTATAATACAAAGCCAGCGCCGCCGCAAAATTGTAGCAAAAGACAACGAAGATCAGCGGCATGAACATCATCACTTTTTGCTGCGTGGCGTCACCGCTTTTCGGCGTCAGCCGCATGAGCCAAAGCTGAGTGCCGGCCATGAGCAGCGGCAGGATATTAAGCGGCCAGCCTAAGAATGGCAGGTGCGCCACCGTGTCGGGCTGCGACAAATCGCGCACCCATAAAAAGCTGGAGTTCCGTAGCTCGACCGCCTGCCGCAGCATGGTGAAGAGCCCGAAGAAAATCGGAATCTGGATGAACATCGGCAGACAACCGCTCACCGGATTGATGCCGTACTCCTTGTACATTTTCATGACCTCGGCGTTCATTTTCGTCGGGTCGTCTTTGTACTTTTCCTTCAGCTCCTGCATCTTCGGCCCGAGCGCGGACATCTGCCGCATCGACTTCATCGACTTGGTCTGGATGGGCCAGAGCACCAGCCTAACGAGCGCGGTGAGAACGAGAATCGCGACGGCATAGTTGTGCAGAAAACTGTGCAGGAAATTCATCAAATTGAGCAGCGTCTGGCTGACCAATTTCCAAATCCCGAAATCCATGATCTCGGCCTCGTCGTGCGTGAGCTGCGCAAGCCGGTGATAAAGTTTCGGGCCGACGTAAAGCTGGAATTGCAACGTTTCCGTCTTGCCCGGTTGCAGTTGAAAACCGGGCATGCCCATCGCGCTGTCGATGCCGTATTCCGGCACGCCGTTGTTCGTCATGCCATCTTCGAAACGCGTCGCCCAAACCGAAGTCGCTTTCGTTGTTAGCGGGGTCACCAGCGTAACGAAAAACTGGTTGCTTACGCCGAGCCATTCCGCATTCGCGAGCGGTTCGCTGTGATACTGCTCCGCCGCGCGTTTCTGGATGCCGACGATCGGATAAGTCTGCGCCGCGAACGAGCTGACATCGACATACTTCGCCTTGCCGTCGATGCACCAGGTCGCGCGCGTGTAGTTAGCCAGGTCGTTCCGATGAATCGGCGCAGCCGTGCCGAGCGCAACGAAGTAGCCGGGATTGTTGTAGGTCGCGTCGCCGTTGTTTTGAAAATCCACTTCGAGTTCTGCGACGTAATTGTCCTTCTCGTTAGGCGGCGCAGAGAGGGTAAATTTTTTCCTCAGCGTCACGCGATTTGGCAGCGCGCGTTCGAACTGCACGCTCCCCTTCCCGCCCGCTACGACGGCAAATTCTTCCAGCGCAGGCGTGGCTGGCCTCTCGATAATTGCGCCGATCGGCACGCGATCCCGCGCGTTGAGACGAAGGGGCTGGTCGTTCTCGCCCTTATGTTTCGGCAGGACTGCCTCGGCGATGCCGCCGCCGCGATTGGTCAGGAGCAATTCCAGATCGTCGTTGCGCAGCATTGCCGTCTTCTCGACGAACGCCGCGGGAGTCGGCGTGGGCGGCGGTTCGTTAGGCGGAGGAGTCGCCTCGGCCTCGGTCGCGGGCGTGGCGCCAGCCGTCGCGGACGCGCCGGGAGTGGGCGAAACAGCGACGCGCGCAGGCAGTGGTCGAGGATGCTGCAACGTGTAAATCTGCCAGCCGATCAGCCCGAGTATGCAAACCGTCACCGCAATCCAAGCTTGTCGATCCATACAAAGAGCCGGCCGGCTTATTCACAAGCCAAGCCATGCGCACAATGACTCCGCCGCTCCGGGACCGGGTCCTCTCCCTGCCCGCCCCACGGCTGGCAACGCCCGAGTCGCTTCAATCCCAACCAGCTCCCACGGAGCGCGCCGTGCTTTTCCACCGCCTCTAAAAAATAGGCGGAACACGTCGGTTGGAAGCGGCAACCCGTGCTCGGTCCACCGAGCAAAGAGAGGATCGGCGAGATCGTCCATTGGTAGGCGCGGATGAAGAAACGAACGAGCAGAACCATCGGGGGCGTAGAATAGGAGAGTGCCGCACGCGAAGCAAATCCGCGCGCTCCACCGCTCAATCACGCAGGAGACCGGCGCGGCCGGCTAGCTTTAGCCACTCGGCCTCCAGTTCTGCCGCGCTCGCCCGGGCCGCAGCCGGACGCGCCACCGAGACGAGCCAAAAACCGGCGCGCACCTCGTGTTGGTGCCTCCGCACGATCTCGCGCAGACGCCGCCGCACCCGGTTTCGCACGACCGCTCCTCCTACTCTTTTCGAGGTCACCAAACCGATCTTGAAATTCGATTCCGATTCCAAATCCAGCACGCCGAGCAGCAGCAGCCCGCCCCGAAACGTCCGCCCCTCTTCGCGCACCCGGGAAAAATGACGACTCAACTGTAAGCGTCGGGCAGCGGGAAATCGGAAACGCGGCGATGGCGGAACGTCAGGCATCGAACTGGCGAGCCTACCACGAGGGGCAACCGCGCGGCGGCCGTCATCGGATTTTCACCAAAGGAGACTCGTAAGATCGCTGGCCTCCGTACAACTTATTCGGTGCCTCGTGCAGTCTTCATCACTGTCGCTTTGCTCGCGCTCGCTCTGCGCCACGCGGCTGCGGCCGAACATGTCGTCCTCATCGTTTGGGACGGTATGCGTCCGGACTTCGTCACCGCCGAAACCGCGCCTACCCTTTCGCGGCTCGCGCAGGACGGCGTCTTCTTCAAAAATAATCACGCCAGTTATCCGTCCTCCACCAACGTCAACGGTGCGGTCCTGGCCACCGGCGATTATCCCGCCCACAACGGCGTCATTTCTAACCACGAATACCGGCCCGAGGTCGACGCGCTCGCGCCATTCGACACCTCGGATTTCCCTGGGCTCGATGTCATCGACTCAAAGCTCAATGCCAGATACCTCTCCGCTCCGACCATCGCCGAGATTTTGCAAAAGGCTGGCTCTCGCACCGCCATCGCCGGCTCAAAACCGGTCGCGCAACTCGCCGATCGCAGCAGAAAACGCGAGAGCGACATCGGCATCCACTCGGTCGTAGTCTATCGCGGCAAAGTCCTGCCCAGGACGGCCGAGCCGGAAATCGTCGCTGCGCTCGGCCCGTTCCCGGAACGCAAAACTGCGCTGCCTAACGTCGCGGAAGACCAATGGACGACCCGCGCCCTCACTGAGGTGCTTTGGAAAAGCGGCGTCCCGAAGTTTTCTCTCCTCTGGCTCAGCGAACCCGATCTCACCCAGCACGAAACCTCTCCAGGCTCGCCCGCATCTCGCGCCGCGATCAAAAGCGACGACGAAAATCTCGCGCGCGTCCTCGACGCCTTGCGCGCAAAAAATGTCCTAACGACGACCGACATCATCGTCGTCTCCGACCACGGGTTCTCCACCATCGAACAAGCCATCGACATGGTAGCCAACCTGCGCGCGGCCGGGTTCGACGCCGTCCGCGAATTCAAAACGCCAGCACAACGCGGCCAGATCCTCGTCGTTAGTCTGGGTGCCAGTGTTGAGTTTTATGTCATCGGCCACGACACCGCGGTCACGCTCAAACTCGTCGATTTTCTCCAACGCTCCGACTTCCCCGGAGTCATCCTCAGCCGCGAAAAAATGGATGGCACTTTTACACTGGCACAGGTACACCTCGACAGCGCGTCAGCTCCCGACATTATCGTCTCCTCGCATTGGAATAATCGGCCTAACGAGTTCGGCGCCGAGGGCGAAGTCGCCTCCGACCTGGGCAAAGGCCGTGGCCAAGGCACCCACAGCAGCCTCAGTCCCCACGATCTGCACAATACCCTCATCGCGAGCGGGCCAGATTTTCGCAAGGGCTGGATCGACAAGGCACCCACCGGCAACATCGATGTAGCACCGACTATCCTCGCGCTCCTTGGCCTTAAACCGCCACAAGCAATGGACGGCCGCATCCTGAAGGAAGCTCTCGGTGGTATCACGGCAGAGCCCACCGCCACCTCCCAAAGCCTGGTCGCGCACCGCGACCTGGGAGAGGCCGTCTGGCGCCAAACCCTTAGCCTAACGAGTATAAGAGGAACAACCTACCTCCTTGAAGGCAACGGCCAACGCACCCCAAACCCGCTCCCAAAATAAAGCGTGGTATCTCTCGTCGGGTAGCGCAGACCGACACGCGCACCTAACTCATCACCCGACGATAAAGGGCCTCATATTCGGGCACGATCCGCTCAGCCGTAAAATTCTCTTCCGCGCGCCGTCGCCCGCGCTCGCCCATCTCCCGTGCCAGCTCCCTCGAATCCGCCAGCAAACTCATCGATTTGCCCATCGCTTCCACGTCGCCGAAAGGATGCAGAAATCCGCACTCCCCATCGATTACCACCTCTGGAATACCACCTACTCGGAATGCAACTACCGGCTTTCCGTGAAACAACGTTTCGAGAATGCTTAGCCCAAAACTCTCGCTTTCCGAAGTGTAAAGCCCGGCATCTCCGGCTCCCAGGTAGTCCTCCACCTCACTAACTTCTTCCCGAACGATAACTCGGTCGCCTAACTCTAACTCATCGAGCAACGGTCGGTAACTCTCAAAAGAGCTACCCGCAAGAATTAGCAGCCGCAAAGGCCGCTCGCTTCGCGCCGCGGCGAAACTGCGCAAAAGCAGGTCGATCCGCTTCAGGGGCCGCACGTTCGAGCTGTGGACGAGAAGGAATTCTTTACTCGTTAGGCCTAGCTCATGCCTTATTTCTTCGCGTGGTCGCACACTCAGGGACGGCGCAAAGAAGTTCCGGATTACCTCTACTCGCCCGCTAAGTTGGAAAGTCGCCAGCGTTTCCTGACGCAGGCTTTCCGATACCGTAGTGAGAGCGTCTGAATGCGAGAGAGCGTGCTCGATCGCCGGGCGATAACTCGAGTCCTGTCCGAGCAAAGTGGTGTCCGTCCCATGCATTGTGGTAATGATCTTCGGCGTCCGTGTCGCGGAAGACTTCATCATTTGCACCGCCAGATACGCCGCGGTGGCATGTGGCACGGCATAATGCACATGGAAGAGATCAAGCTCCGCCGAGCGCCCGATCTCGGCCATCTTCACCGCCAATGGCAAGGTATAATCCGGGTAAGTGAAAAGGCTATACTCATTCACCGTCACCTGATGAAAGAAGATCCGTGGCTGCGCCAGATCGAGCCTAACGGGTAAAGCAGAGCTAAAGAAGTGCACTTCATGCCCGCGCAGCGCTAACTCCGACCCAAGCGCCGTAGCCAGAATGCCGCTGCCACCAATTAATGGATAACAAGTGATCCCGATCCTAAGCGGTCGCGACTGAGATCCAGTGATTTGCGGTGATAAGTCAACGATAGAGTCACTCATCCGGCACGTAAGCGCGGTCAGATTCCGAGATAGTGTCGCGCGTGATGAATTCCACTCCCGGCACCTCACCTTTGTTCAAATAGTCAGCCTCACTCGCGCCCGCCACATAATGCGTGCAACCTACGACCGATTGCATCCAGCGCAGGCGAGTATCGCGAGTAGGACTTATTTGCGCAGAGTCATGATGTTCCAGCGGCAACCTTATGTAGGAGTCTCCTCCCTTATGTAAAAGAAGCGCATCCGGTCCTATCCGCGCGCGCACTAGTTCGTTCTCATAAGTCACGTCGACGAAGTAGTCATCAACCGGGATGGCGCGTCGCCGAAAGTCCGGATCGCCCGACCGCATCACGCGCACGCCTTCGAGCAATCCAAGCTGACGATACATTGCAAGGCAAAATTCAGCCACGTTCGCGGCATTGACCTTTGCAAAAGCTTCGACCCATTTTGTCGAGACATAGTTAGGCAGTTGTCGCGCCATCTTTTCTTTCCATTCTGGCAAGATACGTTTGGCAAATAGCGGGGAGAATTGCTTCTGCAGTTTGTTGGCGAAGCTAAAATTGAGTCGATGCTCTTCACCCGTTTTATGTTCGCGCAAAAGCATCATCGTCTCCCGGGGGTCGTGATCGCTATCATGATAAAAGAAAATGATCTCTCCGCCGATCTCGGCTTGTAATCGCCGTGCCGTCTCGACCTTGGCGAAAAGAAACCGGCGCGGGAAAATCCCGCACGGCTGCTGTCCAAAGCAGATAATTGGATCCTTCATTCGTTAGGCCACACTTGGTCCATGCAGGAATGTTTTTTCCAAAACCGCAGATAAGCCGAAGACTACCAGGCATCCGAGCAGATTATACCAGAGATATCCGATCGAAGTGCTGTAGAACAAAACCAGCACCAGCGTTTGCGCGAAAAGCGCGGCGACAAAGACCGCAGTCCCACGGACGAAGGGAAGAAAGAACGCAACCAGAAAAATCCCCAGGATGCTGCCGTAGAAGATCGAGCCAAGAATGTTAATCGCCTGAATGAGGTTTTCGACGAGGTTGGCAAAAAGCGCGAAGGAGATAGCTATAGCGCCCCAAGCCGCAGTCATCACTTTCGAGATCAGGAGATAGTGCGCTTCACTCGCCTCCGGATAGAGCAGCGGACGGTAAAAATCGACCACCGTGGTCGAGCCCAAAGCATTTAGCTCGGAAGCACTGGAGGACATACCCGCACAAAAGATAACTGCGACCAGCAGGCCTATGATTCCATGAGGCAGGTAATTTAGCACGAAGGTGATGAAGACGTAGTCCGCATCGCTGGTATCGGCCCTGGGATCGACCGCCTTTAAAGTTCGCTTCACTTCAGTTCGGATCGCTTCGAGTTCCTTTTGCGGTTGTAAGACCGCGCCCGTTGCGGCCGTGACCGCAGGCGCGGAATGCGAAGCCATCGCGCTGGTTAAGTTATGAACTGCTGTTTGCTTTCGCGCGAAGACTTCGTCATAGCGCGTCTGTAGAGAGGCGAGCTTGTCCGCCTGTGCGCTTTGCGTCGCGCGCACATAAGCCGGCTTATTAAAAAAGATCGGTGGCTTCTCGAACTGAAAGAAGATGAAAACCATGACTCCGGTGAGAAGGATGAAGAATTGCATCGGAATCTTAAGGACCGCGTTGAAGAGCAGACCAAACCGGCCGGCCGCGAGCGAGCCGCCCGCAAGATAACGTTGCACCTGCGATTGGTCCGTTCCGAAGTAAGAGAGCGCAAGAAAGAACCCGCCTAACAATCCCGACCAGAAGGTATAACGCCGTTGGAAATCTAACGAGAAATCGACGGCCTGGAGCTTACCCATCTTCCCGGCGACCGCGATCGCCTGAAGAAAGGAAAAATCCGGCGGCAGCCGATGCAGAATCATTCCGAAAGCGACTCCCATCCCCGCGAGGATCACCGCCATCTGCCACTTTTGCGTATGACTTACCGCCGTCGTCCCGCCTGTCGCCGTGTAAATCACGACAAAGAGACCGGCCAGGATGATCGTGAGACGTAGATTCCAGCCGAGCAAAGCGGAAAGAATGATCGCGGGCGCATAAATGGTAATCCCAGCAGCCAACCCCCGTTGCAGGAGAAAGAGGAATGCGCCTAACAATCGCGTCTTCTGATCGAAACGTTGCCCCAGGTACTCATAGGCTGTAACGACCTTTAGCCGATGGTAAATCGGAAGAAAGACCGCGCAGACAACTATGAGCGCGAAAGGCAACCCAAAGTAATTCTGCACAAAGCCCATCCCACTTTCGTAGGCCTGCCCAGGAGTGGAAAGAAAAGTAATCGCGCTCGCCTGCGTGGCCATGACCGACAGACCGATTGTGCCCCAGCGAATGCTGGCGTCTCCACGCAGATAGTGATCCAGGTCGTGATCCGCCCGGGTTTTCCACCAACCGTAAAGCGCAATCGCGAGCAGCGTGCCGAAGAGCACCGCGTAGTCGAGCGCGCTCACGAGAAATAGCGGCCGACAAAGTAGAACAACGCCACCTCCACGACAAAGATGGCGACAATCGTGACGTAGGCATTGCGCCAACTGCCAAAAAGAGGGATCGCGGCCTCTGCTCCATCTACCGCGGTGGGCTCCCTTTTCACAGTCCTTTACTCGTTAGGCCGCGATGACCGACACTAGACTTTTGTCGTCTGCATGCATCGGCAGTCGGGAATCGAGAGTTACTACTCGACCGCGGTGACGCTTTGCCACCTGCACGAGGTAGGCATCGTTCACCTGCTGATGGCCGAGCGCTCTCAAATAGAGCGCGGGCTTGCTCGCTGCGGGCGAGGGCCAGAAGCGATGCTTTCTATGGCTGAGCAAGTCGCCCAAAAGCGCAGCCGCCTGCGAGGGCGTGACCGCCGCCGGCGTAAAGGCCGGATTAGAAGAAAGCCTCACGAAACCAAGTTGCGTCACCGCACAACTCGCCCAGCCGTATTTGGCCTCGGCATGAAACCAGCGATGCGCCGCGGCGTGGTGCTGATGGTTAGGCCAGGCGAGAGCGAGCAGGACATTCGTGTCGAGTAGGGCCGGCTTCACGTTGCATCATCGGCCAAAAGTTTCTGTGCTCGATTAGTCGGGATGATCGGCGCGTCCGGCCGGACTTGGAACACCGGCAGGCCATTTTTGCGAGAACACGTCGCGTCAACTTTAAGTCCGCGTCGCGCAAGCTGCGATAAGACCTGCCCTAACTTCTTCCCGGAAGAAGCTGCCAGGGCCTTCGCCGCTTCGAAGACATCGTCGTCCAAAGATAAGGTGGTGCGCACGATTGATACGTTGATACGTTGATACCCAGATGTCAATTCGGATGCCCTAATGAAATCATGTTGGCAAAAATACGATAAGCACCCGGCACGCCCGCAGGCAGCTCACGAAACCAGGAATAGCTCGTGTAAATGAACCACCCTTTACCACTCCGGGTCACGAGGAGTCCGCTACTGAGCGGTTTTTCCCCTGGGTCGTTACAGGAGAGAATAGGCGTCCAGGCCACATCCCATTGGCTGGGAAAGTAAAGGCCCCGCTCCTGCACCCAGCCTTTAAAATCTTCCGCCGTGATCTTGTTCGGAAAATTCATCGCCGGATGGTCCGCTGCAAGGATACGAACTTTCGCCGTCTCATCGGTGATGCGGTCGTGAGAGACAGTTAGTGGATGAGGAAGCTGGTCGAGTTTCGGGCCGGGCGTGGTATTATACTGTACCAGCACGACACCCCCACTCTGCGCGTATGCGAGTAGCTCGCGAGACCAGGCGTCCACCCGACTCGGATGCACGTTATAGGTGCGCACACCCAGCACCACCGCGTCGAACTGCGCGAGGGTCTGGGATTTTATTTCGCTCTCGTCCAGGATGGTGACTTCAGAGCCTATTTCGCGCAGGCACCCAGGAATAGCATCGCCGGCGCCGGGAATGTATCCGACTTTTCGCGCTTTGTTTTCGATGCTCGCCCTAACGAGTCTAGCTTGCGCTGGTGAGATAAGTGTCTGCGGCTCGAGGTGCGGATACTCTATCCGCTGTATGCCAAATGCCTCCTTTGTCCCCGCGTCGGAAGTGAGGATAGCTTTTAACATTCCTTCTCCGGAAGAGGGCGGAGGCGTCAGTTGGAAGTTACAGCTCGTTTCGCTCAAAGCTCCGAAGAGCTTTACCGGAACTGAAGACGGTTCCACTTTCCAACCCGCTGGAGCTTTTAGGGAGACGTTGCCGTTAAAATCCGCGGTCGACGCGATGACTCGGACGGTGATTGACTTAGCTTGCTCGTTACCGAAAACAAAGACCGGTTGGGGTAACTCAACAAAAGCTGCCGGCGCGATGACCAGCGGTTCACTGACTTCGCCTGCGACGCGATCTACTTTACGGTAGCGCGGCGCCAGAGAGTAAGTGATCTCTTCCCCACCCACCTGCAATGTTACATCTACCGGAAATGGTGGCGGGTTTTCCGGACGGCCGATAAGTGTTTGCTCCGCGACGGTGTAAGTGCCCACTGTCCCGGGCGTGCGTAACCAATAAGGCTCCGAATAGGGCAGGTCTTTCGGCAGAGCGACGGTAACTGTCTCAGTCGTTACTTCGTTAGGCACTAGCGCAGCCATCACCGGCGACTTGATTTGCACGGCCATGGGCGAACGATTTACCGCTTCGATCCGCATCGTTAGGTTAGCGCCCGGTTGCGCGGCGGGCTTTTCCGTGATGGCCTCGAGATGCAACCCGAGGCAGGCGCCGATAATGCCATCGAGTTCCGCGCGCTTTTGCGTCACCCATGGGTCATCGCCCAAGTCGCGCAAAGACTTGCGTAGCTCCAACAAAGCCGGCACGGAGGCGGAAGGTTGCGTCGCATCGTAGTCCTTTAGGATCGCGCGGACCTGATCAGCTATTCCTATTCCATGCGGGACGCGGGACCAGGTCGTATTAATTCCCTCGGAAATGCTGCCATCTTCGACTGGTTTACCATCGAGAAACTTGAAATACTCCTTGCGCTCTCCGCGATTCACTTCCACACCGAAACCCTGGCTCTTATGCATGCTGCGACTGGCCGCGGCTATCTCTGGATAAGACTTACCGGCGAGCGGTTGATAACCACCTGCTTCCAGGCTGATCAGACCATCAGTGTCGGCTGGCTCGGTGCGAGAGTTACCGCGCAATCCTTGCCATGAATTCCAAAGCAAGCGTGCTGGTTGCCACGTTTGCGCAAACTTTAACTGTTCGGGAAAACGCTTCGGGTCAGCCGCGGCGCGGAATGCTTCACTCGTTAGGCGAGCCGAAGCGGTGTGGTGCCCATGCGTATCGCTATCTTCGGTGGGGAAGCGAGTCACTACGAGATCTGGCCGAAACTCCCGGATCACCCAGGTCACGTCCGCGAGAATTTTCTCCCGGTCCCAGATGCGCAACGTCTCCTCGGCGGATTTCGAGAAACCGAAATCGTTGGCACGGGTAAAGAACTGCCGGCCGTGGTCGATCTTGCGCGCCGCGAGCAGCTCCTGCGTGCGGATCACTCCGAGCTGATCGCGCAACTCGGGTCCGATCAAGTTCTGGCCGCCATCGCCGCGCGTGAGGGAAAGATAGGCCGTGTCATAGAGCGCTCCGTTCGCCCAATAGGCAATCAGGTTCGTATTCTCATCATCGGGATGAGCCGCGACGTAGAGAACGCGGCCGAGCACGTTGAGCTTCTGGAGGGCGAGCCGGATTTGCGCGGAATCCATCTCGCGCGGCGCCTCCACCGCTGGCGCATTTCCACTGAGACTGATCGTAGCAAATAAAGCGGCCATAAGAATGCGGACAAGATGTGACATGTGCGAAGATGCTTTTCCCGAGACGCACCCAAGAGAGGCGGTGACAGCGAGCGAGTCAAATTTCGCGGCGCAAGTGGAAGGCCGCGTTCAAAGAAAATATAACTAGCAACGACAGGACCGAGTTTTCAACGTCCTTTACTCGTTAGGCCACAATCTCCGCGCCCTGGCGCTAGAAGAGCGGACCGACGACGTGCAGGACCAAATCGGCGGCGAAGTGAGCGAGCATCGCAGCTTCGAGCCCGCGCGCCCAGTAGAGATAGCCAAACCCGAGAGCGACAAAGGCGTTGAGGGAGATCACCGCGGTGACCACCGGAAAGGTGAGCGGGACGAGGTGAGCCGCGAGCGGAAGATGGCCCGCGCCAAAAGCCAGGGCGGCAACAAGGTTGGCAATCCAAAAGATAATGCGAGAACGCGCGGGATGACTCATGCGCGCGCATTTCCCGAAGAGCCAGAGCAAGAAGGAGAGGAAAAAGAGCCGCATCAACATTTCTTCGCAAAGACCACCGTAGAAACAGGCGAGAAATCTTTTCCAGAGCGGCATAACTCCTTCGGTCGCCACCGGCAAGCTAGCCAGCGGTGCGCCGATGGGGCTTCGAAGCAAGAGCAATGTCATTACTCCAAGTCCTACACCCGTTAGGCACGAGATTGCGACCAGGCGCGGGGAGATCGGATAGCTCTTACGATAAAGCCATGCTTCCAGGATAGGCGCACCCAGTCCTAGTTTACGGGCGAACCATAACCCGAGGCCAATCGCGATACTGAAATTCGTGACTCCCTGGATGAGTGCCAGGATAGGAAGGGGCAGTGGGAGCGGCTTGAGGGTAAGAGTGGATGAGGCCAGAACCGCGCTAAGATACGGCAGCACAGCCAGGACACCCAAAAGGGAGCAGAAAAGAAGAAAGAAGAAGAGCCGCCAGGGATAACCGTTCTTTTTTTCTTCCAGAAGAGTCTCCGCTTGCGCCACGATTGAAGTTATCTCTTAGCCTTAATCAAGCAAGGGTGCGTCGTCGAGGATCCTCGGGGGGTTCCTCGACTTCGCTGCGCTTCGCTCGGGATGACAAGCTTTTGAGCCGCGGCTTGAACCTAGCTCTGGAATTCTGCTCTGAGACTCTATCCTGGCTTAAAAAGAGAAACCAAACCCCAGGTCACCGCCGAGAGAATCGACGCCGCCATTAGGCGACTTAATCGAAGCGTTCGAAATATGACGATAGCCCGCTTCCATGAGGAGGGACCAATGACGATTGATCGGAATACGCAAACCGCCGCCACCTTGCAAGTTGAACTCCACCGGTAAACTAACTAACCCGCGAGATCCTTTCTGATCGATGTCGGTATAGACTCCGCCGCCTCCGATTTGAAAATAGGGAATAACCCGCGCGCCCGGACGAAAGAAGTTATAGCGAATAAAGATGGTCGCGCCGGCAGTGACACTACCTGGGCCTTCAAAGATAGGACCGCCAAAAACCTCACCCAGGAACTCAGAGTTACCCGCGAAGAAACCAGTCCCATGCGGATTGCTCAGCATAACTCCAAGTCTCAGACTATCCACCGCGAGATCGATCGTAGATCCGCCATTATCGCCGCGGTCGAAAAAGAAAAAGGCGCCCGTGACGTTTTCTAATTCCAAGGAACCTTTGGCGAAGCCATCCACCCGCGTGTCGCGCAGAGATAGCTCCTGCGCCTGCTCCGTTCCAGCCTGCGCCGCGGTCGATAGAAGAAGTGTTAGTGCGGAGGCGAAGGAAAGTAAGACTTTAGTCATAGCCGCGGCGACGAAACTTTAGGTTAAGGCGGCTGTCAAACGGGGAACCAGCAGATAAGGATTTAACCTACGCGCACCTGCCCAGACCTTTCGTTTCGAACTGCCTTGCGGAGATGGGAGCGCGACTGCCACGGGTTGCCTGCCTAGCCAGATTGCTTCGCATCTGGACGAAGGCCGAGAACCGTCCTAGCTTGCGCTCAGATGAAACACTTCAAAATAACTTCGGCTATTGTCACGCTTCTGTTGTCCGCTTCCATTCCGTTGCACGCGCAGGAGAAAAAAAGGGTTAGTCCGCACGAAACGGTCTCGGCCATGATTGATGGCGCGAAAATTTCGATCGTTTATGGCCGGCCCTTCACAAAGGATCCAAAGACGGGCGAGAAGAGGAAGATTTGGGGTGGCCTCGTTCCTTTCGAAAAATCGTGGCGGCTGGGCGCCGATGAAGCCACTTTGCTGACGACCGATCATGACCTGGACTTGGGCGGCACTAAGATCCCAACGGGCTCTTACTCGCTCTATCTGGTGCCGGCGGAAGGTTCCGCCTCACTGGTCGTCAACAAACAGACCGGCCAATGGGGGACCAAACACGACGAAAGCCAGGACTTTGCCAAGATCGAGATGAAGAAAGAAGCGATGACCTCGGCGCTGGACCAATTCACCATCACGCTCGATAAGAATCGCGAGGGCCAGGGCGGCACGATGCGGCTAAAATGGGAGAATGCTATCTACTCGGTGTTGCTCAAGGTAGGGAACAGCTAGTTTGCGGAGTCGCAGCAGGGAGTGCCTTTGGTGTTGAGGCTCGAGGCACTCCCTCTCTGGCTTTGCTGGGGCGTTTAGACTTCCTCTTCCTTTACTCGTTAGGCTAAGGCCCTCCTGGACGAGGTGTAGCTCCACCCCTCGCGGGAAACCGTCTCATAAACAGAGAGAGAGACTGCGTGTCATCCCGAGCAAAGCGAGGGACCCCGCAAGCGTTAATAGACGCGACCTCCGAAAGACGACGCCGAAGGACGCCTGTGGGGTCCTTCGCCGCGCTGCGCCGGCTCAGGATGACAATGTCGTCTGTTAGCGGGCAGCATCCAGGTCGTCCCTTACTCTTTCGATCCTATCTCCATGAGTTTTTTCGTGAGAAAGACCAGGCCGGCCATCTGACCCCATTCCGAGAGAAGGTTACCGACCACCTGGCCCCATTTGCTATCCGGCTGCATTCGGCAGAAGAGCACTGCCCAGACGATTCCGGTTAAGCCGATAAAGATCAACAGCGAATGCTCCACAAGGAGGTTCCACCACTTATTAGCGCCATGTGAATGAAAGGGACGGCTCTCCTTCGAGCCGACTTCGTAAAAGAACTTCGTGCCCAGAATAATGACCAACGAACCGCTCCAATCCGCGACCGCATTACCGCAAAATGCGGCCAGACGCGACTTCGGGTCGAGCCAGATATAACCGCATAACCACGTTCCCAGGAGCAGGCAGGTTACAATGGTCAGCGAATGTCGAAGGAGCCAGGACTTTTCGGGTGTTTTTCGTTTTCTCGTGCGTTTGGTGACCATTGGATTTTTTTTTGGAAAAGACTCATAACGCGGAGAGCGAATGAAGGCGACAAGAATTACATTCTGCAACAATGCCTTCGGAGAATGGTAAAGCGGGTTATCGTGCCGCTGAAGTATCTCACTATGAAAGAAGATAAGTCCAAAAATACAAACTCTAACCCTGCCTTCCGGATCGGTGGCGACCTGACCGTCAAGCGCCTGGGTTACGGCGCGATGCGCCTAACGGGGAAAGGCGTCTGGGGCTGGCCCGACGATAAGAAAAGCGCGTACCAGATATTGCGAAGGGTAATCGAAATGGGGATTAATCTCATCGATACCGCCGACGCTTATGGACCTGAGGTGAGCGAGCTGCTGATCGCCGAAGCGCTTTATCCGTACCCCGACGGGCTGGTGATTGCGACCAAGGGCGGGTTAACGAGGCCCGGCCCCGGTAAGTGGGTGCCAAACGGACAGCCCGATTATCTCACAAAGTGCGTCGAGAAGAGTCTGCAACGGTTGCAGGTCGAGCGGATTGACCTTTATCAATTGCACCGGATCGATCCCAAAGTGCCGGTCGAGGACTCGTTAGGAGCGCTGAAGGCTTTGCAAGATGCCGGGAAAATTCGGCATGTCGGACTATCGGAGGTTAAGCCCAGGGAAATCGAGCGTGCGCGCAAAGTTCTACCCATTGTCAGCGTGCAGAATGAATACAACATCGCCAACCGCAAATCGGAAGAGACACTGCGCTACTGCGAAAAGGAGGACATAGGATTTATACCCTGGTTTCCGGTCGGTGGAGGAGATACCGATCTAACGAGAACTGGAGGCACGCTGGCCAAGGAAGCAGAACGGCACGGCGTGAGTGTGACCCAGCTCGCTCTGGCTTGGTTGCTGCAACATTCAACAGTCATTCTACCCATCCCCGGAACATCTTCCCTCGCGCACCTCGAGGAGAATATGGCCTCTGTCGAACTCACTCTTACTCCCGAGGAGTGGAAGAGAATCGAAGGGCTAGCTTTGGGTTTTAGATGAGTGATTCGTTCCGTGAAAATGACCCACGCGTAACTAACGAGTAAAGCATCTCGAAAGCTCTCTTCGGGTGGCTCTTTCGAGACGTTCCATGGCAGATTACGCCTTGGAGCCATTGAATCCCCGGGGAGGATAAGAGAGGCCTTCTTTTATGGCGACGGGTCGCTGCAACGAAGATTCAAAAATTTCCAGCCGATCCCATTTTGAAAGCGGCGGGGGAGGAACCTCACAAATCGCTCCCTATGCAGGCAAAAATTGCGCTTTGACCGGTTCTGCGGCAATGATGCTTCCCATGCCTGACGATTCTTCTCGCTCTGCTTCCGACCCGCTTTGGTACAAGGACGCCGTCATTTACGAACTGCATGTCAAAACCTTTCACGACGCTTCCGGCGACGGGATGGGCGACTTCCGCGGACTCATCGAGAAACTCGATTATCTCCAGGAGCTCGGTGTCACCGCCATTTGGCTGCTGCCGTTTTACCCTTCGCCGATGCGCGATGATGGCTATGACATCGCCGACTACTACGATGTAAATCCAAAGTACGGTTCGCTCGATGATTTCAAGGCCTTCCTCGCCGCGGCGCATGCGCGCGGACTAAGAGTTATCACTGAGTTGGTGATTAATCACTCGTCGGACCAGAATCCATGGTTCCAGAAATCGCGCCGCGCGGTCGCAAGGCGAAACGCCATTGTAGCCGGGGCCGGTGACCCCGGCCGCGTGGAGAATGGCAAGGCCGCCGGGG
>JACDGS010000041.1 GCA_013821455.1 Chthoniobacterales bacterium
GTGCGGGCGACATAAGTCTCCATCACCTGACCCAGGCCGCCGATGATAACTCCCGCGAGGGAGGGATCGTTTGCGTAACGGGCCGCGAAGGCATTGATAAAGTTAAGCTCCGCCGACATCTCTACGGGATCCCACGGGGTAGGCATCACTCCATCGGCGAGAGTCACGGGCACTGCGCCGGCATCATAGACCCATTGCGGACAGGCCATCCCCCAAATAACTCCGACCGTCCATTGCTTCCCGTTCGCCTGAGCGAGTGCGGAAGCAGCATCCAACTGTGTCCAATCGTAAACGCCTGCCTGTGGCTCGAGCGTCCCGATACTTACTCTTAGCCGGACACCGTCGACCCCTGGATTCGTCCAGCAAGATTGCTTGGAAGAGATAGGAGCATCCGTGCCCAGAAGATAGAAGATACCGCGCGGCGAGGTGAACCCCTGTGGAATCGGAGTAGGTGTCGGAGTGGCGCTAGGTGTCGGCGACGGCGTCGCTGTAGGAGTAGGTGTCGGCGTGCCGCTAGGTGACGGCGTGGGAGTAGGAGGCGGCGGCGTCGGGGTAGGTGTGGCCGTTGGCGTCGCAGTCGGAGTGGGGGTGGGAGGAGGCGACCAATGATACTTATGATGAAAGGGCTTCGCGTTGGAAGAAAGGGCGAAGCAGAAGCTAGAAGAGACGAGAACTAACAGTTGAGTTTTGCGAGATGCTAAGACCGAGAATAGGGACATGAATGTTCATATGGGTTGCGGGTGAAGCACTGTTATTCGGAGCACGTTATGTACCGGCAATCGAAAGAGTTTCGGTTAAGCCCCACTTCGGGCAAAGGTGGCTGCCTCATACTCTGTCAGGTGTTGCCGCTAGCGAAGCCGCGTGGCCATGCGCTGTCGCAACTGCAGAAACGGGCGTTCCACGCCGAGAAATAAGATTGCTCCTCCAGCGTAGATAAGAACTTGCACGAAGACGAAAGCCGCGATGGAAGTTAGCGGCAAATTAAGCCGCGCACAGGCGACGCTAAAGCCATGAATGACGAGCTTATGACTTAGATAAACACTGTAAGCGATGCTCGCCAGGAAACCCGCTCCCGGAATCTCCACGCGACAAAATGGTAATGCCGGACTCACAGCGCAGAGGAGGAGAAGCGCCATGCCAAAGGCGACAAGAGGAAATTGCCAAACACAAGTAGCAACCGTCAACTGGCCTTCACCCATCGCTAATCCGCCGCCGACGGCTAATAACCCTGGCAGCCAAAGCCACCCCGCCGACCTGAGCATACGTTGCCACCATAACGGCCGGTATATCTTTATCCCGGCCAACGACACTCCCGCCACCAAAGGGTCAAGCCGCGTCCAGGTAGGATAGTAAATCCATAGCTGAAAAGCTCGCGCCGAAACGGCTCCCGTGGCGCCGGGATGGAGGTAAGCCAGCAAGGCGCGCAGAGCTAATCCCAGCCCGATCAAGAGCGCAGGAATAATGACGCTCGCCTTTGCTTGCCGGATACCTAACGAGAGAAGGACTGGTAAGAGCAGATAGAATTGATCTTCCACCGCGAGCGACCAGGCATGAGAAAAAGCTGTTCCTCCATGCAGGTCGATATTCTGAACAGAGAGCAGAAATTCCAGAGCGGAGAGATAGTCGGAAATTCGCGCGCCGAAGGCCAGAGAAAGTAGATAGCTAGCACCGCAAAGTAAGGCGGCAGAATGCGAAGCGCGCGCCGAACATAGAAACGACGAAACTCGATCGGTTGACCACGAGCCAGCATAGCCAGCAACTGACCGCCAATAAGATAACCGCTCAGGACGAAGAAGAGATCGACGCCGACCCAACCGAATCGATGCCAGTCATTCGGTACAGCGAAGCCAAAGATGCCGATGTGATAAACAACAACGAGGACGATGGCGAGCGTACGCAACAGATCGAGGCCCGGTTCCCTTTTCCCGACAGGGAAGCGCGGATCGAGACTTGAACTGTTCATGCGAGAGTCTTATCTCGACTTCTTACCGCGCAACAGCTGTCCGGTTCTGCACAAGCTGTCGAGCTGCATCTCCAGTCCAACCGAACCTTGACTTTCCAGGGCTGGAGCGGACTTTCGGAAATTATCCGGGGCGACAATGGCTGGATTGTCAGGCTAAGACAGGTCTCGCAGTCAGTCAGGCAAGCTTTTCGGGGGTATAGCTCAGTTGGTAGAGCGTCTCGTTCGCAATGAGAAGGCCAGGGGTTCGAATCCCCTTACCTCCACTTCGTCCGCGCGAAGGCCGGAGAGACATTTACTCGTTAGGCTACGCTTTCTGCCGGCACAGATGGTTGAGCCGCTGTGACGAGCCTGCCGTTGATGAAATCCACGATTCGCTGCACGCGCTCGCCCTGACCGCGCTCGAAAAGAAAAACCAACTCCCCTCCGCGCGCGCTGCCGCCATCGAGGATGAGATTTTCAGAAAGAAACTTCGGTTCGCGGGTCGCCGTGCAGCCTGCGAGCGGAATGGTATGCGCTCGCGCACGCCAGCCTCCGCGCGCGAGGAAGAACAACTTGTTCGCGTCTTCCTGCGTGGCCACGAGCAGGCCGGTCGTGTTCGCCGGAACGCCGCGCATCTTTTTGGTCAGGCACGGCACCGCCCAGGCGACGGTTTCGCCTAACAAGTTTTCGCGCTCAAACGCGGCGGCGTAGCGCGAGGGCAGATGCGCCGGGAGCGTAGAGCCGGCTTCGTGCTCGGCCGGGCCGTTCAGCTTTTTCCAGATGAGCCAGAGTTTGACCCGGACCGCTCGAAAAATCTTCGGCGCGAGGTAAAGAATGATCGACAGGATCAGAACGAAAACCGCGAGCGCCCAGAGCGGGTTGTAATGGATGAGCGCGAGCCCGCCGACAACAGCAGCGTCTTCGAGCAAGCTGAGTCCAATGTTGGAAAATGGCTCGGGCGAAGTGTTCGCGACGAGGCGAGTCGAAGCCTTCGCCGAATGCGTGACCAGACTCGCGCTCCCCGCGGCGAGGGCGACGACAGCATCGAATGCCGGCGTGGTTTGCCCGAGCGCGCGGATGGCCAGAAGCGCACCGCCAATTGGCCGAATAATCGTATGCACCGTGTCCCAGGCCGAATCGACCCACGGAATTTTATCCGCAAAAAACTCCAGCACATAGAGCGCGCCGGAAATCCAAAGCACACGAGAATCGGCCAGGATCGCGAGCGATTGGTACTCGGGCCCGAGGACGATCCAGTGCTGATTAATCGCCAACCCGGTGACAAAGACCGTCAGATAAAGATTGACGCCGGCGAGACACGCGAGACCGAGCGCGACGCCGAGGAGCTTCAGCTGATCCACACCGAAATTATGCGGGCGCGGGCGGCGAAGTCACGCGCTCTTTTTAGCGCCAGGCGCCGCTTTTCTCCACGAAAAAATCTTGTTAATCCGGTTAATCCTGTCTTTTTCCTGCGCATGCTCGACATCCGGCTCGTCCGCGAACAACCCGACTTTGTGAAGAGCCGACTGGCCACGCGCGGCGGCGACGAGCAGTTGAAAATCGACGAAGTCCTGGCCGTCGATACCGAGCGCCGGAAACTCGAAACCGCGCTCCAGCAATTCAACGCGGATCGCAAACGGCTAAGCAAAGAAATCGGCGGCGCGCGCAGTCGTAACGAGAACTCGGCGGAAGTGGAGGAACAGGTGCGCCGGATCGGAGATGGAATTGCCGAACTCGTTAGGCAAACAGCCGTCGCGGAAGAGCGGCAGCGCGATTTGCTCCTGAACATTCCGAACCTTCCGCACGCCGGCGCACCGGTGGGAAAGACGGCGAAGGATAACCCGGTCGTGCGCACGTGGGGCGAGAAGCCGTCGTTTGCGGGACCGATCCTCGACCACGTCGCCCTCGGCGCAAAGCTGCAGCTCTTCGACGCCGAACGTGCCACCAAACTTAGTGGCAGCGGCTTCATTTGTTTTACTGGCGCGGGTGCGCGGCTGGAGCGCGCTTTGATTCAGTTCATGCTCGATCTGCACACGCGCGAGCATGGTTACCTCGAGGTCAGTCCTCCTTTTCTCGTTAGGCGAGATTGCATGATCGGCACGACACAGTTGCCGAAATTTGAAGAAGACATGTACGGCTTCGAGGGAGGCGCGATGTTTCTCGCTCCAACAGCAGAAGTGCCCCTAACAAATCTTCATCGCGAAGAAATCCTGCCCGCGTCGGAGTTGCCGAAAAAGTATGTCGCTTACACGCCTTGTTTCCGCCGCGAAGCCGGCTCCGCGGGACGCGAAACGCGCGGCATTATTCGCGTCCACCACTTCGATAAAGTGGAGCTGGTTAAGATCACGGCGCCGGAAACTTCCTATGCCGAACACGACGCTCTCACGGCCGACGCGGAGCGAGTCTTACAGTCGTTAGGCTTGCATTATCGCGTGATCGAACTCTGCACCGGCGACGTCGGTTTCGGGTCGGCTAAGACTTATGATTTGGAGGTTTGGTCTCCGGGACAAAATGCTTATCTGGAGGTTTCGAGTTGTTCGAACTTTGAAGATTTCCAGGCGCGTCGAATGAACCTGCGTTTCAAAGACGTCGAAGGAAAAAATCGCTTTCCGCACACCTTGAACGGTTCGGGCACGGCGTTGCCACGGCTCTTCGCGGCACTCGTGGAGACCTATCAACAGCCGGATGGATCGGTCGTAATTCCGGAAATGTTGCAGCCTTACTTCGCCGCCGATCGCATCTTGCCCTTCAAGTCATCTCCCAAGTAACCATTGTCATCCTGAGCCGGCGAAGCGCGCGAAGGACCCCGCAAGCGTCTTTCGACGTCTTCTTTCGAGCACGTCGTCGAGAAACGTTTGCGGGGTCCCTCGCTCCGCTCGGGATGACACGCCTTCCCTCGTTTGGCGTTGTTGAGTGACGGTGGCCGACTTCCGCCTTGAAGCACCGGGAGCGGAACCTAAGCTGAACCATGCGACCCTCCGCCGGCTCTTCTCTCGCCTAACGATGCGCGTGCTCGCGATCGACGCTTCTCTGCGCAGCTCCGGTGTCGCCATCATCGAAACGAACGGCGCCGGGAAATTTCGCGCGCTCCATTTCGGCGTCATCCAGAATGCGAGCTCGCTTCGCATGTCGTCGTGTCTTGTCGCCATTCACGACCGGCTCGCGGAATTGATTCATGCGCACGAGCCCGATTGCTGCGCCCTCGAAGCGGTCATTTATGTGCAGAGTTACAAGACGGCGATCACGCTCGGCGCGGCGCGCGGCTCGGCCATCATGACGGCGGCAGCGTGCGGGCTGCCGATTTTCGAATACGCGCCGCGGCGCATCAAGCAGGCGACCGTGGGCAACGGCTCCGCAGATAAAACGCAGGTTGCTTTCATGGTCCGCGCGCTTCTTGGCCTAACGACAACGCCCGGCGCGGACGCGGCCGACGCGCTCGCCATTGGGCTCACGCATTTGCGCGCCCAGGAGGGAGCGCGTCTTGGCCTGCCGGGTCAGGCGCAAATATGATCTCGCCGCTGTCGTTGGAGACGCTTTGGTTAGGCCGGGTCGATTTTGCGGAAGCGCTCGAGCGCCAGGAAACATTGGTGCAAGCGAAACGCGCCGACGCTGCAGCGCCCGATGAACTCTGGCTACTCGAGCACGAGCCCGTTTACACGATCGGTCGCACGCTGGATCGGTCGAGCTTGCGCGGCACAGAACATTTGCCGCATCCGCTTTTTCCCATCAATCGCGGCGGTCAGGCGACCTGGCATGGGCCGGGACAACTGGTCGGTTATTTTTTGCTCGATCTCCGCCGTTACGGTCAGGATTTGCATCGTTACTTGCGCTGGATCGAAGCCCTGCTCATCGATGTCCTCGCGCGCTATGGAATTTCCGCTGCGACGCGCGCAGGACTCACCGGCGTTTGGGTGGAGGATCGCAAAATCGCCTCGATCGGCGTCGGCGTCCGGCAGTGGGTCACGATGCACGGCTTCGCTCTCAACGTCAGCGGAGACCTCACCGCCTTCGATCAGATCACACCCTGCGGCATCGATGGCGTCACCATGACTTCGATCGAAAAAGAGACCGGCAAATCGCATCGGCTCGAAGAAATTGCGGCGACCGTGGCGGAGAAAGCGCGCACAAATTTGCCCGCGATGCAGAAGCACTCGACACCAACCGCCGCCGCGATTTAGTGGGGCATGCGAATCCCTTTAGAAGATAATTTCACCGACATCATCGGCAAAGCGCAGCGCGGTCTGGAGATTTCCGACAGCCAACTCGCGCACAATTCAGGCGCGAGCGAGGAAGCGATCCGCGCGTTGCACGATGGAAAATTCGATCGCGCAACGCTCGACCGCATCGCTCCGGCGCTGCACCTCGATGCCGACGCGCTGGCCTCCTTCGCGCAGAACGAATGGTTGCCTAACGACAGCGCGGTCGAAGGTTTGGCCCAGTTCAACACGCCCTTTCATGACATGGCGGTGAACGCCTACCTCGTCTGGGACCCGGCGAGCAAGGAAGCCGCGGTTTTCGATTCGGGCGCCGATTGCTCTGCGCTGCTCGAGAAGAGCAAAGCGGAAGGCCTAACGATCGAGTTGATTCTGCTCACGCATGCGCATCCCGATCACGTGGCCGATCTGGCGCGGCTGGTCGAAGCCACCGGCGCGCCGGTCTATCTCTCCGAGCTCGAGTCCGCGCCTAATGCCCGGCCGCTGGTTGAGGGCGAGAGCTTCGAGGTTGGCGGCCTGACGATCGAGGCGACCCTGACTTCAGGACATTCCCCCGGAGGCATGACTTTTTTCATCCGCGGTTTGGATCAACCGGTGGCGATCGTGGGCGACTCGCTTTTCGCCGGCTCGATGGGTGGCGGGAACGTCTCCTACGCCGACGCGGTCCGGAATAATTGTGAGAAGATTCTCATTCTGCCTAACGACACCATTCTCTGTCCTGGCCACGGCCCGCTCACGACCGTGGCGGAGGAAAAGCAGCACAACCCTTTCTTCGCGGGCTCTTTCAAGTCATGAACCTCGGAGTAGTCGGAGTCGGGCGGATGGGCGCGAACATGGCGCGCCGGTTGCAGGAAAAAGGTTTCCATCTCACCGCGCTCTACGACGCGCAGCGTCCGGTTGCCACCAGCCTCGCGCAGGAACTGGGCAGCTTCGCGAGTCAGTCGTTAGGCGAAGTGACCGCGGCAGCGGATGTGGTCATCACCGTGGTCTCGGACGACGCGGCCATGCGCGAGATTTTTGCTGCGCCTAACGACAATCTTTTGCAAAACGCGAAGAGAAAACTTTTCATTAACTGCGCCACAATTTCGCCGGCGGTGCACGTCGAGGTCGAGCAGCTCGCGCGCGCCGCGGGCGCGCAAACGCTCGAGGCCTGCATGGCTTCGAGCATCACGCAGGCGCGCGAAGGTTCGCTCTATCTCATGTGCGGCGGCGAGAAATCCGCTTTCGAAATGGCCGAGCCGATTCTTCAGGCGCTCGGTTCGCAGATTCGCTATATCGGCAAGGCGGGCGAAGCGGCCAAGGTGAAAGCGCTCGTCAATATGGTGATGAATATCAACACGGCCGGGCTGGCCGAAGGGCTTGGCCTGGGCGAGGCGCTGGGGTTGGATCTCACGATGCTGCGCGAAGTTTTTAGCGAGACGGGCGCGGCTTCGCGCGTTTTGCAGACGGACGGTGAGGATATGCAAAACCACGATCACGCCTGTTTTTTCTCCGCCGCGCACGCGGCCAAAGACAGCGGCATCGCCCTGTCGTTAGGCGAGCAGGAAGGACTGGACCTGCCGCTCGCGCGCGCGACAAAAGCGCAATATGAAAAAATGATCGCGCAAGGCTTGGGAGACCTGGATAAATCCGGCATCGCGCAGCTCACGTTTCGTTCGTAACACAGCCCGTGTTACATCTGCGAGCGAAAGGGCAGCGCGATCCATTCGGTCGTGCGTTCCCAGAGCGAGCGACTCTTGAATTGTTGCAGCGTGTATTCCTTCGACTGCGCGAGGTCCTTTTCGAAAATCGCTTCCATCTTTCCGCCAAATCCTTCGTCGTAAATTGCGAGGTCGAGCTCTTCGTTTATCTCCGCGGAACGCGCGTCGAAGTTCGACGAGCCGATGAGTGAAAAGCGGCCGTCGCTCACCATCGACTTCGTGTGAATCATCGTCGGCTGATATTCGTAAATTTTCACGCCGCCTTCGAGCATGCGGCCATAGGCGGCGCGCCCCGCGCTTTTCGTTAGGGGTTGATCGTTGTTTACCCCCGGAAGAATCAGGCGCACATCGACATGACGCTGCACTGCCCTAACGAGAAGCTCGACCTGGTCGTCGGTCGGCGTGCAGTAGGCGTTCGTGATCCAAATGCGGCGCTCCGCCGCGGCGAACGCCACCGCCTCGGCCAGTGGCATCGGCGCCTGCGAGAAAGAGTGCGACGCGATCGTTTGCGCGCGCAGATTTCCCGCCGCGGGATGTGCAGGGAATTGATCCGCGCCGCTCAGCGTTTCGCCAAAAGTTTTGATCCAATGCGCTTCGAAAGCATTCTGCAGCTCGGCGACGAGCGGTCCCTCGACGCGCGCCTGGATGTCGCGCCAATGTTTCGGATCCTGCGCGTGCCCCGACCATTCCTCGGCGAATCCGATCGCGCCGGTGAAGCCAACTTTCCCATCGACGACCATGACGCGCCGATGCGAACGGCGATTCGTGCGATCGACTCGCCAGGAGTGTAGTGGATGGTAGTAGCTGAATTTGCAGCCCGCTTGCTGGAGCATTTTCACGTCGGAATTATCGAGCTTCCAACTAGAGCCGATGCCATCGAGGAGGACGCGCACCTGCACCCCGGCGCGGGCGCGCGCGCAAAGTGCGTCGCGAAAAGCGCGGCCGATTTCATCGGAGTAAAAAATGTAGGCTTCGAAATTGATCGTCTTCCGCGCGCCATTGATCGCGGCGAGCATGGCGGGGAAATACTCGTCGCCGTTCTGGAGGAGATCGATCTTATTTCCGCCTAACGGAACCGGATCCGCGAGCGCGAGGGCCGAGCCGAGAAATTCCGGATCGCTCACGCTGAAGGTGTGTTCGAGATGATATTCGAGGACGTGCCGGCGAATGAAGAAGACGCAAAAGACCGCGACGAGGCCAAGGACGGCGAGAGTCAGTCCGAGCGCTTCTTCGAGCTCGATCTTCCACCATTTGGTGTTGTGTTTCTGCGCGCGGCGACCAGGCATAGGAGGAGGTTGGGGGCGAAGTGCGGCGCGCGTCAATGGAAGTCAGGCTTCCATCACGTCGGACGCCGTCATCCCGAGCGGAGCGCAGCGTAGCCGAGGGATCCCGTGGAAAAACCCGAAGCTCCGAAGCAGTGGCAACGAAATCTTCAACGAAACTCCACGGGATCCCTCGACTGCGCCTTCGGCTCCGCTCGGGATGACGGCGCGACGTTTGCGGGTGCGGACGCGCATTTGCGCGAACGGGGCATTTGCGCGGACGGAGGCGCGTTTGCGCGTCCGGAGGCTTCTGGTTAGTTAAAATCTTCGCCGTTCTCCGACCCGCTTTTCGTTATGCCGTTCAGCAATCCTTCGCCCGTTTCCCTCACGCCGGATAACGTCGTTGCCATGCCCGCGCCTAACGACGAAAAGGCGCCGCCGAATTTTTCCGATCACGCGAATTTCATTAACCGCGAGCTGAGCTGGATCGAGTTCAATCGCCGGGTCCTGGAAGAAGCGGAGGATTCCAGCCAGCCGCTGCTCGAGCGGGTGAAATTCCTCGGCATTGTCAGCTCGAATCTCGACGAGTTTTTCGAGATTCGTGTCGCCGGCATCAAGCAACAGATCGCGAGCGAGACGAGCGACGTCGGCCCGGACGGGATGAGCCCGACGGACACTTTTAACGCCATCCAACGCGGCGTGCACGAGATGGTGAAAACGCAGTACGCGCTTTGGAACGACGAGCTGGTGCCGTTGCTGAAAGAGAACAACATCCGCATCCGCCAGAGCGCCGATTTGAATGCGAAGCGCGCCGCCTGGGCGCAGCGTTATTTTCAGCAGGAAGTTTTCCCGATGCTCACGCCGCTGGCGGTGGACGCGAGTCATCCTTTCCCGCAACTGGCGAATAAGAGCCACAATTTACTCGTTAGGGCGCGGGCCCGGGAAGGCGGCGATCCGATGCACGCGATCGTGCAGGTGCCGCGCGCGGTCTCGCGCCTCATCCTCATGCCGCGTGGGGAAAAGGGCGGCGACGAGAACTGGAATTATCTTTATCTCGCGTCGCTCATGAAGCATCACATCGCGGATCTTTTTCCCGGCCTAACGATCGATGGCGCGCACGCTTTTCGCGTCACGCGCAACAGCGATCTCTACGTGGACGATGAGGAAGCCGACAACCTCCTGCGCAGCATCGAGCAGGAGCTTCGCCGCTCCAGCCGCGGCAACGCCGTCCGTCTCGAAGTGGAAGCCGATTGCCCTAACGACTTCTCCGATTTGCTCCTCGATTTTTTCCAACTGACCGAGGCCGATCTCTACAAACTCGAGGGCCC
Source organism: Chthoniobacterales bacterium (assembly GCA_013821455.1). Taxonomy (GTDB): domain Bacteria; phylum Verrucomicrobiota; class Verrucomicrobiia; order Chthoniobacterales; family UBA10450; genus Palsa-1392. The sequence continues at coordinate 10,447 of JACDGS010000041.1, forward strand.
GCTTTCCATGACGCACCTCGCGCCGCTGGTCGGCAACGATGCCTTCGCGAAATTGAAGGACCGCGTTTTCCAGCCGGCGCGCGATCCGTCGCTGCCGCCGCACGCCGACATTTTCGAGGCCATGCGCAAGCAGGACATTCTGCTCCATCATCCCTACGAAAGTTACGATCCCGTGGTCGAGCTGATCGAAAGCGCGGCGACCGATCCGCAGGTCCTCGCGCTCAAGATCACGCTCTATCGCACGAGCGGAGATTCGCCGATTGTCGAGGCGCTGATCAACGCCGCCGATGCCGGCAAACAAGTGACGGCGCTGGTCGAATTACGCGCACGTTTTGATGAGGCCGCGAACATTCAATGGGCGCGCCGGCTTGAGGAAGCGGGCGCGCATGTCGTCTATGGCGTGGTCGGTTTAAAGACGCATTGCAAAGCGCTCCTCATCGTTAGGCGCGACACTGATCGGCTGCGGCAGTATGTCCATCTCGCCACCGGAAATTACCACCCGAGAACGGCGCGTATTTACACCGACTTCAGTCTCTTCACGACCGCGCCCGAGCTGACCGAAGAAGTGGCGATGGTCTTTAACACGCTCACTGGCTTGGCTGGTTATCCGGGCTTAAAAAAACTGCTCGTTGCGCCCTTCGATCTGCACACGCGCCTCATTCAAATGATCGAAGACGAGCGCGATTTCGCGGCGGCGGGCAAGCCCGGACGGATCATCGCGAAGTTGAATTCGCTGGTCGATCAGGAGGTCATCGAAAAACTTTATGAAGCGTCCTGCGCGGGTGTGCGGATCGATCTTATCGTTAGGGGAATTTGCTCGCTCCGACCGAACATTCCCAGCCTGAGCGAAAATATCCGCGTCATCAGCATCGTCGGACGTTTCCTCGAGCACAGCCGGATTTATTATTTCGGCAACGACGGCGACGCGCGCCTTTATCTCGCGAGCGCGGATTGGATGCCGCGAAATTTTTATCGTCGGGTCGAAATCGCTTTCCCGATCGAAGCGCCGCCCTTGCGCGAAGAGATTATCAACGAGGTCCTGCCGCGGTTTCTCACCGATCACGGCAAAGCGCGCGAGCTGCAGGCTGATGGCAGCTACGTGCGCTTGAAAGCGGCCGACGGCGAACAGGCCTCGCAGGCGCAATTGCAATTCCGGGAGCACTCGCGGCGACAGGCGAAAAAGCTGGCGGAGAAACAGCGCAAAGGCAAAATGCGTTTGTCGCCAATCAAGCTTCCACCGAAACAACGCGCGTGAAAAAAATCCTCGTCGTCGATGTTGGCGGTTCCAACGTGAAACTCATGATCTCGGCGGACGAGAAGCGGCGGAAGTTTCGTTCCGGCCCCAAACTCGCGCCGGAAGAAACAATCGCGCAGATCAAGGAAGTTGCGGCGGATTGGGATTACGACGCGGTTGCGCTTGGTTTCCCCTCCGCTGTGCGCGACGGCAAAATTTTGAAGGAGCCAAAGAATCTGGGCAAAGGCTGGGTCGATTATGATTTTGGCAAAGCACTGGGCAAACCGGTACGCGTGATCAACGACGCCGCGCTCCAAGCCCTCGGCAGCTACGATGGCGGAGCGCGCACCTTGTTCCTCGGCCTCGGCACCGGCCTCGGCTCGGCAGTGGCTTGGGAAGGTCATGTGCTCTCACTTGAACTCGGATTTCTCCCCTACATCAATGAGGGCATTCTCGAAGACCAACTGGGCGAAGCGGGGATGGAGAGAATTGGAAAGAAAGATTGGCGGAGAGAAGTCACGCGCGCGATCACGCAGCTCAAGATCGCCTTCATCGCGGATCAGGTCGTGCTCGGCGGTGGCAACGCCAAATTGATTGAAGAACTCCCCGAGGGCGTGATCCTCGGGCATAACCGCAATGCTTATCCGGGCGGCCTTCGCCTCTGGGAGATGCAGGCGGATGGCAAGACGTCGAAGTGGCAGATCCTCTAAGTGCGCACCACTCCGCCTCGTCATTCCGAGCGCAGCGAAGCGGAGCCGAGGAATCCCGTGGAGTGAGCGTGAAGCTTCGTTGCAGAGATCGTGATCGGAGCTTCACGGAAGCGCCGCGGGATTTGAAAGCCCGGCCTCGGCTGCTTCGCAGCCTGCGTTACGGCTCGACTGCACCTTCGGCTTCGCTCGGGATGACGAATCGGACGTCTTGCGGAGTCACCGGCTTTCGTTAGGCAAGTGCAGACTTACCTCGATCTCCTGCGGCTCGTTCTCGAGCGGGGAAAGGTGAAAGAAGATCGGACGGGCACGGGCACGCTTTCCGTTTTCGGCGCACAAGCGCGCTTCGATTTGCGGGAGACCTTTCCGCTCCTGACCACGAAGAAGCTTCACCTGAAGTCCATCATCTACGAGCTGCTCTGGTTCCTCCGCGGCGAGACGAATGTGGCGTATTTGCGCGAACACGGCGTCACCATTTGGGATGAGTGGGCGGATGAAAACGGCGAGTTGGGCCGCGTTTACGGCGCGCAATGGCGTGACTGGCGCGGGCCTAACGAACAGAGGATCGACCAGATCGATGATGTCGTTAGGCAAATTAAACAGAACCCCGAGAGCCGCCGGCTCATCGTGACGGCTTGGAATCCCGCCGAGGTGGACTCGATGGCTTTGCCGCCGTGCCATGCGCTCTTTCAGTTTCACGTGCAGGATGGCGCACTCAGTTGTCAGCTCTATCAGCGCAGCGCCGACCTCTTCCTCGGCGTCCCCTTCAACATCGCGAGCTACGCCTTGCTTACGAAAATGGTCGCGCAAGTTTGCGGCCTAACGAGTGGCGAATTCATTCACACCTTTGGTGATCTCCATCTTTACCGAAACCATCTGGAACAGGCGCGCGAGCAACTCAAGCGCGCGCCGCGCCCACTTCCGCGCCTGGAGTTGAATCCTTTAGTGAAGAATCTGCGCGACTTCCACTACGAAGATTTCACTCTCTCCGGCTACGATCCGCATCCTGCGATCAAAGCGCCCATCGCCGTCTAGCTATGAGCATGTTGTCTCATGGAAAAGGCGGCGACTCCTACACTCGTTAGGCTACTTCGCTTTCGTCGATCGGTCTCAATCTTGAACCGGTGTGAATTAATCTTCTATTTTTGCTTTCCGCCATGTGTCTTATCCCCATGAAACCCCATTTATTTCTCCTTCCTTTTCTTCCGTTAGTCATCGTCACGTTGGCGCTCGGGGCCACGGGCCCGGCGAATTTCAAAGGCGCCGAAGGGATCATCCGTGAAGTCCTCGCGGGCAATACTGGCGTGCAAGACAAAGGCTCCGACGCGGTCCCGCAGTTGCGGACCGACATTGAAGGCTTCCCGAAAACCGTCGCGACGCTCCCACCCGCGGATGCCGCGCGCGCATGGCTCAATCTCGTGGATCGGATGCTCGCAATTCCGAAGGACGAGCTGAAAAAGCATCGCGGATTTTTTCACTGCAACTCCGAGCGCGAGCCGATTGCGCAAAATAGTTCGTCGCGCTTGCCGGCATTCTCTTCGGGTTGGACGCGCTGATCTGGGCGCACCGAGGAGATTAGAATTCGTGGAAAACTCGACTGCTTTAAGCATTCGAGCTTCGCCGCGCCAAGACAGTAGCATGACTTCTTTTATCTTTGTGCACTCAGCGCTCTCTGCGGCTATGAATAACGACGCATGAATTTCGCGGACCTGAAACGGCTCTACGATCAGCCGCTTTTCGATCTGATTTCGCAAAGTCGCGCGGCGCATCTGCAGCATTGGCGTGGCGAGCAGGTACAGCGTTGCAGCTTGCTCTCGATCAAGACCGGCGGGTGCAGCGAGGATTGCGCTTATTGCGCGCAGAGTGCGCACTATTCCACCGGTCTCGAGCGCGAGGATCTCATGCCGGTGGATGAAATAATGACTGCGGCGAAACGCGCGCGAGCGCAGGGCGCGACGCGTTTCTGCATGGGCGCGGCCTGGCGCGGCGTGCGCGAGGGGACGCCGAAGTTTGAGCAAGTGCTGGAAGCGATTCGCGAGGTGAGCCAGCTCGGGATGGAGGTTTGCGTGACGCTAGGCCAGATCGGGCCTAACGAAGCGCGGCGGCTGAAGGAGGCAGGCGTGACCGCTTACAATCACAATATCGATACTTCGCCCGAGTTTTATCCTGAGATCGTGAGCACGCATACCTTTGCCGATCGCCTAACGACGATCGCCGCGGTGCAGGAAAGTGGAATGTCGGTTTGCTGCGGCGGGATCGTCGGGCTGGGTGAATCGCCTAACGATCGCCTGCGCATGCTCGAAGTGCTGAGCAATTTCGATCCGGCGCCCGAGAGCGTGCCGATCAACTGTCTCATGGCCATGCCGGGGACGCCGCTGGCAGAACAGCCGCCGATCGATATTTTCGATCTCGTTAGGCTAATCGCGGTGACACGGCTGGCTTTGCCGAAGGCGCGCGTTCGTCTTGCCGCCGGTCGCGCGCGGCTCTCGCGCGAAGGGCAGGCGCTCTGTTTTTTTGCTGGCGCGAATTCGATTTTCTACGGCGACAAATTGCTCACGGCGGAAAATCCCGCGGCCGATGCGGACAGGGCCTTGCTGCGGCAATTAGATCTCGCCGTCGAAGCCGAAGAAAACCCTCCCGCCGTGCGCGAAATTTCCGATTGACCTTCGTCGCCTCTCGCCCCTATTCTCCGCGGCGATGAAAGCAATCCTGGGTTCTCTTCTTTGTTACATCCTTTTCATTGCGCAATGTTTTGCGATCAAAGGCGGGCCTCAGTATCCTGTCGGTTCGGCGAGTATCACAGGAACCTATTCCGGTGTCCTGCAGCCTAACTTTGATCCGACTGATCCGTTTTCCGCCAATTCGTTAGGCGTTTTTACCTTGGGCATTCCGACGGACGGCGCTTCCACGGGCACCTTCCTCATGTTCGCGCGCGGCCGCATTTTTGGAGGGTCGATTCAGGGCGTGGCTAACCCAAATACCGGCACGCTCACCGCCCTCATCTTTGGCACTTTCAACTACACGCTCGAGTTCATCGATGGAGCCGGGATGTTGCAGACTCTGCCCGTCACGGCCAGCGTCACGGGCGCGCTGAATGCGCGGGTTACCTCCACTTCAAACACCTTTTCTTCTTCGAGCGCCGTCCTTACCGGAGCAGCGACTGCTTTTATTTCCAACGGCGGCGTCCAGCAGAATGGCGATCCGACTCTCGACGGCAGCTTGTCGCTCACCGTTATGGGCTTTAAGCAATCGGACACGGCTGCAGCCTCCGGAACTCTAACGCCTCCCACCGGCACCGGCGGCTAACGATTTGTGATCTGCGCGCGGGCGACCGCGTTCTCATGTTCTCGTTGTCGCGTCCACGGACGGCGGTGCTCTTGCTGGGTTTTACTCTGCTCGAGCTTTTGATCGTGGTGGCGATCGTCGGCATCCTCGCCACTCTGCTCATTCCTGTTTACGGGAAGTTGCGGGAGCGGGCGCAGAAAGTGCAGTGCATCGCGAATCTGCACAACCTTTACGTGGCAGCGGATGTTTACGTGCAGCAGCAGCGGCATTGGCCGCAGATTTTTCTCAAGAACTACGAGACCATTGACGACCACGCTAACGCCTGGATTAACGCTCTCGCTCCTTACGGTCCCACGCGGAAGACCTGGATATGCCCGACTATCCAGGATCTGCTGCAGGATCCCGATTATACCCAGCCGCATCAGGCGCGGCTGGACTATGTTTCCGCGGGCTTCGATGACAAACAGACCTCGCCGCATCAATGGCCGACCCAACCCTGGTTCATCGAAGCCGGGAATGTTCACGGCAACGGCAACCTCGTCATCCTGACCGATGGCAGCGTCGCGGAGACGAACGATCTGCTGCCCAAATAATTTCTTTACGCTCGAAGCGTGGACTGACACGATTGGCCTTCGAGATTTCCTCCATGAGCAAATCACTCGCGATCTTTCTTGCCCTCCTTTTCCTTACGACCGCCGCGGCCTGGGCGCAGGAAGAGCCGGGCGGTCTTCTTATCTACCGTGAACCCGGGGCCTCGTCGGTGGAGGCGATTCCGTATCACATTTTCCAACAGAATAATTCGCTTTTCTCGACGGTGGTGAAGGACAACGGCGAGCACAAACGGTTCAAGTCGGGCGGTGTGCTCGCGCTGGTGCCGTATCCCTCTGCAACTTTCGACTCGTCGTTTCGTGACACTGCCCGAACGGCTTTGGAAAAGATCGATCACCTGCGTTTGAGTTACCCTCAGGTGAAGGCGGAACTCGATTTGGCTCAGGATAAATGGGCGCAAGCGGAGAAGGTGGCCGAGCAACTCGCTGCTACCCCACCTCCCGCCAAAGTAAGCAGAGCCGCAGCCGACCACGCGCTTCCCGCCGGCGCCCGTTTAACCGGCGCGACTGCCTCCACGGCGACAATCACCTATGCGACCGGGATTACGTCCACACCTTTGAAGGATCTTTCCCCTAAACAGTTGCTCGCGCTCAACGCGACTTCGCGGACGATTCAATTGCCATTGGGAATCGAACTTCCTGTGCCTGAATTACCGAGGCCAGCCGCCGTTGCTACTCTCACCGAGCCGGAGGGTCTGACCGCCCGGGTTGATGCCGCGGGCCGACACGTTGTTCGCGTTTGCTCTAGTGCGATCGGAGTGAGTGATGTCGCTTTTGGCGCCTGGGCATTTTATGTCGCACTACCGGCGCTTCTGATCATCCTCCTCGCCGCGCTCGTCCTCACCTCGCGTGCGACGAAAACGAGCACTATGAAAACAAACCCCGGTTACCCACCGCTGTGAACCGCATTTTATGAAAACGCTCATCACTATTCTTTTTACTGCTGGTGCGATTGTGGCTCTCCTTTATTCTGAGATCACACCTTGGCGCATCGTAAATAAGACCGAGCAGAAGGTGCCGATGGTAGCGCCAGCCGCGACGCCAGTCATTGTTGAAAGGCGAGTCATCGTCCCAGTCGCCGTCGCTCCCAGCCAAGATCACTCAGGTGATTGGATGCACGATCCCAACTACCGGTCCGCCTTGGAAAAAACGACGGTTGCTGGGGCGCCGGAACCCGCCTCTCGACGCGACCAAGGGAGACCTATCCCAACGCCCTCACTAAGTGTCAGGATTACGCCGCCGCCTTCAAGGTAACCAGACTCGCATAAAGCTCCTCGTAGCGCTCCGCAGCATGCGCCCAGGAAAAATCGCGTGTGATCGCTCTTTTCGTTAGGCGCTCCCACTCCGCTTTATCCGAGAACACTTCGCGCGCCCGCTTGATCGCGTCCCAAAACGGTTCGCTGCCATATTCGTAAAAGAGAAAGCCGTAGCCGGAATCGGCTGCCGGATCATAATCCGCGATGATCTGCTCCACGCCGCGACTGCCCCGCGCGACCGGCAGCACGCCGTAGCGCAAACTGTGCATCGCGCTAAAACCGCCCGGCTCCACGCGCGAAGGGATGAGTGCGATATCGCATCCGCCTTCAATCAAATGCGCCAGCGCCTCGTCGTAATCGCCGCGGTAGGCGAGCCGGGTCGGAAATTTTCGCGCGGCAATATTGAGCGCCGTCTCGTAGGCCGGATCGCCCTGTCCGAGAATGATGAGGCGCACGTCATCAGAGAGCAGGCGATCGAGGACGGGCAGGAGAATGTCGAAACCCTTCTCGCCCGCGAGGCGCGTGACCATTCCGAAAACCGGTCCGCGCGGCGACGGCGCTAAACCCAGATCGGCGAGAAGCGCGTTGCGCGAAGCCGCTTTCACTTCGAGCGAACCGGCGCCGTAACGCACGGGCAAAAATGGATCCGTTACAGGATTCCAGCGCTGCGTATCTGCGCCAGGCAAAATGCCAACCAGCCGCGCAGCCTGTTCGCGCAGGACGAAATCGAGGCCCTCGCCTAACGATTCCGTCTGGATGACGTGCGCATAGGGCTGCCCCGCGACGACGATGCGATCGGCGAAACGCAGGCCGCCCTTAAGCAGGTTAAGCCGTCCGAAAAACTCGACGCCTTCGGGTTTGAAATAAGCCGGCGCAAGATTCGTTAGGCTGAAATCTTCCGCCGGAAAACTTCCCTGCTCCGCGAGGTGATGAATCGAGAGCACGGTCGCGAAAGGCAAACGCTGGTCGCGCACGAGGACGGGCACGAGCGCCGCGCTCCAATCGTGCGCATGTAGGATCTCGGGCGTGGGAGTCATCCGCCGCGCGAGCTCGACCGCGGCTTTGCTGAAGAAGATGAAGCGCGCCGCGTTATCGGGATACGGCTCGCCCTTTTCTCCATAGAGCGCAGGCCGATCGAAAAATTCATCGCAGCGCAGAAAGAAAACCTGCATTCCATCCGGCGTGCGCGCTTCGAGAACGTGGGCCGCGTGGCGTTGACCGCCGAGGGAAATCTCGATGTTCACCGGCAACGTGCGGAGCGCGAGATCGTCGCGTTCACGGACTTCGCGATAGTAGGGCATCGTTAGGGCAACCTCGTGCCCGCGCTTTTTCAGTTCGCGCGGGAGTGCGCTCAGGACATCCGCGAGCACGCCGGAGCGGGCCAGCGGCCAGCCTTCGCTGCTAATCATGAGAATTTTCATCAGGGTAAAATTAAGCGCAGAGAAAGCGGAGGCCTCAGGAATTCGTCAGGAAATTGGATAGTTCCGTTCCACCCAGCGAAGTGCCTCCTCGCGGTCGCTGAGACTTCCCTCTAATTGCTGCGTCTCCACGGCTTCGAGGATTTCGCCGAAGTGCGGCCCCGGTTTCATCCCGAGCGCGATGAGGTCATCTCCCCTAACGAGTGGTGGCGGAATGATCGGCTCATTCGCGAACTCTTCCGCTTTCTCTTTCAGGAAGTCGTAGTTATCGAGCTGCCCGTGGCTGCTCTCGCAATCGACGCGATGCAGCTCAAGCTCGTCGCCGAAGTTCGGCCGCGCCATGAACCGCTTGAGCTTGGCCGTGCGCATGTTGGGCACATCCTTGAAAACCATGTGCTGCCGCACGGCCTCGACTGTGGTGTCGATTTCCGCGCGCGAAAAACGAAGCCGCTGCATGAGCGCCTCGGTCATTTCCGCGCCGACTTTGTCGTGGCCGTTGAAGCGAATGCGGCCGGTGTGGTCGATCTGCGAAGTCGGCGGTTTGCCGATGTCATGGAAAAGCACGCTCAAAACGAGCGGCAGCGAAACCTCGTTAGGCAAAAGCCCAAGCATGATCCGCGTATGCTGAAAAACGTCGCCTTCGGGATGAAACTGCGGCGGCTGTTCGCAGCCTTTCATGTCGGAGAGCTCCGGTAAAATCAGCGGCATCAAGCCGCTGCGATCGAGAAGATCCCAGCCGTGCACCCGTTTTGGCGAAAGAAAAATGCGCACGAGTTCTTCGCGAATCCGCTCGGCGCTGATTTCGTTAATGCCGCCGGCTGCCCTAACGATCGCGTCCCAGGTCGCCGGCTCGATCTCGAAATCGAGCACCGTGGCGAAACGAATCGCGCGCAGAAGCCGCAAACGATCGTCCGCGAAACGCTCGGCCGGGTCGCCAATCGCCCTAACGATGCGCGCTTCCAGATCAGCACGACCGCCAACGAAGTCGATGACCGACTCGTTAGGCGGATCATAAAACATCCCGTTGATGGTGAAGTCGCGCCGCCGCGCGTCTTCTTCGGGCGAAGAAAAATGGACCTCGGCTGGCCGGCGGCCATCGAGATAAGCGCCATCCGAGCGAAAGGTGGCGACCTCGACCTGGAAGCTGTTTTCCAAAACGACGATCACGCCGAAATGCGCGCCGACTGCGTAGGTGCGCGCGAAAATCTTCTGCACTTCCTCCGGGCGCGCGGAGGTCGCGATGTCGAAATCTTTCGGCGTCTTCGCGAGGAGCAGATCGCGCACGCAACCGCCCGCAAAATAGGCGACGTGACCAACCGCGCGCAGACGCTCCACCATTCCGCGCGCCGCCGCTTCCATCGGCGATAAATCGTGGTCGTTCACATCAACGCGCGATCTGCGCGACGCACTTTCGCGCCGCGCGGATGCACTGTCGAGAAAACGCCTCGTCGTTAGGGCTGCGTGCGGGCCGTGACGACGACGTTGAAGAATTCAACCGCCGCGGCGCCGCAGGTGTCGAGCACGGTCACGCGCACGGGCACGGTCCCGGCGGTCGTGGTGGAGGCTGTGCGCACACTCACCACGCCGCTATGCTGATTAATTGTGATGGTGCCGCCGCCCGGCAGAGTAGCCGGCTCGATCGAATAGGGATTCGCCTCGAGGTTATTATTTGGATCGGCTGCGGGCGCGCTCGGAGTGGAACGGGCTTTGCGGCCGACGGTCACATTCACGTCGGTGTAGGTGCCGAGAGTGGGCGAGGGATTCGGCTGCACGAGAAGGCTGAATGTGCCCGAGACGGTGGAACCTTTGCTATCTGTAACTGTGATTGTCACAGGATAGGTGCGGCTCGTCAGGGTGGTGACAAGCGGGCAATCGACCAGTGCGCTGATCGAGATTGAGCCGCCGGAAATGCTCGGCGTGAGATGCGCGCCGAACGGCGCGTTCGAGACCGCAACGGTGAGGGCGCCGCCGTCGGGATCAGCCGCCGTGCCAATCGTCGCGACGGTGGCGGTCGGCGTGCCGCGCATGACGGTGACGCTGCCGGTGACGTTGAGAGTCGGCGGTGCATTGTTCGTGGAAGTGATCGTTAGGTTGGCGTCGGAAATGTCGAAGAAAATGTTGCCGACTGCTTCGACTTCGATCCGGCCTTGAGTGGTCGCGACGTTCGCGGTGTTTGGAATGATGACGATGGCGGTGCCGCTGTTTGGCACGCTCGCGGCGAGGACAATCGGGAAGGTTTGGCCGCCGTCGGTCGAGAGCGTGATCTTCACATTCGCGGCGTTGAACGGCGCGGCGTTCGAGCCCGCGACGTTCCAGGTCACGGTCTGTTGCGAGCCCGCGGCGATGGTTGCGGCATTGTTAGGCGCAGTGATCGCAAAAGGTCCCGCCGTGCTCACCGAGGTGACGGTGGTTGATACGTAATTGCTGCCGCCGCCGCCCGCGTGGTTATCGCGGACAGTCACGCGATAAGTCATGGTGCGGCTGGTCGTCGGCAAAAATTCGCCGCTGATCACATCCGGCGCGATCGTCGCGGGCGGCACATTTTGATTATTCAAAATGTAGGAGAGTGACGGAAAGAGCCGCGTTGGATTTGTCGTCGGGAGGAACGAGCGAAAGATCGGCGACGAGCCGTTATCGCGCGGGTCCTTGGTCGGATCCTGGGCGGGACCTTTGTCGAATTCCTCCCAGCAGTAAGTGAGGATGTCGCCGTCGGGATCGGAGGCGCTCGCGGTGAGATAGAAGGGCGTCTGACTCGGAATCGTGTAGGCGGTGAGCGCAGCGATGGTTGGCGGCGTGTTGCCGGTCGGGGTCACGGTCGGGCAAGTGCTGCCGGTGCCCGTGCCGGTGTAAGTGTCCACTTCGTCGTAATTGATGGTGTAAAAATAGTCGTCGCTGTGCGGCGCGAGATCCTGCGGCGCGCAAATACCGGCGTAGGCCATGATAGTTGTGCCGCTGCCGATTTCGTAAGCGGTCGAAGCATTGCGATTCCCGCCCGCGCACGATCCGCTGGTGGCATTGAATGGATGATTGGCGCCGAACTGGTGTCCCATTTCATGGACGACGTAGTCGATGTCGAACGGATCGCCCTTGGGCGCGAACAGTCCCGTCTCCGACGAAGCCTTCGAGCCATTGCGGCAAACGACGCCTAACGACGAAAGACCTCCGCCGCCGGTACTGAAGACATGGCCGAAATCGTAATTGGCCGAGCCAATCACGTTGTCGCAGGTCGTTTGGTTTTGCGAAAGAAGCAGACCGGCGTTGCTATTCGTATAGGGATCGGTTGCGCTGTCGGTGAAGACGATTTTCTCCTCGTCATCCACGAGCACGAAACGAATCGCGAACTCGCGCTCGTAAACGCCGCTGCAACGATTGATCGAGGTGATGATCGCGGCCAGCGTGTCGGCGACGTTAGGCGAATTCGGTGCGCTGACGTAAGCGGAATATTCGCCGGTGCAGGCGAGCGCGAGACGATAGCTGCGCAGGTTCGCGCCGGTCGGTTTGTCGAGCGTGGCGCGACTAGGTGCGGCGGTTTGCTCGCCATTTTCGCCGACGAGGCAGTTGAACGGTTTATCGGCCGCGGCGAAATCGCGTTTGAAATAAGAGACGTAATTCGCGTCGCTGTCGCGCCAGTAGGGATCGATAAAGACGTCGCCATTGGTCGAGAGGATTTGCGCGTGAAAACCGCGCGGCGTGAGATCGACGCGAATCGTCGCCGTCGGATCGTCGATGCCCTGGCCAACATACGTTTTCAATTCCGGATGCCGCGCCGCGAACTTCGGCTGCATGATGGACGATTGCTGGATGAGGAAACGGGCATAGTCGCCGTTAGGCATCGGGAGCTGGAGTTCGCGACCACCGACCGACATGGGCGAGCTGAATTCGGGAGTGGTGGTGTTGAGCAGTTGCTCGAGCGACGGGCGATTCAGGGAGAGCGTGCGGTACACCAGCGGGGTGATGTTGCGCAACGACGCCGTTTGCCGCGCGGGCGTCCGCGTGGCGGTCATCGCCTGCTCATTCACGTCGCTCCAGATGCCTCCGCCATCGAGCGCGGGGGCTTGCGAGAAGGCGGAATGGGTAACGAGAAAAACGGAGCCGGCAGTGACGAGCGCGGATAAGAAAAACTTCATAAGGTAGCGCGTGGTCTAGCGGCAACCTGACGATTTGGCAAGGTTAAACGGCGCTCGTTAGGCGTCGTTAGGCATTGTTAGGCAAGGAAAATCCTACTCCGTGCGCAACGCGACCATTGGGTTCACGCGCGTGGCGCGCAACGCCGGAACGAAGCACGCGACGGCGGCAACCGCCGCGAGGAGCATGGCCACTGAGCTATAGATAATCGGGTCGTGCGCGTTGACGTTGAAGAGGAAATTCTGTAAGGCCGCCGCCCCCATCACACCAAGCAGGAGCGCGGCGCCGCCGGCTCCGAGCACAAGGCCGATCACGACCTGCCACGCGCCTTGCGACAGCACCATGCGAAGAATTCTCCGGGCGTCGGCGCCGAGCGCCATCCGAATCCCAATCTCCTGCGTGCGCTGGTTCACCGAAAAACTCATGACGCCATACAGGCCCACAGCGGACAGAATGACCGCCACCAGACCAAAGATGGTGAACAAATTCGCGATGAGACGATTGCCGGAAAGAAAAGCAGAATGCAGGACCGCCGGCGTACCGCCAAAATAAACCGGCAGGTCGGGATTGATCTGCGCGATCGCACGAGTGAGGTCGGGCGCAAGGGTCGCGGCGCTCTGGCCGGGGTGCGGCCTAACGACAAGCGTGACGAACTGCGGCGCCTGCGCGACGCCGAGCAGCGGAATGTAAAAACCGCCGCTGTCGGTCTGCTGATTGAACGGACCTTGCATGAGCGTATCCGGCACCACCCCGACAATGGTGCGCCAGGGTTGCGGTTGCGCGGGAATGAAGAGGCGCACGCGGCGGCCGAGCGCGCTTTCGTTGCCGAAATATTTTCGCGCGAAAGTATTGTTCACGATTGCCACTGGTTGCTTCGCGTCGCTGTCCTCGATCGTGAAATCGCGGCCTTCGAGGATCTTCAATCCGAGCGCGGTGAAATAATTATCCGAGACCGATTCGGAATTGCCGAACGGCCGGTCGCGATCGGTCACGTACGATTTTCCATCGACTTCGTATTGGCCAAAGTTGGCAAAGGTCATTTGGAAGCGGTCGGTCATGGCCGCGTCCGCAAAGGCAGTATTGGTGCGCACCGTCCGCAAAACGCGCACGTAAAATTGCCGGCGCGCTTCGGCGTCGGGGTAGGCGCCTTCGAACAAGGCCATGCGCGCGGCGTAAATGCCGCTCTCGTCGTAGCCGTAATTGAGCGTGTTCTGGTTGCGGATCGATTTGATCTGCAGCGTCGCCGCGATCAGGAGCGCGGCGGTGACTGCGATTTGGCCAACCACGAGCACCCGCGTAATAATCTGCACGAGCCGGCTGCTATTCCCGCGGCCGCCTTCCTTCATGACCTCCGCGGGATTCGCGCGTGCGCTCAACCACGCAGGGAAAAAGCCCGAGAGAAGCGTCGCGACCAAAGTGATCCCGACGGTGAAGAAGAGGACCTTGGCGTCGATCGTGAACGTGATCCAATAAGGCAATTGGAACGAGGGATTCGCGGTGATGCGCGCGATCTGCCCCACCGCGAGGTAGGCCAGCGCGACGCCGAAAATCGCGCCGAGCAGGGCGATGAGCAGGCTCTCGGTGAGCATTTGCCTAACGAGTCGCCACTTTCCCGCACCGAGCGCGCCGCGAATGGCCAGCTCCTTTGCGCGCAGGGCGGCGCGGCCGAACTGCATGTTCATCACGTTGACGCACGCGATCACGAGCACGAGCAGGACGGCCGCGAGCATGGCGTAAACTGTCTGGCGCAGTTGATCGCCGACGAAGCTGTTCAAGAGCAACTCCACTTTCGCGGAAACCAGTTGTGCGTTGGTTTTTGGAAAATCTTTCGCGAACCGTTTTGCGAGCCCGACGAACTCCGCATTGACCTGATCGAGACTGACGCCGGGCTTCAACCGCCCCATCACTTGCGGCCCCTGGCTATCGGGATCGCCGCGCGGTTTCACCGGATACTCGCTGTAGAGAGGCACCCAAAGTTGTTCGGTTTGCGGGAACTTAAAATTCGGCGGCATTACGCCGATGATGGTGGCGGCGCGGCCATTGATGCGAACCGCCTGCCCCACCACTTTCGGATCGCCGTCGAAATCGCGCTTCCAAAGTTCATTCCCGAGCAAGGCCACTTTCTCGGCGCCCGGCTGATTATCGGCGGCGGTAAAATCGCGCCCGAGAATCGGCTCGACCCCGATAATTTTGAAAAACTCATCCGTCACGTAGCCGCCGGTGTAACGTTGCGGCTTGTTGCGGTAGGTGACGTTGATCGTCGACCCGCTGAGATAGGCGGACATCATCGAGAACGACTTCGTCGCCGCGCGCATGTCCTCGTAATCCTGCGTCGAAGGCACGAAGCCGGCGCCGTTATTATTTTGCTGCGGCGAAGCCTGCGGATCGACCAGCCCGATGGCGACGAGCTGCTCGGGATGAGGGAACGAAAATCCGCGCAGGACGATCGCGTTCACGATCGAGAACTGCGTCGTCACGCCGCAAATGCCGAGCGCGAGCACTGTCACGGCAAGAAAACAAAAAGTCTTTTCCTTGATCAAAACCCGCAGGCCGATCCGGATATCCTGAAAAAAAGATTCGAAAAACATAGTCGTTAGGCAAAGCCAAGGTTGCGGCGTCTCGGAGGTGAGATGCGGGTAGAAGGCGATTTGGATTCACTAAATAAACGCCGCCGTCTAAAATATTTGTCTCCGCTTACGGAGAAGCTTGAGCCGGAGCGGGCGAGGCGACGATCCTGGCAAAGCGCGGATCGCTCCGGAGCCCATCCCATTGCGGGTAAAGTCGGAGTTCGCCGTAAGTCACGCCGCCGGGGATTTTTGCCGAGAGCGCGAGTTGCGCGAAGGCCAAATCTTTTTCCCACCCACGCATAGATCATCGCGAGGCTCGGTCCGTCGAGGGAGTTCATCACGCATCTTCGCCCTGGGAAATCGAAACGGATTTGGGAGGATTACGGCATAAATTATGCTATAATTTCCATAAGTATCATACTTAATGCTAATTTTCTCTTTATGGCGGAAGGCCTTCGCGACTATCTTTTTTGCCGTGGTCGGAGTGACTTTCGCTCAAGCGGGAAGTGTGACCGCAACATGGGACGCGAATCACGAGCCGGACATTGCGGGGTATAACCTTTATTACGGCACGACCAGTGGAGTCTATCCGCAAACCTTAAACGTAAGCGGCGTTACGACGACCGCTGTTATTAACGACCTTACGGAGGGAAGTCAGTACTTCTTTGTCGTTACCGCCTATAACGCAGGCGGGTGGGAAAGCACTCCATCCTTGGAGCAGAGCTTCACCATCCCGGCGCCGACCCCGACGCCAACGCCTTCACCTACCGCAACACCGACGCCGACCGAAACTCCTACGCCAACGGCCACACCTACTCCAACCGCGACGCCGACACCTACCCCTTCTGCCACACCAACTCCTACAGAGACACCCACACCAACACCCACACCAACACCCACACCAACACCAACACCAACACCAACACCAACACCAACACCAACACCAACACCGACCCCGACACTTACTCCGACCCCGACTTCTACTCCCACTGTTACACCACCGCCTACACCTACCCCGAAACCTACTAGGACTCCCTCACCGACTCCTACAGTCAAACCTTCCCCAACGCCGCGGCCCTCGCCTACTCCAAGGCACACGCCCAGTCCTACCCCTTCTCCGCGTGCCCTTCTGGATGACTCACCGCCGATGACCTTTCTCAACGTCTCTACCCGCGTCCAAGTGCAGGATGGCGATAACGTTCTGATCGGCGGCTTCATCGTCACCGGCGACAAAGCCAAGAACGTTGCCCTGCGCGCGATCGGTCCCTCCCTGGTCGCCGCTGGAATCCCTGACGCCTTGACCGATCCAGTGCTCGACCTCTATGACTCGACCGGCACTTTGATTCAGGAAAACGACAACTGGACCAGTCTCCCGGCCGAAAGTGTGCCGGAAGGAGTCGCACCAAGCGATCCTCGTGAGTCTCTCATTGTTGCTACGCTAACACCCGGGAATTACACCGCGGTTTTGCGGGCGGCCCGAGGTCCTGTAGGTGTAGGTCTCTTCGAACTTTACGATATCGATGCCGGGAATTCGCGAGTTAGTAACATCTCAACCCGCGGCGTAGTGGAAGCAGGTGACGGCGCGATGATCGCCGGTTTCATCGTTGGTGGGACCGACGCGACCAAAATCATCGCCCGCGCCCTCGGTCCTTCCCTGACCGACAACGGCGTCGCCGGAGCCTTGGCCGATCCCATTCTCGAGCTGCGCGATGCAACCGGTTCGCTTATCTTTTCTAACGACAACTGGCGCTCCGACCAGGAGCAGGAAATCATAGCGTCGACCATCCCGCCGACAAGTAACAAAGAAGCAGCCATTGTCGCCACCCTTCCACCGGGAGTTTACACTGCCACCGTGCGCGGGACTGGCGAGACGACCGGCGTCGCTCTGGTAGAAGTCTATAACTTGGGAGCGCCTTAGACTCGTTAGGCACGAGTTGGTCCGCAAAAAAAGTCGCTGCTCAGCGATCGGCGGCCTACAGTCACGCAAAAATATTCATTCGCCCGCAAAAAATCGGCACGCGGGCTGCTTCTAGTAATTATATCACTTATGATTCGTCCTCGCATATCACTCTTCCGCTTCCCCTCCATCGTCCTTGCGCTCTTCCTCTGCGCCGGCTCTGCTTTCGCCGCCGATGTGACCGCTACTTTTTACTGGGACAAGAATCTCGAACCCGACATTGCCGGCTATCGGCTTCACTATGGGACAATTGAAAATCCCTTCACGGATGTGGTCGACGTCGCGACTAACTCCGCCAATATCAGCAAGCTTGTGGCGGGCACGACTTACCTCGTCGCCGTCACTGCTTATGATACTGCCGGGGTGGAGAGTGACTACTCCAGTCCTATCGCCTATGTCGCGACAGCGCTGCCTCCCGGACCTCAACAGGTAACTCTCGAGAACATCTCCAGCCGTATCTCCGTTCAGGATGGTGACAACGTCATGATTGGTGGCTTCATCGTGCAAGGAAGCACCCCGAAAACCCTGGCCCTCCGCGCGCTTGGTCCTTCCCTCGCGAATGCAGGTGTCACAGACGTTCTGTCGGATCCTGTCCTCGATCTTCGCGATGCCACAGGCGCACTTATCGCGACTAACGACAGTTGGAATGAAGCCGACGCGCAAAGTCTCAGTGCCTTTGGTCTCGCGCCGACCGACAGCCGGGAAGCGGCGCTAATCGTGACGCTACCAGCCGGAACCTACAGCGCGGTTGTGCATGGCAAAGGCTCCCACCGCGGGGTAGCCCTTTTTGAGCTTTATAACCTGGATCACACCCAGGGAAGTGTGGCTAATATTTCGACCCGCGGGCTGGTGCAGACAGGCGACCAAGTCATGATTGGCGGCTTCATTGTCGGGGGAACGACGCCAACCAAAGTGATTGTGCGCGCGATAGGACCTTCCCTTGTGGCCGCAGGAGTTCCTGATGCTCTGCTCGATCCAACAATCGAGCTCTACGATAGCGAAGGAACGCTTCTTGACGCGAACGACAACTGGCGATCAGACCAGGCCACCGCCATCGTCGCTTCCACGATCCCGCCGACGGACGACCGCGAGGCGGCCATTGTGCGGACGCTCGTGCCCGGCGCCTATTCGGCCATCGTGCGTGGAGCCAATAACACTACCGGCGTAGCGCTTTTCGAGGCCTATTCGCTCGCGCAATAGGCCTCACAGTCCTTTACTCGTTAGGCTGGGAGACAGATCGCACTAGCGCATCAAAAGCATGTCATCCCGTGCGGAGCGAGGGACCTCGCATGCGTTTCTCGGCTTTGATTTCAGGGAGGACCGAATCCCGCTTGTGAGGTCCTTCGCCGCGCTTCGCCGGCTCAGGATGACAATGGCATTTTCAAGTTCACTCTTGAGCGAGTAGGTCAGTAATAATCTCGAGCATGCGCGAGTTAGTCGCGCCATCTTTGACCGCAAGGCGGATTGCTCGCTCTCCCATTCCCGCGCCCATCGTCGCGGCGTCCCGCAAATAGAGATGCTTCTCCTGGCAGGCGCGGATAAGACTGGCGGCGTCCGGTCCATGGTCGGGCAAATGACAAAGAAGGAAGTTAGCCGCCCCGTGAATAACATCCCAACCCAGCGCTTCTAACTTATTTGCAAGGTCATCGCGCAGCTTATGAGTCTCCTCATAACGTTCCTGATAGTAAGAAGGATCGTGTAAGGCTTCCACCGCAGCGGCCTGCGCTGGCAGGTTAACTACCCAGGGAGGAGTTATAGTTCTTAACTCTTCCAGTTGGTGTTGACCCGCGCAGAGGTAAGCGACACGCGCGCCACTTAGAGCGTAAGTCTTAGACATGGATTTGCACACCAGGACATTCTCGCTTCGCGCCGCGAACTGCTCTAGTGACTGCTCGGCGCCTACATATTCAAGGTAGGTCTCGTCGACCCAGACCCGCGTTTGTTGTGGGACCCTTCTTAGGACTGCCTCTAACTCGTCTCGTCCCAGATATTGTCCGGTAGGACTGTTGGGATTAACCAGGACGACAAGGTCGTATCCATCCTGTAATGCAACCTCCAGCCGTTCGAGCGACACCTTGTAGTTATCCGCGCGCGAGAGACTGAGACGGTCGAGCGTGCAGCCGATAACGTTCTCCAGGACGTGTGCGTATTCGCCATAAGTTGGATCAAGCACCAGCGCGTGCGAAGCCGGAGTAAGCCATTGGCGCAGCACACGGAAAATCAGATCGGAAGAGCCCGCGCCCGGGAGAATGTTGGCCGGCTCTACGCCGCGCACTTCTGCGATGACTTCAATCAGTCCGGCGCAATCGGCCGGTGGCGAAGTCTGCAAAAGCCAGGGCAAGTGCCGCTCGAGAACGGCGAGAGCTTTGGGCGAAGGTGGAAACCATGCGTCCAGCACATCGGCGTTAATGACGTCCGCGCGATCCTCCAAGCTATCGAACCTTTCGCCGATTGCTTTGAAGAAAGAGCCGCCGTGAAAGCAGGCAGTCGATTTGCAAAATGGGAAGTGGAGCTTCCAATCAGTCTTCTCCGCCAGTCGTTCGACAATCTTCGGGTAGCTATCTAAACGCTCACGCAACGCGGGCAGGCTCGCGTGCAAGAGTTCATAAGTCACCATGCCCGATTGACCTTCCATTCCTGTTCTGGCTAACCCTACCTTGAGATACAGATCGAGTATCTCCCGGCGTCCTAGCACCATAATACGATCGCCGCCGTGAGACTCCACCCAACGGAAGGCGGCATACATGAGTAAGGCCGCCAGATCACTGCCGCGTTGCGCCTTGAGCACACTTAGTAACCGCACTTCGTAAAGATAGCGGTTAACCGGAAAGGGCAGCGCGGTTCGCGCGAAGTATTTGTCGATGGAATAACTCTCACCTGGCGGAGTAATGCTGATAAACCCACCTAACTCGCCTTCGCTTCTGGCAATGACGAAGATATTTCGATCGTCAAGAGAATCGCTTAAGCAGCCTAAGTCATTAACTGGATGCTGCTGCAGCTCGCGCGCATAAATGTGATGACGCGCTCGGTATATCTCTGCGCGATCCCGCGAGGTGGCGAGCGAGATAGTGATGGGACGCAGCGCGATTCGCTTTCGGTGAGTAAGCGCGTTCTTAGAAAAGCGCGCAGCGATTTGCATGGACAAATCTTAAACGAGGCCGGCTTGTTCCCTGCATCGAAAATCTTTGCGTGAACATTACCTCACTCGATCATTGCCTTCTGGCCACGCGCGGTTGGATGGAGAGCAAAGAACGAGCGCGTCGATTATAGCGCTCCGGATAATTCCGCGATAGCCTTCTCATAAGTGGAGAAGCTGCCGTCGAAAGTTTCCGAAGTGATATGCAGATCTCTGAGAAGGCCATCCTTTAGACCATAAATCCATCCATGCACCGCTAGTTCCTGGCCACGTTCCCAAGCGTCCTGCGCGATCGTAGTCTGGCAGACATTCGCTACTTGTTCGATGACATTCAGTTCGCAAAGAAGGTTACTCGCTTCTAACTCGTTCCCCGCGCGCGTGAGGATAGCGAGATGTTTTTGCCGGATATCCTGAACATGGCGCAACCAGTTATCACTTAGCCCTAGTCTTTCGCCGCGCAGAGCCGCCTGCACGCCGCTACAACCGTAGTGTCCGCAGACGATGATATGAGGCACTTTCAACAGATCGACTGCGAATTGCATCACAGATAGACAGTTAAGGTCGGTGTGGACGACGAGGTTGGCGATGTTGCGATGGACAAAGACTTCGCCCGGAAGCAGACCTACAATTTGATTGGCCGGCACACGGCTATCCGAGCAGCCGATCCAGAGATAACTCGGTGCCTGCTGTCCGGATAACTTAACAAAAAAGTCCGGCTCCGAACGGCGGATATCTTCCGCCCACGTCTTATTCCTCGCGAAGAGGTGTTCCAACCCAGCCATAAAAGAAGAGTTCCTACCGCAGTCTGCTGCCGATCTTTAGTTGAATCGGGCTAAGATCCAATTCGTCGATCTCGCCATTTACATTTACGTCTTCACGGAAGTTACTGCTATCGGTGTGTTCTCCAAGGTCTTCTACGGCTTGATCCAAGTCCGCCTCGTCCACGAAGCCGTCGGCATTTACGTCGCCGAGTAACAGTCCCATGGTGACGGATGTCGTTAGGCTATTACCTTGATCGTCTGTGGTCCCTTGCAGAGTTAGCGTTATATAATGGCTATTACATGTCGTCCCGAAGTAAGTCGCCAGCACTTGCTTAGAGTTATCTGGGTTGATGATAGCTCCGGTCGTACGCCCGCAGGAAACGCTGAAGTCTCCCGCGGCCGTGACTGGATGGTTGAAGGTAAAGAGGAGCGTGAAAGGTCGTCTATTAGCGACGCGGCATTCGATCCCCGGAGGACCGCTAAGTGGCAGTGCTATCTCGAAAGGTCCTTTACGCGAAGCGGCCGAGACCAAGGCGAAGCTATCCGCTTCCCCACCGTTCGTTGTGCGCAGAATAGTGCCGGATCGACCTACTGCTACTCCCGTGAGTGCGTCGCTCTGGAAGTGCACAGCAAAGAGATCCGACGAAATGCCACTTGTCTGAGGGTTAAAGGTAACTCCCTGGTCGCTTGACTTAAGAATCGCCCCACCAAGACCTACTACCCAGCCCGCTTCCGGTTTTGGGAAAGCTATCCCTTCCAAGGCTTGCGGGAAGATGATGGAACTCCAATCCACCGCGCCATTAATCGTTCGTGCGATGGCGCCAGTGAAGTCGAACAAAGCAGCCGAAGTAATCCCAGTCGCCGAGTCGAAGAAATAGACATCGTCGCAGGTTCCTTCATTCCCGTTGAAGTAGAAGTCATGGAAGGTCCAGTTAACTCCGCCATTCACGGTCACTCCGACGAAGCCTTGGAAGATGGAGTTCTGTCCGGCAACAAAACCCAGAGTAGGACTTAGCATCTGCGCGCCGAAAAAGCCGCCGCCAAAGAAGCCTTTTTGCGAGACGTGCCAGCTAGCTCCTGAGTCAGTCGAGTAAAGGATGTCCTGGGAAGTGCCGCCGCAAATCCCGTTCGCGCCGCTAAAGGAAACGGAGCGCAGACTATCTCGCACGCCACTGGTGACACTTAGCCAGGTCGTGCCACCGTCGGTTGTGCGCAGGATTAGACCATTGTCACCGACAGTGACTGCCTCGGAGTCGTTGAAGACATATAAACCGTGCAAGGTTTGGGTCGTGCCGGAAGTGAGTGTCATCCAGGTCGCGCCGCTATCCCCGGTCTTGAGAATGGTTCCAGCGTCTCCTGCGGCATAGCCAACTCCGGAGTCGAGAAGCTGGACGCCGTTTAAGTTATTCGTCGTCCCGGAACTAACGGGCGCCCACTGCGCTCTTAGTCCCGCGACGGAGAGGAAGGAAACGAACAGCGTGGCGAGAAATTTTATCTTCGTCATCGGAGAATTGTTCATCGCTCCAATCCTGCACGTCGCGGCGGTGAAGAATCAAGCCGAATCCCTTGAGCGACGCGTGTCGCGCCGCGCCACGAGTAAGCCCCAAAGACACAGGCCTGCCGCTACCGCGGTGATCGAAACAAAGAATGGATCCCGCGCCAGCCGCGCATCCTCGAAAAAAATCCGCCAGAGATGAGCGAGTGTTAGAAGCCCGAAAATTATTCCCGTGGTGATAACGTAGACCTTCATGGGTTGCTTCTGCACTTTCACCGGAGAAGGCGCAATCCTATTCCTATCTTCGCGGGCGGCGGGCCGGAAATAGGAGTTCCCCTTCTTCCGCGCGCGGTTAACGTCGATGCCCATGAGCACTCGAATTTTCCTCATCCGCCACGGCGTGACTGTTCTCACAGCGGAGGATCGCTTTGCCGGCTCGACTGACGTCGAGCTTTCCGATGAAGGCCGGGAACAGGCGCGGCGTCTCGGCGAGAGGTTGCGCGCGGAAAAAGTGGCGGCGGTTTATGCCTCGCCTCTCGGACGAACGGTCGAGACCGCAACCCTGATCGCAAAACCGCACGGCTTGGAAGTGCAAAAGCGTGACGGCCTGCGCGAAATCGCGCATGGGCGTTGGGAGCAAATGACGCGGCGCGAAGTGGACGAGAAATTCCCCGAAGAAGCCGCCGCGTGGGAAGAGGACCCTTACACCTTCGCGCCGGTTGGCGGAGAGAGCGGCCTCGCGGTGACGGCGCGTTCGCTGCCTGTCCTGCTCGAGATTGTGCGCGCGCATCCGGACAAGGCGGCGATTATTGTGTCGCACAAAGCGACGATTCGGTTGTTGCTCAGCTCGCTGCTCGGTTTCGATCCGCGCCGTTATCGCGACAACCTCGATCAAAGCCCGGCGGCGTTGAACATCGTGGACTTCAAAGACGCCGCGCACGCGCGGCTCACGCTCTTTAATTCCACCTCGCACTACAGCACTCCGGCAACGCAGGTGCCCTCGATGCCAACCGCGCGGCTTTCCAAATGGTGGGACGACTCAGGCCCGGAGTAGCAGTCCTTTACTCGTTAGGCTATGAAGGAAGAGAGCAAGCTCGCGCGTCAGCTTGGGCTCTTCGGCACGACTATGGCGGTGATGGGCGGCATCATCGGCGCGGGAATTTTCATTAATCCCTACATTGTCGCGCAGCGGGTGCATTCTGCTCCGCTGATCCTCGGGGCCTGGATCGCGGGCGGACTGATCGCGCTCGCCGGCGGGTTTATTTATGCGGAGCTGGCGGCGCGGCTGCCGGTGGTCGGCGGACAATATGCGTATCTGCGGGACGCGCTGCATCCATCGGTGGCGTTTGTTTACGGCTGGGTGCTATTGCTCGTCATCCAAACCGGCGGCATGGCGGCGGTGGCGGTGACTTTCGCGCGCTACTTCGTCGAACTCACGGGCTGGCCGATCCACGACTCGTTAGGCGCGATCGCGGCGTTGGCCTTACTAACGGGAATTAACTGTCTCGGAGTCCGCGCCGGCAGCAGGTTGCAATCCGCCATGACGCTGACCGCGATCGCGGCTGTCGGTATGCTTGAAATTGTTAGCTTCGCGCGCGGCGGCGCATCGCAGGCGAGCTGGCATCCGCTCCTCGACCAACCGCCTTCTTTTCCACTCCTGCTCGCATTCGGCGCGGCCATGACTCCGGTGCTTTTCGCCTATGGCGGCTGGCAGACGTCGAGCTTTCTCGGTGGCGAAGTGCGCAATCCCGAGAAGACTCTCCCGCGCGGTTTGATCCTCGGCGTGCTGGGCGTGATCGCGGTCTATGTGTCGGTTAATTTCGTTTACCTGCGCTCGTTAGGCGCAGGAGGGCTGGCGGCCACGAGCACGCCGGCGTCTTCGGTCATGCGCGGTTTGTTAGGCGCGCGCGGCGGACAATTAATCGCCGCGGGAATTGCCTTTTCCGCTTTTGGATTTCTCGCGCAATCAATGCTAACCGCGCCGCGCGTTTATTTCGCGATGGCGGAGGACGGCGTTTTTTTTAAAGCCGTCGCGCGGGTGCATCCACGCACACGCGCGCCGATGGTCGCGATCGCGTTGCAAGGCGTGTGGGCGATCGTGATCGCGCTTAGCGGGACTTATGGGCAGGTGGTGAATTATGTGGTGGCGATGGACTGTCTGTTCATCGGCCTGACGGCGACCTGCCTTTTCGTTTTGCGGCGGCGAAGCACACTGCCGGCAAACTTTCGCGTCCCCGGTCACCCCTGGACGACGCTGCTTTTTATCGCGGCGGAATGGTTGGTGGTGGCGAGCACGTTCGCGCATGATCCGGTGCGCTCGGGGATTGGTCTGCTGATCGCGCTCGCGGGTGTGCCGATCTATTTTCTCTGGCGATGAATTTGCCTAACGACACGAAACGGTCGCCCTACATGGAGTGGGCGAAAACTGGTTCGGTGGCGCGCTTCAATCTCGCGACCAGCGGCCTAACGACTGTAACAACGGCGGATTTTCCACTGCGCCTTGAGGACGTGGAGGTGAATGG
>JACDGS010000008.1:0-114011 GCA_013821455.1 Chthoniobacterales bacterium
CCTCAACTGAGGACAATTCAGTGTGTAAGCACTTATTCATAATGTCGGGTGTAGGTTCCATACCCGCACCCGGCAACTCCCATCATGTCATCTAGGCGATGCAGTCAACCACTGGCCGGCGTACGCTCGAGATTTCCGTGACTCCAACCTCTTCTCTCGCTCTCACGCGCGTTCTCGCCAGTCGTAGACTCGCCGTGGAGAGCGGTGGCTGATCTTGTTCTCGTTAGATGAATTAGCGGCGAAGCGTCACTCGAAGAAGAAGTTTTTATGCCGGATTTGGAGCTGCTTAACCTAGCGCGGTCCGCCACGGAACATCAAGTGGCGTGGTTTGCGCAGATGCTCTCGGTCAACTTCGCCATGGTGGTGGCGATCTATTATTTCCTACACCGTGCAACCATCGCGCTCAGGCTGTTCACCTTCTTCGCTTATACAGTGGGAATGCTGGTCTTGCTGGGCCAAATGCTGGGAGAATCAAACGTCAAGTTCGGAGTTCTCGAGGCATTGCGTGCGCTTCCCGTAACTCAACTCTCCCGACCGAGCGTTTACTATCTGGCGTTTTCGGATTCGTCGGTTGCGCTTGTAACGCGCGTTACTTTTAATCTTTCCGTCTGGTTGTTGTGGATTGGTGTTTCCTATCTTTTATTCTTCTCCCAGAGGCATTGGACATCTAACAAGGCGATGCAGCGAACCGCGGACCGTCCGAACGCCTAGATTTGAGAGCATGCTAAGATCATTTCCAGTTCGCGCGGTCGCTGATCTTGGTCTCGTTAGGCCTCGGAGTCATAATGAGAATTGCATTTCCCACTCTGTTCGTGGCGTTCCTAATCCTCGCAACCGCCGGATGCGCGCGGAGCCATCGCTCGGCCGAGGAAGCAGAACACGAAGTCTTATCAACAGACGACGCTCGTATCCAGGCACGCACGCACGGCGACACGCAAGTTCTGGGGCGAATCTACGCTGATGACTATACGCTCATTACAGCTGAAGGCGCACTTCGGACGAAGGAAGACCAGATCAATGAGATACGAGCGGGACAACTCCAGTTTAAGCCTGTCGAAACCTTGGAGAAATCGGTTCGTCTCTACGACAACGCGGCAATTGTCCTTGCCCGCGAGCGTTCGACTATCATCCGCAATGGGCAAGATATCGGCGGTGACTTCCGCGTTAATCGCGTGTACGTCAAACGGGATGGGCAATGGCAGTTGGTTTTAACGCATGCAACGCGAGTGGCTCCTTGATGAGGGAGAATCAATGGACCGTCAGCTCGCAACCTAACCAAGCGATGCACCAACCACTGGCCGGCGTACGACCAAGTTTCCCATGACTCGAACCTCTTCTCCCGCCGCCACGTGCGCTCCCGCCAACGGTGGTTGATCTTGTTCTCGTTAGATGTGATCCGACGGCTCCTCGTTTCGTGAATTGCCCTATGTCCGCGTCTACGCACACTCGATTATTGCGAGGCAGCGGCGTGTTGCTCCTTCTCCTCGGCCTTGTGCATCTTGTGGCGACGCCGCACATCGCGAGTCTCATTCACCATTTGGCATCTCCTGCCGCGGCCGACCTGCTTACACCTCCAATGCTTCTGAATCATGTTCTGGTTGGACTCTTACTCCTGCCTCTCGGTTACCTGACGCTTTATGCGGCACCCCATTCGGCGACTCGTGCCAGATGGGCACAGGTGATCGTGCGGGCGACTGCCGTTACGGTGGCTACGTTGCCGCTCGCGTTGCTTGTTCTGATGAGCAAACGCTACTACTTCGATGCACCGCTCTTTGTAGTCGCTGTCGCCTTAGTCGTTGCTGCAGCGGCGACGTTTTTAGTTGCTGCGTTCAGCACGCCGCGTGACGCTGCTAGCGATACCGATGCTGGCATCAGAGACATCTAACCAAGCGATGCAGCGAAGGCCTGCCCGCCCTACGTTCAAGTTTCACATGACTCCAACCTCACATCCCCCACCACGCGTGCTCTCGCCAGTCGAAGACTCACTGTGGTGAGCGGTGGCTGATCTTGTTCTCGTTAGGTGACTTCTGCATCTCCCACCATGATCAAAGCTTGTCGTAGTTCGGCGCAGCTTGGCGACGTTTCTTCGGTTATTCGCGAGCGCTCAGGCGAGGCCACGGTTTCCAGAGGGGACGCGCAGCGTACGAGTGAAGTACAGGGCTTTCTGTTCCTGCGTTCACTGGCTCCGACGCGTCTGCAACGAGAGCTTTCTCTCAGCGCGGTGTGTGGCGACGCGGCCCCCAAGCGACGCGGCGGTGTGATACGGACTTCCGCGCTGTCGGTCGCATCGAGGGTGAGTTGCAGGCATCGGCCAGCGGGAGCGCGCTGTCAGCTTTGGGGCGGGGCCAGCCGGCAGCGCACGGGCGGGGACGTTCGGACGTGTCGTGCGCCCGCCGATGCAGAAGTTGTGCTTTCCATGTTTTTTCTGTTTTGCCACGCTAACACCTAACCGGGCGATGCAGCTAACGCCTACCCGCTGTACGATCCACTTTCAATGATAGCTAGAACCATTTACATGCGCGCCACGCTCGCTCCCGGTAGGCGTAGCTGATCTTGTTCTCGTTAGGCCTAACATGGTGTTCGCGATCAAAGTCGAGGTTAGCGATCCGGCGGCGGAGACGCTCGCTTTCGACGCCCAGAAGACGATGTATGGCGGCAAGCACATCGCCGAGGGCGATACGATTTTCGTCTTTGCCAGCGAGAACCAAGGCGGGCAGGGTCTAAGCTTGAGCGGCGTTGTCACGGCGGCTAACGCGATCGCAAAGAAACGCGGGATCGTTCGCCAAACGCCGCGCGTGAGCATCACCATCAGACGCACTGCACGCGCGAAGCGCCCCTTGGGGCGGAGCGAGCTCAAACCTTTTTCCGACTGGCATGACCGTCGCCCTGAGACCGAGCTCAATTTCAAGTTCTATCGTCAGGCAACAAACAAGATCGTTGGCATCTCGGATGAAGCGGCGGCGTTCCTCCGCGGATTCTTTTAGCGCATCCGCTTTCGAGATGAAGACGATAAGGCCTAAACAGGCGATGCAGCCAACGCCTACCCGCTGTACGATTTACTTTTTAGATGGCTATAACCTTTTACCTGCGCGCCACGCTCGCTCCCCGCAGGCGTAGCGGATCTTGTTCTCGTTAGATGCACCGCTCTCGCCGTCTTGTGATTTGGACCGTAGGTGCGGCATCACTCTTCTACGCGTTTCTCTACATGCTGCTGCCGGAGCATTCTTCATACTACAACCCATACTTCGAACTTCATCGAAAGTTCGAATACGGGTTTGAGACTGGCGTGTTTTTGCCTGCCGGTTACGTCGAGTGCCTGCTGCTTCGCGTCTTCCCACGTTTGTACCGCGAAACAGGCGGCGAGACCGACGGTGCACAGTTTGTCGCGCTTGATTGGCGATACCCTGCGTTCCGACTACAGGCGACGCCTTATGGGTCACGGGATGCAGTCCTCCCGGCCGACGAAGATATAGTTCAGCACGTGGCTCAAATTGGCTTTTATGGGTCGGGCGAGAGAAAGCTGGCCGACGGTTCGACGGTGAGGTGCAAGTATATCGACTGCGACTTAGATCGAGCCGAAGAATTCTTTCGTGGATCGTATCCGCGGCCTTGGACGATTTCCGAAACGCTCCGTCGTTACAAGGGCGCAATCGACGACGATGCCCGGATCCACTTGCTGGCGATCCTGGCAGGAAGTCAGGACCCGCGCGGCGCTCTCGTCTTAGCGGATGCGATGAAGTCGCCGAGGCTAGGTTCGCTCGCAGCTGAGAAGCTGGACACCTATTTCGTCGCCGGGTGCAGTTGGGACGGCACCGAGACGATGTTCATCGGGGCGGAAGAATGGCTGAAAGCCAACAGGAGAGGTCTGGAGGCGAAGTGCGCGCGTCTTTAACATCTAACTAAGCGACGCAGCCAACCACTGGCCGGCGTACGCTCAAGATTCCCATGACTCCAACCTCTTCTCCCGCCACCGCGCACGTTCTCGCCAGCGGTGGCGGATCTTGTTCTCGTTAGATGGTGAGCGCGAGGCGGTGCGCTTCACCTAAACGAAACTGCGACGGCAGGCAGGATTGGTTCGCCTGAGTTCCGGCGACATCTATGAGCGAGTGGGTTTCCCGAAAGCGGTCGGGACTTTTGCGGGCCAATACATTGGCGTGCCGGTCGAAAACTGGAGACTGACAGGGAAAGGGCCGCCGAGCGCAGTCGCGCCGACGGCCCCGCTCAGCTTTCTCGCGATTTATTTCGGCACTGGATCCGCGCCAAAGTTGGCGTGGACCATCGTCCATTTGCCTTCGTGGTCAGTAACGCCTGCGGTTGGGGCATTACCCCCTACGGAGCCAGTGGCTGGATCTTCTCAGCAACGCAGCTGTGGTGTCGCAATTCCTGACCGGGCTTAAATCAGGTAAGACCTATCAACTGAGTGTCTCCGCATCCGACGTTTTCGGGGCGAGCGGAGAACTTCTCACCCTCTCCGTCGAAGGCGGAGCCACAGGTTCGCAGACATTTGTTCTCGACCCCAATCCTAACTACCGCGGCGCATTTCCCTATGTCGTGTACTCGGTGGCCTTACTCCGACAAGCAGGACCCCGATGAAAATCAAAATCTCGAGCACGGGGGCGAGCGACGCGATGAGCGTCGACAATGTAAAGCTCGGCCAGTTGCGCCGTGGGACCTTCTCTAGACGAGTAGAAACGAGAAATTAAGAACGGCGCGACTTGGATGCTGGCCTTTTCGTTGGTCCAGCCAGGCAGGGGAATCGGGGGAACGCGCCGCGCCTTAAGACGACAAACCGTCCGAGGCGCGGCGCAATTTCCGGTGCGATAAACGCGCCGATAAAACTCACCGGGAAGGAAACGAAACCGCGCCTGCCCAGCGAAAAGCGTCCAGCGTAAAGAGCTAGCCTAACGAATCGAAAGTAGAAAGTGGGAAGTAGGTGTAACGGCTTCGAAGAAACCGCCGGGATTTCAAACACTGAAATCTGATTAGCTGCCGTAACGGATGCGCAGCAACGGCCAGGCTTTCAAATATTGAAAGAGCGAGAGGATGAAACGCGGAAGGTTTAAGTGAAATCACCAATTACTTAGACACCCGCGCTATCCCGGGGGATGGCTAATCCCTCCTCAGAAGCGCGCGGCTTGCAAAGCCAGGAAGCTTGAGCTTCCCTCCCTTGCCTATATGCCGGATCTTTTGACTGCGGAGGAGAAGGTCACAACTGCGCCCGGCCCTCGCCCCCGGAGCTGGTTTCGCCGGCTGCTCAGCGCGCGTTTTCTTTTTGTCTCGATTGTCGTCCACCTTGTCATCGGGCTGCTCGCCGCCGTCTGGGTGGTGCA
This sequence comes from Chthoniobacterales bacterium, assembly GCA_013821455.1. Lineage (GTDB taxonomy): Bacteria > Verrucomicrobiota > Verrucomicrobiia > Chthoniobacterales > UBA10450 > Palsa-1392. The sequence goes on from JACDGS010000008.1 coordinate 5,331, forward strand.
GAGTTATACCGCGACGCGCAAGCTCACCTTCAAAGCCGGCCCGCCGTCGCCTAATCACGCCACGCGCGCCGTCGAGCACAGGGTGCAGATGGCGAAAAAGCAGAGCACCCTGAGCGCTCCCGCGATGAAGCGCATCGTCAGTACCGGCCTGGGCAAGGTCACACTGCCCCGCATGCCCGCGATGCCGACCACGGCGGCGGCCGCTCCCGGGAAGATGGCGGGAGCGGGCGGCGCCAAGATCGGCACGGCCCCGAGCGCGATGGAGGCGGGGAGCTCGGGGGGCGGCGGACCGGTGACCGCCTTCGGGTTTCACGAGAAAAAGACCGGCGCACTGGCGGGGCGGTTTTACGATCTGAAGCAGACGGGTAGCAAACACGCGAGCGGGATTGGCGAGGAGCCGGGCAGTTATGAGCGCTACAACGCCGTCTTAAAGACCTTCCTGCAAAGCGGGTGGAATGAAGGCCTGCTCACCCGCTATTATCGCGCGCCGACGGAGCTCTATGCCAGCCAGGTTTACGTGCCGATCGGGGACTCCGCTGAGGCGCCCAGAGCCTTTCGCGTGCAAAATGAAGTGAAGCCAAACTTCTGGCTCGTCCTCTACAAGGGGGAAGTGACCGCACCGCGCTCCGGGACTTTTCGTTTTGTCGGGCGAGGGGATAACACCCTGGTCGTCCGGCTGCGGGAGAAGACGGTCTTCGATGGGAGCTGGCCGGAAGCCTCGGTCCTCGATCCCTCCGCCGTGACCGAGCAGAACAAACTAGGGAACGCCGCCGTCCCTGGCTGGCAGCTTTCCGCGGGGCAATGGTTCACCATCGCGCAGGGTGAGCGGTTGCCGATGGAAATCCTGATCGGCGATGCGGGCGGCTCGTTCTCCGACTATCTCATGATCGAGGAGAAAGGGGGCAAGTACCTCAGCCGGCGCGACCGTTCCGGAGTCGCCTATCCGATATTCCAAGCGGTGAAGTCGCCGCTGCCGATCTGGGGACTGAGCAGAGTGAGCTCCGGGGTGAATCCGGAGGTGGCGCCGGCCGCCACCATCTTCGACGGCGGCAGCTCGGCGCCGCCTTCCATCTTTAAGTAGCAAGCGCGGAGCGCTGGGTGTTGCCTTTTGTTTTGATGGCGGAGTAGCGCGGTGGTTTCCTCAGGGTTGGGAGCGGATGGAACTACCCGGGCCGCATTGAACTCCGCCACCGGCTTTGCAGCCGACTATGCGATCGCTCTTTCCCCGGCCGCCGCACAGTTTGGGTCTTTATATAACCTGAATAGTACTAGTAACTTCACGCATGGTAGCGACGGCACGAACGGAAACACCCATTTGACGCCGACAGGGACGAATAACGGAAATGGCACTTACACCTAGACGTTTAAATTCCACTCTCTCTGCCAGCGTCGCACGGCGTGATTCGCCTTATAAGCCGGGTCGTTGGGGTAAGTTGGCCGCCAGCCGGGCGCTCGCAACCGCGAATTCGAATCTTCGGCACAATGGCAGTCTTATACTCGTTAGGCACGGCAAACCCCCACCAGTAAGCCAGGATGAGGACCCTGACGGACGAGGCGCTCGCAATACGGATCGCACCTCTGGCACGGGTTCAACCGCTGGGCACTTATGGCGCGACCGTGACTAACGTTAAGGAAAAAGGATGGGAAATATCGAGTCGAATTCGCGAGCCCTGGTTACAGCATACTTTATTGCAGATAGTTTGAGCAGCGACTGATCGCTCTTATCTCACGACCCGGCTCTCGACTCCTTATCAGGACGGCAAGGCCCGTATCGCGGCGGCGCGGGGAGTTTTGGAGACGAAGCTTTTGACGCAGTTCGCACAGAACGTGCTTTGGCGACAGTATGCATACTGTTCCTCGAAATGGCAAAGTCGGAGCGTTTGTCTTTATTGCCTTGCTCGCAGCCTTGTCGGTCCAGGCCCAGACCTTGAGGCTGAAAACTACCCCAGATGAGCGACTTGCCCAGACCGACTCGGTCACTCAGGCAGCCATCTTCTCAGCTTTGCCATTGGGAACTATCTTCAACGACGCATTTCACAGTGGCGACGCCGGCGTGAATCGTTCCAGTTCCCGCGCTCTTCTGGCGCGAGAGCGGGTCGCCGCCATCCTTTCGCCCACGGTTGCTATTCCACTGGGCGGCGCGATGGACGTGGCCGTTCTGGGAGCTTCCACCATTACCAATACCGGTCCGACCGTTATCAGTGGCAATGTTGCCCTGACCCCAGGAACTTCCATTACCGGATTTCCTCCGGGCACGGTCACCGGGGGTGCCATCCACATCAATGATTCCTTCGCGATGCAGGCCAAGGCGGGGGCATTGATGGCTTACAACCTTTTGTTCGCGGAGACCTCCACGACCAACCTCTCGGGCATGAACCTAGGCGGCCTCACTCTGCTGCCGGGCATCTACCGGTTCAATAATGCGGCGCAACTCACAGGGATACTGCAGCTCAATACGCAGGGTGACCCAAATGCCGCTTTTCATTTCCTCATTGGGACCGCCCTCATGACCTCTGCCGGTTCCGCCATTACCCTTCTTAATGGCAATTCCGTGAATCTGTTCTGGCAGGTTGGCACTTCGGCGACCTTAGGCGCGGGAAGCTCCTTCACCGGCACGATTATCGCCAATCAAAGCATTACCTTTAATAACGGCGCGTCTCTCAATGGACGTGCTTTGGCGCTTAACGGCGCCGTGACTCTCGATACCAACGCCATCACCGTCCCCACGCCCACACCAACGCCAACACCGACACCGACACCAACGCCAACCCCTACCCCGACGCCAACACCGACACCGACACCAACGCCGACCCCTACCCCGACGCCAACGTCAACTCCGACACCCACAGCCACTCCGACTGCGACACCGACCCCGACTGCGACGGCAACTATCACGCCGACGCCGACTGTGACGCCGACGCCAACCGTAACACCTACTCCAGTTGGGACTCCCGTCCCGACACCGACTCCCAGCCCAAGCGGGACACCGAGTCCAACCGCGACGCCCAGCCCTACCGGTACACCTGTAGGGACAGCGACCCCTTCTCCGACCGCGACTCCACCCGGGCCTATTGTGATCGGAGTCCCCATTACCCCGAATCAGCTCACGCTCGCGCATGCCATTGATCGCCTGGCCGCTCTGCAGCCCGGCAACGAGCTCATCCAACAACTCGATCAGTTGCCGGTCTCTCAGCTGCTCGCCGCGCTGGATCTTCTTTCCCCGGAAGACCTGGCCTCTATCTTCACCGGCGGCTTCGCGGTTTTGCATGTGCAGATGGATAACATCGAGAATCGGTTGTTTGATGTGCGACAGGGCGCGACAGGTTTTAGTGCCTCAGGCTTCGCCGTGACCGATACGCACGCCTACAGCCGGCCCGTCGATGCCAAAGATGCGGGCAGCCCCGACGGTAAAGAAGTCGTCTCCGCTCCATCTTCTGCGGCTTCGACGACGGCACCGGATAGGCGCTGGGGATTCTTCCTCTCCGGCACGGGAGAACTAGTGGACGTGGAAAATACGAGCGCCGCGCGCGGTTACTCATTTGCCACTGGTGGCGTGACTCTCGGCGCGGATTACCGCCTGACCGATCATTTTGTGCTCGGCACCGCCTTTGGCTACGCCAATACGTCCACCGATCTCAATCTCGGTGGCCGTCTCCGGACGAACCAAGGTGAGATCAGCATTTACGGAACCTACTACGACAAAGGCTTCTATTTGAATGGCGTGGTCGGAGGCGGTTACAACTCACTCGAGACCAGCCGCCTCACCGCGGGCGGTTTCGCGCGTGGCGACACGAATGGCGCCGACTTTAATGCCTTGCTCGGTACCGGCTACTATTTTCACGCCGGAGCATTCACTTTTGGTCCGACCGCGTCCCTTCGTTACGGGCTGGTCGGGATCGATGGCTTTAATGAGACAGGCGCAATCGGAGCGCTCCGGATCAATTCGCAAAGCGAGGACTCACTGCTATCGACGTTGGGCATGCAGGCGTCGTATGCGACCAGGCTGGGCCATATCCCTGTGACTCCCTTTGTCCGCGCGCAGTGGGAGCATGAACTACTCACCAGCACCGCCAGCATTGACGCCGGCTTTACCTCGGGAGATACCTTCAGTGTGAACGGGCCGCACATTGGTCGTGACGGCGCGCTCGTGAGTGTGGGCGTCTCGGCTCAACTGACGCCGAGGATCGGCATCTTCACTTACTACACGGGCGAGCTGGGCCGCGAGAACTACAACGTGCAGAGTATCACTGCAGGCGTGCGCTTCAGCTTCTGAGGCCGGAGAGAGCGCGGAAACGCGGCCGCGGCCGAATCAGCGCGTCACGACAACAGCTCCCTCGGCCAAGTATGCCATCGAGGCACTTGCGATGATCTGCACACGATTCCCACTGAGCTGAAATCTTGCCTTCAGTCACTTCAGCCACATGCCGAGTTCGTCGTGATCGACCAGGGGCCGAACCGGAGCCGCCATTGCTCCCATCACCCAGCCGCTGTTCAAGCCGGGTCGGCGGCATTGTCGTAGGCCGGGCAGCAGAGCGAGCGGCTACGAGGAAGGAACGAAGGAGGACCAGGGTGAGTGAGGGTAGGCGGAACATGGAGTGAAAGTAGAAAGTAGAAAGTAGAAAGTAGAAAGTAGAAAGTAGAAAGTAGAAAGTTGGAAGTTGGAAGTTGGAAGTAGCTGTAACGGCTTCGAAGGAACGGCCGGGCTTTCAAATACTGAAAAGCTGAATTATTGGTTCTTGGTTATTTGGTTAATGGTGGAGGATTAGCGCGCCGAGCCCGCAGTCGAAGTATTAAGGAAGCTGGTATTCCCGCCGAGCACGACTCCGTTAGTCACATAGCCGCCGAGATTGGTTACCACCACGGCATTGCCGGCGCTCGCGCTATTAGTAAATAGGACCGTGCCGGCGCCGGGCATGAAGGGAAGGGTGATGTTTTGTGTAACACCGGAGTTATTTGTAATACCCGCGCCGCTAAGAGTGAAGACGCGGTCTTCGGTCGGACCGGGTAGGATAGTATAACTGCTTGCGCCTGGATTAAAGATCATCGCGCTCACTTCCGTAGTCTCCGAGACCGCGATGGTGGTCTTACTTGAGTTATTGAAAGTAGCGACATCGGAAAGTCCGTTAGGAATAGTCGCCGGCGTCCAGTTAGCGGCTGTGTTCCAGTCGCTACTGGGCGGGTTCACGCTCCAGGTCGCGCTGCCGGCGTCAGCAATCTTCGGAGTGAACAAACTCGCCAGCTGGAGAAAGGTAAAGCAGGAGACAGAGAGAAGCCGGCCAGAGATTTTCATCCGCTCGTTTAACTGGAGTCATCGCTGGAAGTCAAGACCGCGTTAACTCGCTTCGGGCGCAAGGAGCGTGATCTCAGAGTGGCACCGCGACCGCGCAGGCGGATCTGGAAGAAACAAAGCGCCGGAGGATTTCTCCTCCGGCGCTGAGTGTTCTTAGGACACCTCTTACGATTACTTTAGGGTAATCTCGCGCATGGTCTTGACCCCAACGATGTCACGGACTTCGAACCGCTTTATGGCCAGAGCTCGGCGTTGATCTTCTGAGCCCATGATTTTTTCCGTAATCGGATCCGTCTTGGCGCGCAAGCCATCGAGGGCGGCCATGTTTGCATACTCGACCATGAGCAGCATGTTGAAGTCTTGCGCTCCTGAGGCGTCGCCATCCAGAATCTTATAATCAAGAATCAAGTTCTGCTTCTTCTGTTCCTCCATGACTGGCTTGATCGTGTGGCCAAGACTTTTGATGTAGTCATCGCTCATCCCAGCTTTGACCTTCACCATTGTGACCACCCAAACCGAACCTTCCGTATAAGGTGCCATGCTACTTTGCGCCGCGGCCGCGTTGGAGTCGCCTTGCGCATAAGAGACTGCGGCCACGAAGAGCGAAGACGCAGCGATGACACCGAATTGGAAGCTATGAATCATTCTCATTCTATTTTGTTTCCTTTTTGGTTTACTTTCTGTGCAGCCCGAGTGTGACCACTCGCAAGCTGCTAACAAGATAATTCAACGCGCAATGGTAGAAAAGAAAACCGCGAGTGACTAAATACGGGTTGTGTGTGCGGATTACTATTTTAGCGAACGAGGCCGAGCGATTCGCTTGCTTCTGAGCGAAAGGAGAAAAATTAGTCAACGCTTACGGTGCGAAAGTTGTCTGTCTCGGCCAGAACCAATGCTACCCTGCAGATGATAGCGCAAGAGCACTAACCATATGAAAAATACTGTTAAGAGAGCGTGGCGGGAATGGCTGCGGCCCTTTGTCCTTGCCTTCCTCATCGTGGGACCTTTGAAGTCGGCCGTAGCGGATTGGAATTGGGTGCCGACCGGATCGATGAAGCCTTCTATTCTCGAGGGGGAACTGGTAGCGGTAAATAAGCTGGCCTACGACCTAAAGGTTCCTTTCACGACCGAGCACCTGGCGACCTGGGGCAATCCCGCCCGCGGCGATGTCATCGTCTTCTATTCGCCGGAAGATGGCACGCGCCTGGTCAAGCGTGTCGTCGGTTTGCCCGGCGACACGGTAGAGCTACGGAATGAAACGGTTTATCTCAATGGCGTCGCGCAGCAGTATTCGCTCAAGGATGCCGATCCCTTCCGTCACGATGTATTTGAGGACAACGAGCCAGTCGTCGCGGTCGAACACTTAGGGAAGTGCGACCATTACGTGATGGCTCTGCCGAATCGTTCAGCGCTCCGGACATTTGGTCCTAGTGTCGTCACGCCCGATCATTACTTCGTCATGGGCGACTCACGCGATAATAGCAAAGACTCGCGTTTCATCGGTTCGATACCACGCGGGAAAATCCTCGGCCGGGTGCCGGGTGTTGTTCTTTCCTTCGATCCCTCACGCTACTATCTACCGAGGTGGCGCCGCATCTTTGAGCGTATGACGGTAAACGACACTTAGAGGATAAGAGCGAGGGTCGCATGTATTTCGAGAAGTCAGTTCCATGGTAGCAACAAACCGAGTTACCGGCCTGGTGGTAAACGCTACCTCGATTGCTAACAGCGAGAGAACTTTTCACCTCATGATAGTCTCACCTCATCGTTTTGGCGCCCCAGTATGTCCTGGGACGCCAGATCGTTCAGGGATGTTAGAGTCCTTCTCCGAAGAGCGAGACTGTGCCGTCGTCATCGTTGACGACATAGACGGTGCCCGATAACTCGTCGAGGGTGGCAAAGACCGAGAATCCACCCATTCTTTTCGGCACGATCCGGACCTGGCAGTTCTTGGGATGGGCGGCGGTACAGACGCTCCCGTCCAGGGTCGCGACGTCCGAGTCGCCAATCGTAGGAATAAAGACGGCGTCGTTGCGCTGATCGACGACGATCCGTCGCCCGTTATAGTAATTCCCGTTCCCTGCCGCCGCGGGAAATTGGGCGAGGAGAATCGCCGGAGGAGTCTGGCTGCACCCCGTCGTGTTATTCGCGTTGCAAGTTGCCCCGTCAATGACCGAGACGGTCAGGTCGTCCCGGTTACCGACAAAGACGGTGTTTTTATCGAGCACGAATCCAATCGAGCGCGGGCCCGCGCCGACGGATATGGTAGCGATTGGAGTGTTACCGCTGACTACACTTACGGTGTTATCATCGGTATTCGCGACATAGAGTGTGTTATCGGTGGGATTGAAGGCCAGGGCTTGGGGCGCGGCGCCCACGGCGATGGTCGGCCAGGACTGATTACACCCAGAAGTATCTGTGCCCTGACAATGAGTTCCATCGATGACTGAGACCGTGTTATCGGTCTGGTTAGCGACGTAAATGATGTTACTCGCTTCGTCGATTGCCACTTCCTGGGGTTGCGTGCCGACGACCGTTGCGGCCGGCGTTTGCGCGCAGCCAGAGCTATCGCTGCTGTTGCAATGAGCGCCGTCGATGACTGAGACGGTTCCGTCGTCGCGGTTAGGCACATAGATGGTGTTAGTGCTTCGATTAACTCCGAGCGAACGGGGAGATGTTCCAACCGCGACCGTCGGCCAGGTTTGTTGACAATTGTTAGGATGACTCTGGTTGCAGGCGCTGGAGTCGATCACGGAAACATTGCTATCGAATTGGTTAGACACGTAAACGCTATGGGTGTCGGGATTGTTCGCTATCCCGGTCGGAGCGGCGCCTACGGTGGTGGTAGGAGCAAAGGGAGTACAGCCGGAAGACTTGGTGGCATTGCAGTTGGATGTATTCAAAGCCCAGACTGTCCCTGTGTCCTGGCTGGGGACGTACAAGGTGTGCGTTGCGGGATTGAAGGCGCTGTAAAACGGATTGAAACCGGTCGCGATCTTTTTGGCCTGACTGCAACCAGACTGGTTCGTTGCGTTGCAGGTCGCGCCATTAATCACAGAGATGCTACTCGACGATTGGTTGAGCACATAGAGGCTCTCGGTTGCGGGGTCCAGCGTGATTTTCCCACTGGGACCGCTCCCTACCCGCACCATAGGCGCCGGCGTCCCGCAACCCGAGGTGTTGGTCGCGTTACAATTTAGAGTATCTATCAATTGAACATCAGCGAGAATAGCCAGCGGATCCAGGGGAAGATAATAAGTGTGGTTGGCCTCGTCGACGATTCCGGGACCCGCAGGTGATAAGTCTTCCGAGAAGGTAATGATGGGTGGCTGATCGCAGGTCGATTGATCCATCCCATTGCAAGTCGAGCCGTCGAATAGGGAGACGGTGAGGTTTCCGAAACTAGTGACATACACGCTATGAGTCGAGTGATCGACGGCAATGGAATCGCCACTCGTGGCCGTAACTATCGGAGGGTTGGCGCAACCCGAGGTATTACTGCCATTGCAGGCCGCGGTATTAATAAGAGAGATAGGCCCATCCTCTGCGTCGCCGACATAGAGCGAGTGCGTGGTCGGGTCCAACGCAGCACTTGCAATGGCTGCGCAAAGGCCGGCGCAGATTCGGCCGGCGACGCTGGCCGTGGCTACTCGGGCCTGCGGGCAACCGGACGTGTCTTGCGCGTTGCAGCGCCGGCCATCAACCACGGCAACAGTCTTCGCATCACCACCACCAAGAAGAACGTAGATCGTATCCGTGTTTGCGTCGAAGAGAGCTTGCGTAGGAATCTTACCGACTTGGATTGAGGCAATCGGAGCACAGCCCGATGAATTCGCGGAGTTACATTTGCTGCCATCGATGACGGAGAGCGTGCTCCCATCTGGGTAGGCGACATAAACCGTATTAGTTTGCGGATCGACCGCAGCGCCGAGGGCGTTATCACCTACACGTGCCGTCGGCACAGCCCACGGAATTTTCGGGGGGCGCAAGGCGGTGGCCGCGAGTGTGGCTGCTCCCACGAAGAGAGTGCCCGCAAGGAGGAAGCGCAAACGTGAAGGATGACGATTTGAAGTTGTTTTCATAAGAGTGGTTTCCTCTTTCTTCGGAAAACTTTGCGCCGCGTTGCAAAAAATCTTCGCGAAAATGAAATCGCGGGAGCGCTACTCGCAGGGGGGACCTTGATCCTGCGCTTCTACAATCAGCGCGCGGCGACTTTGTCGGGGAGGCCAAACACTCGATCAGGCTGTTCCGCTAACTTTTGAAAGCGCGCATCGCCGCGTATCGGATTCCAGGAGGGATCAAGACGCAAGTTTTGCTGACAAAGAGTGGAAGGTTCGGAAAGTAGGTGCTCGATGACAGGGATAGCCGAATCCGCGTCGCCTAACTTTGCATAGAGACGCGCGAGGTCGGTGAGCGCGAACTGCCCATTCCAGGCGTCCTTTGCTTCTGGATTACGCACGATTGCTTCCTTCCCTTCCCGGACCGCGTCGGCCTTGCGGCCCAAGCCGAGATAAAGGTCAGCCAGAAAGAAGCGCATCCCTTCCTCGTTAGGCACAGCCTCCACTCGCTCTTCCATCCAAGGCCGCGCCGCTTCGAAATTTTCTCGCGCTTTGGCTAAGTCACCTTCGCCAAGATAGGCCTGACCAAGTAGGAATGACTTAGGAAGCTGATAAAGTCCAAACAAGTCGTTAGGATCATCGCGCAAGATTTTCTCCGCTTCAGCGAACTTGGAGAGGAACATTTTGAGCGAGAAACGCTCTTCCGTGTAAAAATCTTCCGGACTTCTTCCAACCGGAGCGCGGACGCGCTCTAATTCCCTGATATCTCCTTTCCAAAAGACCTGGAGCCAGGCGCGGTGTAGTTCGAAGTTCCAAGAGTTGGGGGACACCGCGATGGCGCGATCAAGCGCTTCGGCAGCTGCGGGAAAATTTCTCATTAGCTCGTAACTGAAAAAGAGGCGATGCCAGGCCTCTGGCGTATTCGGGTTGAGCGTAGCAGCCTGTCGAACGTGCGTGGCGGATAGCTCCCAATGCCCGAGGTGGCGCTCGATTTTCGCCATGGCGTTATAGATATCAGCATTGTTAGGCAAACCTCGCAACGCGATCTCGTACTCGCTCATAGCTCGGGCGTAATCGATACCCGTGCGCCATCCTTCGCCATGCCCGTAGTAACGTCCCAGGGCAATGTGCACTTCGGGCAAATCCGGTCGCAGACGCACGGCTTCTTCCACCAGCGACTTCGCGCGCTCGAGCCGCGCCGGAACCGGGTCGTACATCTCGTGCAGCAGCATTTGCACTTGCGAGAGCTGGGCCAGAGCGAGCGCGAAATGCGGATCGATTTGGATCGCTTTTTCGTATAACTGTTCCGCTCTTTCCAAGTCGGGCTTTCGCTTCTCGTAGTCGGCGAAGAGATCGTTCGCCTGGATATAAAACAGATAAGCCTCGCCGTTTTCCGTCGCATGTTCTCTGAGCCGGGCGTTTTCTCCGGGAGTTAGCTTCGCCTTTAATGCCGAAGCGATTTCGAACGCGAGATCGCTCTGAATCGTAAACGCATCGGTCATTTGCCGATCGTAATTCTGCGCCCACATCTGTTGATCGTTCGTCGTATCGATCAACTGCACGTTAATGCGCGCACGATTGCCCATGTGGCGCACACTTCCTTCCAGCACCGCATTCACGCCGAGATCCTTTCCGATCTGGCGCCGATCCCGCGCGCCATTCTTATAAGGCAGCACCGAGTCGCGCGAGATGACTTTGAGGTCGGCAATTTTGGAGAGGTTCACTAACAAATCGTCGTGAATACCGTCGGTAAAAAACGCATTCGCCTTCTCCTCGCTCCGATCCGTGAAAGGAAGAACGGCGATACCTTTTTGCCCGCGGGGGCCGTGCCATCCTGGCGCCGGATGAGAAACAATAATAGCTGCACCCGCCGCGAGCGCGATCGCCGCCGCCGCTAACATCCATGAGAGAGGCAATTTCCTGGACGCAATCAGGCGTTCCTGACTGACTGCCAGGCGCTGCTCCAACTGAGGGATGGAAGGCCGGGCGGCCGGCTCCAAGGCGACTAACGAGACTAAGAGCGCAGTCACATTTGCCGGAACGCCCGCCGCTTTGAGCTGCTCCACCGGCGGCAAAACTCCCGCCCGATCGCCAAAAGGCATATGGCCGGTCAGCAGATACCAAAGAGTCGCGCCTAACGAGTATAGGTCTGCCCGCACATCGACCGGTGCGCCCGCTAATTGCTCGGGACTGGCAAAGGCGGGAGTACCAACAAAATCGCCCTGCGTGAGCGCCCGCGCGTCTGGTGTTTCCGCGAGCGCTTTGGCTAGGCCGAAGTCGATCACCTTGACGGTGAACTTGCCGCCTTCTTCTCCCGTGGTGAGCATCACATTCGACGGCTTGAGGTCGCGATGGACGAGGCCGCGCTTCTCCGCCGCGCCGAGGGCAGCGGTAATCTGCCGGGCGATCTCTATCACCGTCGGTAAATCCAAGGTACCGCTCCGGCGCACCCGATCCTGCAGGGTTTCGCCTTCCACCAGTTCCATGGCGTAATAGCTTTTCCCGCTCTCCTCATCGACCCCGTATTGGTAAACCGTGGCGACGTTCGGATGGCGCAGGACCGCGGTCGCGCGCGCCTCGCGCAGGAAACGCGCGCGCGCTTCCCCGCCGCTCCCGAAAATCTCCGCGTCGATGATTTTGAGCGCGACTTCGCGTTGCAGTGAGGGATCTCGCGCCAGATAAGTGACACCCATGCTGCCGCGACCCAGCTCCCAGCGCGTTCCATCCTCGCGCCGGAGCAAAGTGTAAATGCCTAACGAGTCTAAGTCTTCATGCGACGTGGCGAATTCCTCGGTCTCGGTCAGGCCGGCGGCGAGGAGGCAACTCATGCAGCCAAATTCTCCCGAGGCCGTCCGCTCCGTGCTCGATCCGCAACTGGGACAAGAGCTGAGTATCGGCTGAGACATAGACTCGTTAGGCCTGAGCGAGGATCCGGCAAAGATAACGCAGTTCGTCGTCTACTTCGGACGCATCGGTTACGGTGTCGCGCACTTCTTCGCGCAGGATCGCTCGGTAACGCGTCCGCAGGCGCGCCACATCGCTCCGCAAAGTGCCAGCGCCGCGGCGCAGGCGTTGCGAAATTTCCCCATAAGGGATGGCTTCTTCACCCGCTACCCCAAGATAGGGACGGATCTCCTCGAAGAACGTGCTCTTACCCGAGTCGGTGCATTCCTGCGCGAGACGCTCCAGCGTCTGCCGCAGCAACGCGCCAGCCCATTCGCGTTCGTAAAAAGTGGTGGCGCTCCATTTCTCGGCCGTCGCCATCTGCGCTTCCGTTTCCGCGAGCGCGTTCTCGTCGAAAAAGACGCGCATTTGGCCGCCGCCACGTTTCAGCGCGCGATCGAAATCGCGCGCGTCGGCCAGGAAATGCTTTAGCGCGCCGAGGAGGAAATTGCGGAAGCGGCCTTTCTCCGGATCGGCCCGCGAATAGGAACGGTCGTGGATCATTTCCGCAAAAAATCCCTGCGTCATGTCCTGCGCTTCCTCGGTGCCCATACCTTCGCGGCGCAGGAAAAGATAAAGTGGCCGCCAATAAATCTGGCAGAGCTCGGAGAGCGCATCGAGCGCGCGCGCGGAAGAAACCGCGTCATTCCCCGCCAGGCGCACGACGCTCCAGCGGGTGGAAGCAAACTGTTCCTGGGGCTTCCTAGGATCGTCGAGCTGGGCGGCCACGCCTAAAGATAATACAACCGCGGAAAAAATAGCAAGAGCGCCGTGCACGGCGGAAAGTGTCGCTTTTATTCGACAGGGAGTGTGACCTCACGGAAGGTCTCGTCGCCACTTGCCTAACGAGTATAAGCCTGCGACACCGTTTATGACTGCCGAAGAAAAACGACTTACCGAAAACGATGGGCGCTCGGAGCGCTGGCATCTCTGGGGACCTTATTTGAGCGAACGCCAATGGGGGACGGTGCGCGAGGATTACAGTGCGAACGGCGATGCCTGGAATTATTTCCCGCACGAGCACGCACGGTCGCGGACCTATCGCTGGGGCGAGGATGGGATCGGCGGCATCTCGGATTTCAAACAGCGGCTGTGTTTCGCTTTTGCTTTCTGGAATGGGCGCGATCCGTTTTTGAAGGAAAGGCTCTTTGGCCTGACGGGTCCGCAGGGAAATCACGGCGAGGATGTGAAGGAGGTTTACTTCTACGAAGACAATACGCCGTCGCATTCTTATATGCGGATGACTTATCGCTATCCGCAGGCAGCCTATCCTTATGACGAACTCGTTAGGCAAAATGCGCAGCGTTCAAAGCTGGAAGCCGAGTATGAGCTCTGGGATACCGGAGTGCTAAATGAGAATAGGTTTTTCGACGTGACGATTGAGTACGCCAAGGCCGACACCGACGACATACTCATTCGCGCGACAGTGACCAACCATGGCCCGGAGAAGGAGACCCTCCATTGCCTGCCGACGTTCTGGTTTCGTAATACCTGGAGCTGGGGCAGGGATGGACGACGGCCGAACCTGCGCGCCGGCCACGCGCAGGTACGCGAGTGGTCGGTGATAGAAGCGAGTCATCATGCGCTCGGTGAGTATCAGTTGCTTTGTGAAGGTGTCCCTGACCTTCTCTTCACCGAGAATGACTCTAATCTGCAGTTACTTTACGGAGCGCCGAATGGGGCGCCATTTGTGAAGGACGCTTTTCACGAGCGTGTCGTGCGTGGTAACTCTGCCGCGGTGAATCCGGAGCGGACTGGGACCAAAGCTGCCGCGCAGTATGCAGTGGGTTTAGAAGGTGGCGCATCCCATAGCATCCGCCTGCGGCTGCAGCGGCTTCCTCTGGGGAGCGCACGCGCCTCGCGTGCTGTTTCCGGCGCCCCCGCCGGGAACTCACCGCCGCCAGAAGTGAGAGGCGAGGCGCCGCTCACAGCACGCGAGGCGCGTGCGCTCCCCGGAGACTTTGCTTCGACTTCTCTTAGTGACTTCGACGCGATTGTAAGCCAGCGCCAGACGGAGGCGGATGAGTTTTATCATGAGCTCACGCCGCAGTGCCTGAGCCCGGAGCATTGCGCCATCCAGCGCCAGGCGCTGGCGGGGCTGCTTTGGACGAAACAATTCTATTACTATGTGGTGGAAGATTGGCTGAACGGCGATCCCGCTCCGCCGCCGCCGCCTAACGAGCGTAAGACTGGCCGTAACTCGGAATGGACCAATCTCTATAATGAGCGTGTGATGTCGATGCCGGACAGTTGGGAATATCCCTGGTATGCGGCCTGGGACCTCGCTTTCCATTGTATCTCGCTGGCGCTGGTTGATCCGCACTTCGCCAAGGGACAGTTAGATGTCATTGTGCGCGAGTGGTATCAGCATCCTAATGGTCAGATGCCGGCTTACGAATGGAATTTCGGCGACGTCAATCCGCCGGTCATCGGCTGGGCGGCCTGGCGCATCTATAAGATAGAACAACGCAAGACCGGGAAAGGGGATCGCGCTTTCCTGGAAACGATCTTTCACAAGTTACTCATCAATTTCACCTGGTGGGTAAATCGAAAAGACTCCGGCGGCCGCAATATCTTTGAAGGCGGTTTCCTGGGGCTGGATAACATCGGTGTCTTCGATCGGAACGCGAACTTTGCCGACGGCACGCGCCTCGAGCAGAGCGACGGCACGAGCTGGATGGGGATGTATTGCCTAACGATGATGCGGACCGCACTCGAACTCGCGCGCGAGAACCCGGTTTACGAAAATATCGCGACGAAGTTTTTCGAGCATTTTCTCGGCATCGCGGGCGCGATGAATAATGTCGGCGGAAAAGGCATAGGTCTCTGGGATGAACCGGATGAGTTCTTCTACGATGTCCTGCATCTGCCGGGCGATCGCTATCTGCCGTTGCGAGTGCGTTCGCTAGTCGGCTTGATGCCACTGCTCGCGGTCGAGACGATCGAACCGGAACTGCTCGAGGCCATGCCGGGTTTCAAGGAACGGCTGGAATGGTACCTAACGAATCGCCCCGATCTCGCCGGCCTCATTTCGCGCTGGCAGGAGCCAGGCGCGGGCGAACGCAGACTTATCGCTCTTACCCGCGGACATAGGATGAAATGCCTCCTCCGCCGGATGCTCGATCCAAACGAATTCCTCAGTGACTATGGTATCCGTTCGGTGAGTAAGTTTCACGAGCAGCATCCTTATGTGCTCGAGATAGAAGGCGAAAAGAAGGTCGTTAACTATGAGCCCGGTGAGTCGCAGACCAATATCTTCGGCGGTAACTCTAACTGGCGCGGTCCGGTCTGGTTCCCGATCAATTATCTTTTGATCGAGTCGTTGCAGAAGTTTCATCATTACTACGGCGACGAGTTCAAGGTCGAATGCCCGACGGGCTCGGGGCAGTTTGTCACGCTGGATGGCGTCGCGAATGAGTTATCGAACCGGCTGATAAAGATCTGGCTGCGCGATGAAAAGGGCGAGCGGCCTTTTACGCGCCGGCTGGGGGACTCGTTAGGCAGCGAAGCCGATCGCGCGCGCTATCTTTTCCACGAATATTTCCACGGCGATAGCGGCGCGGGTTTGGGCGCGAGTCATCAGACTGGTTGGACAGCGCTGGTGGCGAAGTTGATTCAGCAGCAGGGAAGCCGGGGAACGATCTTGAAACTCGATCCGTTTACGGACTTATAGCTACCAACGCCGCGCGGCGCGCGGATTTGGATGGCATTTCGAAAGAGTGATTCCGAGCCAGCGAAAGGAAAGCTTGACATTACCCGCCTGACCTCTCACGCTGAACCGCGAAAAATAAATCAGACTTTCTGACCGCCCCAATCACGGCCGAAGCTCGTCGCAGGCAGAATTTCGAATTCTAACAACCTTATGAAAAAATTAGTCCTTACTCTTAGTGCCGCCCTATCTCTCATAGTGGCCGGCGAGATCGTCGCAAGCCATCCCGTTATCACTCTGGACGGGGTGAAGCCCGGTTCCACGCCCTTTATTAGCTTCGTCACCCTGCGACTACGGAGCACCTCTGACCTGACCATGGTTAGCTTTAGCATTAAGCCGAAACAAGGGTCCCAAACCCGGCCGATCTCGGCGACTTATAGCAGCGCCTATCTGCAGCGAACCGGGTATTATCGGCCCGGCTCGGGCAAGTTTACTGTTCCGGTTTTCGGTCTCTACCAGGGTCGGCAGAATACGGTGACAGTGACAAGTACGTTCGCCGACGCGACGACGCAGGCAAATAGAGTCAACATCACGGCTGCGGCTTATGACGGTGGCACTTTCACCAGTCCTACGATCGTTCAACCCCGGTTGCACAACACGACACTTAGTTATGATTTTGCTCTTTTGAAGGCTTATGCGGTCGATGATACGCCGGTTATTATCGACTCTGATTCCGAGGTGCGCTGGGTCGGTTCGGCCGGGCGCGGCGGTCAACAATCACTTCTCTATAATAATGGCATCTATGTCCCGAGTGGAACCTCCATTGTCCGTCTCGAATTCGACGGACGGAAGCGGACGATCGCGGATTATAGCAGCATAGGTGTGACCGATTTTCATCATAACTTCGACTACGGCCGGGATGGCATCCTCACTGAGGTGGATTATGTGGGTGAGCCGGAAGCTACCGTGATCGAAGTGGACGCGAACACAGGCGCGGTCCTGCACACCTGGAATATGCAGCCCATTATTAGTAACGCCATGATCGCGGGCGGGGATGATCCGGCGGACTTTGTCCTTCCCGGCCAGGATTGGTTTCACAATAACGCGTGTGCCTATCGGCCTTCCGATGACTCACTCGTCATCTCCAGCCGCGAGAACTTTGTCATAACTCTCGACTACGACACCCAGGCGATTAAGTGGATTCTAGGTGACCCGACCAAGCACTGGCATGACTTCTCGTCGCTGCGCGCTTTTTCCCTCACTCTCGGCGCCGATACGCTACCGCCGATCGGGCAGCACGCGGTCTCCATCGTGAAAGATCAACTTCTGCTCATGGATGATGGCCAGCAAAGCACCATCGAAATGCCGCTTGGGACAGAGCGCACTTACAGCGCGCCACGGAAATATTCCCTCACCAGCACGACTGCGACCGAGATTTTCCATTATTACATCGATCCGTCGATTTTCACTCCTTTCTGCAGCAGTGCCTACGAGGATACGACCGATAACTATCTTTTCGATTACACCATCGCAGGGCCCTTTATCTCCGACGACGTGGTAGCCCTGGACGCGACCGGCAGCATCGCGTTTTATTATCGCTACGCGCTCATAGATGGCGCTTGCGGAACGGCCTTCTACGCCGATCCGATCCACCTTGAGAATCTGCTTTTCCAATAAGCTAAGTCATCGAAATACCTTAACTCTACTAAATAACTTATGAAAAAATTGACCATCATCGTCAGCGCTGTTCTTGCCCTCGTCATCAGCGGCGCTTCCATCGCCATTAGCTCCACGGTTAACCTCGGGAGTGTCATCGCGGGGCCTACGCCCTTTATTAGTTTCGTGACCCTGCGGGTCGCGACTTCTTCTACCCTGAGTTCGGTAAGCTTTAGCATTAAACCGAAACAAGGATCGCGCACCCGGCCCATCGCGGCTTCCTATACCACCGGTTATCTGCAAAGGGCCGGTTATTACGTGGCCGGCAGCGGGACAGTGACTGTGCCGGTCTTTGGCCTTTACCAGAATCGCCAGAATACCGTGACCGTAACTTCCACTTTCTCCGATGGGACGACTAAGCCGACCAAGGTAAACATTACTACGGCGGCTTTTGACGGCGGCACCTTTACCAGCCCGACCGTCGTGCAACCGAGGTTACGGAACACCACCCTTAGCTATGACTTCATCCTTATGAAGGCTTCGACCATAGCTACCACTCCAGTCATCATTGATTCTGATTCGGAAGTGCGCTGGGTTGGCTCGGCCGGGATGGGTGGTCAGCAGTCGCTCCTATACAAGAACGGTATCTATGTCTCCGGCGGCACTTCCCTGATCCGTCTGGAGTTTGACGGCCGGAGTAAGACTCTCGCCGACTACGCCAGCCTCGGAGTCACTGGTATCCATCATAATTTCGACCTCGGCCGCGATGGCATCGTCATGGAAGTGGATACTGCTGCCTGGGTGGAAACAATCGATATGGAAGTGGACGCGAATGGTAAGTTCCTGCGCAGTTGGAACCTCGCGGATATCGTCAGCGCCGCGATGGTCGCGGGGGGCGACGATCCTTCGCAGTTTGTTTATCCCGCGCCGGTCGATTGGTGGCACAATAACGCCACGTCCTATCGTCGCTCGGATGACTCTTTCATCGTTTCCAGCCGCGAAAATTTCGTCATCTCGATTGATTACGATACGCAGGCGATCAAGTGGATCCTCGGCGATCCTACGAAACACTGGTACGAATTTCCTTCGCTGCGCGCCTTCGGTCTTACTCTCGGCACCGATACGCTGCCGCCGATTGGGCAGCATGCGACGTCGTTCTTCGACGACAAGCTCCTGCTCATGGATGATGGCACGCAGAGTTTGACTCAGATGCCGCCCGGCGATAGCCGCTCTTATACGGCCCCGCGTAAGTATTCCATTGATGGTACGACTGCGACTGAGATTTATCACTATCTCATCGATCCGCCGATCTTTAGCCCCTTCTGCAGTAGTGTGTATGAGGACGCGCCGGATAACTATCTCATCGATTATACGGTAGCTGGTCCTTACATCTCGACCGACCTCGTCGGCTTGGACAATACGGGCGCCATCGCGTTCTATTATAAATACGACGAGTTACAGACCTGCGGCACCGCCTTCTACGCCGACCCGATTCATCTGGAGAATCTCAGCTTCCGCTAAGAGGCGTGGCAAAATCGAATAGGTAGCCTTCAATAAGGAAACCTCGCGAGCTGTCTCGCGAGGTTTCTTATTTTACGACACCGTGAGTTCGTTAAATCCCACTCGCACCATTGACGAGCTGAGGGACCTGGCTCGCCTAACGAGTGATAGTGAGGGCGCGCAACGCGTCGCTTTCACACCCACATGGGCAAAAGCCCGCGCGTGGCTCGCGGAGAAAGCGCGCGCCACGGGTGCGGAGGTAGAGCGCGACGAAGCGGGCAACCTTTGGATGACGTTGCGCGGCGAATCGGAGAAAGCGCTGCTCATCGGCGGCCACATCGACTCCGTGCCAAATGGCGGCTGGCTCGATGGGTGTCTCAACACTCTTGCTGGTTTGGAAATTTTTCGGCGAATCAAAGCCGAGTTTCACGACAAACCGCCGGTCACAGTGCGCCTGGTCGATTGGGCCGATGAAGAAGGCGCGCGTTTCGGGAAGAGTCTCTTCGGTTCCTCCGCCGGCTCTGGAAATCTCGACATGACTGAGGCACGCGTCTTACGAGACAAAGATGGAATATCGTTGCCTGAGGCGCTGCGCGAACAAGGGATAGACTTCGAAAAGGTCAAGGAAAGCGGGTCGCGCCTAACGAACGCGGCGGCTTACCTGGAGTTACACATCGAGCAAGGACCCGTGCTGCTCGACCTTGACTTATCGTTAGGCGCGGTCCTCGGCACTTTCGGCGTGGAGCGGCATGCCATTACCTTTCGCGGGCAGGCGGCGCATTCCGGAAGCACGCCCATGAATCGCCGGCGTGATGCCTTTCTCGCCGCCGCAAAAATGAGCCCGGAAATTTATCGCATCGCCGAACGTCATGGCGGAGTTTGCACGATCGGTTCTTGCCTAACGAAACCGGGAATCGTCACTAGTGTGGTCGAAGAGTGCCGCCTCACTCTCGATCAGCGTCATCTTGCGCCGCATGCTTTGCGCGCAATGCTGGGTGAGGCGCGTGCAGCGAGCGAACGTTTCGCGCGGGAAGGCAACGTCAACGTCGAGTGGGAACGCCTCTGGCAGATCGAGCCGATGGCTTTCGATAACCAGCTTATCGATTTTTGCGACGAAGCGATCCGCGAGACCTGCGGGAAGTCTCATCGCCTACCATCCGGGCCGCTCCACGACGCCGCCGAAGTCGCGCGGTCCGGAGTGCCGACCGTGATGATGTTTGTGCAAAGCCTGCACGGCATTAGTCACAACAAGATCGAAGATACAAAAGAAGAAGACTTGCAGTTAGCCGTTCGGGCCTTTGACTCGCTGGCGACGAAAGCGATGGCGTGGATTACTTCCGGGGAACGCGCGCGCCCCGGCAGCGGCGATGCGATCGGCGGCAGAGTGGCCTAACGAACAAAGGATTACATAACCTAACGAACAAAGCGTAGTCGGTGTCGGCCTGCGGTAGGATGATGTTCAAACTGCAGCCTTGTTAGCCGGCGTATCGTGCTGAGATGCGCGGATCGTTCGTTATTCTAGCAGTTCTTTTTGGGCCTTCTCGGCGCGTCCGACGCGGCGCAAAAGCCGATTCCATCGCTCCGGGCGCGTGTCGGCCTAACCGTAAGTTTGCCGATAAAGCACGGCACTTCGTTAGAGTCATCCAGCTCTAAACTCGGTCCGACAACCGGCGCACCTTTTGCCTCGTCGATCGCACGGTAATTTACCGCGTCCCTATTCTCTTGCCGAGTCGTTACGGTATTCGACCTCTTGCTGCAAAGATGGCACGGGCTCAGTCCATCCAGCTACGGAGCACGTCGAGCGAGCATTGTGCTAGTCGCTGCCTGCCTCTACGATCAGACGATGGATTGGATAGCCGACTTACAGGCACTTCTTGGGCAAAACGTGGTGGCGACGGACGAGACCACCCGCAATGAACATGGCGGCGATAAGTGGTTTGCGGCGCACATGCCGGAAGTCGTGGTCTTCGCGCAGAACACGGAGCAGGTAAGCCAGCTGCTGCGTTTCGCTTCGGAAAAGAAAATACCGGTTACGCCGCGTGGAGCTGGTTACGGCTATGTCGGCGGTTGCGTGCCGATGCACGGTGGCATTTCGCTGTCGCTCGAGCGGATGAACCGGATCAAGGAAATCAGTTTCGAGGATGCTGTGGCGATCGTCGAGCCGGGAGTCATCACGGGAGATCTGCAAGCCGCTGTGCGCGCGCAGAAATTATTCTACCCTCCGGATCCAGCCAGCCTGCAGCATTGCAGCATCGGGGGCAACGTGGCCACGAACGCGGGCGGTCCGCGTTGTCTGAAGTATGGCGTAACGCGACACTATGTTATCGGTCTCGAAGTGGTGCTGGCAAACGGCGATGTCCTCCGTACCGGCGGGCGCGTGCACAAAAATAAAACCGGGTTCGATCTTATCGGGCTGTTTGTCGGATCGGAGGGATTGTTAGGTGTAGTCACGGAGATCACTGTGCGCCTCCTCCCGTTGCCGCCGGCGCGCGCGACTTTGTCGGCTTCATTTGGTGCCATGTCGGAAGCGGCGGCGGCGGTGCAGGCGATTTTCGCAGCCGGATTTTTGCCTTCGTCGCTGGAGATTGCGGATCAGTTCACTCTCGAGGCAGCGCGCCACGATCACGGTCACGGAGTTATCCCGGAAGGAAACGCCCACCTGCTCGTGGACGTGGATGGGCCGGAGGAAACTGTGCGAAGCGAAGCAGCCGCGCTGGGAAAATTAATCGCCAGCCGGAAGCCAAACTCTCTGACGATTGCTACCACCGAAGAGGGCTCCGAAAAACTCTGGGCTTTGCGGCGCGAGTTCAGCAATGCATTACGCGCCACCGGTCTGACGAAATTGAATCAGGATATCGTCGTGCCCCGCAGCCGCCTGGTCGATTTGGTGGAGTTTGCCGGCCGACTGCAAGCCCGCCACGGCTTCCCGGTCGCAACCTTTGGTCACGCCGGTGATGGGAACATCCACGTCAACATTATGGCGGCTCATTATGACGACGAGGCCGTCCGCGGCCGGGTGGAGCAGGCGCAGGACGAGCTTTTCGCTCAGGTCCTGGCGTGGGGTGGAGTGATCACCGGCGAGCACGGAATAGGCCTCGCCAAAATGCGCTGGTGGCCGCAAGCGACCAGCGAAGTCGCGCGCACGCTACATGCCACTCTCAAGCGGGCGCTCGATCCCGGCGATATTCTCAATCCCGGAAAATTTGTTTAAATCAGCGCCGCATTTTCGGCGGCGGGTTAAGGGCGAAGCGCTCGAGAACGGGGTCGCTGGCTTTGGTCGCGACGAGTTGGTGCTGGCGTTGGATGCGGTCACAATCCAGCCGATCATGTTCCCTCCGCTCTTGTAATGTTCTTTCTTCCCCCTCGTCTCGTATCCTTCAATCGTGGCTCCTTCTGCCAAGACCGTTTGCGCTTGCCTCGGATCGGCTGTGATCATTTTGCCGCCCTCGCCAGCGCGGAACCACTTTCTGCTCCGCGCGTATCGTCCGACCCAGTACCATTGCAGAGTCACCTCCTCCGGGCTCGTCCCGATGTTGACCACGCTGATCTCAACCGTCGCCTCTTGTGTCGTCGTAATGCGCTTGGTAGACGAACTCGGAGGAATGCCTGCCTTCTGAGCGCGACCCGCGCCGACGTTGTGCGCATCCAGCGTGATGTGTGAAATGCCTGGAGGCGCGGACTCCAACGGCAACAGGTCGTCGGGATTTTTCTTCGCGCCAGAAGCAGGCGTGAGGATCAGAGCGAGAATAGGAAGGAATAAAAGAGCGATTCTAATCATAATGAAACGCCCCAATTGGGCTGGACGGTAATACGGCTCAACCTAATTTAGGGGATAGGTGGCGGGAAAGCTTTAGCTTGTTCTCGGAATTGATCCGCTCGCGTCCGTCCTAGAATCGCGACAAGCTGGCGGCAGAGGCGTTGCAGATTATTGCAGCGTGCGCGTTGACCTGGCCGTCTTTCGTTCTATAGTGCGGGACTTCATTACCAGCGCACCATCGGCCTTCTGGCCGAACCAATTAGGTGCATGCCCGCTTCGGCTCAGGCCGGAGCTTACTTTATGAAACAAGCAACACTCTTCACCATCGCCGCGGGCCTCATTGCCGTCTCCGCTGCGGGCGTCTCTTCGGCTTCCGCGCAGACGGCGTTTAGCAAAGGACCGCTGACGAAGAAGCAAACCCGCACTAACGGCGATCTCCTCTACCGTGTCGATCCGCTGGCCTACAAGTCGCCGAGCATCGAGATCATTCCCGGAACCAAGGGGCCGGAGCGTTACCCCTGGAAGGATCGGATTGTCACGACGGTTTTTTGGATTGGCGAGAACCCGACCGCTAACAATCCGGTGCCGAATCACGCGAGCAGTTGGGACGCCGCCTGGGCGAGAAATTACGGCGGCTACGACGATCCGAATCGCGCGAATCGGCGGGATTACATGCCCGTAAATTTCACTCCGCGCCAGAATCCTTTTTACTGCGCCCTTCCCTACAATGACAAGGCGCGCGAGGGCCACCGCTCCGAGGCGCCGAAGGTTGTTCCCTGGTTCAAGGAAGCGTATCAGGGACCGGCCGTTTCGGTTTGCAAAGATCGCTGGGTCGCGATCCGCAAGGGCAACCGCACGGTCTATGCGCAATGGGAGGATGCCGGTCCATTCCGCACCGATCACTGGGAATACGTTTTCGGAAACGAGCGGCCGAGGGCGAATCTGAACCAGGGCGCCGGCCTCGATGTTTCGCCGGCCGTGCGCGATTACCTCGGACTCCAGGAAACCGACGTGACGGATTGGAAATTTGTCGATTTCAAAGATGTCCCGCCGGGCCCGTGGGCGCGACATGGCGATAACAACACCTTCGTGCTCAACGCGCGCAAAGCTGAGCAGGAACTCGCCAGCGCGCAGAAAAAGCGGGCGGGGATTTTTCGTTAGGCAGCGCGCGGGCTGACTCGCAAGGTTCCTCCTCCCCGGGAGGTCGATTACATCTCCGGGTAGCGCATGCGTCTCGCGTGCTGGCGATGGCGTTTCGCCGTCGCGAACTTTTCAAAAGGGGCGCGAGACGCAAGCGTGCCCCGCGGCCCTTGTGCTCGCAAAACTTTCCCGTGGTAAGCTTCCCAACTGTGCCGCCGCCATCGATCAAATCCAGGAGCCTCGACGAACTGTCACAGCACCTCGCCGCGCAAGGCCAGCCGGCCTATCGCGCGAAACAAGTAACCGATTGGCTTTATCGAAAGCGCGCCGATTCCTTCGCCGCGATGAGCGATCTCCCGGCCCCGCTGCGAGCGCAGCTCGCGGCGGACTTTACGTTCGTTAGGCCGGAAGTCGTCCGCGTCCTCGGCTCGAAAGATACCACGCGCAAATTTCTCTTCCGCCTCGCCGACGGCAACCTCATCGAGTCCGTTCTCATTCCCGCCTCGCCGGCGCTTTATGGCGAAACTTCCGACCGGCGCACGGCCTGCGTTTCCACTCAGGTCGGCTGCGCTTATGGCTGCAAATTTTGCGCGAGCGGGCTGGATGGATTCACCCGCAACCTCGAGCCCGACGAAATCATCGATCAGCTCCTCGCCATCGAGGGGGAAAGCGGCGAGCGCATCGATAACATCGTCTTCATGGGCATGGGCGAACCGCTCGCGAACCTCGCGAATCTTCTCCGCGCCATCCGCATCATCAACGCGCCCTGGGGGCTCGAGATCGGCGCGCGCCACATCACCATTTCTACCAGCGGCCTCGCGCCGCAGATCCGCAAACTCGCTACCGAACCGACGCAGTTCCGTCTCGCCATTTCCCTCCATGGCGCGACCGATGAGGTGCGCAGCCAGATCATGCCGATCAACCGCAAATACAACCTCGCGACCTTACTCGAAGCTTGCGACACCTACGTCGCGCAGAAGAAACGGCTCATGTTCGAATACATTCTCATCGCGGGGGTAAACGACTCCGGCGAACAGGCGCACCTACTCGCTCGCCACGCGCTCAGGTTATCTGCGAAAGTGAACCTGATTCCCTACAACACCGTCGCAGGCCTGGAGTGGTCGCGCCCGTCGCGCAACCGCCAGGAAACCTTTCTCCGCATCCTCCGCGAACATGGCGCGGTGGCCACGCTTCGCCGCGAGAAAGGTCACGACATAGCCGCCGCCTGCGGTCAGTTACGCCTGCAAACGAAGCGTGCGGAAACGCAATCTGCCTAACGACTCGTTTCCCGCAGGCGCTGCCGTGCATAATCGAGGAATCGTTAGGGAATTAATGCCCGCGCTTCGGCGAAGCATGCCGTCCCGGCTTTTGTAGAATCCTCACGATCGCGGCTGAGGCATTAGGAGTTGCCTAACGAGAATAGGACTCGCGCTAAGTCCTCTCGACCCGAGTCTGGGCCCTTTCCGTTTATCCAGCGTGGTGGAGTTGTTTTCTTTCAGCGAGCGAGGTCGCTATGAGTTGTTTGAGCACCTTGCGATCAATATCGTTGAGCCTTCGCACGTAGAGGCAGCCTTTGTGCCTTCATGGGACCCGAAGATGCGGCGGCACGACGGGGAGGTCAATCCACTCGCGGCGACGGGAAGAAGCACGCAGACGACTCCCTAACGAGAAAAGAGTGGGAATAACCCGGATTATCACGGCGTCGCTCGAGAGCGAAAGCTTAGCCTAACGAGTATAAGGCGACCTGCTGGAAGGAACTCGCGCGAAGTAGAGCTTCAACGAAAGGTGCGGGGCACAACTGCAACTTGGGCACGAAGACGAAAGAACTGCTGTTGGCAACACGCACAGACCGCCCCCCCGAATCCGGCCCTATTCCTTCCGATCCTATCTCCGCGCGAGATAGTCGGCCAAACGGTTTAGCAGGCGTTGGTGTCGCGCTGCCGAGATCGAGCCGATGTCACCCAATAACTCATCGGCCGGAAGAAGAGCGAGAAAACCAAGGCGGATGAGCGATGTGTCCTGAAGGCCGCTCTCCGCGAAGTCCGGATCGGTTGCGACGATCACCTCGTCGAAATCATCCACCCGGTGGTGCAATTGCCGGCTCACGCCGCAGAGAAGAAAATCACCGAAAGGCCGCATCGTCCGCAGGATGATCGCGGGCCGGTTTTTGGTCTGACCGTCGGCTTGCACGAAAGCCGTCAGCACCACATCGCCCTCCTTCACGGCTCAGCGCGAGAGCGAAGCATGGTTGCCGGATAGTCTGGCTCGTCTTCGGCATAAGCGCGGGCCAAGCCGGCTTTGGAGAGCCCGTACCATGCATGCGCTTCGGAATCACCGGCGCTTCCGGGAAGAACGGTGACGAGCAACCGGGCATCCCGAGGCAAGGGAAAGGGTTCATCCAACTCGATGGCATCACCATTGACGTGTGCCGTAAGCGTTACGGTCTTCATAGGCGCACCATATCTGCCCGCGCCGCTGCAAGCAAGCGTCGCAGAACTTCCGAGATTCGCAGGCTGACACGAGGAAACGAGGACGAGCCTAACGAGTATAAGACAAAGGTCGCTGGAAGAACCTCTGGTGAAGCAGGGCTTCAAAGGCAAGTGAGGAAATCAGAGATGTTATTGGCAACATGCACAGATAGACCCCTAATCCCCGCAAGAATAGGAACTCGCCCCTCGTAGAAGGAGGCCGCCTCAATAAGTTCCGTTTCGGCGTCCGGGTGATAAGTCAGGCGCATCCGATCGCGCGCCGCGCCGCCGTCATGACCTCCTCGTGCGTGCGTGCGATCACGGCGCCAGAGGAAAGCTCTTGGTCGCGCCGGGCGGCCTCACCCACCGCGTCGCGCTCATTTGTGTCGGCGAGACCCGCATCGATGCTCTGCCAAAGCGTCTGCGCGAGCGAGACTCGCTCGAAAAGGGGGAGGGCCATCGCCTCGGAAGTGAGCTGCTGTGTGGACATGGCGAAGACGTAGCGAGCAGGACACACTTGGTCAACAGAGTGCGCGAGCAAACCTGACGAGAACGAAGTGGACCAGAAAACGACGACATAGACTTAGCCCGGCAGGGTGAGCGAGTCGCGCGAACGAATGAACAAGATCACCCATTGATTCCCACTATCCAATCCGTGCTTTTAAGGCTTCTAGGTCTTCCAAAAATAGCGAGATTATGAAGCTGCCCCCTTGTCCTAGCCTCGTCCTAGATTTTCACTAGATGGTGTCGGTCGTCAATCCAAATCGTAGCCTAACGAATATAAGACCAAGGCTGCTGGAAGAACCTCGAGCGGAGCAGAATTTCAAGCCAAGTGAGGAAATAAGAGATGCACGTTGGTAACATGCACAGACCGACCCCAAATTGCCTTCCTCGACCCCGAATCCCACTGTTCTCTAAATCAGCTGGCTGCGCCGTGCCGGCTTATGCCCGTGGTTTGACTAATTTGATGATCGC
Organism: Chthoniobacterales bacterium; assembly: GCA_013821455.1. Classification (GTDB taxonomy): domain Bacteria; phylum Verrucomicrobiota; class Verrucomicrobiia; order Chthoniobacterales; family UBA10450; genus Palsa-1392. The sequence continues at coordinate 32,767 of JACDGS010000008.1, forward strand.
ATCAGAAATTTGCTTACGGGGAAGCGTCGCGTAAGACGCCAACCTCCGAAGAAATCAAAGTGTGATGCGCAGTGAATAGTTTGGTGGGGCGGGCGTAGCTTGTCACGCGCAGCGATCCGCTTTGAAAATCCGTGTCGGTCACCCGGATAGCTTGTGGGTCTGAGTAAGGATTGCTGGTGATCTGGCACAGCAGCCAATCGCCGCGATCGCAGTCGGCGACCACCACGGCCGGCCGCAATTTCGCCTCCGACAAGTCGGAAAACGGGAATCGAACAAGAACTACTGAGCCTGTTGCAAATGAGCCCACGCGGCATCCTCCTCGGGACGATTCCAATCTTCGGCCAGCGCGACCTCACTGAGCAGCGCGGTTTCTGCCCGGTTGGTGCTGGGCTCGTCTTCGAGAATGGTGACGAGGGCACGGCGTGCCGAGGACAAGCGGATGCCTTCGAGCAATCGCACCGTGCCGTGCTCATCGATGACCGCTTCAAGCGTCTGGATCATGCTCAAGTTTAGCGGCTTTGCTTCACGCGGGCAAGGGCGTCGAAGGTCGAACGTCTATCGAGCGCGAATCAGAATGGCTTGAAACTTCCGAGGAAAGCATAAACAACTCTTGGCCTAACGAGTATAAGACAAAGTTCGCTCGACGAACCTTGAGACAGAGCTTCGGCGGAAATGAGCGGCGAATTGCAACATAGACACGAGGAAGCAGGTGCTTGGCAACATGCACAGACAGATCCCTAATCCCCGTTATTCGCTTGATACGTTCCACTGATCGCATCGGACCAGCCGCCCGAGTATCCGAACTCATATCCCATCCGTAGCATCCAAATCAAAGAGAGAGCCGCAACCAAGGGAATATCATCCGCTGATAGCCGCGGGGATGCTTATATGCAATGAACGTGAGGCCGGAAATCATCGCTACAATCAGCGCCACCTACGATAGTCTGAAAGATCGGTCTAACGTTCTTCGACAGCCACGCCTTTACGGCGTTGGCTGGACGAACTGGTTCGACCCATCTTCAGTTTCACTCTTCCTAATAGGTCAGATTTAGCCATGAGCTTAAGTCCCTTGCTCTCTGCATTTGACATCTACAATGAGGGATTCTCCATCATGCAAAGCGACGAAAGGAATTTTGTTTCCAATGAAGTATTCTACAGATTTTTCGATAAGGGCTGATTCAGAATGATCTGACCTGTAATGGGGCACAATACAGTAAGGCACAAAGCTTAGTCCTTTCCAAATTACTTCGGGGGAGTATCCCAAAGGCATTGCGGCTGGATCATCAGCTAGGTGGATGCCTTCCAAAGTCGGAGTGACCACACAGGCCCCTGCACTGTAACCGGAATAGACGAAATCATCTTCCCTAAGTTTTCTCTGAAGAATTAAGTCGAGACCGCTCTCTGCAAAAGCACGACGCAGGACAAAAGTATTTCCACCGGTTACCCAAATATAGCCAAACCCTTGCAAGTGTTTTTCCAATTCACCGGCTTTTTGAAAAAAATGACGCAAGTCTAAAGATTCGGGAAACAAGCCTATTGCGCTAAGATCCGTGATTTCTCTTTCCAACCCCTTTTTTAATCTCTCCGTGTCTCGGTAAACGTCGAGCGCATTTCGCACGATGGCAACCTTCTTATTTTTGGCGGGTAGAGTTGATAGGCGCGAGGGTTCCTTACATAAATGATATGATGAAAGGTAAAGTTTCACTTCTTTGTCTAACGAGAACAAGATCAGCCACCGCTGGCGAGGGCGCGCGGGGCGGCGGGAGAAAGGGTTCGAGTCATGGGAATCTTGAGCGTACGCCGGCCAGCGGTTGGCTGCATCGCATGGTTAGGCTTTTCGGTAAGCGATCACAGGACTGAGCTTCCCTATCCCTTGCGCCATCCTTTGGAGGTGCGACGCCACCGTCCGAACCAACCGCGATTAGAGTAATTCCAGCTACCGTCTGAGGCACTGTGCTCAATCTCATCGGGCGCGTTCATAATGGCCCTAATCCGTTGTTTCTCGTCGCGATGGCTAATCTGGTCCTGCCACTTGAGATAAGCTTCCACGCGTCCAGCCTTTTCTTCTGCGGCTTCCTTTTCGGCTGGGACCTGGTCTTGACGTCGCGCCTCTGCGGCCCTCTGTTCGGCCGCCGCAGAGGCGCGGTTACGTACCCTCTGTTCGGCGAAGAAGCGCTGCCGGTCCTCTTCGTGGCGGACCGCTAGCGCCTCCGCCTCCCGGCGAGCGGCAGCTAGTCGCTCGCGCTCCCGTTCTTGCTCGATGCGGCTCTGCTCTGCCCGATACTGAGCCCGCCTGGAGCGGGCCTCTCGGAAATGCTGCCCAGAAACGAGGCGAACGACTACTCGGAGCAATGTTTTAGTTGAGCGCATGACGATCGCAAGAAGCCTAACGAGAACAAGATCAGCCACCGCTGGCGAAGGCGCGCGTCGCGGCGGGATGTGAGGTTTGAGTCATGGAAAACTTGAGCGTACGCCGGCCAGGGGTTGGCTGCATCGCATGGTTAGGCCCTAGATAATTCGTCGAGGGTCTCGTCTATCATGAGCTTCAGATGCGGGATCGCGACTGTCACATCGTCATCCATCACTTCGATACGATGACGAGCGCACGTAGGGGACGTCAAAATGCTGACCATTGGGTGTTCCTTATCTAGCGGTTGAAAGACAAGGGCATGTAACGCTCCTCGCCGTCGCTTTTCGCGAAGGTCGCCGACATGACTTGAGCCATGTTGTCAAGAGGGTCGTTGGCAGTGATTTGCTGAAGTTCCGGTGTTAGAAGATTGCCACCAATACTATACTGGTCGAACCGCTGATCTAGACCGTGAGCGAGATGCTGGCAGAGGGAATCGGAAAGAATTTGCCGACGGAAATAGTACCGGTTCATCGGGCAGACCGCGACGTAAAACGCGTTACTTCGAGCTAAAGACGTAAATATGATAGGTGGATTCGCCGACTTCGCGAATTCCACTACTTTTGTAAACCAAGGCATCAACCATATCACCATCGGCCAGCTTCGCTTGATCTGGATATCCCGTAAGGAATAGGAAAGGCTGTAGGTGGTCGCCCATGGAAGGGGTGTAAGCCGCCATTTCGATTCCTGCGGCGCGGTCAGTGTCTCGGTGCTCATAGAACACACTAACGTCCATAGTGTTCGGATCCACGACTATACCATCTGGCAACTTTTGAGAGACATGTCCCTCAACTCGATATTTTTTCCGGTCAGTGGCGGCCTTGGCTGCCGCCTGCTGTGTGGCGATTTCCGGTTCCCGCTGACTGGCAGCAGCTTGGTTAGTGGCGGCCTTGGCGGCAGCTTGTTGTGTGGCGATTTCCGCTTCCCGCCGACTGGCGGCAGCTTTTATAGCCGTTGCAAATTCCGCCGCTTTCTGAGGATTGTAGCCGTATTTGTGGCGCAAGTCGGGCGAAAGCTCCGAGAAAGGGATTTTGACGATTCCGTCGCTTTTGAGGACAACGATTCCATCGGGCTCAATCCGACTAACCGTAACTGCAACGAATTTCTCCCCCTTTAGCGTTGTGATATCATCGGCGCGAGCGAGAGTTAAACTAACGAACAACAGAAAAGATGTAGCGGCTGTTTTCATAGTGCGCATGTTTTGAAGCCTAACGAGAACAAGAGCAGCCACCGCGGGCGAGAGCGCGCGTGGCGGCGGGTGAAGAGGTTTGAGTCATAGGAATCTTGAGCGTGCGCCGGCCAGCGGTTGGCTGCATCGCCTGGTTAGGCTTCATGGCGTCGAAGGGATAGTATCTGCTTGTAGCGCTTTGCGTCGACAGTGTCCATGAACTCGGCAATGACCCGATCACGAATTTCCGTCCCCCAGCGGCGACAAAGCACTGCAAGAACGAACGCATCATCATCGCCGAACTTGTGAATCGGCCACTTGACGCCAGCCTTCAGCTTGCATCCGGGCCAACGAGAAACCCAGTAGTAATATTCGTATTCTTTGCCGCTCGGCTTGCGGATAAGCTCCGTCCGCGGATGGACACCGACAACGCCAGAACTATTGCGCGCGGTCATACGATCCTTGGATGAGATTGGCGGCGGTAAAGTGCGGTGTTTCTGCCGAATCCACTTTTCCGCTACCTTTTCAGCGTCTTTCTACGAGCCGTGCTCTTTAACGCTGAACGTCTGCTGGTGACGAGTGCCTTGGCGCTGGACGCGAGCGAGAACGTATTTCTCGGGATAATTTCGGGTGTGATGAGTCATGCGCTTGGAAAATGAGGTCTAACGAGAACAAGATCAGCCACCGCTGGCAAGAACGCGCGTGGTGGCGGGATGTGAGGTTGGAGTCATGGAAAGCTTGAGCGTACGCCGGCCAGCGGTTGGCTGCATCGCATGGTTAGATGTCCGCGTCACGTTGGAAAGATGGGAACAGAGTCCTCGTCTCGGTAAAACTGAACTCCTCGCACCTTACTATCGAATGTAGAGGGCGGGTCGAAATAGATGAAGATCGCACCGCCCGAAGGCAAGTCGTATCGTATGATTCCCGTGTCCGCTACCGGGCTATGGGGACCGAGCTCACTGGTCAAAGTTTCGAGCGTGGTATTGCGCGTAATAAACTGAAACTCATGTGGCAGCTCGTCGGCGCTCCATTCTTTGGGATCGCTAAAGACCGCCGTATCGCGACTGCGGTGCTCGCGGATGGCAAGGTTGGTCATCGCTATGACCCAAAAGAGCAAAGAGACGCAAAAGACAACGCGGGTCGCCGGGGGCCAGAACTTGCCAACAACGACCGCGAGGAAGAATGATCCCACGATGCCGGCCACAAAAACGGCGATATGTCGTTGTACATGTTCGAACGTAATCATCTAACGAGAACAAGATCAGCCACCGCTGGCGAGGGCGCGCGTGGTGGCGGGATGTGAGGTTTGAGTCATGGGAAACTTGAGCGTACGCCGGCCAGGGGTTGGCTGCATCGCATGGTTAGATGTTTGTTGGCTTGCACGCTATTTGCGCGGAAGGAGAACGGCTCCCGCAGGCAAGGGAGCCGGGCCGGATGCCATCCCGAAGCTGACTGGAAAATCAACCTCTTGCCATTTCCCGGGCTTCCATCGCCACTGACGCAACGCGTTCAGCGCGCTTTGATCGAGCGACCTGATTCCGGTGGATTTGAGTATCATCATGTTTGTCACCCGACCTGTTTTGAGATCGAGCACCAACCGGAATACGCCAGCGCCTTGATTGTGATTTCTTCTGTCTTGAAATGAGTATTCAAAGCCAACCGCTTTAATCACGTCACTGTTCCAAGGCGGATTGCCGTGATATTCGTTGCCGTGATGCCGAACACCTTTGGCGTCAACCGCAGCCGGGCTGGAGTCAACCGGTGGCGCGCATAGGAGAGTAGACGATGCCAGGCAAACGAAACCGCCCGCCAGCGCTCGCAAGTATATGAGGTGTTTTTGCATCTAACGAGAACAAGATCAGCCACCGCGCGAATTACAAGTGACGTTCATAACACTGAAATCTAGGCATACGGACGGTCCGCGGTTGGCTGCATCGCCTGGTTAGACCTCACGCGTTCAATACTATGTTGCGTAGCCTCTGGTGCTCTGTCGCAGGTATAGACGAAGAAAAACGGACTGTGCCTGCGCGCGTAACAGTAATCTTTGCGTCTGTGATCCCGCCGTCGCTTAAGACGCGCTCCACAGCTCTCAACGCGCCCGTGGAAATGCTGCCTTTGACGCACTGTGCGACACCGCCAACTATGCGAATAACAGCATCTGCAAACACAGCAGGACTCCAGCGCTCCAAGCTTTGCTGGCGCCTGCGAGAACAGCGGTAGCTACTGCACTGCGAAAGAAGAATCGAATCATCGACGGCTCAGAGGTCTAACGAGAACAAGAGCAGCCACGCCTACCGAGAGCGAGCGTGGGACGAAGTAATAAGGTTGTAGTCATCTGAAAAGTGGGTCGTACGCCGGGTAGGCGTTGGCTGCATCGCATGGTTAGGTGTGGACGTCGCTGCCGGACCGAGGTGGAGCAACAATCCGCCGAACCGCCTGGCTGCCGGACTGGCGTGGCATAAAGACCGCGCGCGAAAGAAAACTCCGAGCTGGCATGACGGCACTGCACCAGATCTCTGGAAAAAGCGCGAGCACAAAAGCGATCCGGCGCGGAGAGAATCCAAAGCGGCGCTGCCGTGCCATGACCGCGCTTGCGAACCCGAAAGACTCGGCGCTCCGTGAAACCAGCGGAGCCGAGGAGCGCTCCCGCAACCAAGAAGCAATGCGGCTAACTCTGGAACGGGGGAAGGCATCGCGATCAGAGGAATGCACCAAAGCACCTAACGAGAACAAGATCAGCCACCACTGGCGAGAGCGCGCATTGGCTGCAATGGGAGTGATGAAGTCACGGAAAACTTGTCTTCTCGCCGGCCAGGGGTTGGCTGCATCGCTTGGTTAGGTCTTTTGTTCACGACAGACGTTGCGCAAGAATCCCCCAGAACAAGCGTGACTGCCGGACAGAGGCGGAGCGAAGAGGAGTGACACGGAAGCGAGTGCAACAGATCTCTGGAAAAGGCGCAAATCAAAATGAGTGCGGCGCGTAGAGAACCAAAGTCGGAGATGCCGTGCCAGAGCCGCGCCGGCGCACACGATCGACTCGGCGCTCGGAAGCGTCGCCACAGTGGGAACCGCGCGAGCGACTGAAAAGCGAAGTCGCGCGCGAAGCCGACGGAGCCGAGAACGGAGCAAGCTTCCGAGAACCGATGTAGCGAACTCGGGAACGGGAGAAGACATCGCGACAGAGAAGGGCGTCCAGAGACCTAACGAGAACAAGATCAGCCACGCCTACCGGGAGCGTGCGTGGATCGAAGAGAGGAGGTTATAGTCATCTGGAAAAGTGGAGCGTACGCCGGGTAGGCGTTGGCTGCATCGCATGGTTAGGTTTTGTGTTCACGAGAGACGTTGAGCAGGAATCCCCGGGAACTTGCGTGGCTGCCGGACGGAGGTGGAGCGGAAAGGAGCGAGGCGGAACCACATGGAAGCGACTGCAACAGATCTCTGGAAAAAGCGCGAGTCCGAATTCGGTGCGGCGCGGAAAGAACCAATGGCGGCGATGCCGTGCCAAAGCCGCGAACCCAAGCACGAGAGACTCGGCGCTCTGCGAAGCCAGCTGAGCCGAGCAGGAAGCAAGCTACCCAAAACCGAGGCAGCTAACTTGCGAATGGGAAAAGACATCGCTACACGCAGCGGCACGCGCACAAACCTAACGAGAACAAGATCAGCCACCGCTGGCGGGAGCGCGCGTCGCGGCGGGAGAAGAGGGTTGAACCATGGAAAACTCGGCCGTACGCCGGCCAGCGGTTGGCTGCATCGCCTGGTTAGACGATTTTGTGAGGTGTGACCGGAAAGATCCATCTCTAATCCGTCGCGATCCGATAATGATCGAAGCGACCTTGCGCGTCGAGCCAAATAAGGAGCCACTCCGAATCAATCTTGAAGTAGCTGCTGCGCTCGGGACCAAGAATGTAAATCAAGTCCCGCTTCGTGTCTTTGAAGTATGGCGTCACGAGAGACGGTCCAAGTAGTCGCTCGATCTCGTTGCGGGTCTTGCCGGGAAGGATACGTGTGACAACATCGCGAAGCATCTGCTGCCGAACGGTAACGTCGCCCTTGCGCGCCTCAGACGAATGGTCTGCCGTCCAATCAGCAGGCTCAAACGCTCGACGGTCTGAGCCGGCGGGTAACTCGCCCCGGCGACAACCGACCTCCACTAAACAAGCAGCGATGAAAAACAGAGTAGCTGATACTCGGAGTGACACGGGAAGGGTGAATCGTCTAACGAGAATTCGATGACCTAAAGTCGTAGAAAAAGGCGACTGGAAGTCGCATATTTCCTTGGAGCCAGGCTTCGAGGCTAGGGCTGAGCATCATATGAGTGGGTCTGTATGGGTGCTCGGCTCGGTTAGATCCTAGCTCATGCCTTTGTCGGCGGCTAAGCCGACTCGCCGGCGCAACGCGGTGTTGTCGTGGCCCGCGGCGTCGGAGCCGTGGGGGCGCTCGGCGTGGATGGCTTGCTGGATGCGGCGGCGACGCCGGCTGATTTGTTCGCACTGGGCTTTGAAGGCGGTGCGCGCTTCGGTGGCGTCGGCCTGGCGGCGCTTTGTATGGTTTGCACGCCGCTAAATGCGCCCACGTCGGTGCGGAGCTCGAGTAGATGCGGGGTGTCGAACATGTTGTTGAGCGTTTTCCGCAGGTTAACGATTCCGGAAACAGTGTGAAGAATAAAATGCACTTCAAATTTGTTAGGCTGGTTCTTCCGAAGATCCGGAATATTCGGCGAGGGCAATAGTTTTTTGCCACGGATGGAACACTGATAGGGGAATAGCTCGAGCAGAGTTTAGGCGATTTAGCGTATGTGCAGTTGGATTGGGTTGCTGCGGTGGGAGGATCGCCGCGGGGAATGAGGTAAGCAGCCGATGGAGAAAAAGTTCGCGATGGCGAGGCGCCATCGCCAGCACGCGAGGGCGCGTGCGCTCCCCAGCGCGGGATGCGATGCTGCGCATATTTCGGAAAGGCCGCGGCCTCGGTGTCACGGTAATTTTGTTCGTCAGCGTCCGGATTCATGAGATCGCGCAGTGTAGGAGCGAGGAGGCGCGGCGGTCAAAAACACTCGCGCGGGCTGGCAAAAATTTTTGCGCGGTCTGTGAAGCTGGCCTAGATGCAATTATGGCCGAGCAGGACTCAGACCGGGCTTGGGACGAATACGAGTGGGAACGTTTTCTCCAACAGCAGGACCAGAAGACGGAGAAATACATGGAGCTGCTCGAGAAATATATCGACGATCCGAACCGCGACGAGATCGTGGCGCGCGAGATGGGTTGGTATCAGGGCGCCGAAGACGAGGCGGAGGAGTGGCAGGATGAAATGGGGATCGCCGACGAGGACAGCGCGCTGCCGGTCGATCTGGTGAACGATTCCGGCGAAAGCTTCGAGCAGCATTCGCTCTATCGCGCTTCCTTTAACCTAACGATCTGGATCGACCGGTTATTTGAGAGCGAGAGTCAACTGCAAAACGATCCGGCCGCAGTGAAGCTGGCGACGCATGCGGCGCTCGGGGCGGCGAAACTGGCGGCGGCGTTGAGTGACGAAGAGGCGGACGAGCTGGGCATGACGATCGCGTATCTCAAGCGGTCGCTGAAGGCGATCACGGTGGCGATGGATGCCGCGGCGCAGCTCTTCGCGGAGAAAACGATCACGCGCTTGCAGCAGGCGGCTCTGCAAAAACGGCTCTTCCAGGTGCGCGACGGCATCATCCTCCTCATGGGCGAATTTCGCGGCGAATGGCTGCGCCGTTACGGCAGCCTTTAGCCGTTGAATGAATCGGTAAGTGCCCCGTCCAACCATGAATAAGGATGCGACTCTGGAGGAGGCGGAGGTCCCCGATGCAGTGCTGGTCGAGCGAGCGCAGCTTGGTGAGACCGTGGCCTTCGACCAACTTGTCGGTCGTTATCGCAGCCGGATTTTTGGAATGATTTACAACATGGTACATAACGAGCAGGATGCCTGGGATCTTGCGCAGGACAGCTTCGTCAAAGCGTGGAAATCGATCGCGCGCTTTCGCGGGCAGTCGTCGTTTTACACCTGGATTTATCGCATCGTCATGAATGTGACGATCGACTGGCTGCGTAAGAAACAAGTAAAGGGCGGCGACGCGGAATTCGATGACGCGATTCAACTACAGCAGATCGATCCCGCTGCGCGCACAGCGCCGAAAGCCGATGCGCTGCCGCACGAGCGGATGGTGCAGGGCGAGATTCGGGTGCGGATCGAGGCCGCGATCGCGCAGCTCTCGCCGGAGCATCGCGCGGTGATTTTAATGAAGGAAGTCGAAGGCATGCAGTACCACGAGATGGCGGAGTCGTTAGGCTGTTCCATCGGCACGGTGATGTCGCGCTTGTTTTATGCGCGCAAAAAATTGCAGACTCTGTTGCGGGATGTTTATGAAAACGTTTGAGGAAAATTGGACCGCCTGGATTGATGGCGAGCTGAGCGAGACGGAGCGGGCTGAATTTGAGGCCACGCTCGAGGATCGTCTCGGCGCGGAAACGGAGCGGAACGACGCGCTCAAACTCGGTGCGTTTCTCAAGCGGGAGTTGCAGCCACGCGCGATGGGGAACGAGGAATTTTTCCATCACCAACTGCGCGAGCGGATCGCGCACGAGGAGGCGACGCCGGTTGAAGAAAGCCGGCCGATTCTGCGCGAGACGTGGTGGTCGATCCGGCGTTTGCTTTGGCTGGGCGCGACATCGCTCGCGATTTTCGCGGTGTGCACTTATTTCGTTAAGCGCGAACAACCCGCGCCTAACCAATCGGAATATCTCACGCAGATTTTGAATTCCCGGGTCGATCCCAGTGTGAACCCGGACGCGACTGTGTCTATTTTCCAAACCAAGGATGACAAAGTGACAGTGCTTTGGGTTGATGGATTGAAATCACTCCCGACCGACTACGCCGCGAAGTGATGATTCGCCGGCGTTACTTCTCGGCTCTCTTCGCGCTCGCGTTTTTCCTGCTCGCGAGCGGACAGGTGCGTGCGGGACAGAACGTCTGGAGCGGGCTGGTCGTCGCGACCAACGTTGCCAAACCGCAGCCACCGCCCGCGGAGATGCATCATTTCGAGGGGACGTTGAAGCGAACCTTCGGCTACAACCAATTCGCGCTCATCGGGCAGTCGCGCAAAGCGCTGGAGACCGGCGAGGAGAATTGGCTCGCGTCGAGCAAACACTTCTCGCTCCACGTCGATGCGCGCGGAGCAACGCGTGATGGCTACCGACTGAACCTGCAGTTATTTCAGGATCGGCAGGTGCTGCTCGAAACGGATACGACCTTGAAGAAGAGCAGCCCGCTCGTGATCAAAGGCCCGCAGATCGGCGCGGGGCAGTTGTTGTTGCTGCTCGTCGTGCAGTGAGTCGTTAGGCGCGGGCGGCGCTTTGCCTGAGCTCGGGCCGCACACTGCGTGGTGGTGCTCGGGAGACTCCCGAGCACGACGGGGTAACACCCCGTCCTCCCCAGCGAAAGCGTGGTCGCTGAGAGAGAGTCGCATTCCCAAAATCCGGGGAGGACGGGGTGCCACCCCGTCGGACGAAGGGGAGCTTCCCCTTCGCCCTAACGAGTCGCGTGACGGTTTGAGGAGCAATCGGATTCATCGGCACAATTGTCACTCCCCTGGATGGCCCTCGGGCGTCGCGGCACTCATTGCGGACGTATGAGCCCAGCGTTAAATGCCCCATGCGTTATCTCCTGACGATCGTTTTTTCCCTGCTCGCCCTGATGCAATTAAAGGCCGAAAACAAATTCGATTTCGCGAGCACGCCGGGAAAATTGCCCAAGGATGTCGTCCCTTCGCAGTACGCCATTCGCATCGAACCGGATCTCGAAAAACTGACTTTCACCGGCTCGGAAACGGTGCAACTCGATGCGCAAAAACCGGTGAGCAAACTTGTGCTCAACGCCTTGGAGCTGCACGTCACCTCCGCTTCCCTCGACGGTCAGCTATTGGCGAAGCAATCCATCGCGCTCAATGCCGGCGAGCAGACTTTAACGCTGACCTTGCCTAACGAACTCAGCGCCGGGAAACATGAACTCACCCTGAAATTTTCCGGCAAAATCAACGCGCAAGGGCAGGGGCTCTTCTACGCGCGCTATCAGGAGCGTTCCGGCGCGGAGAAGAAAATCCTCCTCGGCACGCAATTCGAAGCGACCGATGCGCGCCGCATGTTTCCGTGCTGGGATGAGCCGAGTTTCCGCGCGCGGTTCCAGCTCACCGCGGTTGTGCCTAACGAGTTCATGGCTGTCTCGAACATGCCGATCGAGAAGGAGAAAAAAACCGAAGGCGGAAGGGAAGTGCGCTTCGGGCTCACGCCGCCGATGTCGAGTTATCTCGTCGTTCTCTGTGCGGGCGAATTCGAAGCGATCGAGTCCGAGCAGGACGGCGTAAAACTGCGCGTTGTCACGACAAAAGGAAAAGCGGAGACCGGCCGTTACGCGCTAGAGACGGAGGCGAAGATTCTGCATTATTACAACGACTACTTCGGCGTTCCGTATCCGTTGCCGAAGCTCGACCTGATTGCGCTGCCGGGCGGTTTTGGCGGCGCGATGGAGAACTGGGGCGGCATCACCTACTACGAATCGGTCTTGCTCTTCGATCCGAAAAATTCCGCCACGAGCACGAAGCAGGATGTCTTCGCCGTCATCGCGCACGAGATGGCGCACCAGTGGTTTGGCGATCTCGTCACCATGGCGTGGTGGGATAATCTTTGGCTGAACGAAGGCTTTGCCTCGTGGATGGGCGAGAAATGCACCGATCATTTCAACCCGGAGTGGAATGAGTTGTTGCGCCGTTCGGTGCCGCGGATGGCGTCGCGCCGAATCGGTTTCCCGAAAGACACCGCGATGCAGGGCGACGCGCGCTCGACCACCCATCCCGTGCAGCGGCCGATAAAAACCGAGGCCGAGGCCGGCAGCGCGTTCGACGAAATTACCTACCGCAAAGGCCAGTCCATCCTGCGCATGCTAGAGAGCTTTCTCGGGCCCGATGTTTTCCGCGACGGCATCCGCAAGTATGTCGCCGCGCACAAATATTCGAACACGACGACGGCGGATCTGTGGGACGCGTTGACGGAAGTTTCGGGAAAGCCTGTAGGAGAAATCGCACCCGGCTGGACGGAGCAAAAAGGTTTTCCAGAGGTAAAATTCTCGCGCGACGGAAACACGTTGCAGGTCGCGCAGAAGCGTTTCGCGGTGCACTTCGAGAATCCTCCAGCGGAGCAATGGCAAATCCCGCTCACCTACGGCATCGAGGGCAACCCGACGCCGAACAGTTTTCTCCTGCGCGACGAGAAGGCGAATTTGCCTAACGACGTGCCTAACGATCGCGCGGTGAAGCTCAATGTCGGCGATTCCGGCTATTACCGCGTCGCGTACGACGACGCGTCCTGGCAGCTGTTGCTTAAAGTGGCCCCGGGTCTCGCGGAGGCCGATCGCGTCAACCTTCTCCTCGATGCCTGGGCGCAAGTCGAGGCGGACGAACAGCCGGTCGCGCATTACCTCGAGCTGGCCGAGAAGCTCATGGACAAGGACCAGCTCGCGACTTTCGATCAAGTCAGCGACACCTTCATCATGATCGATCGGCTTCTCGTCGGCGATCCGTTGCGCCCGCGTTTCGAGAGTTACGCACGCGGTCTTTTGCGTCCGGCTTTCGACCGCGTCGGCTGGGAGCCGAAGAAAGGCGAACCGATCGCAAATTCGCTCCTGCGCGTCACGCTCATTCGCGCGCTCGGAACGCTCGATGATTCCGACATCGTCGCCGGTTGTCGCGCGCGCTTCGATAAATTCATCAACGATCCGGGTTCGCTTTCGCCCGATTTGCGCCCGGTTGTCTTGGGCGTGGTCGGTCGTTATGCCGACAGCCAGACGTGGGAGAAATTGCACAAACTCGGATTGAAAACCGCGAGCACCGAAGAGAAAGGCTACTCCTACGACGCCCTCGCGCGCGCGACCGCGCCGGCGCTCATTTCGCGCACGATCGCACTTGCGTTGACCGATGAACTGCCGACGACCCGCGCCAGTGGCCTGCTCGGTTTATCGGCCCGGCATGGCGAGCATCCCGATCTCGTTTGGGATTTCGCCCGGGCGCACATGAAGGCGCTCCTCGCGAAACAGGATGGTCTGGCGATCAACAGTTTCGCGGCCGGACTTTTCAATTTTTTCTCCGACCCGAAAGAAGCGGAGAAGCTGCAGACTTACGCCAAAACAAATCTCCCTCCCGCGGCAGCAGAAGACGTGGCGAAAGCGATCGACGAAATCGGTTTTCGTGCCGATCTGAAACAGCGCCTCGTGCCGCAACTGACCGCGTGGATGGATAAGTCCGGCGCGGAAACGCGTTAGCCTAACGAGTCCTCAAAGCAGCGCTTTCTTCTCCGGCAACTCTGGCGCGAGCACGCGCGTTTGCTCCGCTTCTTCCGCGCGCAAGTAACGCGCCTGTTTCCAGCCGACGATGGCGCGACTGAGAAGGAAGAAGGCCATGAACCCGATCCAAAAAGATTGGAACCAAACCGCGGCCAGCAGGAGCGCCGCACCACCCGCGAGGCCGATGGCCGTGGCGATGAAAAGGCTGCGGATTTCTCCAAAGGGAAACCACAGAAGCGAGCGCAAAATTTGCCCGCCATCGAGCGGGTAAATCGGCAGCAGGTTAAAGATAAGCAGGCCGAGGTTTATTCTCCCGAGCCAGGTCAGAACGAGAAAGGCGTCGAGGTTGTCGTTAGGCCAACCGGCGTTCGCGGCGAGGTGTAGCGCGATCCAGAAGATGGGCACGAGCGCGACGTTCACGAGCGGACCCGCGGCGATGCTCCAGAGCATCGCGCCCGGACGCGGCGGCGGACTAACGAACGCGATACCGCCCAGCGGCCAGAGGAAAATTTTCTCCGCGACGCCACCGGTCTGCCGGCAGGCGAGGGCGTGTCCAAATTCGTGCATCGTCACCATGGCGAAGAGCCCGAGGTATTCGAGCACCGGCCACGCCAGGGACGAGTAGCGGCTTCTCATCATCTGCACTTCGTAAACCGCGACGAGAAACCACGACCAGTGGAGGAAGACCTCGATCCCGAAGATGCGAAATAAGCGAATGGAACCTCCGCGCGTCGGCATCGGCGAACATAGAGCGGGAACCGAAACATGGAAGCCAGTCATCTGGACTGACGCGGCGGGCGCGACGCCTAACTTCCTATCAGCCGATTGATCGTCGCGGCGGCGTAAGCGGCGCCAAACCCGTTATCGATATTCACCACAGTGACGCCGCTGCCGCAGCTATTGAGCATGCCTAACAATGCCGCCAGTCCGCCAAAACTCGCGCCGTACCCACCGCTCGTCGGCACCGCGATGACCGGTTTGTCCACCAGACCCGCGACCACGCTCGGCAGCGCGCCTTCCATCCCCGCGACCACGATGAGCACCGCGCATTCGCGCAACCGATCGGTTTCCGCGAGCAGCCGATGCAAACCCGCCACGCCCGCGTCGTAAACGCGTTCGACTGGATTCCCAAAAATCTCCAGCGTGACTGCGGCCTCTTCCGCCACAGGCAAATCGGAAGTGCCGGCCGCGACGACGCCGATAGAGTGCCGCAGCTTCGGCAACGGCTCGCGCTCGATCGTTAGGCAACGCGCGCGTTCGTGAAAAACAGCGGCGGGAAATTCGTTCCGCACCGCGTCGAATTGCTCGCACGTGATGCGCGTCGCGAGCAGCACCGGCTCGCGCTCGAGAATCACTGCGGCGATGCGCGCGACTTCCGCTGGCATCTTTCCCTGCCCGAAAATAACCTCCGGAAAACCGGTTCGCCGTCGCCGATCCACATCGACTCGCGCGAAACCGAGATCGACAAACGCAGGTTCCTCGGCCATGGCCGCCATCTTAGGCACCCCTGAAAAAGTCGCAAGATGCAGTGCGGCGCGCCCGAACGTTCGCCGCACCACGACCTGTCATCCTGAGCCGCGCAGACGGCGAAGGACCCCGCAAGCGTTACTGGACTCCGAATTTGCAAGACGACATCAATTGAAAGCTTGCGGGGTCCCTCTCCGCGCTTCGCCGGATCGGGATGACAAACGGTTTGCGCGAATTCTTAACGCGCGTTTTCGGGGTGCGGTGCGCGCCGCACTCAAAGCGTCGCTTCAGGCTCCGGCGGCGCGAGCAGCAGCCGCATCGGAAGCATGGGCGATTCGTAGAAGCCGTGTTTGCGGAAAAAACTTTGCGAACGCAACTCCGGCCGATCGGTCAGGAGCGTGATGCGCAGGAAATTTTTCTGCTTCGCAAATTCAATCGCATACTCGAGCAGCCTCGACCCGTAGCCGTGGCCGCGATGTTCATCATGCACGACCAAATCTTCCAGCAACAAAACAAACCCGCCCTCCGCCGTGCTGATGGTGAAAAGAAGATTGATCATTCCCACGATCACTCGATCCACGCGCAGGACGAAGACGCGCCCGCGATTCGGCTGCTCGAAAATCAGTCGCAAACCCCGGAGCTGCTTGTCCCGATTCGGACGGAAGTCGCTCTCCTCGCTGAACAACTCGCCGAGGAGCCCGGACAACTCATCGAGGTCTTCGGCGATAGCGGGCTGGATGACGACTTCGCTCATGCGCGTTCGTTATTCCATAATTGCCCGCCGGTGGCAATCCGCATGTCGCCACGGCGTTGACAAAGCAGAGCCGACTCTTAAGGTAGCGCTCCTCGTCCTTCCCCGGCGCGGGATTTTCACCTATGAAACGCACCCTGCAACGCTCAAAGCGGACCCGGAAACAGCAACACGGTTTCCGTGCGCGCATGAGCACGAAAGGCGGGCGCGCGACTCTGGCGCGGCGTCGTCAGCGTGGCCGCAAACGTCTTTTGCCGAAAGGCGTGGAAGTGCCTTTCGCGCGCCACACCGGTTCGTAAACTGTCGCCCGAGGAGGGTCGCACCGCGCTGGTAGCGCCTGTAGCCGCTTCGCTGTGCGAAGCGCGGGTATCGACATTTGTTCGCCTAACGATATCGACACCCACGCCTCCCACAGGGAGGCGGCTACAATGTTCGTCTCGCTAGCCTAACGATTGAGTTCCCGCAGCGGAGCGGCATAGCCCGTCAGCTCGAGATAGCCGTGTCCGCCTAACGACTTCCCTGAGCGCGTGCCTGCGATGTCGTAAGCACCTTCCCAATAAGTGATCGGCGGAAGCACCAACTCCTGGTCCGACAACACCGGCCGGATGGTGAACTCGAGTTGTTCGCGCGGGACCACGATCTTCCAACCGATCGGATAGTTCGCTTGCGTCGTCTCGCTCTTCCAAAAACCCAGCGGCGTCATTTGAAAATCCGCACTCGTTAGGCTGACGGAGCTTCCATCCGCGCGCACCAACGTCCCGCTCGAAACCGGATCGATCCTGCCATTCGTTAGGCGCATCTGGTAGAGCATGAGTTCGCTCCCGTCATCGAATTGCGCCGAGACCCAATTCCAGCCCGCCTGTCCCGGCGCGAGCTGATTCGTGGCCCATTCGTGATCGAACCAGCTCTCACCCGTCACCGCCCAGCGCTCGTCGTGCAGGTGCATCTGGCCCGTCGTGCGCAGCCGCGTGATCGAGTAGTAACAGGAAGCGTGACCTTCGCCCGCCGCCTTTTCGCTAATGCCATTAGTGCCGTGAATCACCGGCGCTTTCAACGGCACGAGATGCAGTTGCATATCCGCGGCGCTCAAATCCGCCGCGAGATCGAACGATCCATCCGCGTTCATCGTTAGGCGCCAGGAATCGATCCAGGCCAGCCGCGCGCCTTCGCCAAATCCCCCTTCCCCAAAACTCCCCCGGCTCGTTTTCTGTTGAAACAAAAACGTCTTCCCCGCGGGATCGGTGACGGTGAAATGCGCGAACTTCAAATCATCGACCACGAAGTATGAAGTCGTGCCCCCGCGTTCGTTAGGCGGCCGAATCCCCTGCCGGAAAAACGTCAGCTCATACCCGAGCCGGCGACCGCTCCCATTCGTTAGGTTCCCGGTGAAATACCACCACTCCGTCTTAAAATCCGAATGCAGATGGTGATCGCGCGGAAACTCGTAATGCGATCCTGGAAGAGCAATCTGCCAATCCGCCCCGAGACAAAGCACGGCCAGCGTGGCCGCCATCCAATTGCCAATCCTCTTCATTCGCTCCGCACGGCCTCGGCCACATTCAATCGCCCCGCGCGCCATGCCGGAATCCAACCCGCGACCAGCGCCGCGGCCACGATCCAGAGTGGAGTCCACGCCAGCGACGCCCAGGGGAAGGCGAGCTGAATCGTCCACCCAAAAAACGCGCGATTGATCACGCCCGTGAGAACGAGTGCGAGACAAAGCCCCGCCGCCAGGCCAAGCACGCTCGCGAGCAAACCGATCATCCCGCTTTCCCAAAGCAGCAGCCGACGCACTTGCGCAGTCGAGGCGCCGATCGCGCGCAGCACTCCCAATTCCTGGGTGCGCTCGGCCACCAGGGTCGTTAGGCCGAGAAAAATTCCAATCACCGCTACGACCACCGCGATCGTCCGCAGCACGTAGGTCACGGCGAAGGTCTGATCGAAAATCTCGAAAATCCGCGCGCGCAAAGTGCGGTTCGAGTAGATGGAAAATTCGCCGAGCGCGCTGAAGCGCCTCCGGAAATCCTCCATCACCGCCCGCGCATCCGATCCTTTTTTCAGATATAACGCGATGCTGTTGACGCGGTCGTCGTGCCAGAGGCGATGGAAATTTTGCGCGCTGAGGAAGACGAGGCCCTGGTCGTTCGTGTAATTATAAAACACGCCTGCGATCGGAAACGCTGCGGCGCCTGAAGGTGTCGGCAACTTCATAATGTCGCCATCAGTCACGTGATAACGTCGCGCGAAACTCTCCGAGACGAGCACGCATTGCTCGCCATAAAAACGAGGCATGATTTGATCGGTCCGCCCATGCAGAAAACGCAGCGTGCGGCGATTGCTTCCCCTAACGACTGCAACCGAAATCGTCTCCTCGCGAAACGGCAACTCGACCGCGCGGAAAGTATCGACGGCATCGATCGCCGGATTTCTCTCGAGAAATTGCAACGCCTCCGGCGGCATGAATGACTCTGGACCGGTAATTTCATTCGCCGCCGGCCCGATGAAGAGATCGGCCACCAAAGTCTGCGCGATCCAGTCGTTCACCGTTTCGCGAAATGAAAAAACCATCACCGCGATTCCGACGGTCATGGCCACGGCGGCGGCGAGCGACGCGATGGTGACGGAGTTGCGCAGCAGGGCGCGACCTAAATTCTGCGCGGCGAGCAGCGGCTCGATCCGCCGGTGTAAACGCGAGCGCAGAAGCGCGCTAAAGCGAGCGATCAGCTCCGGCGCGGCCAGCGAAAAACCTGCGAGGACGAAAAACGCCGCTCCGAAACCAAGCCACGCCGGCCCCGTTTTGAGCGCGAGCACGGAAAGAGCCGCCGCCAGGCCTAACGACAAGGCGCCGCCGAGGATCCACCCGCGCGACAGGCGCGCCGAACGCTCCAGACGCAAGCCGCCATGCAGCGCCTGCACGGGATCGATCGCCGCCGCGCTCTGCGCCGGTAGCCACGCCGCGATGAGAACCGAAGCCAGCCCCAGGACAAATGCGCTGATCCAAACTCCGGGCGACAACTGCAAGTGCTCCACATGCACCAGGACGTAGAGCGACGAAATCGTTTCCGCCACCGTTCCCACCAGCGCTCGCGCGAGAAAATATCCGCCGATCATACCCACGCCGATCCCGAGCAAGCCAAGCACCGCCGCTTCGCCTAAAAAAAGCCAGCGGACTTCGCCGCGCGTCGCGCCTAACGACCGCAGGATGCCGATCTCACTCCTCCGCCTAACGACTGAGGCTTCGACCGTGTTGTAAATCAGAAACATCCCGACAAGGAGAGAGACGAGGCTCATCGCCGCGAGGTTAAGCTGGAAGCCGGCGAGCATTTTTCCCACCTCCTCGCCGCGTTGCGCGGGCGCAGCCACGGTCGCGTCGGGCGGCGCGACGCGGCGCAAAGCCGCCGCCACTTTTTTTGGATCGGCTCCATTCGTTAGGCGAACCGAGATGGAATCGAGTGTTCCGGCGCGTCCAAAAAGCTCCTGCGCCCAGCCAATGTCGATCGCCGCGAAGTGCGCGTCCGGCGGCACCGCGGCCTTCTCGCTTCGGAGAAGAAACCCGATCGTTAGGCGCCGGCTCGCGCCGTTGCTCTGCACCGTGATCTCCTCTCCCGCGCGAAGCTGATGCTCCCGCGCGAATTCCTCCGTCAGCGCAATCACCCGCGGACCACGCAGCCACTGTTCGAAATCGAAATTCTGCGCGCTGAAATCGGTCAACTCGAAAGTCCGGAATGGCTCGTCGGTAAAAACGTCGATCCCGAGCAGATCGAGGTATTCTCCCGGAAATTTCGGCAGAGTGACGAAGCCCCTAACGATGGGCGTCGCCGCTTCGACCCCCGGCTGCCGCGCGATTTCGGGCAATAATTTATCCGGCAGATTCCCGAGCCGTCCGCGCACTTCCAGTTGCGCCTTTCCTGCCACCACATCCACGCTCGCCTCGAAGGCGTGGTTGGCGCTTTGGTTGGCAATCTGGATCGCAAGATAGAGCGCCACGCCGAGTGCAACCGTGGCGACGTTGAGGATGGCGAGCAACGGGTGCCGCGCCAGATAACGCAGCACATGCCAGCGAAAGAGAACGGAATATTGCGCGATCAATTCGGCTCAAGATGGGGAGAAGTAAGCTCGCCGCGAGCGCTTAAGCCGATCGCTTCTTTGCCGCCTTCCGCCTCTCAAACTTACAACTCGCTACTCAATGCCTGCAAAAATCTTGCGATCATTTTCCTTTTGCGAGCCGGCGACATAGGAGGATTCGAACCAGTTCTCGTTAGCTCCGCTGATCTTCTTCGGTTTCTGGAGCTTGAGTATGTCCAGTTGAGACGTCTCACTCTGAGCCGCGTTGGATTTCTTCGACGCGGCCTGCATGACTGAACGAAAATGCAGATGGTCGAATACTCTTAGGGCTTCGATGGCATAGGCGGTTGCTACTCTTTGGTCTTCGATCATGATCATGTGATCGCCGTTATCGTGCTCGCCCGACGGCGAAAGATTGGAAGAGCCAGTAAAGACCTTGGCCGTCGGCAGGTTAAAGTCCGTCACCACAAACTTGTCGTGAATATTGATGCCCGCGCCGCCGCTCCATTCGCTCTTGAAGGGTTCCGGCGCGTGATCAGCCAGATACTTGAAATCTACAAGCGCGACACTTCCATCAGGCTTGTTCACTTCCAGTGAGCCACCCTTATCCGAGATACCGTAGCTGAAGACCGGTCGATTCATTAAGCGATCGAATTCGTCCTTCGTTAGGCCGGGACCCATCTGGTAGAGAAAGGCGACGGCGTAAAGGACAGATGACGATGCCTGCGCGATCGCTCCTTGCAGGGGTTGGAGCGAAAGATCCGTATTCTTGTGCGGAGCGAAGCAAAAATGCACCGGCGGTCTTCCCTCCTTTTTTGTAAGCTGCCACTTAGAGGCTAAATCAGTAGCCGTAAACCCATCCGTATCGACAAATGCTATGTCGAAGTAATTCCCAAAGAGCGCTGCTATCTCCTTGTCATCGAAGACCAGGACATTGTTAGCTTGAATATAGAGTCCTCGGTAGGAAAAATTGGTGGAACCACAGAGCACTTTAGTTGGGATACCATTCCGGCGCGCGATAAACACCTTATTGTGTTGCAAGCCCTTGAAGTGAGTTCGCGTGATCTTATCCGCGCCCGCTGACTCTCGCAGACGTTCTGCGGCCTTCGACTCCGGGCTGTCAGGAGTGACATGGCCGGTGACATTCCCTTTGCTATCCTGCCCGCCGGAATCGTCAAAGATCGCCCGGAGTCTGGGGCCGAATGCCTCCAGCTTCTGCAAGATATCCGGTTCGTTGAAGTCATAGGCGAAAACATCCAGAGTTACTTTGCTATCCTGCAAGGCGTCATCGAGGAAACCGAAGATTAAATCGTAAGCCTCGAACCCCATCCAGGAGTAGATGTCCCCGGGCGCTTTCTTAAACTCCAAGCCTGTGTCGGAAGCGGATGGGATAAGTGCGCCCCCGGCCTTATTAATGTCCTTCGGATTTCCCATCTTATCCACGAAGGCCTGAGACGAGGCGAAGTTACGAGTAAAACCTACATCCAGGAAATTGTGATAAGTCATCGGATCAAGCGAGAGATCGAGAGTTAGGGATGTTCCCTTCTTGAGTTGGTCGTCCACCGGCATGTGCATCTTAGTAGCCCGATAACTATATAGTCCTTTCTTGACCTCCCACGGAAAGTGAATCCAACGAAATTTCTGGAAAGGCGCCGCGGTGGACGGGAAGTTACGATTGCCATCAACGTGCTCACCCGCGGCGCGATCATAGGAAAAAGCCAGGCGATTGTATAACGGGGTATAGGTGGAAGCGCCCGGAGACTTACACTCGATCGCAAAGCCAACGAAGTCCTCCTCCGGCGCTTCGACATCAAAGCCTAAAAGGCACATGCGCTCACCGCGCCAGACTTTCATCGTAAAACCATCCTTACTCGTATGTTTTTCGTAGCGGGTCATAACCAGGTTCCTTTCCGGGTTTGCAGAGTGAATGATAGATAATGATGATCGTAAAACAGGCTTACAGCACAGTGGACCTTACCAGGAGCACTAAATCCTTCAAGGTAGTTTGATCGAATCCGTTAGGCCCGCCTTCGATTGTCCACAAGCGCAAGGGCGAAGGCCAGAGCCGTTGATGTCATGTCAACATCCGATCGTCGTGAGCTGAAGAACGTTTAGTTCCGCTTAACGATTTGATCTGTGGCAAGGGGAAGACGGCATCTTCGACAGGATTTCATTCCTCCGAAAGGACGAGCTGTAAATCCTTCCGAGGCAGTGCCGGAAATTCAGTCCTACGTCCTATGGCTCGCGGAGTAGGTGGAGCTGTATCTTCGTTGTATGATCACATGCGATAAACCCGAAGATACCTTAAAGAGCTTTTTGCCCGGTGGCCTTACTCACCCGGCAGGCGCTCAGCGCGAGACCTCGTTCGACGTGATGACCGCGAAGGAGCGCCTCGCGAACATCGAAGAACCATTGGTGGACGGTCCTGAACGAGCATTGGCTACGGGCGTGCTGCGCCAGGCGGCGGCCGACCTGCGGAGGTTCCGAGGCGCCCAAGATGCGATCGGGCGAGAGATGTATTCCGACGCACAGAGTTGGTTCTTCGCAAACGACGGAGAGTGGCCCTATTCATTCACAAATGTTTGCCGAGCCCTGTGCCTGTCACCTGAGGCCATCATCGACGAGGTTTTCGCCGATGCAGAGGCGGGTTGGTATTTGTATTCTCGCCGGTTAGCTGGCCGCGTCGCAAAGTCGGTCGGAGATTCTTTTTCTAATATCTTCCTTGCTCGCCGCGATGAAGCGCTTGCTCTCGCAAAATCATGAAAGCAAAACGCCACCGTAACTCATGCAGCAGATTCTGGCAGAGGTTCGTCAAAGGTCCGGCGCCTGCTCATGACCGCTTTCTCTCACTGAGTATCACGCGCTTCAATCTCTCCACGGGCTGGGAGCGTCTCTTGCAAAAGCAGCAGTTTGGCGCCTAGCGAGAGTAGGGGCGCGTGCGGCCCCCGGCGCAAAGATCCATCATGGCCGCGTTCGTTTCCTATGCCTCGCTAAAGTAGGGTTAATCATCCCACCCGAAAATTTATGCTATTACTTCCGCGCAATTGCCACGAGCAAGACCGCGTAGCGACGAGAGTGCGAAGAGTGCGTCAAGATTGGCTAAGACTGGGTTCACCGAACGCGCCAGCGCCGCGGTGTGACGCTCTGTTACGATAGTTCGCCGCATCAACACGCGAGCAGACACGCGCACGGCTGCGGCCATGCCGTAATCGCCTCGCCGAATAAGGCGAGCGCTGGCCTTACTGCTATCCCGATGAGGCGATGGCGACTTATTAGGCGGCCAAGTTCTACCTTCCTCTATTTGCTGTGTGCGACCGACTCGTTCGCGACAGGATGGGACGCTCTCAACTGCGAGAACATTCTTGTCGGCGTTGCGCTTACGAGCGTCGAGGTTATCGCACGCCATCATGACCTGCGCGATCACGAGCGATAAGCGGCCGCGCGGACGGGCGCGATAGAGAGGCTCCTCCCGAGACAGCAAGGTCTATTTTGTAGCGGCTAGCCAGGCCGAAACATGATTACGGACGACCTCTCACCCGCGTCCTCCTCCAAAAGGATGAGATGCCTCTCATTCCCACGGCCTGAAAATAATCCCGTCCAAGGTCCAGTGGTCCGAGTGCTATGACCGCTCTACCATTCTAGTCATGAGCAAAATCATTACAAAGGACGGGACGGAAATTTACTATAAGGACTGGGGCAAGGGTCAGCCGATCGTTTTTTCACATGGCTGGCCGCTCACTGCGGATGCCTGGGAAGACCAGATGTTCTTTCTCGCATCGCGCGGCTATCGCTGCATTGCGCATGATCGTCGCGGTCACGGCCGCTCCGGTCAGTCATGGGATGGGAATGACCTAGACACCTATGCTGATGACTTAGCAGAGTTAACTGCTGCTTTGAATCTGAAAGACGCTATTCACGTGGGTCACTCTACTGGTGGCGGCGAAGTCGCGCGCTACATCGGTCGCCACGGCACCGAGCGCGTCGCGAAGGCTGTGCTGATGAGCGCGATCCCGCCGCTCATGTTGAAGACGCCGGCGAATTCCGGCGGATTACCGATCGAGGCGTTCGACGCAATTCGCTCCGCCGTGGTCGGGGATCGGTCGCAATTCTGGAAGGACCTGGCCCTCCAGTTCTACAGTTACAACCGGCCGGGAGCGAAGGTCTCGCAAGGCGTCATCGACTCGTTCTGGCTGCAGAGCATGATGGCTGGATTCCCGGCGTGCTACTTTTGCATCAAGGCTTTCTCGGAAACCGACACCACCGAGGACTTGAAGAAGTTCGATATCCCGACCTTGATCCTGCACGGCGACGACGACCAGATCGTGCCGATCGGCGCCGCGGCCATGATGTCGTCGCAGATCGTGAAGAACGCGCAACTGAAAGTTTACAAGGGCGCTCCGCACGGAATGGCTACCACGCACAAGCACCAGGTCAGCGCGGAACTCCTCGCTTTCATCGAGCAGAAAACAATCGCGGCAGCCGCCTAGGGCCACTTCGGCGAAAAGCAGAAAGCGAGACCTATGAATACGAGTAACGACGCTCATCAACGCCCGCCGCTTCCTCCCTTCACTTTCGACACCGCGATCGAGAAGGTGCGGTTAGCCGAAAATGGCTGGAACAGCCGATATCCTGAGAAGGTTGCTCTGGCCTACACCGTTGATAGCTGGTGGCGCAATCGAGCGGAGTTCGTACAGGGACGCCGAGCGATTATAGAGTTCCTCACCCGAAAATGGGCGGAGGAACTGGACTACCGACTCATCAAGGAACTGTGGGCCTACGATGGGAGTCGCATCGCCGTTCGTTTCGCCTACGAATCGCGCGACGCCTCCGGAAATTGGTTCCGCTCCTACGGGAACGAGAACTGGGACTTCGATGTCGACGGGCTGATGCATCACCGGCATGCCTGCATCAACGATCTGCCGATCAAGGAGTCCGAACGCAAATTTCACTGGGATTCCTCTAAGCCTCGTCCCTTGGACCATCCGGGTTTAACCGACCTCG
This sequence comes from Chthoniobacterales bacterium, assembly GCA_013821455.1. Lineage (GTDB taxonomy): Bacteria > Verrucomicrobiota > Verrucomicrobiia > Chthoniobacterales > UBA10450 > Palsa-1392. Next base: position 57,973 of record JACDGS010000008.1, read on the forward strand.
GTTTGTAACTCAAAGCAAAACAATGAATACACCTGACACAAAACGGATAACCGAAGTTTCACGGAGACGGTTCCTGGCTCTGGCCGGCGTAGCCGCCGCGGGCGTCTGGCTGAACCCACGCCTGATGTTTGCCGATGACGACACCAGCCCGGTAATCATCATTCGTAAGGCCGCTAAGACTGCGACAATCAACGTAACTCGATTGCGCGGGAATGTAAGTGTGCTGGAAGGCTCTGGCGGTAACATCGCAGTGCTAACTGGCCCCGACGGCAAAGTCTTAGTCGATGCCGGCATCACCGCTTCACGTCCGCGCATCATTGGGGCATTAGCCAGCCTGAGCGACGATCCGATTAAGCATCTCATCAGCTCGCACTGGCACTTCGACCACACAGACGGCAATGAGTGGCTTCACTCGTTAGGCGCGGAAATCACCGGCCATGAGAACGTCCCGAAGCGCATGTCGGTTAACACTAGGGTGGAAGGATGGAATTTTACTTTTCCACCGGCGCCTGCCAGCGCGTTACCAACAGTGCTCTTTTCTGATGAGAAGAGTTTGGAGGTTAACGGGACCAAGTTACATCTTAAATACTATGGCCCTTGTCACACCGATTCGGATATCTCAGTCCACTTCTCCGAAGCTGACATCCTTCATGTCGCCGACTCCTGGTGGAATGGCTATTACCCATTCATCGATTACTCCACCGGAGGTAGCATTGACGGACAGATCCGTGGCGCCGCCGCGAACATCGCCAGGGTAAGTGATAAGACCATTGTCATTCCCGGCCACGGTTCGATTGGTAATAAGTCTCAGCTAATCGAATTCCACGACATGCTCGTCGCAGTGCGCGAAAAAGTAAGCGCGCTAAAGACAGCAGGCCGAACGCTAGAAGAAGCGGTCGCCGCGAAACCAACGGCTAACTACGACGCGAAGTGGGGCGGCTTCGTCATCAGTGGGGACGCCTTCACTACAAACGTTTACAAAACCCTCTAAGTCTTCACACCCCGACATACTAATAAGCTAATCAACCACCAAATAACAAATGAACTCAAATAACCTACTGTCAGTTACTGCCTCGGGAATTCGTCTCCGAGGATTAATCGCGCGAGCAATCCTCGTGCTTCTCACACTCGCTGCCGCTCTCATACCCTTACGAGCTGCTGAAAAGTCGAAAGCCAACACCGGGCTACCCATTACCTCCTACAAAACCGCGAAGGTGAAAAACCTCGACATCTTCTACCGCGAAGCCGGGCCGAAAGATGCGCCGACCATCGTGCTGCTACATGGGTTCCCGACCTCGTCGCAGATGTATCGCAATCTTATCCCGGCACTCGCCGACAAGTATCACGTCATCGCGCCCGATTACCCGGGATTCGGCCAGAGCTCGATGCCGAGTGTCAATGAGTTCGACTACAGCTTCGCGAAGATCACGGATATCGTGGATGACCTGCTGCAGCAGCTCGGCACCGAACGTTACAGCCTGTATGTCCAGGACTACGGCGGCCCCGTGGGATTCCGGCTCGCGGTCAAGCATCCCGAGCGGGTGCAGTCGTTGATTGTGCAGAACGGAAACGCCTACGAAGAGGGACTCCGCGAATTCTGGAATCCGATCAAAGCGTACTGGAAAGAGCGGACTCCCGACAATGCCGACATTCTCCGGGGGAAGCTCTTCTCCTTCGACGCGACCAAGTGGCAATACACGAATGGGGTGCGGAACTTACAGGATCTCGATCCGAGCACGTGGACTGCCGACCAGTTCCTGCTGGACCGGCCGGGTAACCAGGAAATCCAGCTAAAGCTCTTCTACGAATACGGATTTAATCCACCACTCTATCCGGAGTGGCAGGCTTACTTTCGGAAGTATCAGCCGCCTATGCTCATCGTCTGGGGCAAGAACGATAAGATCTTTCCTGCGGAGGGGGCTTATCCCTACAAGCGCGATCTCAAGAATGTAGAATTCCACCTCCTCGACACCGGCCATTTCGCTCTGGAAGAAGACGGACCGGAGATCGCTGCTTACATGCGCGCCTTCCTGGCCAAGAACGTCCACAACAAAGGAGCAGCGAGCAAAGCCGCTCCTTCCGGCGCGGAGGTCGCGTCCCAGGATGCGAAACGCTGATCAGCTTGTGCCTAACGAAGCGAAACCCAACCCACAAGAACATATGCGCAAACTCAATCTTTTTTTAACTGCAGTCGCTCTCACGGGCTTCGGTGCCCTGGCACAAGCCGCTCCCGCTAACAAGGCCGAAAACGTCACCGTCGTCCTTGTTCATGGCGCCTTTGCGGAGTCGTCCAGTTGGGACGGCGTTATCCCGAAACTCGAGGCGAAAGGCTACAAGGTCATAGCCGCGGCGAATCCGCTGCGCAGCTTGAAGACCGATGCGGACTTCGTCGGCGGCGTCGTCGCGAGCATTGAGGGTCCGGTTGTTCTCGTCGGCCACTCTTATGGCGGTGCCGTCATTACGAACGCGGCGAGCGGGCATGCTAACGTCAAGGCGCTCGTTTACATCGATGGCTTCGCGCCTGAGCCAGGCGAAACTGCGGTCGCGTTGTCCGGCCAGTTCCCCGGCAGCACGCTCGCGCCCGCCCTAGCTCATCCAGTTGCGCTGCCCGGCGGCGGCAAGGACCTCTACATTGACGGACAGAAGTTTCGCGCGCAGTTCGCGGCCGACGTCGCGGAGCCGGCGGCGAAACTGATGTTCACGACGCAACGCCCGATTACCGAGGCGGCCTTGAACGAGCCCGCCGGCGAGGCCACATGGAAAACGATCCCGTCCTGGTTCATCTACGGAAGCCTCGACAAGAACATCCCGCCGGCCGCGCATGCCTTCATGGCCAAACGCGCCCACGCGAAAGAAACGGTCGAGATCAAAGGCGGGTCGCACGTTGTGATGATTTCGCATCCAGATAAAGTCGCGGACATGATCTTACGCGCGGCGCGATCGATCGACCCCACGCACACCGCTTCGAAGTAGCCATGGCCCGCAGATACCAGGAACTTATGATGACGCCGGCCGTGCAGGAAGCCCAGCGGCATTACTACGGCCGGGCGCCGCAGTTTCCCACGAGCGCGGTGAGCGAGAACACCCCGCTCGGCCCGGATGAAATCGAGTTCATCGGAGAGCGCGACAGCTTCTACCTCGCGACCGTGACAGAGACCGGCTGGCCGTATGTGCAACATCGCGGCGGCCCGATCGGATTCTTGCGCGTGGTCAATCCGCATGCGCTCGCGTTCGACGATTTCCTCGGTAATCGCCAGCTTCTCTCCACCGGCAATCTCGCGGGCGGCAACGATCGCGTCGCGCTCTTCCTGATGGATTACCCGCAGCGCACGCGGCTGAAAATCATGGGCCACGCGCGGGTGGTCGATGCGCAAGACGAACCGGCGCTTGCCAGGGATCTCATCCCGGACAAGCAACTACTCCCAAAAGTGGAGCGCGTATTCATAGTCGATGTCGTCTCGTTCGATTGGAACTGCGCGCAGTACATCACGCCTCGCTACACGGAAGAAGAGGTCGAGAGGATCATCGCGGCGCCTTTGAAAGCCCGCATTCGCGAACTCGAGGCCGAGCTAAGCGGGCCGTCTAATCTGGATGTCGACGAAGGGCGGGAGCTATGAAGAAAACTGTTCTAATCACCGGGACATCGACTGGTCTTGGTCTCACGTCTGCCAAGTACTTCGCGCGGAATGGCTGGAACGTCATCGCCACGATGCGGCGGCCAGAAGGTCATACCGAATTGGATCAAGCCGAAGATACGTTCGTTACTCGCCTCGATGTCCAAGATCGAGCCAGCATCAGCGCCGCGATCGACGCGGGGATCGGTCGCTTCGGCCGGATCGACGCGCTGGTGAATAATGCCGGCTTCGGCCTCTTCGGAATCTTCGAGGCGACCCCGCGCGAGAAGATCCAGGAGCAGTTCGCGGTCAATGTCTTCGGCGTCATGGACGTCACGCGCGCGATCCTGCCGCACTTCCGAGAAAACAAGAGCGGCACCATCGTGAATGTGAGCTCTGGCGCGGGCGTGTTCACCCTGCCGATGGTCTCCCTTTATTGCGCGAGCAAGTTCGCTCTTGAAGGATTCTCAGAAGCGCTCTCCTACGAGCTCTCTTCGTTAGGCATCATAGTAAAACTTGTCGAGCCGGGTGGCGTCCTCACCACGAACTTCGGCAAACGCAGCGGCGCGGAAGCCGCGGCCAGCGCGCCGCCTCCAGACTATGCGCCGTTTGTCTCTCGTGCCGAGGCCGTGTTTGCGGGTCTGCGCGCGGATCGACTCGCGAGCGAAGAGGATGTCGCGAAGGTCATCTTCGAGGCGACGACCGACCGGTCTGATAAGCTCCGCTATGTCGCGACAATCGACATTTTGCCGCTCGTGCAAGCGCGCCGCGAAACCTCCGAGGAGCAGTACATCGCGTTCATGCGCTCCCGCTTTGCCAGCAAATGAATTCGACGCTCCTCATCTGTCTCGCGCTCGGCATGCGTCACGCCGTCGATCCCGATCATCTGACTGCGATCGATGGCATGTGCCGCATCCGTCCGCGACGGACGAACGGCGTCTACTTCGCCGTCGGCCACGGCTTCATCGTGACAATCCTCGCCGCTGGCGTCGGACGCGCGTTCGCTGGACGCGCCGAGTTTTTCGGCCCATGGCTTCTGTTCGTAATCGGCGCCGTCACGCTCTGGAAAGTGCTGCGACCGTCCGCGCCATCTTCCGCCATCGCGCGGCCGATTATTGCGCAACCGTTTCTATTGGGAATGTTGCTCGCCGCGGGGTTCGAGACGGCCTCGCAGTTGTCGGCGCTCGTCCTAGCGGACCAGACGAATCCCTGGCTGCTCGGGATCGCATTCTCCACCGGAATGGTGCTGGTCGATGGCCTCGACGGTTATCTCGCTACCTCGACACAGAGTCTCGCCGCGACCGGCGCGGCGAACGCGCGCAACGCCTCGCGCTGGCTCGGCATCCTCGTGGTGGTGTTCTCGTTCGCCCTTGGGGCGACCAAGCTGACTGGCTTCGAGTTGGATGCACTCGCGCTGCCGCTTGGCGTGGTGCTGTTCATCATCGTCATCGGCTTACGTGTTTGGGCGCGGAGCGGCGGCGCGCACTTTGAAATCGATCAACCGGAGGTTAACCATGCCAGAGCCAGCTAGCGGAACGGCGACGCCGTCGCTCCATACCGTGAAGTCGTTCGGCGATCAGCCGGTGTGGAAAGCGGGTGACGCGATCCGCATTTCGGTGCGCTATCCGATCGCGCACTACCGCGTGCCTCGTTATATCCGCGGTAAGCGCGGTCTCGTTGAGATGGTGATCGCTCGCGCATTGGTGAACAACGAAGAGGAAGGATTTGGCCGTAATGCCGGACAGTTGGGTTACTACTATCGCGTCGCTATCCCGCTGCAAGAGCTATGGCCCGATTACGTCGGCTCGCCTAACGATAACCTGCGGATCGAAGTCTTTGAAACCTGGCTGGAAAAGAACTGACCTATGGATGCACACGATCATCACCACGACCACACCGCGACCGCTGCGCCGCAGACCGAAGCCCCGCCCGGATATTACGAGACCATGGAAACTGCTCTGCGCGAGCTCCTGGTCGAAAAAAAACTCATCGGCGCGGGCGAGATTCGGAGGCAAATCGAAGTGCTTGATTCACGCACTCCGGCACTCGGTGCAAAGGTAGTGGCGCGAGCATGGGTCGACCCAGACTTCCGTCGCCGACTCCTGGCTAATGGCCGGACAGCTTGTGAGCAGGACTTCGGCATCAGCTTCTACGATGACACGGAGCTGATCGTGCTAGAGAACACGGAGAAGGTTCACAACCTCGTCGTCTGCACACTTTGCTCCTGCTATCCGCGACCAGTGCTAGGTCTGCCACCCGATTGGTATAAGCAGAAGGCTTATCGAGCTCGGGCGGTACGGGATCCACGCGCAGTGCTAGCCGAGTTCGGCACCATCATTCCGGATGATGTCGAAATACGCGTGAGTGACTCGACCGCGGTGGTGCGCTTTCTGGTCTTACCGCGCAGACCCGAAGGTACAGAGAATTTCAGCGAGGAGGAGCTCACCGCTTTAGTCACGCGGGATTCCATGATCGGCGTGGTGCCAGTCCAACTTCAAACCGGAATCTTGTCATGACTCCAACAGAACAGTTAGTAACTCGCCTACCTAACGACATTGGGGGGTTGGAAGCCGGGCGCATTCAACAAACCGACCATCCACTCGAACCCTGGGAAAAGCGCTGCCATGCCCTCGCTGACGTGCTCGACTACCACAAGATCATCAGCACAGAAGAGAAACGCCGCGGCGTCGAGTCGTTAGGCGGGAAGATGGTTGGCGAACTCACCTACTACGAACGGTGGATTGTCGCCTTCGCTAACATCCTGTTTCAAAAAGGCGTCCTTACACCGGATGATCTCGCCAAGAAAATGGAGGAAATCGCCGCGCGATGGAAGGGTTAACGACAATCCCAAGCAACTTTGGTCCAAAGGAGACGATGGACCGGGTGGAGGCGGAGATTCGCGCGCGGAAGCTAACTATCTTTGCCCGAATTGATCACGCTGCCGGGGCGAAAGATGAAGGGCTCGATTTGCGACCGACCGAACTAATCATCTTCGGTAACGCGCGCGGTGGCACACCGCTAATGCAGGCTACGCACTACGGGGATTGACCTGCCTTTGAAGGTGCTCGTCTGGCAGGATGCCGCCGGTAAGACCTGGCTTTCCTACAATGATCCTAGTTGGATCGCCCAACGGCACGAACTCGGATCGAATACGCAGAGCGTTGTAACCAAGTTGGCGGAGATCCTCACCGCAATAACCAAGAAGGCAACCGGAGTCCTATGAAAATATTATCGCTAAACAAACAAGGTGTGCTGAGTCGTTCCTACATTCTCGGTGCGAGCGTGGTTGTCTTGATAGGCGCGCCTGGCTCGATAGCTAACGAGAAGTCGCCGATTACTGCTGATTCATCGTTTCTAACTCAGATGACTCAAAGCATGAAGAAGATGGATAACGACATGATGGCCGCGCCCATGACTGGTAATCCCGATCATGACATGTCAGCCATGATGATCCCGCATCATCAAGGCGCCATCGACATGGCCAGGGAATATTTGGGGCAAGGCAAGGATCCGGTGTTACGAAGACTCGCACAGGAAATCATTGTCACTCAAGCGCAAGAAATCGACGTGATGCAACGGCGACTTGCGCTTTTGGATAGCACGAAGACCGAGCCATCCAAGATCGCCGAAGAATCAACACCTCCAGCGACCGCAGCAAGTGGCGACCGTGTTTACACGGGTGATCAAACTTCGAATACGGTTTCAGTGATAGATCCAGACTCGAACAAATTGTTAGGCGTGATCCGGCTTGGCGAGCCGGTGCCGGCTGCCCTAAGTGCTCTTTATCGCGGCCAATCACTCGTCTATGGCATTGGCTTCTCGCCTGACCATCGCACCATCGCTGTCGTTTCGATTGGTTCTAACTCCGTCACCTTTATCGACACGGCTACCAATAAAGTGAAGGGAGTCGTCTATATCGGACGTTCACCGCATGAAGCATTCTTTACTCCCAACGGCAAAGAACTGTGGGCGATGGTGCGGGACGAAGACTATGTCTCAGTCATTGATCCTGTGAAGATGAAGGAGACTCGCCGCATCAAAACGGCAAATGGTCCAGGAATGGTTTTGTTTAGCCCGGATGGGAAGTATGGCTTCGTTCCATCCAGCTTTACGTCCGAGCTGGATGTCGTGGATACTAAGACTTATCAAGTGATAGCTCGCGTTCCGCAGGCGAGTCCGTTCTCTCCCAATCTCGCGGTGAGTCGCGATGGAACCGAAGTCTGGTTCACGCTGAAAGACTCTGGAAAGACGCAAGTGATGAACGCGCGCCCTCCGTTTAATATTCTGGCTACCCTTGAGACTGGGCCTATCACCAATCACGTCGCTCTCGTCGATAACAGCGCGGGCAAGTTCGCCTATGTCTCGATCGGTGGAGACAATGTGGTGAAGTTGTTTCGTCGCGGCGAGAAGCCGGAGTTAGTGGCCACGATTCCTACCGGTGACCTTCCGCATGGTCTTTGGGGGTCAGGAGATGGCAAACGGGTCTATGTGGGACTGGAGAACCAGGACGCAGTCTCCGCGATCGATACTAGCATTAACAAAGTCATAGCTACGATTCCAGTGGGACAGCAACCACAAGCGCTGGTCTATGTGCCAAACGCCGTGCCTAACGGCGATGGGAGGGCGAATCTCGTGCCGTTGGGAGAAGCCGGCCAGGCAAGCCATCTAAGTCTTGCTCCGGCCAGCGGCAGCGCCGGCTCGGCGAAGGCAACCGTTTCGATTAATTCGTTAGGCCCGCTCGATCTCCTCGTAGCTGCGGTCGCGGGCTTGAAGCCAACCAGTAGCTATACGCTTTGGCTAGTAGCCGAGCGAACAGCGCCCTTCGGAACACGAGAAGCGCTCGCTACTTTCAAGACTAACCTGGCCGGCGCGCAAGTCGTGCAGGCGGTCGGCCCGTTACGGCAAATCCTTACTTCTACAGATGAGAGTTCGGATCAATCCAAGGAGCGATTCCTCTTAGTCACTGAGACATCGAATGACTCGGCAGAGCTGGTTCAAACCAAGACGGTATCTGAGTAACGATCTTCTCTCATCGCTGAATAACCATGGACTTCGGAAAAATGAAAATCCCATTTAGGCTATATCTTCGTAGGATAATAGCGCTTACACTGATCCTAGGCGCAACCGTTTTGCTGTGGAGTTCCCTAAGTCTTGCTAAGACTGCCACTGGAGAAGTCTCCAAGGTTGCGCCCGGAGCCGCTGGGTCGCCGTATCCGAACATGCCGCCCATCGCCGCCATCGGCGAGCGGGTCGACAAATACCTCGACGTGCCCGAGTCAGCTAAAGGTCCTCCGCTCGATCCGGTGAAGGGTTATCGCCTGCAAGAGCTAGGGAAGGACTTATACATGGTAACGGATAATGGTTATCAGTCGATGTTCCTGATCTATGAGCAGGGCGTGGTCGTGGTTGATGCGCCGCCTAGTTATGCAGCGAAGTTACGCAAGGCGATTGCGGAAGTAACCGACAAGCCGATTACTCACCTGATCTACAGTCACGCGCACGCGGATCATATCGGCGGGGCAAGTGAGCTGGGTTATGTGCCGGTGATCATCGCCCATGACGAGACGAAGAGGCTGCTGGCGCGAGCGAAGGATCCTCATCGGCCACTGCCAACACTTACTTTTTCCGATCGTTATTCGCTCAAAGTGGGAAGCCAAGTGCTCGAGCTATCGTATCACGGCCCCGCGCACGAGCCGGGCAATATCTTCATCTACGCTCCCGCGCAGAAAACGCTCATGGTAGTCGATGTCGTCATCCCGGGTTGGATGCCATGGCGGCGGTTGTCACTCGCGCAAGATATTCCTGGTTACGTAGCCCAGATCGAAGAGATAAGACGAATGCCTTTCGAGACCTTCGTCGGTGGTCACGTTGCGCGGAGCGGCACTCACGCCGATGTGGAACTACAGAGTGAGTTCATTCACGACCTGCGGTCGGCCGCGATGGATGCACTCAACGCAACTAAGGCTCGCGAAGGAATGGACCCGCGCGACAAGGATAATCTCTGGGCGGTGTTTGACGATTACCTTGATCGCACTTCGGCTCGCTGCGTCGGAACCCTGACACCGAAATGGTCAACAAAACTTGCGGGCTTTGACGTTAACGTGTGGGATCAATGCTACGCGATGGAAGAGAGCCTGCGCATCGATTAATGCGCATCTCTAACGAGCACTAGATATAGAAAACAAAACTATGAACACAACACAGAAACTTGCGGGAAAGATTGCCCTTGTCACCGGCGGAAGCAGCGGCCTTGGGCTAGCTACAGCTAAACAGTTCGTCGCGGAAGGCGCTCACGTCTTTATAACTGGGCGACATCAAGGCGAGCTGGATGCGGCGGCCAAAGAAGTCGGAGGTAGCATTACCGCGGTCCAGGGAGACATCGCAAAGCTCGACGATCTCGATCGGCTTTACGCTACGATCAAAGACGAGAAAGGCCGGCTCGATATACTGTTCGCCAACGCGGGCAGTGGCGAGTTCGTAGCACTTGAGCAAATCACAGAGGAACACTTCGACAAGTTCTTTGGAATTAATGTGAAGGGAACACTCTTCACCGTCCAGAGGGCGCTGCCGCTCATGTCCGTTGGCGGATCGATTGTGATTAATGGCTCGATGGTCTCGGTCAAAGGTGTGCCCGGATTCAGCGTTTACGCGGCGACTAAGGCCGCGCTGCGCTCCTTCGCACGGACGTGGATCGTTGACCTGAAAGGGCGAGGCATTCGGGTCAACGTGGTAAGTCCCGGCACGATCGTGACGCCGGCCTATAAGTCTGAGCTGGGAATGAATGACGAGCAGATCGAAGAGTCTAAGGCACAAGCTGCAGCCACTACTCCATTGGGTCGTACCGGTACGCCGGACGAGATTGCAAAAGCCGTCGTCTTCCTCGCATCCGATGACAGCAGCTTCGTCAACGGAATCGAGCTGTTCGTCGATGGTGGCGCGGCGCAGATTTGAGGCCCCATTATCAATGGGCCGAAGGAGGGACTTCGCCCTAAGGGTTGGCCTGCCCGCTCCTTCATCATGTAGCTAACGGCGAAGCCGATAAAGGCGCGCGTGCGCTGGGCAAGTGCTAGCTTTAAACCTCGTAGATCATCAACGCGGTGAGGACGACTGCGTGAACCCACACAAGAATGATCATCCACATGCGCAAGTTAGCCGACGCCGCACTGTCCATGGAGTCGGCTTTATGATCGAAGAACGTCTTGCGATTTCGGATCGCGTAAACCCCGGCCGACAGAACCAGCAGAAGCAGGAGAACAAAGAATGCTCGAAGTCCGATCGAGTTGGCTCTGCTGATCGTCGCTAGAAATTGCATAGGGCGTTTACGCGACGATTACTGCATTCGGCAAATAGGCTCCCATGACTTCGCGTTCTATTGCGTAGTTAAGATTTCCTCCCTAGTGGCGGCGGGTCGCTTCAAAGAGGAACCAGGTGCGGCGCTCGGTTTCATCGATCCAATTCTCGATCAGGCTCGCGGTCGCGATGTCACGATGTTCGTCGCAGACATTGTGTGCCTCGCGCAGCCGGGTAGCGAGAGTTTTGTTGTCATCGACGAGCTCCGCGAGCATGTCGAGCGGGTCCACATAGTCAGCGTCGTTATCCAGTATGCGCTGGTTGCGCGAGATGTGGCCAATCGATTTGAGAGTCGATCCGCCGATCTTACGGACACGCTCAGCAATCGGGTCGGTCATGGCGAAAAGTTGATCGCCGTGGTCATCTAGCAGTAAGTGGTAATCGCGAAAGTGCGGCCCACTCATGTGCCAATGGAAGTTCTTCGTTTTGAGATAAAGCGCGAAGACATCGGCGAGGATCGCGTTCATCGCGCCGGCAATGTCTTTGGTCGCCGCAGCTGACAAGTCGGTCCGCGTGGCAAGCGGAGCTTTACGTCTTTTCACGAGGTCTCGATTTTTCTTCGCGTCGAATTTTTTCATGATGTTTGCCTTGGTCTGATAGTTTACCCGTCCCGAGGATAGCTGTTACGAGGTATCTTAACACGTCGCACTGGAAGGATTTCCTTCTCCTTCTTTCGGAGGAGTTTCACCTCGTGCCGTTGGCCGATTGAGAGTGATTGTCAACCGGAGCAACCTCGTCCACGCTGATGAACTACGAAAGCTATTCCAGGAACGTTGCAGGAGGGAGGCGCGCCTTTTCATACGACGCACTGGAGCGTTGTCTTGCTCGCGTCGCACCGGGAATCACCGCAGGCGGCGGCGCGGGCGCTGACCCAGTTTTGCCAGGACTACTGGCCACCGCTCTACGCCTTCCTGCGACGGCGCGGACATTCACCGAGCGATGCACAGGATCTGACACAGGGATTTTTTGCCCATCTCCTCGAACAAGACACCTTGAGCCGGGCCAGCCGTGAGAAAGGTCGTCTGCGCACATTTCTGCTCGGGTCGCTCCAGCACTTCCTGGCTAACGAATACGATCGCGCACAAACGCTCAAGCGGGGCGGCGGTAAGAAGATCGTTTCGATGGATGATTTCATTGTGCAAGCGGAGGCCGCCTTAGTCATGGGCACGCTAGCTGACTCGACTGAGTCGTACGATCAAATCTGGGCGGCTACAGTCGTTAGGCGCGCTTCGGATCATCTGCGCGACGTGCTCGCGGCTGAAGGAAAAACGAAATGGCTGGAAGAGTTGAAACCCTTGGTGATAGGCGGCACCACGACTCCGCCGAGTCAGGAAGAAATTGCTGCACGCATGAACGTGCCGATTTCCACCTTGCGCACCTCCTTGCAGCGTTTACGCGAACGTTATCGCGAAGCGTTGCGACTGGAGGTTGCGCGCACAGTATCGGATCCCGCGGAAATCGATGAGGAGCTCCACTATCTCTACCGCTTGCTCATGACATGAGCTGGGATAACTCTGAAACAACGAGTAACCCGAAAGGCGGCGCCGCCGTCGCCTCCACCACGGGAAATCTAGCGGCTTTTTGTCCGCGGTGCCATCTGCCACTGACGCAGCAGGGTTCCAGCGGAGAATGCCTGCGTTGTGTGGTGCGCATGGCGTTTTGGTCGGACGAGGACCAAGGCGATTCCGCGATTCCGATAGCGGAGGCGACAACGGGCCGGACCCTGCAGTACGGACAGTTTGAGATAGTGGTAAGTCCGGATGGGACGCCGGTTGAACTAGGCTCTGGTGGAATGGCGACCACTTACCGCGCGCGCGACATGGTCCTTGATTGTAGCGTGGCTTTGAAGGTGATCGACCGTCGCGTGGCCGGACATCCTAGTGCGCGCGCTCGTTTCCTGCGTGAAGCACGCGCCGCGGCCAAGCTTCATCACCCGCACATCGCTAACGTCACTCATTACGGAGAACAAAACGGTGAGTGCTACTACGCGATGGAGTTAGTGGAAGGTGAAACTCTCGACGCGCGGGTGAAACGGTACGGGCCGTTTTCTCCAGCGCTGACCTTGGAGGTCGGGGTCCAGATAGCGCGGGCGCTCGTTGCCGCCGAAGCTTATGGAGTCGTTCATCGGGATCTTAAGCCGTCGAATGTCATGCTCACGTCCCGCCCGGGCGGAAGCAACGAAAGCGATACTGTTACGGTGAAGCTGATCGACTGGGGGCTGGCCAAAGCAGCAGGCGCCGAATCGTCACTCGGTGTGGATCATACTTTCGGCGGCTTCGTGGGCACTCCTGCTTTTGCCAGTCCCGAACAGGTCGTTCCCGCCCTAGATAAAGGAGTCGACACCCGCTCTGACATATACTCGTTAGGCGTGACTCTCTGGTATCTGCTTTGCGGCAGAACGCCTTTCACGGGGCAGACACTGGATGACATTCACGGCCGCCAGTTGCACGATGCACTGCCAGTCGAACAGCTAGCCGCGGCCCACGTGCCAAAGTGCTTTCTCGCTCTTCTAAGATCAATGCTCGCGGCGGATCCGAACGTCAGGCCGCAAACAGGCCGCGAGTTGCTCACTGCGCTCCGTAAGTGCCAGAACCCGGTGCGAAGCGCACATCGTTTAGGTATGCTAGCTGGCGCAGCGGCCTTGGTGGTCCTCCTTTGCTCGTTAGGCTGGTGGTTGTTCCACACACGCTCTAGCACAAAGGCGCCCGATCAATCGATTGCGGTTCTGCCCTTCGAAAACCTCAGCCCAGACAAGACCGACTCTTTTTTCACGGTTGGCTTTCAGGACGAGGTCAGCGCTGATCTCAGTCGCATTGCTACGCTAAAAGTGATCGGCTCCAATAGCACTCGCTCCTATTCACCCGAGAATCGCGATCTCGGAAAGATAGGACGCGAACTCGGAGTCACTCACGTCCTTGAAGGCAGTGTGCGGCGAGCGGATGGGAAGATGCGCATCACTGTTCGCATGATGAATTGCCTTTCGAATAAGGTTGATTGGCTGGAGACTTATGACCAGCCCCTGGAAAATGTTTTCGCTGTTCAAGGCGAGATCACTCATGCCTTCGCTTCGCGCCTGCAGGGCTCACTAAGTAAGACTGAGAACGTTGCGTTGAGTGTTGCGCCGACGAAGGATCTCAAGGCTTACGACCTTTACCTGCGCGCCCGCGACGGGGCTAGTATGTGGGCAAATAGGGCCTCGGCGCGTCGGGACAATCAGCACAAGATCGAACTGTTAAACGAGGCGGTCGTGCGCGATCCCTCCTTCGTCCTCGCTTATTGCGAGCTAGCCAAAGCGCATGGGAAAATGTTTGACTTCCGGGCTGGGGCGAGCGCGGAGGAATTGTCGGTCGATCATCGGAGCCTGGCCGAGGTCGCGTTAGAGAAGGCGCGACGGCTGCAACCCAATTCCGGCGAGTTACACCTGGCCCAAGCCTACCATTTTTATCGGGTCACGAAAGATGTCGAGCAAGCGCGGATTGAGGTGGACGCCGCGCGGGCAATGCTACCTAACAACGCCGAGTTAGAATTCCTCAGCGGAAACATCGCTCTAAGCCTGGGTCGCTCGGACGATGCGATCCGCGCCTTTATGAGAGCTACCGCCTTGGACCCCCGCAGTAAGAAGAGTCTCTACTGGCTCGCCCAGGCCTACTCTCTCTCACGGCGCTACCAGGACTACGAGCGCACGATGGCGCGTCTATCGGCGATCTACCCTACGAAGAGCGGAGACGAGTTCGATGTGCAGCGCGCGTTCGTACAGGCGGAGGCGAGTGCGGACACAGCGCCCGTGCGCACCGCGCTAGCAGCTGCAGTCGCTGCCGGGAATGCCGCTGAGAACGACAAGGAAATCTATGGCCTCCTCTTTGCGCTTTGGGATCGCGATCCCGATGCTATTTCCCGTCTACTCAGCACGAGTAAGTTAGATTCGTTTTCCGATTTCGATGTCTCCTATCCTAAGGCATGGTTTGAGGCCTTCGCCGCCCGATTGCGCGGAGACGCTGCTGGAAATCAGGCGGCCTTGGCTACAGCTCGGGGCGGAGTCGAGAAGGCACTCATGATTGATCCGACGAGCGGCCGCACGCTCGGTCTCTTAGCGATGATCGACGCCGGTCTAGGTCACAAGGAAGAGGCCGTGCGCGAGGCGCGCCGGGCCGGCGAGCTAGTGGCGAAGAGTGCGTTAGATGCCCCTGTGGTGGCCTGTGACCTCGCGGTTGTTTACGCCTGGACGAGCCAACCAGATCGCGCGTTTGCCGTTCTGGACGAATGGATAACTCGGCCGACCGGCGGAAACGCGCTCAATCAGCCGACCTACGGAGATTTCAAGCTCAACCCCATTTGGGATTCGCTGCGCGCTGACCCGCGTTTTACTGCACTCGTGAAACGTCTCGCGCCATGACGCCTAACGAGAGTAACCCAAAGGGGGACCATGCAGGCATCGCGGTGTCTTCCAAGACGCCAAGTATTTGTTCCAGTTGCCAACAGCCCCTAACGAACATTGGATCGGAGGGCGAATGTCTGCGGTGCTTGTTTGGCTTCGCCTTTTCGGACGACGAGCGGGTTAACTCTGGCGTTGAAATTGGCGATCGATCGACCGGTAGAACGCTTCATTACGAACATTTTGAGGTTGCCGTAGACGGTGACGGTCGGGCGATTGAACTCGGCGCCGGCGCGATGGCGGTTACCTACCGTGCCGTCGATACGATCCTTGGCTGTCCGGTTGCGTTGAAGGTGATCGACCCCAGACTCGCGTCGCATCCGGCAGCTCGCGCGCGGTTTTTGCGCGAGGCGCGAGCGGCGGCAAAGCTGCGCCATCCCAACATCGCCAGGGTGAGTCATTACGGCGAGCAGGACGGGGAATGCTATTACGTCATGGAGTTGGTCGACGGCGAGACCCTCGATGCGCGGGTGAAGCGCGAAGGACCGTTCTCACCGGCCCTCGCGTTGGAGATCACGGAGCGGGTGACACAGGCTCTGGTCGCGGCTGACGCGGGCGGCGTCGTCCATCGCGACCTCAAACCTTCAAACCTCATGCTGGTCGCCGCCGGCGCGAACTCACCGGGAGTAAAGGTCATCGACTGGGGTCTGGCGAAAGCGGTCGAAAGCGGTTCGCCTTTGGCGATTGATCAAACCTTCGGCGGGTTCGTGGGGACGCCGACCTACGCCAGCCCGGAGCAAGTGCTGCCGAAGAAAGAGCAACGCGTCGATGCGCGCTCAGACATATACTCGTTAGGCGTCACTCTCTGGTATTTGCTCTGCGGGCGGACGCCCTTTGTCGGCCGAACGCTGGATGAGATTCACCAGAAGCAAGTCGGCCAGGCGTTGCCGTTCGAGCAACTTACCGCTGCGCGGGTGCCGAGGCCGATCATGGCGCTGTTGCGCTCGATGATCGCGGCCGATCCGGGGGACAGGCCGCAATCCGCGCGCGAGTTGCTCGCTCGTCTCCAACGGTGCCAGGCTCAGCTCGCAAGCGCCAGCCGGCACCGGAAGCTCTGGCCGCGGGTTGCGGCAGGAGCGCTCTTGCTATCGTTGTGCGTGTTTGGGGCGCGCATAGTGCAGCGCCAGCGGGCGGCGCAGGCTGCCGCCGACCGTTCCGTCGCCGTGCTGCCGTTTGAGAATCTCAGTCCTGACCAGGCGGTGGCATTCTTCACCACGGGCATGCAGGACTCGATCACGGACGAGTTGGCCCGGATCGCGCAACTCAAGGTCGTCGGCTCGGAGAGCACTCGAAGTTTTCTACCAGGCCATCGCAATTTTGCCGAGATCGGTCGCGAACTTGGCGTCGCGCATCTCATCGAAGGGAGTGTGTGGCGCGATGGCGATCGCGTGCGCGTGTCGATTCAACTGGTGAATGTGCACACCCAAAAGCGCGATTGGTCGAAGGACTACGAGAAGTCCTCGTCCGATGTTTTCGCCATTCAACCGGAGGTCACACGCGAAGTAGCTACGCGGCTGCGTGCGACTCTATCTGCGGGCGAAAGCGCCGCGCTCAACGAACCGCCGACAACTGATCGCGTAGCCTACGATCTCTATCTGCGCGCGCGGCAAGGTTCAAGCTGGCAGAAAGGACTCGCCGAAATGCGCAGGGTCTTGCAACAGCGCCTGGATTTGTTCGAGAGAGCCGTGGCGCGCGATCGCAACTTCGTCGACGCGTACTGCGAGATCGCAGGAATTCACGATGAACTCTCTACGCAGGGCACTGATGCGACGCTCGAGGATCGTGCCGTCGATCACCGCGGGCTCGCCGAAGCGGCCCTGCAGAAGGCACGCAGCCTCAAACCGGACGACGGCAAGGTGCACCTCGCGCAGGCGAATCATTTACTTCTCGCGGTGGGCGACACCGAACAGGCTCGCTTAGAGGCGGACCTCGCCCGGCGCACCCTACCGAATAACGGAACACTGGAAGATGTTACCGCCTGGATTGCGCGCAGTGACGGCCGCTGGGAAGAGGCGCTGCACGCCGCTGAGCGTGCGGTCGAGTTGCAGCCGCGCAATTCGGCTTTCCTTGAAAACCTTGTTCTCTTTAACCGCGCTCTCCGACGTTATGAGGAATCTGATCGCGCGAGCGTGCGCCTCTTGGCGGTCCAAGAGGAGAAAGAGAGATTTTTCCACCGCTTGTTCCGAGCCACCGGTCCTCTCGAGGAATCGGCGGATCTGGAACCGCTTCGCGCGGCCATCGCCGCAGCCATTCCCACAGATGCCACAGAAGCCGCTCATCTCTATATTTTTCGCCTCCTTCTGGCGATCGACACGCATGATCCAGACGCGATCACGCACGAACTCGAAGAAGATCCGCGCCCACGCGTTAACCGCTACGGCAGCGTTTACCCGAGAGGGTGGTTCGAAGCGCTCGCCGCTAGAATGCGCGGCGACGACAGCGGAGCTCGAGCGGGGTTCACCGCCGCGCGGGCAGAGATGGAGCGAGTGATCGAGGCCAACCCCGCCAAGCCTCGCACGCTCAGCATTCTCTCGATGATTGATGCGGGCTTGAGACGGAAAGAAGAGGCGATGCGCGAAGGAGCGCGAGCTTTGGAAATCCTCGCTAGTAAGAAGTCGGCTGCGACCAGGCCAGTCGTCGGGTGTAACCTGGCGGTCGTCTATGCCTGGACGGATCAGCCCGATCGGGCCATTGCACTCTTGGAGGATCTGGTAAAGCAGCCCGCAGGCGTTTCCTTGATGTTCCAACCGACCTACGGTGACCTACGCTTGAATCCGGTTTGGGATCCTCTGCGCGCAGACCCGCGCTTCAAGGCGCTGCTTGAGAGCCTCGCGCCCAAGACAACGCGCCCGCTGGGTTAGTGTAATTCGCCTTGCGGGCCGAGGCCGAAAGGGCGCGCCAGACTTCGTTCGTCCCGCGACGGAATCAGCCTTTGTGCAAAGGCCCGCGCTTCGGGGCTCTCGTCCGGCGGCGCCAGCACCCTGAAAAAAATCGAAACTTTGTTGAGATGCGAGGGCAAGAAACCTTGAGAAAGAAGTGAGCCGCTTGAAAGCCAATGCTGAAATCGGCGCCAACATTCAACTCAACCGAAACATGATGAAGTCCAGCCCTGCAACAGACAATCCTATGACAATCCAACCCTTCTCCAAGTCATCGACCGGGGCCATGCACGACGCTCCGGCGGCCGCTCCCAAGAGCGCTCAAGGCAGCAACGAGGCGATTATTCGTCATCTCTATCAAGTCGCGGAGGTGAAAGATTACGTCGGCTTCGCGGCGATGTTTACCGAAGATGGCGTTTTCATCGATGAGGGCACTGGCTACGCCTACCGCGGCGCGAAGGAGCTGGCCCGGTCCGTAGAGATCTACGCGAAGGCCATGCCGGACATGCATCGGGAACTCTACGACGTGTATGTCGCGGGCGACCGCGTGATCGTGGAGCTGTCGCTGAACGGCACGAGCGCGGGGCCTCTCGAAATCCCTGGCGTCGGATTCGTGCCGCCGACCGGCAAGAAGGTGAAAGCCCCCTGCTGCGACGTGTTTCTTCTCGAAGACGGCAAGGTTATCTCGTTTCACTGTTACCACGAAATCCGCTGACTCGGCTCATGCACTAACCAGGAGATTAATACCATGCATAACTATCTCACCGCCGAAGATAGCAGCGCAGCCTTTAAGAAATACCTTAGCGAGATTGCGCAGTTTCCGTTGCTTACTCTAGAAGAGGAAATCATGCTTGCCGTAAAGATAAAGGACGGCGACTTAGAAGCGCGATCGACCATGATCCGCTCGAATCTGCGACTAGTCGTTAAGCTAGCTCTTAGTTATACCAACCTTGGCCTACCGCTCCTCGACTTAATTGAAGAAGGTAACATCGGACTTATGAAAGCTATTGATCGCTTCGATCCGGCGAAAGGCGCGAAACTTAGCACTTATGCGATCTGGTGGATCAGGCAATGCATCATCCGTGCTCTGCAAAATCAGGGGAACATCATTCGCTTGCCTCTGCACTTCGGCGAAAAGGCGAAGCGCTTAAGTCACATCTCGGCAAGCCTGAGCGAAGAGCTTGGCCGACCGCCAACAGAAGACGAACTTTGCGACGAAACGGGCTTAGCTGTAGCCGAAATCTCCTGCCTAACGAGTGCGTTGATCCGGCCTAGGTCGCTCGACGCACCAGTTACTGACTCGACCGAGATGGATTTCGGCGACACGCTCGGAGACGATCAGGAACAAACTCCTTTAGCAGTCCTTCGGAACAAAGATCTGCGAGCGGAACTGCTGGCAGTGTTCTATGTCTTGAGTGAGCGAGAACGTTGCATTTTAACCGCACGTTTTGGATTGGAAGGTGAGTCAGTGAAAACGCTGGATCAGTTAGGGACAGTGCTCGGCGTTACCCGTGAGAGGGTTCGCCAACTCCAAAATGCAGCGCTGGAAAAGCTGCGTCTGGCAATTACCGCAAGAGATGTGGAGTCACGCGGTGGACTTTCATTAGCGGCGTAGATTTCCCAGCGTAGATCGAACATTTCAAAAATTTCTTGAGACGCGTTATCGGAAAAACTTGAAATCTCTTTTGAATGCAAACGACGACTCTCCATAAAGCAATAATCAACCCGCCCTTCTCCGAGGCGAGGTCGCGCGGCTTCCGACAGACAGTTTCTCAGCAGACTCTAGAGAAGAATGCGGTGATGGAAGAACGCAGCCGTATCGCGCGTGAGATTCATGATACCATTGCGCAGGCGTTGACCGGCGTAATCGTGCAGTTGCAATGCGCGGATGATGCTCTGGCCAGCAATTCACGCGGCGACACACGCCAACACTTACAGCACGCCATCACTCTGGCCCGAGGCGGCTTGGGCGATGCCCGCCGGACAGTAAGAGCTTTGCGGCCAAGGGAACTCGAGAACGAGAACCTGTGCGCAGCAGTAGAGACGCTGATCAGGCGAATGACTTATGGAGCGAACCTGCGCGCGAGTTTGATCATAAAAGGTAGTCCGAAGAAACTATCGGACGATTGGGAAGCGAGCATTCTTCGTATCATTCAGGAAGGCTTAACCAATGTGATAAGACATGCGCACGCGACCGAGTTCGTAGCGGAGCTATCTTACAATCGTGGAACCGTTCGCCTAGCATTGCGTGACAACGGCTGCGGGTTTAATCCCGCCGTTACCCACGACTCGTTCGGCTTGCTCGGTATAAGAGAACGTGTCGCGAATATGCACGGACGAGTGACTATCAATAGTGAGTTACAACGAGGCACAGTAACGGTGGTTGTGTTACCCCTAACCGACTTACAGACATGGAGGATTGAAGATGCGATCTAAACGCAAAGTCGCGATTCATAACGACGCGTCGCGTTCGCGAATTCGTGTTCTTATCGCGGACGATCACGCCTTGATTCTCGAAGGGCTGGCCGCGACCATCGCACGCCAGGACGACATGGAGGTTGTGGCCAAAGCGGTAAATGGCCGGGACGCAGTGGATCTTTGGAAGAAACATAAGCCTGACATCGCTCTACTCGATCTTCGCATGCCGAAGTTGAATGGAGTTGGTGCAACGAGAGAAATACGCGACGCCGACGTGGCAGCGCGAGTCATCGTGCATACCACTTTTGATACCGACGAAGATATCTATCAGGCAGTACGCGCCGGAGCGAAATCCTATCTCCTGAAAGACGCCCCCTCGAAGAGTTACTAGCTTGCCTCCGCGCCGTGCACGCCGGCGCAACGCATATTCCCGGGGCAGTCGCGGCAAAATTAGCTGCGCGGATGAGCACTGACGCGCTGACAAGTCGAGAGATCGATGTCTTAAAACGAATAGCTCGCGGCCGCAGTAACAAAGAGATTGGCTGCGAGCTCTTCATCAGCGAAACGACCGTGAAAAGCCATGCGCGCGGTATCTTCGGCAAGCTGAAGGTTCGCAGCCGAACGGAGGCTGTCGCTGCGGCAACTCGCCGTGGATGGATAAGAACTTAGTAACCGCTCCGAAAAGAGCATATCCTCCCTTGCCATGAGAAGAGGAGCGTGATGGGCCGACAATCGCCGAATCCTGACGTGTCTCTCGGAATCGCGAACCGGAAATGCCGAAGTAAAAACATTCCCCGTTGTGCAGCGAACTTGGATGCGTAGTTTTCGTTTCTTCATTCACAAATAATCTGCTGAGTCCAAGGATGAAAAGCGCAAACGCACCGCTAGCTCAATTGGCAGAGCAAGTGACTCTTAATCACTGGGTTGTTGGTTCGATTCCAACGCGGTGCAAACCCTTCTCCACTCGTTAGGCGGACGATGACAAAAACACGGGCTATTATTGCGCTGCTTCTCCTGAGTATCCTTCCACTCAGTCATGGCCAGGACGATCGGGGAGCCCGCCGGCGCGAGCGCAAACGGGAGATGGAATCGAGTGGCACAGTCTATGGAACGGCGGACGACGGAACACCATTGCGTTGGACGGTTTATCCTGGCGCTGGCCCCGGTCCGCATCCCGCGGTCCTGGTGATCCATGGCGGTGGGTTTAGGATGGAGCCGCCGAGCCCGAAGACGATCGAGGCCGCGAGGGATGCGGCCGCCGCCGGCTTCAACGCCTTTCATGTCGAATATCGTCTTGCTTCAAGGGATGGTTTGCCCGGCCAAAAGTCGTTAGGCAAATTTCCCGACCAGACTAACGACTTAAAAATCGCCGTGCGCGCCGCGCGGAAATATCCTGGTGGAAATGGTAAGGTGGGAGCCATTGGCGGCTCGGCCGGCGGGGCGCACGATGTCTTTCTCGCGGCGACCGGGACGGTGGGAGACGACCGACTCGATGCCGCGGTCGCGCTTTCCGGTGCTTATGATTTCAACGATCAAGGTTCGGCCCAACCGAATTTCAGAAGGCTCGTGGAAAACTACGCCGGTTCTTCCGATCCGGTTGCTCTGAAGAAAGCGTCGCCGATCACATATGTCGATAAGCAGACCGCACCACTCTATGTCATCGCGTCCGATGATGATGCCATGCCGCCGGAGCAGTACACGGACTTGATCAAAAAGCTGAACACTGTGGGCGCGACGAACTTTCAAAAATTGCTGCGCGCAAACAGCCGCGCACATGCTTTCGCCTACTGGCCCGATGTAAAAACGCGCTGTCTCGATTTTCTGAAGGAGAAGCTGAGCGGAGAGAAATAGACAGGATTAACAGGATTAAACTGGATTGAGGACACTCGCTGCGACCTTCTTAAAAAAAATCCTGATAATCTTGTAAATCCTGTCTATTTCCTTCAGTCGAGTCAGGTTTTAGCCTAACGAGTAAAGGACAGGTTAAGGTCCGAATAACGTTGCGCGATCGGCATCCGACGTCCGAGGCCGAAGGCGCGACTGGTGACCTTTAAGCCCGGCGCGGCCTGGGCGCGTTTGTATTCGTTTAGATCCACGCGCTGTTGAATCCAACGAATCGTTTTCTCATCGAAACCTCGCGCTCCAATTTCCTGCGCGCTCTTATTCTCCTCGACGTAAAGCTGCAGAACCTGGTCGAGCACATCATAAGGCGGGAGCGAATCCTGATCGACCTGCCCGGGTTTCAGTTCCGCGCTCGGCGGCTTGTTGATTGTTGCGGCCGGTATTATTTCGCGGTCGCGATTGATCCAGCGCGCGAGCTGATAGACCAGCGTTTTCGGAACATCGCTAATAACTGCGAGGCCACCGGCCATGTCGCCGTACATCGTGCAGTAACCGACAGCTAGCTCACTCTTGTTTCCAGTCGTGAGGAGGAGATGGCCGAATTTATTCGAGAGTGACATCAGGATCATCCCGCGGAGCCGCGCCTGCATGTTCTCTTCCGTGGTGTCCTCGGGACGGCCGGCGAAGATTTCCTGGAATTGATCCTTAAAAGATTCAAACGCATTTGCGATCGGCACATCGAGACAGCGAAGACCGAGATTGCGCGCGAGTGCATGAGCATCGTCAACACTGCCGCGCGAGGAGAAAGGGCTCGGCATGGAAACACCTATGACGTTATCCGCGCCTAACGAGTCCACCGCGATCGCCGCCACGACCGCGGAATCGATGCCACCGCTCAGGCCGAGGACAGCGGTTTTGAAATTGCACTTGGAAAGATAATCGCGCATCCCTAACGACAAGGCGCCATGTAACTCGGCGGTCGCTGTAGTCGGGGGCAACGGCGCCGCTTCATTACTTTCCGTTTCGACGACGACTTCCGCCGTTTGAAAAGAAGGCAACTGCGCGATCAACTCTCCGGCGCGATTGAAAGCGATCGAGCTGCCATCGAAAACGAGCTGATCGTTCCCACCGACCAAATTGCAATAGGCGATCGGTCGATGATGCAGTCGCGCGAGAGCCTCGACCATCTCACGCCGGGTTTCAATTTTGTCGAGGGCGAAAGGCGAGGCGCTGAGGTTCACAATAATTTCCGCGCCCCGTTCGACCAGGCCCGCTACCGGGTCCACCCCATACAGGCGGCGCGGCAGATAGCGCTCAGTCCAGATATCCTCGCAAATCGTGACACCGACACGACGACCTGCGATCACGAAAACTTCACCGCCCCTGCCCGGTTCAAAGTATCGATCTTCATCGAAGACATCATAAGTGGGGAGGAGAGTCTTATAACTCTTCCGTAGCGGCTCGCCGCGCGCGAGCAGCGCCGCCGCGTTATAGAAAGGCCGGCCGCGACCTTCGTTGCGATCGACATAGCCGACGAGGAGCGGCACTTTACCGATGGCGCCGTGCAAGCGCTCGACCACTTCCAGATTCTGCGGGACGAAACGCGTTTTGAAGACAAGGTCCTGTGGCGGATAACCGGTTGCCGCCAGTTCAGGAGTGAGGACGAGTTCCGCGCCTAACGAGACTAGCCGCTCGTAAGCAGCCAGGATTTTGTCGTAGTTGCCGCGGAGATCGCCAACTGTAGGATTAATCTGCGCAAATCCGATCCTCATGCTCAGGCCTCAGCTTCGGCTGAGGCTTCGGCGGCGGCAACGGCTTTCGCGTTAGTGATCGCTCAGGACGGTCTTGTCCTTTTTGTATGCGCCGTTGAGCGCGTCGTCGGCACCTTCGACGAAGACTTTACCCCATTGAATCAGACAGGCGGCAAAAAATCCCGCGACCAGGCAGATGAGGACTTTGTGGATGAAGGTATGGCGCATCGCAACCCAGCGAAGAGCAGATGCGATGCCAGAGCTTTACCAGAAACCCCATTGTTTGGTCGCCACGATCCAGAGCCCGAGTCCTAGGTTCGTTAGGGCGTGTGCCAGGATGCAGGAGCGGAGACTTTTTGTGCGGTACGCGACCAGGTTATAGAGAGCGCCGGTGAGAAGAGCGGCCGGCCAGTCCGGCCGGGAGTGAGAGAAGCAGAAAGCCAGCGTCACCACCGCGAAGGAAAGAGGGGAGAAAGTGCCAAAAGGAATGGTCGTGAAGCGTTCGGCAATCAAGTAACGAAGCAGGAAAGCGCGCCAAAATATTTCCTCTACGAACGGCACGACGATCGTCAGCCTGACGAAGCGAAAAAGCAGTGTGGTCCAGTAAAGTCCGGGAGAATAAGCGAGTGCGTCCGGATTAAATCCCACCAGACGGGGAGGGAAGTGGAAGAACTGTTGCGGCGCGATCCAGAGTATAAGAACCAGGAGGGAAATCGCACCGGTGAAGACAGGCCGGCGCAGTGGATGAAACTTGTATCTGCGCCGGAAATAGATGAGCAATCCGGCGCAAAGCAATGTCTGTAGTGGATAGATCCAGAACTCCGGGGCGGCTAACCAGAACTCGGCGCCGGGTGATTTGATCATACCTACCAGCCCCAGGAGCAGAATGAAGAGGAACATCGGCGCAACGTGCGCGAGTAACTGTTGCTTCGTGGCCGAAGCGGAATTTCCGGTGGAACTCATTCCTACAAGCCATCTCATAAATCGTGGTATCTGTCATCCCGAGCGAAGCCGAAGGCGCAGTCGAGGGATCCCGCGGGGCTTCCCTGAAGCGACGATTCACGAAAACGAGAGCTTCCCGGAAACCCAACGGGATCCCTTCGACTTCGCTGCGCTTCGCTCAGGATGACACCCATGATTCTAAAACAGTTATAAAACCTTGGTCATTGCCTCCGGCGCGAATCGAAAATCTCCTCCGCGGACAAGGTTGCGTGAGAACGAGGGCGAGGAGAATGTGCGTTCATGTTCGAAGACGAGAGACTCCCGCGCGAGACCGACCCTGAAACGCTCGGACGTGCCCTCGAGGTCGAGTTGATTCTGAAACGCGCCACCTGGGCGAAAACTCGCGAGCGTCGGGGCGCCTGGCGAGCGCTAAGTCTCCTCTTCCTACTCGTCGTTTTCCTCGGAGCGCTTTTCGCGTGGTTCTATTTCGCGCCCCAGCTTCGCGAACGCACGGAGCAAACACCGGCGGCTGAGAACGGTCGTTAGGCGGAGCATCTTTCTGAGCGCGCACTCCTTTACTCGTTATGCGCTGGCGATTTTCTTTGTCGTCACGGGGACAGCTCACTTCCTGAAACCTGCGCCCTATCTCGCCATCATGCCGCATTCTCTGCCACACCCTGCCTTTCTGGTCGCACTAAGTGGCGGAGCAGAAATCCTCGGCGGGCTGGGCGTGTTGGCGCCTTCAACCCGAGCGGCTGCGGGGTGGGGAATCATCGCGTTGCTGGTCGCGGTGTTTCCGGCGAACATAGCGGCCATCTCGACTGGGATGGTGATAGGTGGGCGCGTGGTGCCTGCCTGGTTGCTCTGGGCACGGCTCCCACTCCAACCGGTCTTTATCGCGTGGGTCTATCTGACTTGCCTGCGCAAACCAAGAACTTAGCCAGCCTAACGAGTAAAGGACTCCCGGCGGGCTAATGCCAGAGACGAAAGTTCGCCGGCAAACTCTGGACTCCACTGGCAGGCATTTCGCGGTCGGTGGCGGCCAAAGAGCCGCCCGACATTGGCTCGGGCTCTTCTACTGCTACTTTGGCCGGTGGCGCTTCGACTTCGGGTTGCCCTTTCGCCTTCAGTTGCTCGTTAAGTTTCGGCAATTCGCCGGCCAGAAGTTTCTCGAAATCGCTCGCGGCATCTCCTAACTCTCGCCTTAAAGAATCTATCCGCGCTAACTGATAATCGGCCGGCCTGCCTTCATAACTTAGGATTGCACCGTAAAGGTCGTCCGTATGTTCGCGCAGGCGCTCTTCTCCCGTAATAGCGCCGCCTTCCGTGGTGGCGACAATTTGTTTGCGGACGGTATCGACTTTGTTATCCATCTCTTTGACTGCCTTCGCCATTGTCTCGTCGTTCGTGACTGCTTCTCCGCTCTTCGCGAGTCCGCCGCGCAGCGCCAGGATACGATCCATCAAGGCGCTTTCGTCGCTGAACAGGTCGCGCACCTTGAGCGCGGCATCATATTGTGCTTTGCGGTCAGCCTCGCTGAACTTATCGCGCGCATCGAGACCGACAGTTATCGTGGTCTCATAAGGTTTGTCATCCTTAGTCATGCGGATGGTGTAAGTGCCGGGGAGCACGCGCGCGCCTTGCGTGCCGGCGCCCGCGATCTGAGCGGCCGGCGGCACCCGCGGTGGTTTGCCATGCATGCTCCAGGTGACGCGATTGAGACCGGGTCGCTTACTCGCGGGTAGGACGTCCACCACCTTGCCGGTCGAATCTAGGACTTCGATCTTGAGTTTACCAAATAAGTGGCGGGACTTCTGATAGTAAGTGATAACTGCGGCGTCCGGCGGGTTATCACCGACGAAGACCGCGGCGCCGTTCGCCCAACCTCCGTTAGCCGCAATCCGCTGCTGCACCGGACGGGAAGGAACAAAGCCGGCTTCTTTCGTGAGAAGGTCAGGGGTAAGAGAACGTAAAGGAGTGATATCATCGATGATCCAGATACCGCGGCCATGAGTGGCAAGAACAAGGTCGCTCGTGCGCGGCTGGAGCGCGAGATCGTCCACGGGCACGTTGGGAAGGTGATTACCTTTGAATTGCGCCCAGGCCTGGCCGCCATCAATCGAGACATAGAGTCCAAACTCAGTGCCCAAGAAGAGGATGTCTTTCTTGACCGTGTCCTCTTTGATGACATGCGCGAAACTGCGAATGCCTTTGGCGTCCGCGGGCGTCGCCAGGGGCGTCCAAGTCTGTCCGTAATCGGTCGTGCGATAAACATAGGGAGCAAAGTCGCCAAAGGTATGCCGGTCGAAAGCGACATAGGCCGTGCCAGCATCGAAGTTACTGGCCTGGACCCAGTTGACCCATGAGTTCTTCGGCAGGTTGGGAACATTCGCGACCACGTTATTCCAAGTCTTTCCGCCATCGCGCGTGAGTTGCAGGTTGCCGTCATCTGTCCCGGCCCAGATGAGATTTCCATCCTTGGGTGACTCACTAATGCTGTAAATCGTCGTGTACATCTCCGCGGCGGAGTTATCGATTGTTACCCCTCCCGATTGCTCCTGCTTTTGCTTTTCCGGGTCATTTGTCGTTAGGTCGGGAGAGATACGATCCCAGGATTGACCGTGGTCGCGCGAGCGGAAAAGAAATTGCGCGCCGATGTAGATCGTCCCTTTCTCGTTAGGCGAAGAGACAAACGGCGTGTTCCAGTTGAAACGCAGCTTTTCCTTGTAGTTCGGCTTTGGCTGAATGGCGCGACCCGCGAGAGTGTGGCGATTCACCCGGGCGGCGGCGCCACCCTGGGATTCCGCGTAGATGTAGTCGGGATCGGAAGTATCGGCAAAGGTGCAAAAACCGTCGCCGCCATAGATGTTTTCCCATTGCGCGTTTGTGATGCCGCCGGGGTATTCTGAGTCTCCGATCCAACAACTGTTGTCCTGTAACCCTCCGTAAACATGATAGGGATCGGCGTCGTCCACACTGATATGGTAGAACTGAGAGATAGGAAGGTTACTAGCCTTCCACCACTTATTGCCGCCATCGTAGGCAAACCAAAGACCGCCATCATCGCCCGAGAAGACAGTCTGAGTGTTTGTAGGATCGATCCACACTGCGTGCACGTCGCCATGAGCGCCGTTAAAGCCACCGACCGTAGCGAAGCTCTTGCCACCGTCCTGACTCATAATGAGCGCGCCATCCGTCTTGAAGAGGCGATCAGGATTCTTCGGATCCACGATCAAGTTAGCGAAATAGAAGGGACGCCAAACCATCCAGGTGCTCTTATCGCGCTGCGCCCAGGTCTCTCCGCCGTCGTCGGAAACAAAGAGCGCACTCTCGGTTGATTCGACCGCGGCATAGACGCGTTTCGGATTAGAAGGCGCAATGGCTACGGCAAGGCGGCCGTAGGGTTTTTTGGGAAAGCCCTTGTTCGTCTCGGGAGTTATCTCTTTCCAAGTTGCACCGCCGTCACTGGTCCGGAAAAGTCCACTGCCCGATGGAGCCGTAGGCCCATCTCCACCCGAGCGGAAAGTCCAGCCTTTGCGCCGGAAATCCCATAGCCCTGCGAAGACAACATTCGGATTAGCAGGATCTATCGCGATGGTGGATGCGCCAGTTGAGAGGTTGGAGCCTTTGAGAATAAGATTCCAAGTCTTACCGCCGTCAGTCGTCTTATAAAGACCGCGGTCCGGGGAATCGCTCCAAAGCGCGCCGGGCACGGCAGCATAGACGGTGTCGCTACTTTTCGGACTAACGAGAATTTGCGCGATCCGTTCAGAGTTAGGCAGGCCTGACTTATCCCAAGTCTCGCCTCCGTCGGTGGACTTATAAATACCGTCGCCGACGGAGATGCTATTGCGAGTCCACGACTCACCGGTTCCTACCCAGACGTTCTTTGAGTTCTGCGGATCCAGCGCGATCGCGCCGATCGATTGCACGGGCTGCTCGTCGAAGACTGGACGAAACTGTGTGCCACTATCTTCGGACTTCCAGACTCCGCCGCTGGCTGCGCCGACAAAGATAGTAATCTTGCCCGCAGGCTCGTGACTCGCCGCCAGCGCGGAGATACGACCACTCATCGTGGCGGAACCTATGTTGCGTATGCCCAGGCCGGAGATAGTCGAGGAGCTATAAGGTGCTTGTGCCCTGGTCGCCGTGGCGGCAACGCTAAGGGATGTTATTAGAAGGAGAGTAAGTGAGCGCATAACGAAAGACTGAGGTTGAGTTACTTCGCGGCCGTTTTCGGAAAGCTGAAAAAGCCATTGTCGAGCGGGATATTGGCTTCGGCTTTTTCGATGATGATTTTCTGCTTGTCGTTTGAGCCTTTTTTGCCGGCTTCGATCGAGAAAGGGAAGTAAACGCCGTTTACCTTTTCATAATCGCCCAGGTCGGTTTCAACTTCGACCTTGGCGCCTTGTTCCGTGCGTTGAGTTAACTCACGAATGGTGAGGAAGTGATCGGGATCGAGATAGATATAGTTAATATCTCCGTTCTTGCGTACCACCTTAAGCTTGGGCGCAGATGTTCCTTCCACATCTTCGGTCCCCAGATAAGTCACCGTCTTGCCTTGCGCTTTCCAATCGAAAAGCGGTCCACCTATTTCCGCGTCTTCCACCAGCGGCTTAGCCTCGTCGCCGGACATCTTTTCGGGATCCTTCCTACCTTGGAAGGGAGAGATCTTCCACCCGCTGGCGCCGTCATAAGCCTGCACCAGCGCCATTCCTTGGAGAGTAGCGTCGGTCCGAACTTTTCCGGGCCGCTCCTTCGTTTGGGTATAAGTCAGTTCTATCTGGCCCTGGTTAACCAGGAGACGGCCTTCAAACCGAAGTGACTGAATGGCGTTAATTGCCGCCGCGCCCCCTTTCGCTTCGATATTTTTGGCGACTAACTCATCGACCGTTGGTGTGGGCGCAGGGCTCTGAGCTATACTCGTTAGGGGAAAAAGAGAAAGTAGAGGAAGAAAGAGGTATCTTGGATTCATAGTGAGACGAAGCTGGCGAAGACCATTTACGATCTTTTTCCACAAAGGCACCTTACCGGAATGTAAGCAAACGATGGCATGCCTATTATTCAGATGCGAAGCCGATACGAGGACGCGGCCTTTCCGGCGGCGGCGCGAGCAGTGGAAGAAGCTTTTCGTAAATGTCCTGCAAGGCGCTATCGTGGCCGAGTAGATTTCGGTCGATCTCGGCGAGGCGTTTCAGGATTACATTGTTCGTCGCGAGCTTATTCCTGAGTTCGACAAAAGCGCGGATCACATAAACACTCATCGCAATCGCGCGGTCGCTACTCAAAACACTCGCGGCCATGAGCGCGCCGTGCTCGGTGAAAACGCGCGGCAGTTTGGTGCGCCCGCCGTGCCGCGGTTTTGATATCGCATTTTGCGATATCAAGTGATCGAACTCCGCGCGTGTCAGGATAAAGGAGAAGTCGTCCGGAAACCGCTTCGTGTTTCGCTTCACAGCTTCATTAAATCGCCCCGTCGTGACGCCGTAAATCGTGGCGAGATCGGAATCGAGGACAACAGAGTGACCGCGAAGCGAGAAAATGCGCAGCGCAGCGATTGGCGGTTGCGACTTCGGAACAAGCGGGGAAGCCATCTCCTATCCCATGTAATAACCGCCGTTCACATTCAAGACGTGACCGGTGATATAACTCGCCATCGGCGAAGCGAGGAAAAGCGCGGCGTCCACGATCTCGCGCGCCTCGCCCAATCGGCCTAACGGAATTTGCTTCTTAAAAGTTTCCGTCACTTCATCCGGCATCCCCTTGCTCATCCCGATATCGATGAAGCCGGGCGCAATCGCGTTCACCGTGATCTGTTGCCGCGCCAGCTCGCGCGCGGAAACTTTCGTTAGGGCGATGATCGCCGCCTTGCTCGAAGAGTAATTAGCCTGGCCGAACAAACCCATCTGTCCGCTGACCGATGAAAGATTGATCACGCGCCCGCCCGTCCGCAAAACCGCTGCGGCCTTTTGCGTGACGTTGAAAGTTCCCGTCAGATTGACGCGCAGGACGCTTTCGAATTCTTCCAGCGTCAGTTTCTTGATCGTGCGGTCGCGAATGATGCCGGAGTTGTTCACCAGAATATCGAGCCCGCCTAACGAGTCCGCGATTTGCTGCATCATCGCCTCGACTTGTTCCGGCCGAGTCACGTCGCAATCGAGCACGAGCGGGTTCGTTAGGCCAGCCGCCACGGTTTCGGCGTCCGACTTATTCCGGCCTTCGGGATCGCCGATATAATTGACCACGCACCGGGCGCCGCGCGCGCCGAAGGCTTGAATCATCGCCGCGCCCAAGCCGCGCGAGCTGCCGGTGACGAGCACCACTTTACCGTTGAAATTCAAAGGATCATTCATAAGACAGGGTTAACAGGATTGTGCAGGATTCGGAAGAAGCTGCCAGAACGGGAAACTCAATCCTGTTAATCTTGTTAATCCTGTCTAGTTTTTCCGCTCATGTCCGCACCCGTCCGCATCCTCACTGCTGTCCCGATTTGCGATGGGCACGACAGCGCGATCAACACGATCAACCTCGAGTTCATTCGCCATGGAATCGAGGTCGTCTATCTGGGATTTCATCGCTACGCCGGAGACATTGTGCGGGCCGCGATCCAGGAAGATGTGGGGGCGATCGGCATCTCCAGTTACAACGGCGGCCACGTCGAATTTTTTGCCGAAGTCGTTAGGCAACTAAAGAAATATAACGCCGCAGACATCAAGGTTTTCGGTGGCGGGGGCGGCACGATCACGCACGACGATCAGCGCATCATGCAGCGCAACGGTGTGGATAAAATTTTCTTTGCCGGGACGTCGTTAGGCGACATGACGCAATGGGTGCGGCAACGCTACGGCACGGCGCGGAAGCGTTCGTTAGGCAAATCGCCGGACATGAAGTTGGCGAGAAAGCTGACGGAAATTGAAGACAGCTACGCGCAGCGTAAACGACCCAGGAAAAAATCCGCCGCGAAAAGGCATTCGTTAGGCAAAACGCGCGTGCTCGGGTTCACGGGACCCGGCGGCGCGGGGAAAACGACCTTGATCGACGAAATCGTGCTGCGCTTGCTCCAGCGCGAACCGAAAGCGAGCGTCGCGATTCTCTCGCACGACCCGAGCGTGGTTGGCGCAGGCGCATTGTTAGGCGATCGCGCCACCATGATTAATTCGCAGGACGACCGCGTTTTCATGCGCAGCATGGCGACGCGCGGCCAGGCGGGCGGTTTGTCGCCGGCGACCGAGGATTGCCTCGCGCTCCTCGCGCAAAGCGACTTCGATTACGTCATCATCGAGACGGTCGGGACCGGCCAGGAAGCGATGCCGTTTCAAAGCAAACTCATCGACCAAACGGTGCTGGTGATGAATCCCGATTACGGCGCGCGCTTGCAGTTGCAAAAAATAGTGATGCTCGATCTGGCCGACATCGTGGTGGTGAACAAGAGCGATCTCGACCGCGCGAAAACGGCCGCGAACGAGATCGAGCGCCGACTTGAAGGCAGCAAGCGCGAGCAGAGATTAATTTCGACAGTGGCCAAGCGGCATCGCGATCGCGGCGTCGATAAACTCTGCGATCTGTTGATGGAGAAGAAATAATCGTCCACACATTTCGCAAATTTTCACCGATTAGGTCTTTCAGGTTTCAGAAAATAATCTGCGTAAATCTGCGAAATCTGTGGACGAAAAAAGAATCCAAATATGAGCAAACTAGGACACGTGGTGGAGGCGGTGGAAAATTACAACCGCTTCGTGGAAGACGAGGTGAAACGCGCGCGGAGCGATAAGAAGTTCGGCCGCCAGATGCTGGAGCGCTGGGATGAGATTAAGCGCAACATCAAGATCGGCACCGCTCCGACGGGTTTGAAGCTGCCACGTCTGGCTTTGCCCGAGATCGATGAAGCGGGCGATATCACGCGCTATTTGTTAGGCGAAGGTTTGCCCGGGGAATTTCCGTATCTCAGCGGCGCATATCGCGAGATGTATCTCGAGCCCTGGCAGGAGCCGAAAATTGAACTGGGCAGTTTCGAGAAGAACGGCCGCAAGAAAAACGGCCAGAACAAAAACGGCCACGCGGAAAACGGGGCGAGCGGCCTAACGAAACCGAAACAGGCCGAGGAACCAACGCGTTTATTTTCCGGGCTCATGCTCGCGGAAGATACGAACAAGCGTTTCCATTTCCTGAGCGCGCATCAGCGTTCGAAGCGACTCAGCACGGCCTTCGACGGCGTGACCCTTTACGGCATCGACAGCGATGCGGACGGTGTTCTTGGAAAAATCGGCGAGGGCGGTGTGGCAGTCGATACGGTTGAGGACATGATGCGCCTCTACGACGGCTTCGAGCTCGGCTCGCCCAACTTCTCTGCGTCGATGACCATCAGCGGCCCGGCGCCCATCATCATGGCGATGTATATCGCGGCCGCAAAACGGCGCTTCGGTCCTGAGGTCGTGCCGAATCTGCGGGGGACGATTCAGGCCGACATTTTCAAGGAAGTGCAGGCGCAAAACGAAACGATTTTCCCCACCGAAGCCTCGCTCCGTTTTCTCGGCGACATGATGGAATGGACGACCCGCCACATGCCGCGCTGGTATCCGGTTTCGATCAGTGGTTATCACATCGGCGAAGCGGGCTCGACGCCGGTGCAGCAGGCGGCTTACACGCTCTCGAACGGTTTCGCGTACGCGGAAATGATGGCGAAGCGCGGCTTGTCGGCGGACGAATTTGGGCCGCGGCTTTCCTTCTTTCTCGATTGCGGACTCGATGTCGAATACATCGCGCTCACGCGTGTTTCGCGGCGCATTTGGGCGATCGGGATGCGCGATGTTTTTGGCGCGGGCCCGAAAGCGCAGCTCTTCAAAGTGCACACGCAAACCAGCGGCCGCTCGCTCATCGCGGCGGAATTTCGCAACAACCTCACGCGCACCGCGGCCGAGCTGATGCTCGCCTACATGAACGGCACCAATTCGTCGCATTCGAACAGCGCCGACGAGCCGTTCACCACGCCGAGCGAAGAATGGATCCGTCTCTCCGCGCATAGCCAGGCGATCCTGCTCGAGGAATCCGGAATCTTTAAACACGTCATGAACATGCTCAGCGGCTCGCCGGGCATGAAAGCCGTCGAACGCGCGGTGGAAGCGGCGATTCTGGAGGAGTTCCGCCAAATCGAGTCGTTAGGCGGCGTCATGGGCGCGGTCGAAAATCGCTATCAGCGCAGCCAAATTCAAAACGCCGCGCACCGTTACGAGGAACAGATTTACAACGGCACGCGGCCGATGATCGCGCTCAATAAATACCGCAACGAGCACGAGGAAATGCCCGAGTTCGAACTCGCCCGCACGCCCCGCGCGAAACAGCAACTGCAAGTGCATCGGCTCCAGCAATTCAAAAAGAAGAACGCGAAGAAAGCCGAGCAGGCGTTGGAAAAATTGATTGGGGTGGTCGAGACGGACGAGAACTGCTTTCCCGCGCTCATGGAAGCGGCGGAAGTCTGTTCGTTAGGCCAAATTGTCACCCGCTTGCAGGAAGTCGTCGGTCGTTTCCGACCGATGGTGTAGCGTCATCCCGAGCGGAGCGCAGCGGAGTCGAGGGATCCCGTCGGGCTTACTTGAACTCTCACGGTCGGCTCACCCGAGGAAGCACGCGCACGGAGCTTCATGGAAAACCATCGGGATCCCTCGACTGCGCCGGAGGCTCCGCTCGGGATGACGCCGCCTGTGAGTCGTGATCACAGCCCCGCGGATTGCGATTTCGCGCACGCCAGCGATCATTAGCACCCGAAATGTCGGAGCTCTCCGATCGCACCTCTTTTGTTTTCTCCGATCCGTCCGGCCGCCGCTGGCCGCGCTTGCGCCGGATTCTTCTCGTCGCGCTCGCGCTGGTTTTTATCGGCGTCGTGCTTTTTGCGCGCTCGCTTTTTGTCACGCCGCAACTGCGCGTGCCACTGGCGCTGCGGCATTTGAAAGGCCAGTTGAAGTCTCTCCAAAAAGTGAATCCGGCGGCTGCGCTCGCGCCCGTTCCGCTCTGGCAAAAATTTGGCGCGGCGCGCAAGGCCGGCAAAAAATTAGCGGCTGCGCCCGCGCCGTCGCCGCCGCGAAAATCCGGCGCGCGCGAAGTGCATCTCGCGTTTTACACGAACGGCGATCCCTATAGCTACGCTTCGCTCCAGCAACACGCTGAGCAGATCACGCATCTGTGTCCCGAGTGGATGGCCGTGATCAATGGCTTGGGCGATTTGCAGATCGACGCCGATAATCGTCTGCCGAAACTCACCGCCGCCCATGGGATCGCGCTCATGCCGCTGCTGAGGAATCTCCTCGGTGACAAGTGGCAGCCGGAAGCAATTGAAAACCTCGCGACGGCGGCAGCTCCGCGGCAGGAGAAATTTTTTCACAACGTGCTCGATGCTTTGCGTGCGGCGGGCGCGGCGGGTGTGGTGATCGATTGGCAGGAAGTCGATCCCGCATACAGCGACAAGGTTGCCGCACTCGTTAGTCATTTTGCCGACGCGCTGCACAAGGATGGTCGTGAACTTTGGATCTGCGTGAATCCGGGCGAGCCGCTCGATCTCAGCGATTCCGATGACGTGATCGAGAAAGCCGATCGCTTCGTTGCGCTGCTCTATGATGAAACGTCGGAAGACGAAACGCCCGGCCCTCTTTCGTCGCGACCCTGGTTCGATGGGTGGCTCGATGTTTTTCTGAAGGATGCCGATCCGCAGCAATGGATCATCGGTCTCGGCAGCTACGGCTACGACTGGACGAAAGGCGAACCGAAGGCGGACCAAATCAGTTTCGCGGAAGCGATGAGTCGCGCGAGCTACGCGGACATCCCCGGTTTCTCGGTCAGCTTCCCCGATTACGATCCGACTTTTTCCTACGATGATGGCGACGACGAGCACACCGTTTCGTTTCTCGACGCGACTACATTTTTGAACGAGCTCCGCAGCGCACGACAGAAAAAAGTCGGCGGCCTTGCGGTCTTTCGCCTGGGATTGGAGGACTCGGCGATTTGGGACGCGATGAAAATGCCGCCTGCCGCGCAGCTCGATGCACAGACACGCGAGCAGTTGGAAATCCTCAAAGGCACCGACACCATCGCCGACATCGGTGAAGGCGAGATCGTGACCGTGGATGAAAGCCGCTCGGATGGAATGCGAAAAGTCAGCCTCGATGCCGCAGGCAACTTCGTCGCGGACTACCAGCATTTCCCGGAATTCCCCACGCTCTATCACCAGGGCGGCGGCAAGCCGCATCAGGTCGCGATCACTTTTGATGACGGACCGGATCCGAAATGGACGCCCATCGTGCTCAATCTGTTAAAGGCCGCCAACGTGAAGGCGGCGTTCTTCCTCGTAGGCGTAAACGCGGAACGCTATCCCGATCTCGTTAGGCGAATCGTCGCGGAAGGTCACGAGATCGGCAATCACACCTACTACCATCCGAATCTTGCGGAGTGCTGGCCCGAGCATGTGCGACTGGAATTGAACGCGACGCAGTTGCTGCTCGAGACGATCACGGGTCGTTCGACCACATTGTTCCGTCCGCCTTACGCCGCCGATACGAGCCCGAGCACCCTCGCCGAACTGCTGCCCTTGAAGATCGCGCAGGAACTAAACTACCTCGTCGTCCTGGAAAATATCGACCCGCAGGATTGGGCGCGGCCGGGCGCGGACGTCATCGTTAGTCGGGTGAAACAGCAGCGCCGCGATGGCAACATCATCCTCCTGCACGACGGCGGCGGGGATCGTTCGCAAACCGTCGCAGCGCTCCCGCGCATTCTCGATTACCTGCACACGCGCGGCGACACGGTCGTGCCGGTGAGCACGCTGCTCGGGACGACGCGCGACGCGTTGATGCCTCCGTCGCAAGTGGGCTCGCACGTGATGGAGCGGCTGGTCGGCGGCACTGGTTTTCAGTTGCTGCGGAACATCGAAGAATTTCTCTGGGCGTTCATGATCGTGGCCACGGCGGTGACGGTGCTGCGCACGATTTTCGTCGTCTGGCTGGCGATGAGATTTCGCCGGCGCACGAATGATTTTGTGGAACCGATCAGCGTCATCATCGCTGCTTACAACGAAGGAAAAGTCATTGGAGAAACGCTGCGCTCTGTGCTCGCGAGCGAGTATGGCGCAAACATCGAAGTCATCGTGATCGACGACGGCTCCGCCGATAACACCGCAGCCGAAGTGGAAGCGATCGCGCGCGGCGACGCGCGCGTGCGACTCCTGCGGCAGACAAATTTTGGGAAAGCCGCAGCGCTGCAACGCGGGCTGCTCGCCGCGACGCACGAGATCATCACGTTCCTCGATGCGGACACACACGTGCAGCCGGACACGCTGAAATTTCTCACCCGACCATTTGCGGATGCGCGCGTCGGCGCGGTCTCGGGCCACGCGAAAGTCGGAAATCTGCGGACGTTTTTAGCGCGTTGTCAGTCGCTCGAATACACCTGCGGATTTAATCTCGACCGCCGCGCCTACACGCGGTGGGATTGCGTGACCGTCGTTCCGGGAGCGATCGGCGCCGCGCGCAAATCCGCGATTGCGGCTGCTGGTTGGCTCAGTCTCGACACGCTCGCGGAAGATACCGACCTCACTCTTTCGCTGCATCGCAAAGGTTATCGCGTCGAGTACGCGCCGGCGGCGATCGCCTGGACGGAAGCGCCGGAAACCGTCCGCGCCCTCGCGCGACAACGTTTCCGCTGGGCTTACGGCACGCTGCAATGTCTCTGGAAACATCGCGACATGACTTTCAACTGGCGCTATCGCGCGCTCGGCTGGTTCAGTTTGCCGAGCGTTTGGTTTTTCCAAATCATCCTCGTCGCCATCACGCCGCTGGTGGATTTTTTCCTGCTCGCGTCGATCCCGTTTGGCCTTTGGGCGGCCGTGCTCCCGTTCGTCGTCATCTTTCTCGCGATCGATCTTTTCATCGCGGTCATCGCCTGTCTCCTCGAAGGCGAGCCGGTGATTCGCGCCTGGCGGATTTTGCCGATGCGTTTGATTTATCGGCCGCTCCTCAGCTACGTCATTTGGAAGGCGGGCTTCCGCGCTTTCAAAGGCGCCTGGGTGAGCTGGGCCAAGCTGGAACGGACGGCCTCCGTCCCGGCGCGCACTTGAGTTCGTTAGGCAAAACACGCCTCGCCGCGGTCGCGTGCGCGATCGTTTTTTGTGGCGCGCTTTCCGCTTGTCGCAAGGCTGCGGTCGTTAGGCCGACGCCGCAGCCTAACGAGACCCGCATTCTCGCTGTTCCAATGGAAGGGAAATACACCGGCGCCTACATCGACTTCGGCGATGCGGAGGACGAGGTCACGCTCGAAACGATCGAAGACTTCGAGGCCATGGTGGGCAAGCATCAGGCCATCATCGCGTCTTCCAGTTATTGGGGAGAACAGACTTTCCCGACGCAGAACCTGGAAATGATCGCGCGTCATGGATCATTGCCGCTGGTTTTCTGGTCGCCCTGGGATCGGCCGTATCTGCAAAATCACGGGCCGGATCGTTTCAGCCTGCTCGAGATTAACAAAGGAACATGGGACAGCTACATCGATCGCTGGGCCGACGCCGCCCGCGCTTTTGGTCAGCCCATGATGGTCTCGTTCGCGAACGAGATGAATGGCGACTGGTTCCCGTGGTCGGGCGTGCTCTATGGGGGCAAGGAAAAGGTGGAAGGGCGGCCTAACGAGTATAAGGGCCCGGAAACATTCAAGGCCGCCTACCGGCACGTCGTGGATCGCGTGCGCGCGCGGGGGGCGAACAACGTGCAATGGCTTTTCCACACCAATAACTACGCCGAGCCTAACGAGGGTTGGAATTATCCCGCCTCCTACTATCCCGGGGCGCAATATGTGGACTGGCTCGGCCTGAGCATCTACGGCCAGCAGGTCGGCGGCGAAAACTGGTCGCCCATCGAGCCGTTGCTTACCTGGCCTTACGAGCAGATGGCCGCGGTCGATCCGACCAAGCCGATGATGGTGGCAGAATGGGGCGTGGGAGAATTTCCCGGCCCGGGGAATAAAGCGGCGTTCATCAGAGAAGGACTCGATCTTTTGCGCGCGAAATATCCGCGGATCAAGGCCGCGGTCTTTTGGCACGAACGCTGGCAGAACGACGACAACACTTATAGCAATCTGAGGGTTAATTCTTCAGTCGAAGCGCTCGAAGCTTATCGCGCTGGAGTGGCCAATCCCGGCTGGCTCGACCGTCCGATCTGGGAAGTGTCATCCCGAGCGAAGCCGAGGGATCCCGTGGCGAAACCTTGAAGCGCGGCGGCGAGGGCTTTCTGGAAACCCGGCGGGATCCCTCGACTTCGTTCCGCTGCGCTCCACTCCGCTCGGGATGACAGCGTGGGTGGCGTTGTACCTAACGAGTAAACCTGACGAATAGGCGCAGAGCGACCCTGGCCTAACGAACATGCCTAACGATTTGGCTCTCGCGGTTCGCGATGCGCCAGCTTCAGCGGCTTCGCTTCCTTCAAGACGTGCCGCGCGATAACCAGCCGCTGCACCTGCGAAGTCCCTTCGCCGATTTCGCAGAGCTTGGCGTCGCGCAAGTAACGCTCCACCGGCAAATCGCGGCTGTAACCATAACCGCCGTGAATCTGCATCGAGCGATCGCATATCTTTACCGCCGATTCCGAGGCGAAGAGTTTCGCCATGGCCGATTCCTTCGTTGTCGTCTCGCCCTGATCCTGCAGATAGGCGGCGTGCATCGTCAGCACCTCCGCGGCTTCGAGCTCCATCGCGGAATCGACCAACATCCATTGCACCGCCTGAAAATCCCCGATGGCGTGACCGAATTGTTTGCGTTCGTTCGCATAAGAATTCGCGCGTTCGAAAGAAGCCTCCGCAATCCCGACCGCCAGCGCCGCGATGCCGATGCGGCCGCGATCGAGCACTGAGAGCGCCTGCTCCCGGCCACGACCGCGTTCGCCTAACAATTCTGCTTTCGCATTTTCAAAACGCAACTCCGCGGTGTCGCTCGCCCGCATGCCGTAGGTATGAATTTTTCGCACCGGCGTCACTTGGTCCTTCATCATGATGAAGGCGCTGATCTCATTCTTGCCTTTGTCGGTGCGCCCGGTCGTGGCCATGACCACAAGCAGATCCGCGGTCCGTCCGCTGGTAATGAATTTCTTCAACCCATCGACGTGCCAATGGTCTTCGTGCGCGTTCGCTTTGGTCTCGATTCCACCGGTGTCGCTCCCGGCATTCGGCTCGGTCAACGCCCAGGCGCCGATCCATTCACCACTCGTTAGGCGCGGCAGATATTTTTGTTTTTGCTCGTCGCTGCCGAAGCGGTTGATTTGGCCGACGCTGAGCGCGTTGTGCGCCGCGATATCCATGGCCAGCGCGGCGTAAGCCTTGCCCAGTTCCTTGATCGCGAGCGCCGCCGTGACGTTGCTCATCCCGCCGCCGCCAAATTCTTTCGGCGCCACCATCCCCATCATTCCGATCTCGCCCGCGCGGGTGAAAATCTCGCGCGGCAGAATTTCATCGTGATCCCATTGGTCGGCGTGAGGCATCACTTGGTCGCGGGCGAAAGTGGCGACACGCTCGAGAAAAGCCCGTTCGTCGTCGGTCAATGGATGTTCAAGAATCATAGGCGGACACGTTAGGCGGGAGCGCAATCGGGGCGAAAGAAAAAGCCGCCGTTCGCGATTCCGAGCTGGGGAGGACGGGCTGCCAGCCCGTCGCAGCGGCGAGTCTCGCCGCTGCTTTTGCGCGAAGCGCAACTGGTGGCGCGAGTGAAGAAGCGCCCGGCGAAAGGCGGCTCGGTCCAACAGAGAGCGTCTTCTGCGAGCGCGGAACCTAACGACTCACGTTTTGCGGAAGACTTCCGCAAAAGACGGGCTGGCAGCCCGTCCTCCCCGGAAGGAGATTCGCGCTGCTCGTTAGGCTGAGAGCGCGACGTCAAACGGCGCCCCAGTCTTCCCCCGGATATCCTCCACGGTCGCCCCCGGATGCAGCTCCGTCAGAACAAGCCCGCCGCCTTCTTTCACCTCAAAGACGCAGAGATCGGTGATGATGAGATTGACAACTTTCTGCCCGGTGATCGGAAGCGTGCATTGCCTCAGAATCTTTGGCGTGCCGTCTTTTGAAGTGTGCTCCATCACGGCCACGACGCGCTTCACGCCCGCGACGAGATCCATCGCGCCGCCGGGGCCTTTGACCATTTTTCCAGGGATCATCCAGTTCGCGATGTCGCCCGAGTCGGTGACCTCAAACGCGCCGAGAATGGCGAGGTCGATGTGGCCGCCGCGAATCATGGTGAAGGAATCAGCGCTGGAAAAGAACGACGAGCCCGGCATCGCGGTGATGGTCTGCTTGCCGGCGTTGATGAGATCAGCATCGACAGTCTCTTCAGTCGGGAACGGGCCGATGCCTAACAATCCGTTCTCGGATTGCAGCGTCACGTTCATCCCTGCGGGAATGTAGTTGGCGACAAGCGTGGGAATGCCAATGCCGAGGTTGACGTAGTAGCCGTCGCGGAGTTCCTGCGCCGCGCGCTTCGCCATCAAATCGCGGATGGGATTTTCTTTCTTCGCCGCCGTGCTGCCTTGCACAGTGCGGAACTCGATCCGCTTTTCGTAGTGCGCGCCTTGGATGATGCGATCGACGAAGATTCCCGGCGTGTGAATTTGATCCGGATCCAGCTCGCCGACTTCGACCAACTCCTCGACTTCGGCGACGCAAACCTTTGCGCAGGTCGCGATCATCGGATTAAAGTTCCGCGAGGTTTTTCGGAAAACGAGGTTGCCCGATTTGTCGCCTCGCCATGCTTTGACGAGCGAGACTTCCGCTTTGATTCCCGGTTCGAGAACGTATTCGACGCCGTCGAAAACTTTCGTCTCCTTACCTTCAGTTAGTTTCGTCCCGAAACCAGTGCGCGTGTAAAATCCGGGAATGCCCGCGCCGCCCGCGCGCAAGCGTTCCGCCAATGTCCCTTGTGGAATTAACTCAAGATCCAACTCGCCGCTGAGCACCTGGCGCTCGAATTCCTTGTTCTCGCCGACATAGGACGCCATCACTTTTCTCACCTGCCGGGTCGTAAGCAAAACGCCCATGCCGAAGCCATCGACGCCCGCGTTGTTGCCGACGATCGTTAGGCCTTTCGCGCCGCTTTGGTGCAGTGCGGCGATGAGATTTTCCGGAATGCCGCAAAGCCCAAAGCCACCGGCGGCAATGGTCATGTTGTCGTGGAGAAGGCCGTCGAGCGCGGACTTGGCGTCAGGAAAAACTTTGCTCATGTGAAGGAGAGGGTAATCCCGGGGGGCGTCGCTCCGCAATTCCGGGGAGCGCACGCGCCTCGCGTGCTCCGTTCGGCGCCCCGCCGAACGGACGAGCGCAGAGAGTGCGCACCGATGTTCGCGGCGAGTCAGTCGTACGAGTGACTTCCAAAATAACTCCGCGCGATCCTTGCGCCCAAGTTTGCGGCGAGGGCGCCGCAAACAGCACGCGAGGCGCGTGCGCTCCCCGGAATTTGCCGGCGCGGAAATCGTCGCCACATTGCTCACGCCATTTCCTCATGCCTAACCAATCACTCGCTCATCGCCTCGCTGAATTCGCCTGTTCGTTAAACTTTGAAGACCTCTCGCCCGAGGTCGTGCACGAGGTGAAGCGTCGCGTGCTTGACTCCTTCGGCTGCGCCCTCGGCGCTTGGAACGAAGAGCCTTGCGTTATCGCGCGCACGGTCGCGTCTGATTTCTCCGCTAAAAATGGCGCGACCATCATCGGCACCGATCATCAGGCGCCGCCGGATTGGGCCGCGTTCGCGACCGGCTGCTGCATCCGTTATTTCGACTACAACGACACCTATCTTTCCAAAGAACCGGCGCACCCGAGCGATAATATCGCCGCCGCGCTTGCCGTGGCCGAAAGCGTCGGCGCGAATGGCCGCGAGCTGATCACCTCGATCGCACTCGCCTACGAAGTGCAATGTCGCTTCTGCGATGCTGCGAGCATTCGTGCGCGGGGTTGGGATCATCCGACTTACGGGGCGTTTTCCACAGCGCTCGCCGCCGCACGCCTGATGAAACTCGATGTCGAGAAGACGCGCCATGCGGTGAACATCGCGGGCGTGAACTGCGCGGCCTTTCGCCAGGCGAGGGTAGGGGAACTGTCGCATTGGAAAGGGGTCGCCTTTGCCAACGCCGCCCGTTGCGGCGTTTACGCCGCCCTGCTCGCGCGCGCGGGCATGACTGGTCCCGCGCCGATTTTCGAAGGTCAGATGGGTTTCGAGAAAGAGATCGGGGTTTCGTTAGGCGATGTCGGCGAAGTCTTCGTGAAACGGCCTAACGAAAAGAACGTGAACGAAGGCACCGCCGCGATGATTCTGAAAACGAGCATCAAATTTTGGCCGGCCGAATATCACAGTCAGAGCGCGATCGAAGCAGCGCTTTTTCTGCGCGAAGAAATTGGCGATCCGGCGAAAATCCAATCGGTGCGGATCGAGAGCCATGACGCTTCGGTCGATATCATCGGGAGCGAGCCGGAAAAATGGAAACCGGAAACGCGCGAAACTGCGGACCACAGTTTGCCCTACATCACGAGCATCGCGTTGCTCGATGGTGAGGTGAGCGAAAAGCAATTCCAGCCCGCGCGTTTCACAGACCCGACGATCTGGAAGTTTCTCGAAAACGTCACGGTGCAGCGCAACGAGGAGCTGACGTCCCTCTACGCCAAAGCGGTCGCGAATATCGTGCACGTGACGTTGCAGGACGGGCGTGTCCTGACCAAGCGCGTCGATTACCCGTTAGGCAATGCTTTCAATCCGGTGACCGACGAGCAGTTGGAAGGAAAATTTAATTCGTTAGTCGTGCCGGCGCTCGGCGAAGAAGGCGCGCGGAAGATTCTCGCCGCCGGCTGGAAACTGGAAGAAGCAGAAACGCCTAACGAATTAATGAAGCTGGCCAAAATGCCTGCCTAACGACGCTCTGGAATCTACTCTGGGGAGGACGGGCTGCCAGCCCGTCGTTCGGCGCAGTCTGCGCCGAACCGTGCGCAGGAAACGCCCAGAGCTTTGCCGGGGGTGATACGTACTCACGGGCCTTGGGCGAGACTCGCCCAAGCGCGACGGGCTACCAGCCCGTCCTCCCCGGCGCCGGCAACGCTCCGGATTTCTTGCGGCAGCATTCCG
Source organism: Chthoniobacterales bacterium (assembly GCA_013821455.1). Taxonomy (GTDB): domain Bacteria; phylum Verrucomicrobiota; class Verrucomicrobiia; order Chthoniobacterales; family UBA10450; genus Palsa-1392. The sequence goes on from JACDGS010000008.1 coordinate 102,318, forward strand.
CCCCAAGCTAAAGTGCCGCATGTCCGAGCCGACGAAAATGCAGCGACTCCGCAACCTGATTAACGCCGGCACAGTCGCCATGCCCGGCGTACCTAACGCCTCCATGGCGCGACAGGTGGAGCGTGCGGGATTCGACGCCGTTTACCTGAGCGGTGCGGGCATGGCGAATTGCACCGCCGGTCTCCCGGATGTGGGCTTGCTCACGATGAACGAGGTCGTCATGCTCGCCGGCTTCGTCGCCCAGGCGGTGAAAATTCCCGTGATCGTCGATGCCGACACCGGCTTCGGCGGTGCGGAAAACGTGGGCCGCACCATCTACGAATTAGAGCGCGCGGGACTCGCCGGTTGCCATTTGGAAGATCAGGAATTTCCGAAACGTTGCGGTCATCTCGCGGGCAAACGTCTGGTTGAGACTGACGACATGGTCGCGAAAATCCGGGCCGCCGTCGCGGCGAAACGCGATCGCGATTTTGTCCTCATCGCACGCACCGATGCGCGCGCGGTGGAAAATTTCGACGGCGCCGTGCAGCGCGCGCAGGCTTATGTCGCGGCCGGGGCGGACGCGATTTTCCCCGAGGCCCTGCAGTCGCCTAACGAGTTTCGCGATTTCGCGCAGGAAGTAAAAGTGCCGCTGCTCGCGAACATGACCGAGTTTGGCAAAAGCCCGCTCTTGTCGTTAGGCGAGTTGTCGGATCTCGGTTATCGCATGGTCATTTTTCCGCAGAGCGCCTTTCGTGTCTCGATGAAAACCACCGGCGAATTTTTCGCGGCCCTGAAGAAGGCCGGCACGCCTAACGACTGGCTTTACCGGATGCAGACGCGCCAGGAACTTTACGACACGCTCGCCTACGACCCCGCGGCCGAGACCTGGCCCGGCTATCAGAACTCGTGAAAACACCGCGCGCCGTCATGGCCACGAATCGCCTGGAGGCGTTCAGCGATGGCGTGATCGCGATCATCATCACCATCATGGTGCTGGAGCTGCACCCGCCTAACGACGCTTCCTTTCGCGGGCTTTTGCCGCTCTTGCCGCTTCTTCTGAGTTATCTGCTCAGCTTCATTTACCTCGGCATTTATTGGAACAATCACCCACCACATGTTCCAAGCCTCCGAGCGGATCAGCGGCGCGACGCTCTGGGCCAACCTGCATCTGCTCTTTTGGCTTTCGCTTTTTCCGTTCGTGACCAGTTGGGTGGGAAAAAGCTGGCTCGCGAAACCGCCTATCGCCTGTTACGGCGTGGTTCTCTTCATGGCCGCGGCCTCTTATTGGATCCTGCAAACGACCATCATCGGCGCTGGAAAAGCCAACGCGCAGTTGGCGCGCGCGGTCGGCTCCGATATCAAGGGAAAGCTCTCGCCGTTTTTATATCTGGCCGGGATCGCAGCCGCCTTTTTTATCCCCCTCATTTCTGTCGCGCTCTACGTTGCGGTCGCGGGGATGTGGCTTATTCCGGATCCGCGGATCGAGCGGGTGATGGCCCGGAGAGCGCGGGCCAGGTAATTTCGCGCGGTGGATTCGTTAGGCATTTAATCCCGTTGCGAAAAAGGAGCGGTCGCATTACGGAGATATGCTCCCATGCGCAAGCCTAACGACAGCGAAAATTTGCCAAAACCATGACGACAGAAACAAAAACTCCCGAAGCTAAACCAGCCTATAGCCCCGGACTCGCGGGCGTGATCGCGGGCGAAACCGAGATTTGCTGGGTCGATCCGAACGCCGGTCTCGGCTACCGCGGCTACGACATTCACGAGATGGCGGAGAAGGCCAACTTCGAGGAAGTCGCGTATCTCCTGCTCAAGGGCGAGCTGCCGACAGTGCAGCAGCTCGAGGAGTTTTCGCAGGCCCTCGCGGCCGAGCGCGCGCTCCCGAAAGAAGTTTTGGAAATGATGCGCCTGCTGCCGAAGAAAACGCATCCGATGGATATGTTGCGGACGGGTTATTCGATGCTCGCGCCCTTCGATCCCGACCTGAACGACCACTCGCACGACGCCAACATTCGCAAAGCGATTCGCCTCATTGCGAAAACAACGACGCTGATCGCGGACGGTCAGCGCATTCAACACGGCGAAAATCCTTTGCCGGAACGGCCCGAACTAAAGATGGCGGGAAACCTTTTTTACAAGCTCAACGGCGAGGTCCCGCAGGATTGGAAAATCCGGATGATGGACACGATTTTCATTCTCTACGCCGATCACGAATTCAACGCCTCGACCTTCGCCGCGCGCGTCACCGCAGCCACGCTCGCGGACATGTATGCCGCGGTCACAAGCGCGTGCGGCACACTCAAGGGGCCGCTCCACGGCGGCGCGAACGAGGAGTCGATGAAGATGCTCGACGACATCAAAACGCCGGATCGCGCGGAGAGCTGGATGATGGATGCGCTTGCAAAAAAGGCGAAGATCATGGGCTTCGGTCATCGCGTGTATAAGGCGGGCGATTCGCGGGTGCCGATCATGCGCGAGATCGCGCGCGATCTCGGGAAGCGCGTCGGCAAGGAAGATTGGGTGCCGATTTGCGAGAAGCTCGAAGCGACGATGGAACGCGAGAAGAAACTCTGCGCGAACGTCGATCTCTACGCCGCGCCGGTCTTTACCATGCTGAAATTCCCGCCCGAGCTGAACACGCCGATTTTCGCCGCGTCGCGCGTCGCAGGCTGGTGCGCCCACGTCGTTGAGCAACAGGATCACAATCGGCTCATTCGTCCGCGCTCGCTTTACACCGGGCCGGCCGCGCGACCTTACAAAACGCCGTCGCGGAGCAACGGCGCCTAACGAATGCCTAACGAAGAATCGCTCCAGGAAAAATACGCGCCTAACAATGCCTGTTTTGGCTGCGGCCCGGCGAATCCCGAAGGCTTGCGCATCCGCAGTTTTGCAAAGGGCGATGAAGTCGTCGCGGAATGGATGCCGGTGACGAAATACGAAGCATTCCCCGGCGTGCTGAACGGCGGCATCATCGGCTCGCTCTTGGATTGCCATTGCAACTGGACCGCCTCCTACTTTCTCATGCAGAAAACGGGCGCGGAGCGCGTGCCGTGCACGGTCACAGCCGATTACGCGATCAAACTTTTGCGCCCGACGCCGACGGATGCGCCGGTGCAGTTGTCCGCCAGGGTGGTCGAGTCGGGAAACGATCGCGCGACCGTCGAGGGAACGTTGAGCGGTGGTGGAAAAGTTTGCGCAACATGCCGCGGCACATTCGTCGCGGTGAAGGAAGGCCATCCCGCCTATCACCGCTGGTAGCTTCTCGTTAGGCTGATTCTTGTCACCGACACTGTGACCGCCGGCAGTTTGGCAATGCTCAGGACTTTGTCTCAAAGCAACGCCGACTCGCCGGCCTCGAAAAGCGTCGCTCTGCCTTTACGCCTAACGAGCAAACGCTGCGGAAAAATAGGCGCGCACAGTGCCTTTTACGATTATAACCGTTATTAAGTCTAACTAGAGTTGGATTTACGCTGCCGAATAAGTGCAACGCCAGGGGATGGGGATAACAGATAGCCTTGAAACCGTTACACCAGCGCTAGTGAGCCATCTGCCAACACATCTTCGGCCATGCGTTGCGAGGAGAACATGGCGTTTGCCGAATTAACTTCTGCCTCCACCGCGTGGAAAGAGTGAAAAGTAGCCGCAGCGGTAACTCTATCGGACCGGGTCGTTCTAATGTTTGGCCGGAACCATACCGCTCCTGCCCGCGTTGCTAACTTGACTGCTTCAAGCATCCAAGTGTTCGAGCGATCGCGGTAGCATCGCACGTGAGGGTGTGGGAAATATCTAACACTTGTTAGTCGTTACGAGCGCTTAAAAGCTGGTCCTCTTTTCAGGTTAGTCAGCGCTAACTCCTCGCGGACGACCAAGTGCGAGTAACTCTAGCTCGGGCTCACTGGTGGATAGACGGATCTTTCGCTCGAAGGAAAGCCCTAGCTTTTGCAGGAGGCGAATGGAAGCCGTGTTCCGGGGCGAAACGATGGCGATGATGCGCGGGAGGTCCGCGACTTTCCAGCCATAATCCACTACTGCGGCAGCAGCCTCGAAGGCAAAGCCACGCCCCCAGAAACGCTCCAGAAAGCTAAAACCAAGATCGACATCCTCAAGGGTGTCGCGCTTGATCAATCCGCAGATGCCGATCGCTTCGGACGTTTCCTTTAACTCTACCAACCACACACCATATGCTTGAGATTGATACTTGGACGTGATTCGCTCGCGCAGATAAGTCTGTGCTTCGGCTACGGTGCGAACTCCGCGGTCCGCCACATGCCGGATAAACGCTGGTTCGTTGAGCGACTCCAGCATAAATGCCGCGTCGCTCTCTTCCATTTCGCGCAGCCGCAAACGTTCGGTGACTAACTTAGTCATCGCTACTCATAACATGACTTATATGCCCTAGCGCTAACCCCCGGTGACTTCTTTTTGGCCGACGCTACAATTTCCCGCGCCTAACGCTATGGTCTGGCTATGAGTGAACAAAACTTCCTGCGCGGCGCGCGCGTTTATCTTTCCGGCCCGATGGATTTCGTCGGTTCGCGGGAGGATGAGAAGAAGCTGGGTTGGCGTAATCGCGTCGGTGATTTTCTGCGCGCACAGGGAGCTATCGTCTTCGATCCCTGGTTTAAACCGGGAGTGCGCGGCGCGCAGCATTATGGAATCGAGGATGTGCATTCGATAGACGTGCGCGAGGAGTGGACCTTCGATCAAGGTCAGGCGGGCGACGAAAAGCGTTCGGAGTGCGCGGAGAAGTTTTGGGAAACGCTGCACATCGATTTGCGCATGGTCGATACGAGCGACTTCACCATCGCCTATGTCCCGACGAATATTTACAGCGTCGGCACGGTGCACGAGATCGTCCTCTCGCGCCTGCAATGGAAGCCGGTGCTTTTCGTTAGTCCGCCGGTTATCTTTCCCGCGCTCGATCTTTTACGCGCCCATCTCGAAGAACGAAAAGACCTGCATGCTTTGCAGCTACTTGCTCGGCTTACTTCCGATGTGCCAATCAAGCCCAACCCGCGTGGCGTCCCAAGTCTCTGGTATATGCCGCTGGTCGGCAGCGGCAGTTTTTTCGACGGCTTCGGCTTCGCCGATTATCGGGAAAAATTTGGCTGGGACTCGATCCCGCTCGATGCGCAGGAAAGCGCAGGCCCGCCGCAAAATCCGCTTCTTCCTTTCCTGGAAAAATTGACCCGCAACATTCCGCTCCGCTGGGACAACCGACTGAAGAAATACGTTCCTAACGACGATTGGCTGCTCTGGGATCTGGACCAGCCGGTGCGGGGCGAGACCGTGCGCGACGCGCATGCACCGTAGCTGCGAACATTCGCTGACTCGCGCAGTCCTTTACTCGTTAGGCTAGGTATCCACGCTAGCCTTTGGCAATGGGCCGGTTGATTCGAATTAACCCGCGGCCCGAGTCTGCAGAAAGCGCACTGCAATTCTCGCCTGCGGAGATTATCCTGAGCGGTTCCGTTCAGCAGCAACTCCGTGGAAAAATTCGACGTTATCGTACTTGGCGGCGGCGCCGCCGGCTTGATGTGCGCCTGCATTGCCGGCCGGCGCGGACGCCGCGTCGCCCTGCTCGAACACAACGCGCGCGTCGGGCTGAAGATTGCTATTTCCGGTGGTGGCCGCTGCAATTTTACCAATCTCCAGGCCGCCCCGGAAAATTTCCTTTCCGCGCATCCGCGTTTCTGTGCCTCGGCCCTCGCGCGTTACACGCCAAACGACTTCATTGGGCTGGTCGAGAAACACCGCATTCCTTATCACGAGAAGAAATGGGGCCAGCTCTTTTGCGATTTCAGCTCGCGCCAAATCATCGAAATGCTTCTCGCCGAATGTGCGATCGCCGAAGTCGACGTGCGCTGCGGCTGCCGCGTAAAATCGGTCGAGAAAGGCGAACGCTTTTCGTTAGGCACGAACTGCGGCGAGATGGAGTGCGACGCGCTCGTCATTGCCACCGGCGGCCTCTCTTTCGCGAAACTCGGCGCCTCGGATTTTGGCTATCGGATCGCGGAACAATTCGGTCTGAAGATATGCGCGACCTGGCCCGGTTTGGTTCCGCTCACGTTAGGCGGAGATGAAGATTTGGCAGAGTTGAGCGGCGTCTCGCTGCCTGTGGTCGCGCGAACCAACGGCGCTTCTTTCGAGGAGGCTATGCTTATCACACATCGCGGTTTGAGCGGCCCGGCGATTTTGCAGATCTCGTCCTACTGGCGCGAGGCGGAAAAGATCACGCTCGATCTTCTCCCCGATCATCCGAAGGATGATTGGCTGCTGGCGCAGCGCAGCTCGAAATGGACAGCCCAGACTTTGCTGGAGCGTATGTGGCCGGCGCGATTCGCCGCGGCTTGGTGCGCGCGGCACGCTCCGCCCAAAGCTCTCGCGCAGCTTTCCCACAACGAGCTGTCCGAGCTCGCGCATCGCGTCCATCACTGGATCATTTCGCCTAACGACACCGAAGGTTATCCCAAAGCAGAGGTCACCGTCGGTGGCGTGGATACGAGCGAGCTTTCCTCGAGAACGATGGAAGCGCGACGCGTACCGGGTCTCTACTTCATCGGCGAAGTGGTGGACGTGACCGGCTGGCTCGGGGGCTACAATTTTCAATGGGCCTGGGCCAGCGGGCACGCTGCCGGAGAAGTCGCCTAACGAATGGAGGAATTTGCGGCCGGCGCCGGCCGGAGCATCGTCAAAAAAGCAACGATGAGCGAAATGATTGCGGAAAATCTTGAGCGGATTCGGGGGGAGATCACCGGAGCCGCGAAGAAGGCCGGCCGCTCGCCTAACGAGATCGAACTCGTCGCGGTCACGAAGAAGCAGGATGTGGAAAAGATCCGTGCGGCCGAAGAAGCTGGCCAGACACTTTTTGGCGAAAGCCGGGTGCAGGAGGCGCGGGCGAAAATCCCGGAGTTGCCGGCACGGTTGCGCTGGCATTTCATCGGCACCCTGCAAAAGAACAAAATCCGTCACGCCCTGCCGCTCTTCGAGCTCTTCCACAGTGTCGATTCGCTGGCACTGGCCGAAGATCTTCAGCGCGTCGCGGATGAGGCAGGCGCAAGCCCGCGCATTCTCCTGCAGGTGAATGTCGCGGGCGAGGCGAGCAAGCACGGCTTTTCGGCGGAGATGTTGCGGCGGGATCTGGAAAGCGTCTTATCGTTAGGCCGCCTAACGATTGAAGGACTGATGACGATTCCGCCGCTCGCGCCGGAGCCGGAGGATTCGCGCTCCTATTTCGCGGCCCTGCGCGAGCTGCGTGATGATTTGGAGAAGGAATTCGACCTCCAACTGCCGCAACTTTCGATGGGCATGAGTGGCGACTTCGCGGTCGCGATCGAGGAAGGCGCGACCTTGGTGCGGGTGGGGACAGCTATTTTCGGGAGTCGTTAGGCTGGGGAGGACGGGTTGCTAACCCGTCGGACGTTTGGCTGCCAGCCAAACGCCCCGTCGCGGGATAGAGTCTGAGATGCCGGCATCGCGCCAAGGTTTCTCCACGCCGCTCGTCCGCACCAGTTCGGTGCAGACTGCACCGAACGACGGGCTACCAGCCCGTCCTCCCCGGATAGGGAGATCGCGCGCAAGGTGATTGCCTCCGGTTGATCACCTTGTTAACGTGCTCGACGATGCGTCTCGAGCCATCTCAGATCGAGCAGATCGGCAGCGAGCTGGCCATTCAATGGAACGACCAGAGCGAATCATTTCTGCCTCTGCGGCTTCTGCGCACCGCCTGCCCCTGCGCGGCCTGCGGGGGCGAGCCGGATGTGATGGGCGATATCGTGAGACCGGAAGTCCATTACACGCCACAAAGTTTCGATCTCGTCGGCTGGCAGATGGTCGGCGGCTACGCGCTTCAGCCGACTTGGGGCGACGGTCATAACACTGGAATCTACTCTTATCAGTATCTGCGCCGGCTCGATCCGGCGCGCTCCGCCTAACAATGAGTCGCCGCTGGAAAATCTTTTCCCTGCTGTTTTTCTTTGCGCTCTGCGCGGCCGCTATGGTCGCGACTGAAGCGGTCCGCCGGCACACGGCGCCGCCGGCGGGGCAGGAGCTTCTGGCCGTGATTAATCGGCAGCTTTCCGCTTTCCGTGCGGCCGATTTTCGCGGCGCCTACCAGCACTCCGCCGCGGTTGTGCAGCAAAAATTCTCCCTCGTGGAATTCGAGCGGATGGTCCGGCGCGATTTCAACTCCATGACGCAGATCGGCAAGGTCGAGCTGGGGGCGATACGAGTCGATGGCGCGACCGCGTTTGCGCAGGTTTTCCTGACCGCGCCCGATGGGATAGTGCACGGCTATCTTTACAGCTTCACAGCGGAAGGTGACGGCTGGAAAATCGACGGCGTGCAGTCGTTAGGCGTTATGCCCGCGAGACGGCCGGCTGGCCTTCGAGTCTAACGCAGAAAAGTCGCCTAACGAGTCGGAAGCAGGACGCGCAGCAGGGTCGTAAACCGCGCCAAGGGTGCGAGCGGAGTATCTCCGGCGCTCGCGGGGGCGAGAAAGAAATCGCCCGGGCGCAACTGGACACTAGCCATTTCCAAGGCGCCGGTGAGACAGAAGAAAAGCGCTCCGCCGCGCCGATCGAGCGCTGGACGCGGCGCGGTGAGATCCCATTTCTCCAGCGTGAATTCCGGGCAACGCACGAGCAGTTCACCCTCTGGCCTAACGACACCGGGCTCGAAGTCATCGAAGGCGATCGACTTCATTCCCTGCTCGAGATGCAACTCGCGTTCCCGGCCGTCGCGGTCGCGGCGGTTCCAGTCGAAGACGCGATAGGTGGTGTCGCTGTTCTGCTGGATCTCGACGATCAAAATCCCCGGGCCGATCGCATGGAGGCGACCGCTCGGGACGAAAATAGTCTCGCCTGTTTTGATCGTTAGGCGATGCACCAGATCGGCCACCGCACCCTTGCGCAGCGCGTCCGCAAAGTCGTTCCGTTTCGTGCCGCATCGCAGACCAAACAAAAGCTCAGCGCCCGGATCGGCGGCGGCGACATACCACGCTTCGGTCTTGGGTTCGCCGCCGAGGTCCGCAGCGACTTCGGCCGATGGATGGACTTGCAGCGAAAGCTTTTCTCGCGCGTCGAGCAGCTTCGCGAGCAACGGGAATCGCGGCGTGTCGGGAACGTCATCACCGAAGATTTCCCGCCGGTGCTCGGACCAGAGCTGATGCAACGTCCGGCCGCACCAGTGGCCTTGCCTAACGACGCTCTGCGCTTCCGCGCGATCGACGATTTCCCAGGATTCGCCGATGCTTTTTCCGGGCGGAATTTTTTTCCCGAAAGCGCTCTCCAGCCGGCGTCCGCCCCAGACGCGCTCTTGAAAAATCGGCTCGAAGAGGATCGGCGCTGACTCGGGATTTTCCATCGCGGCGCGGAAGGTTAGCGCGCCGCAGCCGGTTTGTCAGACCGGGTCGGCCAGATACACTGAGCGCTTGAAATTTGGCGCAATACTCAAGGCGTGGGGGCCGGTTCTGCTCTGGATATCGCTGATGTTTTTCGGCTCGACCGATGCGCTCTCGGCCGAGCACACCTCGCGTTTTCTCGTGCCGTTGTTGCACTGGCTGAAGCCGGATATTTCGCCGGCGGCGATCGCGCACATTCACTTTTTAGTGCGCAAGGCCGCGCACGTGACGGAATACGCGATCCTCACTGGTTTGCTTTTCCGCGCGTTGCGCGGATCGATCGACGGCTTTTGGCGGCGGGCGGCAATCGCATTAGTGCCCGCGCTTATTTTTGCGCCGACGGATGAATTCCATCAATCGTTTGTGCCTTCGCGCACGGCCTCACCGATCGATGTGCTGATCGATTATTGCGGCGCGATAATCGGTATTGTCGTTTGCCGCGCCGTCCATCTCGCCCTAACGAGTCGTAGTGGCGCGAAGTCATCTTCCGGGTAGCGCACCCGTCGCGGGTGCTGGCGACGGTGTTCCACCGTCGCGAACTTTCGTTAGGCGGAACGTAATGGAGGTTTTTTTCGCTTAAGAAAAGTTCGTCGCGCTGAAACAGCGCGACCAGCACGCGAGACGCATGCGCTACCCAACCGGCAATCGCTACACAACGGCCTCACCTTGACCAATCCGCGATAGCCCGTAACTATTCTCTCCCTCGGCGATCCCGTGTTTCCCGGGCCTGTAGCTCAGCTGGTTAGAGCATGCGCTTGATAAGCGCAGGGTCAAAGGTTCAAATCCTTTCAGGCCCACCCATCGCGCGACGGTTCCGATTTCTCTCCGCTGCGGCGCGTGTATGGTCACGTCCGTCGTGAAATATTTTCCTGTTCTCGCTGCGTTCTGCGTTGTCTCTCTTCCGCTCGCGCGCGCCGCGGAGACTTCGCCCGCTCCTGCGGCGCCGACCGTTTCCGTGCGGCCGCTCGATTTTCAGCACGAGACTCTGCCTAACGGACTCGAGGTTTACAGCGTCGAGGATCATGCCAGTCCGACGGTCGCGGTGCAGGTCTGGTATCACGTCGGCTCCAAAGACGATCCGCAGGGACGCAGCGGTTTCGCGCACCTTTTTGAGCACATGATGTTCAAGGGCAACGAACGTCTGAAGGAGGATACGTTCGATGATTTGACGGAAAATATCGGCGGCGAGAACAACGCTTTCACCGCCGATGACATGACGGTTTATCACGAGGTCGTGCCGTCGAATTATCTCAACCCGATCCTCTGGGCGGAAGCCGAGCGGATGTCATCGCTTGCGCTGAATGAGGCGAATTTTCATTCCGAGCGCGATGTGGTGAAAGAAGAATATCGACAGCGGATTTCCGCCAACCCTTACGGCGATTTCTATCTCGATACGATCCGGGATTCTTTCTCGGTCCATCCTTACAAACGTCCGGGCATCGGCAGCATTGCGGAGCTCGATGCCTCGAGCCTGTCGGAAGTACGTGCCTTTCACTCTACTTTCTATCGACCTGATAATGCGACTCTCATCGTCGTAGGCGACTTTTCGCCTAACGAACTTAAGTCATGGGTCCAAAAATATTTCGGCGAGATCAAGAAACCTTCCGACAAGATCCCGCGCGTAACCGCAAAAGAGCCGCCACGCAAAGAAGACAAAAAGCTGGTGGAGTACAGCCCGAAAGCGCCGCTGCCAGGGCTGGCGCTGACGTATCTCGCGCCTTCGATCCGGAGCGATGATGCGCCGGCGTTGCAGCTCGCAGATGAGATATTGGCCGGCGGCGAATCTTCGCGATTGTATCAGGCGCTTGTTTACCAGCAGCAAATCGCGCAACGCGTCAGTTTCGATTCCGACATGAAGGAGGATCTCGGGTTGATCACGGTGCGCATGATTCTAGCCAGCGGAAAGTCGCCCGCGGAAGCGGAGAAAGCACTCGACGAACAGATCGACAAAGTGCTGAAGGATGGAGTGACGGAAGCGGAGCTGAACAAGGCGAAGAATCGTTTTCTCACGGGAAAGCTGCTCGAGCTGGAGACGAATAACGGCAAAGCCAGCGCGCTCGGCGAGGCCGCCGTGCTCTACGGCGATCCGCAACATGTGAATACCGGATTGGGGAGGTTGCAGGCGGTCACCGCGGAACAGGTGAAGGCGGCGCTCGGCCACTACATCTCCGGGAAAAAGAAAGTGCTGATCGAGTATTTGCCGGCAGCGATGAAATCCGCGACGCCGAAGACGAAGTCCTAATGAAAATTTTCCATTTGCCTAACGACGCCACCTGTCATCCCGAGCGGAGTGGAGTGGAGCGCAACGG
>JACDGS010000008.1:114021-117466 GCA_013821455.1 Chthoniobacterales bacterium
GACGCTTGCGGGGTCCCTCGCTTCGCTCGGGATGACAAGTTTGTTGGTGAGCGCTTTTTGCCTAACGAACGCGAATTCCGCCTGGGCGATCGCTGGCGTCGATACTCCGCCCGCTCCTTCCGCGCCGCACGAAACCAAGTTTCCCGAGCCGCAGGAAACGACGCTGCCTAACGGATTTCGTGTCATCGTGGTCGAGCGCCACGCTTTGCCGCTACTTGCCATGAGCGTGGTCGTTAGGCATGGCGCGGAAGCGGACTCAACTGAGCGCGCGGGCACCGCGAGCATGGCGGGCGACCTTCTCACAAAGGGCACAACGACAATGTCCGCGCCCGAAATCGCCACCGCGATCGAGTCGTTAGGCGGAGCGATCGAATCCGGCGCGGGCTGGGATCAGACTTCTGCTAGCGTCCTGGTGATGAGCGACAAGGCCGAGGTCGCGCTGAAAATTCTCGCCGACGTCGTTCTGCATCCGGCTTTCCAGCAAGAGGAAATCGATCGGTTGAAAAATCAGCGGCTCGACGGTCTGCGGGTCGCGCTGCAACAGCCGGGTGCGCTCGCGCGTCTTGTGACCGAACGCGTCGTCTTTGGCGATGACGAATACGGTCATTCCGCGAAAGGAACTTTGGAGTCCGTGCAGGCGATCAAGCGCGATGACATCGCGCAGCTTTATCGCGCGAACTATCGGCCGCAGGATTCTGCGTTTGTTTGCGCGGGCGATATCACCCTGGCGCAGGCCAAAGAATACGCGCAGAAGCTCTTCGGCGACTGGAAGGGCGAAGCCGATTCGCCTAACGAAAAGCAAAAGCCTTCCGCGGCGCAATGGAAGCCCGCCACCATCGCCATCGATATGCCGGAAGCGGGTCAGGCTTCGGTCATCCTGAGCAAGCCGACGATCAAGCGCAATTCGCCCGATTATTACACGGGCTTGGTCGCGAACGCCGCGCTTGGCCAGGGCTTCGTTTCGCGTTTGAATCGCGAAGTGCGAATCAAACGCGGGTTGAGCTATGGCGCGAACAGCTCGATCGACGCACGGCGCGATGGCGGTGTTTTCAGTGCAAGCGCGCAGACGAAAAACGAGTCGGCTGCGGAAGTGGCGGGTCTGATGGCAATGGAATTGAAAAAGCTGGTGAGCAATCCGGTCACCGGTGAAGAACTGAAGTCACGGCAAGCCGTTTTGACCGGCGGTTTCGCGCGCAATCTCGAGACCAATCAAGGGTTCGCCGGACAAATTGCGGCGCTGGCGGTTTACAAGCTGCCGCTCGACACGCTGGATAAATTCATCCCGGCGATCGACGCCGTGACGACGGACAAGGTGAGCGCTTTTGCGAAAAGCGAACTTGCCACTGCGGTCAATACCGTGGTGGTGGGAAAGGCCGCTGATTTTCTCGCAGCCTTAAAAAAGAGTGCGCCCGATGCGGAGGTGATCGAGCAGAAGGATCTCGATCTTAACCGCGCGGCTCTCGTGAAGAACAAATAGTCTTCGCGGAAGAGTTATATTCGTTAGGCTGCGCGATCGACCTTATTTTTCGACGTGCTCGATCTTATTCAGGAAATGAATAACGATCGGCTTAGTCGAGAGCGGCTCGAGCATCGCGACCCACGCTTTGGAATAGGATGACGTGACGTGGGTATCGAAGGCCGCGGGACTGGCATACTGCTCATACCAAAAAATGTGTCCCGGATCGGTGGCTTCGAACTGCAATTGGTATTGGATGCAGCCGACCTCCGCGCGCGATTTCGCGATGTAGGCGGGACCTTCCGCTTTCACGCGCTCGACGCCTTCCGGTTTGAGAAATCCTTCGGCGACGATGGTGACAACGTCGGAGCGAAGGTTCCCTTTGATCGCCGGAGTGAGGGGCGACACGTCTTTGTCGCCGGCGGCAGATAACGGTGAAGCCGCGAGCAAGAGCGCTGCGCTGAGGTAAAAATAGGTCTTATTCATGGATAGGTGCAGTTAGCCTCACGACGCCGGGATGAGCACACTCTGACTTCTCCCCACGTTGTTACTACTCAGAGCGCGCGGGCAGGAACTTATTCCAGACCCTCGGCCTTCGGCCGCCGACAGTTAGTCGCGAACCGCCAGGCCGTAGGGTCGCGATAGGTCACTCGTCGAGCTGACCTCACTCCTTCGCTTCGCCAGGTAGGCATCAAGAGACCACTTACCCGGACCAGCGATCAGGAGGAAGATAACAACCATGAGCTGGGCATAATCGGACCGGATGTCATGCAGCACTCCCCAGATTCCCATCTTCGGGGGCGAGGGCGGCGGCGGCAGCGGTGATGTCCCGAAGAACAAGGAGACTTTGGTGGAAAGCATGGCGACGATCATCTCGATAATAAACGGCACAGCTATAAGTCTGGTCAGGAAGCCGGCCAAGAGAAGCAGTCCCCCGCCGATCTCGAGAATGGCCACAAAATTAGCCATCATTTCGGGGGCCGGGAAACCGAGCTTGGTAAAGCGCCCCACACCTTGATTGACATAGACAAACTTGAGCATGCCTTCCCAGAAAAACACGCCCCCAGCCATCAACCGTAGTAGGATGGTAGCCGCTGGCGCATTGGAGGGTGGATTAAGAAACCACTTAATGAGATTTTTCATGATTGTTCCTTTTCTAGTTGAGTCTGCTTGAGGTCTTAGGGGACGACTTCGAAGACGGTGCCGCAACCAGCGCCACCGCACGCGCTGAGATTGCCCCCTTGAGACGACGTGCTGTAGGCATTTCCCGCTGCGTCGAAGGCGACACCACCGTTTACTGCCCTATCGCGAAACGTGTGCAGCACCGTGGTCGCCCAAGTCCCGTCCTGATTGGGAATCAATTTGTAAACACTCCCGAGATCGGACCCATATCCGGAGGTGGTGCCCCATAAGTTACCCGATGTATCGAAAACTACGCCGGCAATGACGAAAGATCCGTCTTTGTTGTTGAAGGAATGGAGCACGGTCTCACTCCAGGTGCCGGCTTGCCCGGGGGTCAATTTAAAGACGGTGCCGGCGCCGGCGACGCCGCCGAGCCAAGTCGTCCCGTAGAGATTTCCAGCCGGATCGAAGACAAGGCCCGCATAGGGCGTGTCGCCATCCTGGCCATTAAATTGATGCAGCACAGTCTGGGTCCATTGCCCATTCGCTCCCGGCGTCAGCTGGAAGACCGTGCCGCCGGTGTAGGTGCTGCTGCCGCTGGTCGTGCCGTAGAGGTTTCCGGCTGCGTCGAAAATCAGGTTGCAGAAGGGATAAGATCCGTCGTCCCCGCCAGTGAAGATGTGCAGCGCCTTCCCCGTCCACTGGCCACCAGCGCCGGGCGAAAGCTCGAAAACGGTCCCGCAGCCAGAGTAACAATCCTGGGAATAAGGCCCACCTTTGAAAGCGGTGCCGTAGAGATTTCCTGCGGCATCGAAAATGAGGCTGCCCCAAGGCCCGAGGCCAACTGTGCCGAACAAGGAATACAGC
>JACDGS010000089.1 GCA_013821455.1 Chthoniobacterales bacterium
GGGATGACAACGTGGCGTGAGCCGGGCCTCCAACTTTGCATTGAGCCGATTCCGCGCGCTAGTTAGGGTGACTGCGCATGGATACGAACATCGAGTCTCACCTCAAGGAAACCCGAGTTTTCCAGCCTTCTCCCGCTTTCGCCAAAAAGGCGCGTATTGGAAGCCTCACGAAATACAGGCGCCTCTATCGCGAGTCGATCGCGCATCCGGAAAAATTCTGGGCGCGCGAAGCGAAGGAACTCACCTGGCAGAAACCGTGGAATAAGGTTCTCGAGTGGAAAGCACCCTTCGCGAAATGGTTCGTCGGCGGCAGGCTGAATGTCGCGGAGAACTGTCTCGACCGTCACTTACACGGCTCGCGGCGAAACAAGGCTGCCATCATTTGGGAAGGTGAGCCGGGCGAGAAGCGCGTGCTCACTTATCAGCAACTCCATCGCGACGTTTGCCGTTTTGCGAATGTCTTGAAGCGAAACAAAATCGGCAAAGGCGATCGCGTCATTATCTATCTGCCTACAATTCCCGAGGCGGCGATAGCCATGCTGGCCTGTGCGCGAATCGGCGCGGTCCATTCCGTGGTGTTCGGAGGTTTTAGCGCGGATAGCATTCGCGATCGCATCGCGGATTGCGGCGCGACCGCGGCTATTACGGCGGATGGCAGTTATCGGCGTGGCGCGATTGTGCCGCTAAAACATAACGTCGATGAAGCACTGAAAGGTAAGACTTCAATCAAGCGAGTTATCGTCTTTCGGCGCGCCGGTAATGATATACATATCGAAGAAGGCCGCGACGTTTGGTGGCATCGAGAGTTAGAGTATGTCGATGCTAACTGTCCCGCCGTTGCTCTCGATAGTGAGCACCCGCTTTACATTCTCTACACCAGTGGTTCCACAGGAAAACCAAAAGGTATCCTACATACGACTGGCGGCTATCTCGTCGGCACGCACACGACTTATAAGTATGTCTTCGATCTGCGCGACGAAGATATCTATTGGTGCACGGCCGATGTAGGATGGGTCACGGGACATAGCTATGTCGTTTACGGTCCGCTCGCGGCCGGAGCTACCACCTTTATGTATGAAGGCGCGCCTAACTGGCCCGAGCCGGATCGTTTCTGGCGCATCATTGAAGAATACGCAGTGAGCATTCTTTACACAGCTCCTACTGCGATTCGAACCTTTATTCGCTGGGGCGATGAGTGGGTTAAGAAACATGACCTATCTTCTTTGCGATTGTTAGGTTCGGTCGGTGAGCCGATCAATCCCGAAGCTTGGATGTGGTATCACAAGGTCATCGGTGGCGGACGCTGTCCTATCGTCGATACTTGGTGGCAAACCGAGACAGGCGCGATCATGATTACTCCTTTGCCCGGAGCTACTCCTACCAAACCAGGCAGCGCGACATTGCCTTTCTTCGGCATCGACGCGGCGGTGGTAGATGAGAAGGGTCGGGAAGTCGGACCAAATGTAGGTGGTAAGTTAATCGTTAGGCGTCCCTGGCCTTCCATGCTGCGCAGCATTTACGGAGATAGGTCACGTTATAAGAAACAGTACTGGAGTGAGTTCAAAGGTAGTTACTTCACGAGTGATGGCGCACGCCGGGATAAGGATGGTTACTTTTGGATCGTGGGTCGTATTGATGACGTCCTTAATGTCGCCGGCCATCGTTTGGGCACCTCGGAGATAGAAAGCGCACTCGTTAGTCACCCCAAGGTTGCCGAGGCGGCAGCGGTTGGCCGGCCGGATGAAATTAAGGGTCAGGGTGTGGTCGTTTTTGTCACTCTTAAGTCTGGTGTGACACCGACTCCAAATTTGAAGAACGAACTCCGCTCGCATGTCGGCACGCAGATTGGCGCCATCGCCAAGCCTGATGAAGTGCGCTTCGCGGAAGCACTGCCGAAAACGCGCAGCGGCAAAATCATGCGCCGCCTGCTGAAAGAAATCGCCAGTGGCCAGACAGTGACTGGCGACACCACAACCCTGGAAGATTTTAACGTCCTGGCAAAGTTAGGCAGCGCCGAAGAATAGCAGCGCGCCTAAGCTAACTCTGTGAGTTTCATCACTACCGGATTCCGCGAGTTGACGTTGAAAGTTCGACGTCAGCGGACGCGTATCGCGTTGCGCCACGAAAAGCGGCTCCTGCAAAAAGCGGAGATCACACTCGGCCGCGAAGGCACTTCGGAAGCCGCTAACATCCCCGAAGTCCGCGCCGAAATCGTGGCGCTGAGAAAGCTCGAGCAGGAGCAGAAAGAATTCGCCCTGCGCATCGCGAAAATCGAAGAAGCGCTGAAGCAGATCGATCAACAACGACAGGAAAACTCCCGCGAACAAACGGCGGCGCTGGGCCGCCTCGAGGAAGAAAAGCGTCCTCTCGTCGGGCAGCGCGACGCGGCGAAAATTGCGGCCGACAATTGCGACAAGGAGTTAGGCATCGTCGACCAACGGCTCCGGACTAACGAGTCCGCCGATCAGGAACTGCTCAAGAAACTCACTGCGCTTCAGGCGCTCGAGCCGCCGCCACCCGACCATGCCGAGCAAATGGAACGAGTCGGTGCCGAGCGCGCCGGGCTCCCGCGCGCTCGCGCAGAAATGATGCAGGCGCGTTTGGGAAGTGCGGATGCCTGCCGCGTCGCGAAAGAGAAACTCACCGCCGAAGAAGCAGCCCTCGCGCAGGCGGAAAGAAATATCGCGAAAGTCCGCGCTGAGTTCGAAGCGCGCGATCGCGCCTTAAACGAAAGCAGCCGCGCCCAGCAGGAGGAAGTCCGCACGGCGCGCCAGCAGCATCAGACCGTCGAGGAAAAAAAGAATCCGGCTTACCTCAACATCGGCCGGCACCTCGGTAATGTAGGTTTCGCGCCGCCCAATGCGCCGCATCTGCTTACCGAGGTGCAACGACATCGGGTCGCGACCGATAAGCACGCCGAACACAAACGAGAACTAGCCGAAATCTCGAGCACGATCGATAAGCAAGAGCTGCGCAAGTTTTACTTCGCGGCCCTTTCCATTCTAGTCGTGCTTGCGATCGTCGTAGCGCTCGCTTCGCAATCGCCGGCGAAGCGCGATTGGCTGCCGCAGGATACGGCGACGATGCTGTCGGTCGATCTCGAGAAGCTGGAGAGCAGTTCACTTGTGCAGCGCTGGCAGAAAGAGCAGGCCGCATTCTGGCCGAAAGTCTTCGCCGGTCTCGTGGGCCCGGCGGCACACACGCCCGCGCTCGATCTCGCGCATGATGCCAGCCGAGTAACGCGCGCGCTTGTGCTCGAGAATAGCGCACAGCCGCGCGAGTATGTGCTCGTGGAAGTAAGCGGCGACATTAGTCCCGTCCTTCGCACCATCACTCAGGATCAAAGCTTCGCCCGAAACACAGTCAGTGGGTTGGTCGTGCTCGAGCGGCCGGATATCTCGGTCGCACGCGTGGGACCGCGCACGCTCGCGGTTGGTTCGTTAGGCGAAGTGGATAGCCTCGTCCAGGTGCGCCTTGGGACTGAGCCGGATTTAAAAGTGGACGATCCCCTGGCGCGGGAGTTTCAGGCCTTGGAGTCGGAAAGCACCGTGCGCCTTGCTTCGAGAAACCCGGCTGACTTACCGCGGCTCTTTGGGCCAATTTTTCCGCCCGAGCTCCTGGCGACTGCGCGCCTCCTCGGTTTTGCCGTTGTCCTGGATAATCCTTCGAAAGCTCATTTGTTCGTGAGGGCGAATGATGTCGCGGCGGCGAAAGAGCTGGCCGCCGCCCTAAGTAACGATCCGAACCGCTGGCTCACTTTGCCGGGCTCCGACTACGTCCTCGCCACGCAAGCGCCGAAGATCGACCGGAGCGACGCGGATCTCGACCTGCACTTCGAGATGGCCGACGGCGCCGCCTGGTTACTCATGCAGAGACTTGCCCGGGTCCAATCACCTAATCCGTGAGACTGACTCTCGCTCTTGTCCTTTTCTCGTTAGGGCGTCTCTCTCTGAGAGCGGCGCCAGCCTACGATAACCTGGTCGATATTCGGGCGGTCGATCCTACTATTCTCGTCGATCTACGCTACGCCACGGCCGAGAATATGACCGGACATGCTCTCTATCCGCCGGGCAGTCCTGCACTCGTTAGGCCGACGACCGCTGCCAGGTTGGCGCGTGCGCAAAGGTATCTGCAGGCGCGTCGCTATGGGTTGAAAATCTGGGATGCCTATCGTCCGCTCGCCGCGCAAGTCGAACTCTGGAAACTAACTCATAATGGCTCCTATGTCGCCGATCCGCTTTCTGGTAACGGCTCGCTCCATACGTGGGGAGTGGCGGTTGATGCTACCCTCGTCGATAGCCAGGGCCAGGAAGTAGAAATGCCGTCGAAGTTCGACGAGTTCAAGACCTCGGCGAAATTGCACTACAACGGCGATGACCCTCTCGTTAGGTTCCATCTCAAGCTGCTCCAGCATGCCATGCGCGCAGGCGGCTTCTATGGGATGCGGACGGAATGGTGGCATTTCGTCGCCTACGATTGGAAGAAATACGCGCCGATCCGCGAGGCGAAGAAGATCGCAAACTAAGACCTATGATAGCTCCTTTCCTGCAAGCTCTCCGTCAGCCGGAGTATGTTCATGTTTTGCTTAATCCACTGCCCGTGTATGGGCTCGCGGTTAGTATCATAGGACTGGTCATTGCGCTCTGCCAGCGCAGCCGGCCGGCAGAAGTGGCGATGCTCGCTCTAATTGTTTTTTGCGGCGTGATTGCCTGGCCCGTTGGTCATTATGGTGAGGAGGCTTATGACCGCGCCCTCTCGCTTTCCGATGAGCAAGGCCAGGCGTGGCTGAAAGTGCACGCGCAACGAGCGGATCAATTTATCTTCTACTTTTATGCGCTCGCGCTGATTGCCCTTGCCGCCATTCTCGCGCCGAGGAAGTGGCCGCAGAGCGCCCTTGGCCTAACGAGTATAACTCTCGTTCTGGCGTTCGTGGTCCTGGCCATGGGTGGTTACATCGGTTATGCCGGAGGCCGCATCCGGCATCGCGAATTCCGCCGTGAGCCCGCTCCGGTCCCACCGGTCGCGCAAGACGAACACTGAGCGCGTGCGCGTCGATATCATCACTCTTTTCCCGGACTCGTGCCGCGTCCCGTTAGGCGAAAGCATGATGGGCCGCGCGCAGACGGCGGGCGCGCTCACTTTGCAGGTGCACAATCTGCGCGACTGGACAGGCGATCGTCATCACGTGGTGGATGACGCGCCCTTCGGCGGCGGGCCCGGGATGGTGATGAAGCCGGAGCCTATCTTTGCCGCGGTCGAATCGCTCCGGACGGAGGCTAGCACTGTCATACTAATGACTCCACAAGGGCGACCTTTTAGTCAGAAGATGGCTCGGGAGTTCTCGACCGCGGAACATCTCATCGTCATTTGCGGGCATTACGAAGGCGTTGATCACCGTGTCACCGAACACTTGGTCGATGCTGAGATTTCCATCGGGGATTATGTGCTCACGAATGGCGCTATCGCCGCGGTCGTCTTCGTCGATGCGGTCGTTAGACTGCTGCCCGGCGTGCTCGGGCACGAACAATCAGCGGCCGAGGACAGCTTTGCCGGGGACTTGCTGGAAGGTCCGCACTACACTCGCCCGGCAGATTTTCGCGGCTGGAAAGTGCCTGATATTCTTCTCTCCGGTCATCACGCCGAGATCGCAGCCTGGCGCAAGCGCGAAGCGCAACGGCGCACGCGCGAGAACCGGCCGGACCTGGCCGGAGACCTTTAGTCGTTAGGCAAAGCTGCTGCGGACGCTGCGCTGCGCGACAGAGAACATTTCTGCGAGACACACGCAGATTAGCTTTGGGGACCGATTCAAAGGAGCTGCAGCGAAACAATTAACAGAAAAAATAATCATGGGCCTTTTTAATACCTTAATGTCGAAAATCTTCAGCCACGCCAGCGCCGCCGCG
The DNA here is from genome assembly GCA_013821455.1 of Chthoniobacterales bacterium. Classification (GTDB taxonomy): domain Bacteria; phylum Verrucomicrobiota; class Verrucomicrobiia; order Chthoniobacterales; family UBA10450; genus Palsa-1392. Next base: position 5,904 of record JACDGS010000089.1, read on the forward strand.
CCCGCCGCCTCCAGCGCGCCCGCTCCCACGAGTGCGCCAGTTACTCAGGGTTCGCCCACACCGGCGATGCCTGCGCCGACTGCCTCGGGCGAACCTGCCGCCGCGACCGCGCCCAGCATCCCGGCAGCGCCCGCGCAAGCCGTCGATGTTGCGGCGATCCTCGATAAGTTATCCGCGCAGAACTCGGAGAAGCTCGATTGGAAGCATTCCATCGTGGACCTGATGAAACTTGTCGGGATGGATAGCAGTCTCTCCGCGCGGAAAGAACTGGCGCAAGACCTACATTACACGGGCGACACGAGCGACTCAGCCTCGATGAATACCTGGCTGCACCAGGAAGTGATGCAGCATCTCGCCGCGAACGGCGCCAAGATTCCGCAAGACCTGCTCAAGAAGTAGTCACTTCATAGTTAGTCACTTTTAGGACTCAGTTCGGCTCGGTGCCGCGCTGAGTCCTTTCATTTAGAAGCTGTCCGAAAAGTGCGGCAGCCGTAACACAGGCTTCCAGCCTGCCAGGTCGCCCGGGCTTCCAGCCCGGTCATTACCGAGGCGAAGGGAAAATGCCCAACGCCCACCGCCATGGTGGCAGTGTGACGACTTTGCGGACACCAGAGATCTTCTTCCGCCTAGGAAGGGTGACTTGCGGCCGTGGCTGAGGCTTGGCGACTAAGAAGCACTTCGGCGAGGGCGAGTACTTTGATCGCTTCGCCGCCTTCAGTGCTGCAATCCCGTCGGTCATCATGTTCAAACAAACGGACAACCGGTGGCGAGAGTCGTCGCTCCGGCGGCGATAGCTTCTCTGGCGCGCAGCTTGGAGACGCGCTCCTCGGGAGGTTCCTCAAACCACATGCGACCGCCGCCGGCCCCGCAACAAAAGGTCTTCTTCCCGTGCCGCGGCATCTCGCGATAGTTAGAGTCGTTAGGCAAAACCGCCCAACGCCGGGCGGAGTCTTTCCGTTCTCCTACTGCTTGTTAAAGACTTCGACCAGACCTATGCCTGTCTCGCCGTTACCGCCGAGGATAGCGGTGTAAGTGCCCGGCGCGAGGTTCAGTTCGATCGCGGCTTCCAGGGGATTGTCCGGCGCGAGGCCGCTTGCTCTGATCCTGGCCGCTTGCGTCGGGTTATCCTGCCAATTGTCGTTAGACTTAATCAGGTTGCCATCAACATCGTGTAACTCCAGGGTGGGATCGGCCAGAGCGCCCGTAACGCCATGTTGCGAGAGAGAAGGCCCAAGGCCGCGGATGATGACGTCAGAGTCGGCTTGCTGCGGACCGAGAATAAACCCGGCGATGACCACGCTATCACCAGATCCGACACCGGCGCGAGTGCTAAGGTTACCGAGGCGTGAGGTACCTGCCTGGTCCAAGTCATAGATTTCAACCAAGCCGATTCCGGTGGTTCCGCCGTTGCCACTAAGAATGGCAGTGTAGAGTCCCGGGGCGAGAGTTACGACAATCGCGGCTTCGAGATCGTTGGTCGGCGCCTGGCCAGTGTTCATGATGGCCGTCTCCTGAGTGTCCCTCCAGTTATTGTTAGTCCTAATGATCCCGCCGTTGGGTCCATGTAACTCGAGAAACGGATTGGCCAGGAAGCCAGTGACACCGAAGCGGCGGAGGGAAGGCCCAAGACCGCGGAGGAGGACTTTCTTGTTGTTCCCCGGAGTGATGATGAAGCCCCCGATGCCCTGAGAGTCACCCGTCTGCACGAGTAAACGAGTAGAGAGGTTCTGGGACTGAGCTCCTTGCGGAGGGGTTGGGGTGGGAGTGGCGGTGGGACTGGGAGTTGCCGTCGGAGTCGGAGTAGGTGTGGGTGTGGGTGTTGGTGTTGGTGTGGGTGTGGGTGTGGGTGTGGGTGTGGATGTGGGTGTGGGTGTGGGTGTGGG
>JACDGS010000090.1 GCA_013821455.1 Chthoniobacterales bacterium
GAGTCATCCAGACTGACTTCCAACTCTTCGCCAAAGTCATCTATACTTAGATCGCTTCTCGACCGACTGCCCAAATGTCCGCCCTTAAATGCCTCTTTCCGGCAACAGCCCGATGAGTGTTGCAGGAAAAGCTCGCCTGCGGTGGCAGGAGTTTGGTCTGGTGAGCCTGCAAGCGGGCGCTCGCGCGGCGCATCCGCGGGAACGCCACGATCGACAACGGCTGGCTGGCGCGCGCCTTGAAAGCTCGGCCGAGCGAGAGCCCCTCAGCCGTTAGCTGTAATCAGCTCGGGATGGTGAGGCGTAGTTGCCCACCGCCCTCTCGGGGCTGATAGCCACTTTGCAAGATTCAAGAGCCGACCCCGATTCTCCTCGCCCATAACTAGTAGCCGAGGCCAGCTACTGCACGGGAGTGATCTTGGAAACCACACCTTTATAAAAAAGTGAAACCCAAATGCTTTGCCCGTCGAAAAGAAGAGATTGTGGCGTAGGCCCGACTGGGACGGATCTTTTCACTCGCCCCTCGAGCGAGACCTCCATCACGACACTACCCACGCCACCGACCCAAAGCTCGTTCCCATCTGAGACGAGATAGACAGGCGCGTAGGGAAGGCTGACTTTGAGTAATTGATTGCCGGCAAGATCGAATTTAAGAAGCGCGCTCTGGCTGGAGCTCGCAACCCAGATATAGGTGCCGTCGAAAGTAATTCCCAACGGATCGAGCGCAGTAAATACTCCCAGCACGGCGCCGTCGCTCCCTCGAAGCTTCACCAGCGTGTTATCGCGGTAATTCGATATCCACAAATTTTCGCCATCGTAGGTGAAATCGAGAACGCCTTGCGAAGGAATAGAATAAACTGCCAGGACGGTCGCATCACTCGCTCGAATCTTGGAGACGGACACGCCATCGACACTCGCCACCCACATATTCTCGCCATCGAACAGAATCGAATACGGATCGTAGAGTCCAATGTCGTAGGTGCCTTCAATAGTTCCATCGAGTCGATAGCGCGTGACACTGCGCGACTCATAATATGAGTCCGTCGTCCAGATGAAGGTGCCATCGAAAGCCGCATGTCCGCTGAAGTAGGGAGCCTTTATCTTCCTCACCAGCGACCCGTCGCTCGCTCGCAGCACGATTAGAAAAGCCCGCTCTCCCGTAATGTTATTGTAGTTCGTGACCCAGATATTCTCTCCGTCAAAGGCCATGCCCAGCGGGTAGGTCGCCACCTTAAAATGCTCAACCTCGAGACGACGCGACGGGTCCTGCGCCCGTGCCTGTTGGTTTGCTTCAGAAACGGCTGCGGCGCCGATTTTGTTCGCCGGGCTCGCACCGGCAGTGAGCAGCGTGCACGAGAGCAAAAGGGCGACTCTTAGAAGATGGATTGTCGTCATAATGCGCAAGGGGACGTTTGCCGCGCCGCGATGTCAAGCTTCGACTACGGAGAGGCCGCGACCCGAAAAGCGTCCGAATCCCTACATAGCGCGGCGAATCTGATCCAGTAACGGGATAAGATTAGAGGGAGCGAGCGCGCGATCAGCTCTTGAATGTTGCAGAAAAAGCTCGCCTGCGGTGGCGGGAGTTTGGTTTGGTTGGCCTGCAAGCGCGCGCTCGCGCGTCTCATCCGCGGGAACGCCCCGAGCAATTCGCCAAACGGCCAGTTTGAGTTGAGAGAATCGACGCTCAGTGAAAATCTATCCTCTGCTGGCTCGACATGGCGCGTGAGACGCGCAGACTTCCCTTGCATGAGCGAAATCACTCTCAACGGCGGCGAGATTACTTTGCTAAAAACGCTCGGGCTCGGCGGCAGTCTGGTCAACGGCCGGCAGTTGAAAGAGAAAATGGATTCGATGGAAGGCGCCGAATTGCTCGACACGCTTTCCGGCCTCATCACGGAAGGTTATGTGGTCGCCAATAAGGTGAATGTGCGAACGGTGGAAGCGCTGGAATCCGCTTCCTTTCGCGTCAATGCGGTGCACGCCCGCGAACTGCGCGACGCCGTGTATCCTGCGCGCAAAGCTGCCGCGAACACCGGACGGCGGCAGCGGCGCGGCTGATTTTTTCCATGCCCGAAACAACGAGGGCGGCGGGAACGCTGCACAAAGTGTGGCCTTGGATGGCGGCGATGTTGAGCGGCGCGCTCGCGACCATTTCGCTCGCGCCTTTCAATCAATCGTGGGCGTGTTGGATCGCCTTGACCCCGCTGCTCGCGGCCGTCTGGTTTTCGGGAGAGCGCGCGAAACGCCGCGGCGTGCGCGACGTGCTTTTCGGTTATGTCGCAGGCCTGGTCTTTTTCTGGAGCGCATTTTCCTGGCTGCACACCGTGACTGTTCCCGGGCTGATCGCGGTTGGATTTTACATGGCAGTTTATTTTGCGCTCTGGGGCTGGCTCGCGGGACTCGTTAGGCCGCGACCGCCTTTGCCCGAGCCAGAGCGCGGTCCGCACGCGTGGCCGCCGCCCCGGCCTAACGACTCGCCGGAAGCGCGTTCGCCCTGGCTCAGCTCGTTGCGAAATCTTGGGCTCGCGTTCGTTCTCGCCTGTGGCTGGACGGCTTTGGAATGGGTCCGCGGCTGGATGTTTTCCGGCTGGGGCTGGAACGGCCTTGGCGTCGCCGTGCACGGAGTGTTGCCGCTCATTCAGATTGCGGAATTCACCGGCGTCGTGGGCCTCAGCTTCGTAGTGGCTTTCGCGAATGTGATCGTGGTTGTGACGGTTCGCCGGTTCATCGCAGAGACGAAAATCCAAAAACGGCGCCCGCATTACGACTTTACCTTAACGATGGCGGCCATCGTCGGGCTGTGCGCTTATGGCATCCGCGTGTTGCAGGAGCATCCTCCGACAAAGCCGCTGCGCATCGCCGCGGTGCAATCGAACGTGCCGCGCGAAGAAAAATTTTCGCAGCAATTTCAGGGCAAAACATTCTTTCAATTCGCGCAACTGACGCGGATCGCGCTCGCGGTGCAGCCGCCTCCCGACTTGATCATCTGGCCGGAGAGTTCGATGCCCGGGCCCGTGTTGGAGGACGAAAGCAACCATCGCTTCGTCATGAATGTCGCCGGATCGATGAAGGCCGACCTGCTTCTGGGGTCGATCGATGAGGACGAGAAGGGCGCTTACAACGCCGCGCTTCTCGTGCCCGGCGGCGCGGGCAAACCGCAGGTTTATCGCAAGCTGCACCTCGTGCCCTTCGGCGAATACGTGCCGGGGCGTCACACGGTCCCGTTCATCGCGCAGATCGTCGGTAATCAGGTGCCGGATGATTTCGCGCGCGGGACAGAAGCAGTCGTTTTTCGCCTAACGAAAGATCAGATCAAAGTCGCGCCGCTAATTTGTTTTGAGGACACGTTAGGCGAGTTGGCGCGCGAATTTGTTCTGCGCGGCGCTGATCTGCTCGCGAACGTGACGAACGACGGATGGTTTTTGCATTCCGCTGCGTCGCAGCAGCACATCGATAACGCGATCTTTCGGTGCGTGGAGACGCGGCGGCCTCTCGTGCGCGCGGCGAACACCGGCGTCACTTGTTTCGTGAATCAGTTTGGGCGTATTACGCAAGTGCTGCGCAGTAAGACTGGGACCACGTTCACCGAAGGCGTGCTGAGTGGGACAGTGGACGTGCCCGCGCTGGCGCAGATGACTTTCTACACGCGGCACGGCGAGCTTTTCGCCAAACTCTGCGGCTGCGTGGCGCTGATTTTCCTCGTCGTGAGAATTCCGCAACTCGTTAGGCGAAAAGGTGAGGGGATAAAATGAAGAGGCGCCTAACGTCGCGCGCGACCGTTCATCATGGCGCGGAGCCGCTCGTCATTTTCTCCGTGCCGGCTGGTGTGGGCTGGGTTTCTCTAGCGCAAATGAAACGTCCGATCGATTCCTCGCCCTCGCATTGTCAATGAGCGACATCGCTATTTCCGCGCGCGGATTGCGCAAATCTTACGGCGCGCTCGAGGCGGTAAAGGGACTCGACTTCGAGGTGCACTCCGGCGAAGTCTTCGGCTTGCTCGGGCCTAACGGCGCCGGCAAAACTTCGACCGTCGAAATTCTCGAGGGCTTGCGGCCGCGCAGCGGCGGCGATGTCACCGTCCTCGGCTTCGATCCCGATCGGCAGAAGAAAGCGCTGAAAGATCGGATCGGCGTCTGCCTGCAAGCGACTAATCTCTCCGACAAAATCACCGTGCACGAAGCGATGGAGCTTTTCGGCTCCTTCTATACGAAGCGGGTTGATGGCGACGCGTTGCTGCGGCGTTTGCAGCTATGGGAAAAACGCGAGGCCGGGTATGCGACGCTTTCCGGCGGACAGAAGCAGCGTCTCGCACTCGCGCTCGCGTTGATCAACGACCCGCAGATGCTTTTCCTCGACGAGCCGACGACCGGACTCGACCCGCAGGTGCGTTTGGAGATTCGCGATCTAGTCGAAGAATTGCGCGCGGAAAAACGCACCATCTTGATGACGACGCATTACATCGAGGAGGCGGAGCGGCTGTGCGATCGCGTCGCGATCATCGATAACGGCGTCATTATTGCGATCGGATCGCCACGGGAGTTGCAGGAAAAAAGCGCGACCCAATCGAGCGTCGAGATTTCGTTAGGCCAGCCGTTTCCCCCGGGAGAGCTGCCGGCGTGGCCGGAAGCGATTCGCGCGATTGTGAGCGAGGATCGCCGCACGATTTCTGTCAGCTCCAGCAAGGCCGCGAAAACGCTCGTGGAAATGATCAAGTCGATCGACGCGCAGGGGCTGGAGATCACCGACGTGCATTTAAACCGGCCAACGCTCGAAGACGTCTTCATCGAGCTGACCGGGAAACGTTTGCGAGACTAACGATGAAGATGATGTCATCCCAAGAAGTCAGCGAACCAGACGCGCGGCCTGCGCGTGTCATCCCGAGCCGCCGTAGGACGGAGAGGGACCCCGCTCTGTCAATGCGCGCGTCTTCGAAAACTGAGAGCGCCGATTCCAACGAGGGGTCCCTCTCCGCGCTTCGCCGGATCGGGATCACAAACTTGAGTTTCCCAGCCTAACGAATGAAAGCTTTTCTCGCGCTCCTCAAGATCGACCTGAAGTTGGCCCGCCGAAATCGTGCGGTGCTGTTCTTCAATTATCTCTTCCCGCTGTTCTTCTTTTTCGTTTTCGCCCAGATGTTTCACGCGCAGCAGGGCTCCGCCATTCTGCAAGTGGTGACGATGGTGGTGGTCTTCGGCATCCTCGGCAACGGACTCTTCGGCGCGGGTATGCGCGCGGTGCAGGATCGCGAGGAAAATGTGCTGCGCCGTTTCAAGGTCACGCCGATCACGCCGCTGCCGCTGCTTTGCGCATCGATGATCACCGGCGTGTTGCTCTATCTGCCCAGCGTGGTCATCATTTTATTCCTGGCGCACCAATTCTACGGCATGGCAGTGCCGAGCGATTTGGTTTCGTTGATGGTTTTCATCTGTCTCGGCGCGGCCGCTTTTCGTTCGTTAGGCTTGATCATTGCGGCGGTGGTGAATTCCTCTCAGGAAAGCAACATCCTCATCCAGCCGATTTACATGGCGATGCTTTTCCTGAGCGGCGCCACTATTCCGGTCACCTTTATGCCCCACTGGTTGCAGAACGTGACGCAGTTCATCCCGGCAACTTATTTGATGACCGGCATTGGCGGGATGGTGCAGCGCGGCGAGTCGCTCGCGGAGAATTGGCAGCCGGTGCTCGCGTTAATTCTCACCACCGTGGTGGCGATTTTCATTGGCACGAAATTATTCCGCTGGGAAAAAGAAGAGAAGATCCGCGCCTCCGCGAAACTCTGGGTGCTCGTGGTCTTGCTGCCGTTTTTCTTTCTCGGTGCTTATCAGGCGTGGAGTCAGCACGACTTGGTGAAAGCGCGAATCCTGGCGCGTGATCTCGAGCGCGGGAGAAGCTGGCTGATCCAAAACGCGCGCATTTTTGTCGGCAACGGCAAGGTGATCGAGTCGGGCGCGGTGCTCGTGAGGGACGGGAAGATCGCGGAGATTTACGAAGGCACATCGCCCGATGCGAAAGCGCTTCGTGCGGAAGCAATCGACGCCGCGGGGAAGACCGTACTCCCGGGTTTGATCGATACGCACGTGCACCTCGGCGGTCCCGGCGGCTTCTATGATGACTGGTCGAAATTCGACGCCGAGAAAGCAAATGAGCGCGAGCTCGAGGCTTATCTTTACAGCGGCGTGACTGCGGTGCGCAGCGTTGGCGATAAGGTCGATGACTTGCTCCAGTTGCGGCAGCGCTTCAACGGCGGCGAAATGCTTGGGAGCGAGCTTTTCCTTTGCGGTCCGCTTTTCACCGCGGAGGGCGGACATGGCACCGAGTACGCGAAGAACATGCCGGAGATGGCGCGCGCCGATTTCAACGCGCAGTTTCTCCGCATCCCGAAGTCCGCTGAGGAAGCGCACAAGATGGTGGACGATCTCGCGGCTAAAAAGGTGGACGGGATCAAGGGCATCTTGGAGTCGGGGGTGCCGGGTTATTCCTTTAATCGGATGAATCTCGATCTGCTGCGAGCGGTCGTGGAAGAAGCGCACGCTAAAAAATTACCGGTGTCCATTCATACCGGCGAAGCGCGCGATGTGACCGACGCGGTGTCGTTAGGCGCGAATTCGATCGAGCACGGATCGTTCCGCGACGACATCCCCGCCGCGACGATCGCGGAGATGAAAACGAAAGGCATCGCCTATGATCCAACGCTCTCGGTCGTGGAAGCGCTCTCGGATTTTTCCAAAGGTAATATCGAGTTGCTGAAGCGCTCGTTAGTTCAGCAGGTCACGACGAAGGAATTGCTCGCCGGCACTGAGCACGCGGCAACCAGTCCGGAGATGCAAAAAATGCGTGATGGGCTCTCGCATTATCCATTGTCGCTTGAGCAGGGCGACCGCAATTTAATCAATGTCTGGCACGCCGGCGTCATGCTCGTGACTGGCTCCGATGCGGGTAATCCATTCGTTTTCCATGGACCGACAGTGCAACGGGAAATCGAGCTTTGGGTAGCGGCGGGAATTCCTTCTGCAGTTGCCTTGCAAGCCGCGACCTCCAACGCCGCGAAACTTCTCCGCGCCGACCAGCGCATCGGCACGATCGAGAAAGGAAAAGACGCGACGCTTCTCATCGTGGATGGAAATCCGCTGCAGGACGTGCATGCGTTGTCGTCGATCTCGGTCGTGCTTCTCAAAGGAGAACGCGTCTCTCGCAGCACGCTCTTCGAGCAAAAGTAGCGCACACGCGCCGGGCGCGAACGGCCCATTTGTTGCTCAGTCGATTGGGTCGCACCGCGCGATCTGCATGTCGAGCCACCCTCTGCCCGCCAAGGTGACCACTTCAATGAGCGCAGACCTCGCGCGCAAAGACATGTTTCGCTGGTGGCGGCAGAGACGCTCCCCGCGGTCGCGTCCGGTGATCGAACGCTTTCTTTTCGAACAGTGTCTCATCGATCCTGAATTGGGCCGACGCGCGCGTCTCGCGACTTGGTTTGGGTTTCTGGGTTTTTTTTTTGGGATGCTGTATGCCGTTTTCTACGTGGCGATCCACCATGTCTGGGGCGCGGCAATCGTAACATTGTGCAGTGTTGGTTTCGCGATCACTCCCTTTTTGATGCGCGCGTTTCGTTCCGTTTCATTCGCCGGAAATTTTCTCGCGGCACTGATGACAGTCGGCTTCACCGCGCTGTGCTATGTCG
>JACDGS010000042.1 GCA_013821455.1 Chthoniobacterales bacterium
GGGGATCTGATTATTTACCTTGCGAGCTGCCGCCAGCGTCGCCCAGAGAAGTATGATCGCGTATCTTCCTTCCTAGCCTAACGAGTAAAGGCCCGAAATATTAACATTGGACAATCTCTTTCAGAGAGGTCTGTGCGGATTGACATTAATGGCGGCGCCGAGCCTCCTGTTCAGAAGCTAACATGCACAGACCGACCCCTTGTTCCTCCGCGATTCCTTCTTGGCCATGGAGGGTTACGATTAGCGACATAAGGAAACTTACACGGTTCAACGGCGACTCAGCCAATCTGACTCTAACTATCCGAAGAAGCGCCTTGCAGGATTGATAGCCATTTCTGGAAGCTGATCAGTCGTCCGTTTTCGATATGTGCTCTCACGGCTGCTGAACCTTCAGATTGCGCCTCGCGATAGACGACGTTTACCGCAGCTGGGTTGAGATGAACCACATGGGTGAAAAGAGGTGCGTTTTGCCGGCGTCTCTCGCAGGCGGCACGCAGACGCGCAGCGTCGAATTCATTCGTGATGAGCACGTAGGCGAAATCTTGGCCAACTGCTTCGAGGCGTTCGTAGGTTTGGAAGTCGCTCATGAATTGCTCTTCGCGGTCGGCGCGAATACTCCACTTGGCAGTTGCCAAGGTCCGATACTTTTCCTGGATGAGCCCGAGATCAACTTTCTTGATCTTTTCATTCGGAGCGGGCTGGTGGAAGCCAGGTAAGTCGTGAAGCGCAATGCGGGTTTTCACTTCCAGCGGAATGTTGAAATTCAAGCGAAAGAGGATCGCAGCGATGACATCCTCAAAGCCTTCGCCGACGAGATTCTTGCGTTTGTTCTCTTGCGATAGGTGGGTGTGGATGCGTCGGGTAAGACTAGCAATTACCTCAGCAGGCGGTTCTGGGTTGAGCCATCCTCGCAGTGTTTCGCGAATGATCGCAGCTAGCTCGGGGTCTTCTCCTGGTTCTGGAAAGGAGCGACCGGCATAAGGTTCGCGTTGACGCTCGTAACTCTCGCTCCGGCCAGTTATAAGTCTCGTCGCGAGGTCTTTTACCGCCTGCCGGAAGAGCCAGTCGATCTCGTCGGCTAACTTTGCTGGAACAAGGTCAAACTCTTGTGAGAGCCAATCGTGAAAGGCTAATGAGCGGGCGTACCACGAGCGCCCCGGTTGGGCTTTATCTGATTCATAGCAATGGGCCAGCGCGGTGGTTCGATCGATCCACAACAGCAACCGGTAGACATGCTGCCAGGCGTTAGCGGGCGTCACGGGTCCAGCGGTTTCAAAATACCGCGCCAGAAGACGTGCGCGGTTTCCGGCGCCGAACGCTCGGGCCACCGCTTCTTTCGGCGCTTTGTCAGACGAGCCTAGTGCCTGATCGCTGTCGCTCATTCGTTAGCTAATAGAACAACTTTCCGACGGTTTGTGCTACGCGATCCGTGAGGGCGATCTGACAAGTCGGCGAGGATTCGATGAGGATTGCTTTTCGCCCCATATCCGCGGCGACTTCGCCCGTTGTGCCGCTGCCCGCGAAAGGATCGAGCACGGTATCGCCTTCCCGAGTGGTAGGAAGTAGCATTTGGCGCACAAGGGCCTTGGGCCACATAGCGATGTGCCGGTAGGGAGAAGCTTCCGGGTTTACCCGCCAAACCGGGTCCAACTCACTGTCGCCGTCGGAATGGACGTTCCCAGAGGTCTGCCAAACAGAACCTGAATTCGCTCGGTCCCCCGCCCGCGTGCTGGCACGAGACGGCACATCGATGGCTGAGCGGTCGAAGTAGTAATTCGGACGCTTGCTGAAGAGGAAGATAAACTCGTAGTTTCGCGAAGGACGATCGCGGGTGGGTTCTGGCATGGCGTTGCCTTCTGCCTTTTGGGATTCAATCTTCACCAGAGACTTTGCCCAAATGATCGTTCTGCGGCAGATCCATTGCGGTCCGGGCGGCGCGCCGACGAAACGTCGGAAATCAGGATCTGTCATGGCGAGTTGAAATCTTTGAGGGACGCCCATCTCCGACTTGTGGGCGATCCCGGTAACGTAATGTTTGAAGAACTCGGGTTGCTTTCGCAGAGCATTCGCGTAGCCCTTTCCACCTGCGGCAAAGCGCCCGCTCGATCCGTTAGGCGCATTAGTGGTCCCCTTCTTGCCTTGTTTGTTGTTAAACGTATCCGCGAGATTCACCCAGAGGCAGCCATCATCGCGAAGAGTGCGCGAGACCTCGTCAAAGACATAGAGCAGATGCCTGACGAACTCATTGGGATGCGTTTCGTGCCCAAGCTCGCCGGTCCATCCGTCCGGCCATTTAGTGGTCGTTCCATAGCGTCGCAGGAGGTAAAACGGCGGTGAGGTAACGCAGGCCTGCACACTGGCTGTGGCAACAGTTTTCAAGCCCTGCAGCGCATCAGCGTGTAGAATACGGATCGGATTGTCTGAAGTGCCATAGCAATTCGGCTCCTCCTTTACGCGGACGCTCCGTATTTTCCTCACTGAGTTAGACTATGTAGACACCGGGGGGTTGGGTCAATGCTTGCCGTCTAAACGGCAAAGCAGGGCGCTGCTGCCGGCATCTACATCCGCCCTTTTCGTGATCTCGACCGAAAGGAAGTGCATACCACATCAGTGTAAAGCGCGGGGAGGATGTCGGCCCGGTGACGGTGAAGGATTTGATCGCGACGCTGGCGCGCGACCTGGCGATCTTAGATTGAGGATTCGTCCTTCCCTGTGGGACTCTTCTTTTCGTCTGACTCTAAGTCCCAGTGCTAAAGCACGGGGCTACGAATCAGGAATCGTCCCACGGGACTTATCATTTGCCTTCTGCGCGATCTTTTGTGCGCTGGGGATCTAGCACTTCCTTTGAGATCGAACTTGAGGGTGAAACGAAAAGCACTCTCCTGATCCCCTGCCCCTTACCATGTGATTTCCGATCTCGATGAAAGCCCGGAAGCTACCCTAACGAGTAAAGGACTCTTGTGCACGAATTGGATTACAACAATCTAACGGGCGGTATAGGAAGAGTAGTTATGGCAAAAGATATCGGGAAAAATTCAGGCGAGACGCGGTCAAAGGCCGCACGAAATCAACGAAGCCGACGACGTAAAACGCAACCCGGCGCCCCGGGATAAAGTTTCGTGGGCGGAAATAAATCGAAAAATAAGAAGCCTTAAGGCGGGCATTTTCCTGAATCACCCATTTAACCTCCCCGTCACTCACGATTAGTGAGGACAGTGGTGCTGGCCTTCGACGCCACTTTATAACTCAGCTGGAGGCATAGATAGAAAGACAAATTATGGGACTCTTCAATACCTTGATGACGAAAATCTTCAGTTTTGCTAGCAGCGGATCGGCGACTACCGCACCGGGATCATCTTCCGGCCAGGGTCAAACGGCGGGGAACGCCGTCGCTTCTCAGAATCCAACGGCGGCGACTTCAGCACCCGCAGCTGCTAGCACAGGCACAGGTGCAGCGCAGCCTCAGGCCGCTGCCGCCCCCGCTTCGCAAGTGGATGTCGGAGCCGTGCTGGATGCGCTGGCGAAAAAGAATCCCGAGAAGCTTGATTGGAAAAACTCGATCGTTGATCTAATGAAACTCGTCGGTATGGACAGCAGCCTTTCGGCGCGCAAAGAACTGGCGCAGGATCTCCATTATACCGGGGACACGAGCGATTCCGCCGCCATGAATGTATGCCTGCATCAGGAAGTCATGTCGAAATTGGCGGATAACGGCGCCAAGATTCCCCAAGACCTGTTAAAGAAATAGACTCGGCTGAGGGCGAATTAGGACGCGATCGGCTTATCGCGGGGGCAGCTACAATCCACAGCTTCCCTTAGCGCGCGAGAACCTTTGACTGGGTGCCAATTTACAACCTCGGGGATAAGATGGTAATAGGCTCTCCGAAGCCCAGCCTGCCCTTCCCCATGTCATTTTCGATCTCGATGAAAAGCCCCGAAGTTGCCCTAACGAGTAAAGGATCAGCGCGCCGCTAGCCGTATTCACACGCCAAAATTCTCCAACTCTCGGATCCCAATCCCTTTCTAGTTCTGACTCGACAGGAATAGTGCACGCGCCGACTTGCAAGACGATAATAGTCGATGAAAGCCGCCTCCAAACCGTTGCGGGCGAACCAGCCGAGATCTCGTCCGGAATGGCGAAGGTGCACGAGCTGCTGGACGACTCAGTTATTCGTCGACCGGCTCCAAGGCAGCTCGCAAGGTCGAGACGAGCCCTGAAGTCGGGTCTCAAAGCAAGTTCGCTAGTTTGAAAAAAACAGGGACAAGACTCGGGTTCGCGACGAAGTATCCTGAGGTGCGGAAAGAAAATAGCATCCTTTTCCTTAGACCGCACGGATCAACAACAAAGAAAGGCCACTTTATGAAACTCGCACGCTTGCTCGGATTAACTCTCTTTATTTCTCTGGAGGCTGGGGCCCAGACTAATAGCTACACAGCGTCACCTATTATCGATAACACGATCGATCAGTATCTCATTAACCCGTGGGGCATGTCGCGTCCTGTCAGTTCGGCCCTGGGTGAAAACGAATGGTGGCTCTCGGACAATGCTACTGGCGTCACCACTCTCTATTCCGTCAATAAGAGCGGCATCCAAACTTTGTCGCCGCTGGTGATAAGTATTCCGCCCGCGTCCGGCACAGGCAAAGGAAGTCCCACGGGCACTGTCTATAACGGCACCGGCGGCCCCGGCCCGGGCGTGAATAACTTCACCTTTGCTACGCTCGATGGCACTATCTCGAACTGGAACGCCGGGACGAAGCCGGCGCCGGGTGGAACGAGCTGCTACGAATGTCACGTTGCTTCGGCTACGGTCGAAGTGAACCATTCCAGCACCGGCGCTTCCTACTTTGGTCTAACCGTCGCCACGAACGCCACTACCGGCGCGCCCGCTTATTACGCGACTAATTTCGGCAACGGCAAAGTGGAAGCCTATGACGCGGGCACCTTTGGGCCGGTCAGGTTAACGGGAAAGTTTACCGATCGTAACATACCCGCCGGTTACAAGCCTTATGGCATTCAAACTATCGGCGCGAATATCTGGGTTACTTTTTTCAATAACACTTCCGGCGGTTATGTTGATGCCTTCGATACCAACGGAAAAGTCAAGGTGCGTCTCGCCAGCACTAACTTCTCCGAGCCGTGGGGCGTCGCTCTGGCGCCGGCTAACTTCGGGGCTTTTAGTAACATGCTGCTAGTTGGCAATACGACCAGCGGGATGATTGGCGCTTACAATGCTACTACCGGCGCCTTCCAGGGTTTTCTGCAGGACTCCGCCGGCCATCCCATCCTTATTCCGGGTCTCTGGGGTATCAGCTTCGGCGACGGGAATAAGAAGTCGGGGCCGATCACTACCCTCTACTTCGCCGCGGGTGGAGATGAATACACCACCGGGGTCTTTGGCCAGATCACGGCCAACTAGAGAGCTGCTCATCTTCCAGCGCGAGGTCCCGCACGTACTGGTGCCGGCACTCCCACACGCGCAGTGCCAGGGCGACGAGCCTTAGATCGCGGGCAAAACGGCTCTCGGGATCGTCGGCTCGTGGCGCAGCCGCAGCGCGACTGCGCCGCGGGCGAGCGGATCGGTCCTGCAAAGAGATAAGTCGCTGGTTTTTTTTCGTTCTCACTGGTGCGGAGCAAAACATTGCCTAACGAGTAAAGGACTTCCGAAGAGAGCGAAGGTCGTTGTCCGGAGACCACGCGCTTTCGCCCACTGCCGGTTCCTTCATCGCGGCGAAGAGATTTTTTCACCGCGAAACGATTCGCGCAAAAAATGAAAGGTAACGTTCTCGTTACTTTTCCGCTGGCCACGGGAAACGTGGCGGCCGCGAAGTCAACGGGGCTCGCGGCGACAAGAAAACAGTGATTAATGTTCCACCCGTGCCTGCTGCAGCGCCTTCGCACTCGCGGCGGACGCGGTCGCGACTCGGTCCGTCCAGGCTAACATGAAAGCCGAGACCACAAAGGTGAGATGAATCATGACCTGCCAGAAAATCTTGCGGTCACTCAGGCTGTCGCTCTCAATAAAAGTCTGGAGCAAACGAATCGACGAGATACCGATGAGAGCCGTCGCCAGCTTCACTTTCAACGCTCCCGCATTGACGTGCGAGAGCCATTCCGGCTGATCGGGATGATCTTCCAGGTTCAGGCGCGAGACAAAGGTCTCATAACCGCCCACGATGACCATGATAAGCAGGTTGGCGATCATCACCACATCGATGAGTCCGAGCACCATGAGCATGATCTGGGGCTCGGTCAGTGCGGCGGCACCCAGGACCAGGTGCCACAACTCGAGAACGAAGCGATAAACATAAACACCCTGGGCAACGATCAAGCCAAAGTAGAGCGGAGCCTGCAACCAGCGACTGAGAAAGATAAGGCTCCCGAGAGTGCGTGGTGGAGACGGTTGCATAAGTCTAGTAGAGCGGACCTTCAGTCCTACAGCCAGCGCGCTTTTGGGACATTCTCACCTTGGAAATAATTGCTGGTAAGTTGGGGGGAGATCGAAGTCATGCCGCCAAGGATTCGATTCCTAGCGAGCTGTGAATTCTAGCTGGCATACCCGGCGTTCAAGTGTTCTGTCTCCAGTTCTATGGACTACAACTGGTGCGACTTTCTCGGCTTCCTCGGCGACGGCATCATCATCGTGACCTATGTCATGCTGCAAGCCAGAAAGCTTGCAAGTGAGAATGTCCTCTCTACTCTTCTGAACGCCGTCGGCGCGAGTTTGATCATTCTTTCCCTGATTTATAAATTCAACTTCGCCGCCTTCATCGTGGAATTTTTTTGGGTCCTGGTGAGCCTTTACGGCTTGGCCAGATACTTCCTGCGCCGGCAGGAAGCAGGATAGGAGTCTCCTCGCCTCTTCCGGCAGTGTCGGCGCGAAAGAATAGAAATTTCAACGCATGCTTTCGCTGCGCTCTTTCACGATATTCGCCCTCAGCGCCGTGGAGGAATTTTCGCTCTTCCATGTGATGCCTGACTGAGTCCGGATCGGCTGAGACAGCGGGCGGGAGATAACGTTTTCATGAGGAAGCTTTTCTACCTGATCCGGTAAAAGCGCCACACCCAGGCCGGTTCCGACCGCCTCGATGATCATTCTTTCGAGAGTGACGTCTTCCAGCACCTTCGGGGGGCGAAGCCGGCCTGCTGTGATAACGAAAGCTCGGTTCGCATGCAGAGCTTAATCGCTGCGGCAGTCCGCGTCTGGGACTTGAAGAGACGATCTCGCCCATCGGTCATGTTCACGGCCTAATAGCGGCGCGAACCGTTGTTCAACATCTGCGAGCAGCACGAATCGATCTGAAATCAGCAAGAGCAATTATTGTTGAGCGTTTTGGAGGAGAAGTGTGCGATAGGAAGAGATGTTCGGTTTCTTTTCTAGTCGCCTCGGCTGCATCGGCTCTATCGTCGTTTCCATCATCGGCACTCTTGTTCTTCTGGCTCTAACCCGCGGGTGCGCACACTGACCGCCGAGTTATCTAGAACCGGCCGCTAAATAATGCGGCGGTAAGGACGCACATTTTGCGTAAGCTTTCGCATCCCCAGCTCGAGGCGGGTCTTGATTGTGCCCAACGGTGTTGCGTCACGTGCGCGATCTCGCGCTGGCTCAGCCCTTCGCAAAAAGCGAGCTCCACGGCCTCACGTTGGAAGGCTGGTAGCCGCCTGATTTGGTGGTTCGAGAAAAATCCAGAGATCGCCGCGGCAGATATCCGCTTCCACACGGCTACGCATCCATGAGTGCGACTCCCGCGTGAGCGAAACTTCAAATCGATCCTGGGCGCGATCGTAGGCCGAGCCGCGGCGCACGCGATCGATCGCGCGCCGTTTCGCAATCGTCAGAATCCAAGCTAAGGGGCGGCAATCAGTGAGCCGCGCGCCGCGGTCCTTTACTCGTTAGGCAAGAGGCGCGAGCTCTTCTGGCTTCCGATTGAGCGTGGTGCTGGCGGCTTTTGGAACCTCCACCGGCAAACCAAGGTGCGGGTCCGGCCGATGAGCGCACCAGCGGAAAAAATTCTCGGAACTCGAGACCAGGTCCCGCGTCAGCGGAGTCGTGAGCGCCCACCGGAAACCGTTGCGCACAAATCTCAAATCCCGATCGGAAAGCTTATCCCCTTCCTTGATCCAATGCGCGCGCACGAGCGAATCCCGGCGCAACGGAACCGCAAAAGCGTAGCTATCCGCCGAGTCAAAGATCCGCTGCGCTGCATCTTCCGCGCCTAACGTTCCCGCTTCGACCGCTTCGATCGCTTTGACGGAGTAGTCGAAGAACGCCGCGTAATCCGGATCCTCGAAGCTGGAGAAAATCGGGTTCTTCGTCGCACCGGTAAGATGGGCCTCGTCACCCGTCCGGGTGTAGTCACTCATGCCATTCATGAGATGGAATTCCGCCAGGAAAGTCCCGAGCCCAAAGACGCGCAACCACGCGTTCCAAAGATCGAAGTTAGTCCACGAAATGAAGGAGCCGTTAACAAGGTTGTCGTTATAATCGAGCACCCTTTGTTGTTCCAGATCTACGCCAGCGAAAGCCTCTTCATCGAAGTTATCGGTCGCGAGCGCGTTCAACAAGGGATCGAGCAAGGCGCAGATAACTTCCACCGTGTTAACCATCCCGCGCGAGAACAGTGGATCGACGAAGCCTGACGCGTGCGACATGAGGCAGTAGCGATGGCCCGTGGTTTTCTTCGAGGAATACTGCAAGCGGCCAGTAGAGACCCAGGGCCGGATAGCTTTGGCATCCTTGAATTGCTCCGCCACGCTCGGATAGATCTTTGCGAACTCCGCAAACTCCTGCTCCGCCGATATGTCGGGCTTGGGATAGCGACGAGGGTCTATAGTCAGGCCGACACTGACAATCGGGTTAGTAGAGAGTGGGTTGTTATTAAAAGGGATAACCCAAAACCAGCCGCGCTCGAAGCAATGATGCAGTGTGCCTTTGTGGTAGGAGATAGGCAGAGGGTTATTGGCTTCATCGAAAGGTGGGACGTCCACCATGTGGGTAAAGAGTGTGCGGGAATGATGCTTCAAACGGGTCGGGGTATCGCGCAGGTTCATCCGATGCGCGAGGATGCTGTTATGACCTGTGCCGTCCACCAGGTAGCGGGCGTTAATTTCCTCGCCGGTGGAAGTCGTTAGTCTTACTCCACCTTCATCTATCTTTAAGTCCGCGATCCGGGTCTTCTGGCGGGAGACTGCGCCGTAATGGACCGCGAGGTTATGGAGATAGGCGTCGATATCCTGGCGGAACCAATGGTTCTCATCCCGCGCGCTGGTGCCGAATTGCAATCCTTCCTTGGGATCGTATTTCTCGCCCGGGCGATGATAGACATAGCCGAAGTGACGCTTGATTCCGCAAGTCGCAGAGACATGTTTGGCCAGCGTGTCGGCATGGATGAGATGTTCCAGTTCCGGCAGATCATACTTCTCTGCCAGGAGTGAGATAAGGAGAGACGTATGTGGGATAGTAGATTCACCAACGGCAAAACGCGGGTGCTGATCGGCATCGATTAGCACTACTTTAACTCCTTGTTTTCCCAGAATCGTAGCCAGCATGGAACCGGAAAGTCCGTTGCCCAGAATAGCGACATCAAAATCGTGTTTGGTTTCGTTTAGGATCATAGTCTTACTCAGTTAGGGTTAGTGTTGGACAAGGGAAGCTCCCCAGGAAAAACCAGCGCCATTAGTGGCCAGCATAACAAGGTCGCCGTCCTTGATGCGGCCGGAGTCGATCGCATCCACATAGCCGACCACCATGTCGGTCTCTTGCAGATGACCGTGATGCAGATTCTCGGTCGAGATTTTCTCCGGCGG
Source organism: Chthoniobacterales bacterium (assembly GCA_013821455.1). Classification (GTDB taxonomy): domain Bacteria; phylum Verrucomicrobiota; class Verrucomicrobiia; order Chthoniobacterales; family UBA10450; genus Palsa-1392. The sequence goes on from JACDGS010000042.1 coordinate 9,808, forward strand.
AATGCGGAAGGCTTCACAGAACGCTTTCAAGTCCCAGGCCGAGAAGGTCGGATAGACGAAGAAAGAGACATCCTCCATCTTTTTGCCGACCTGTTTCAGCACGCCTTGCATGACCTTACGGAACATAAACAGGTTTATTGGGATGAGTTCCTTGTTGAACCTTTGAATGTCTCCGCACACATGAAGCCAGCGCGGATACTTACCGCCTATGTCTGCCGGGTTACGGTTATGAATGCCGGGAATGACCCACATATCGTGCAGCCGTCCTAGCGTCGCTACTTCGATACCCAGGATACGACGTTCAGTCATGCCCTTTCGTAAAATCACCGCGCTGCCACCATCTGAAACCACAGTTATCGGAAAGTAGTTATGATTTAGCTCAGGCGCTTTATCACCCGCGATAAGTAGCGCCGTCTTATAGCGGTCGTTCGCCGATAACAACGAACAGGCGACCTTCAACGTAGTCTGATAACTCGCGCAACCGCCGGTATTAATAGCGGTAGAAAAAGCACGGGTGGCTCCTATCGCCTTTTGCACCTGCCCCGCGGCTGACCAAGTCGGCGCCACGTAGTCTTCCGGTATGCTGGTAAAGTCGATGATAAGATCTATCTCTTCGGGATCGACCCCGGATTTCTCCATGGTCCGCTTCGCCGCGTTGATCGCGAGATCGGCCGCCGTTTCCTTTCCCGCGACATGAAGAGCTTTGATTCCGATGTCTCTCTCGAAGTCAACATTGGCGGCAAAAGTTTCGGTGGGCTTTTCTTCATCCTCGAAAATCTGAGATAAGGCCTTTCTCGTCGGCGGCAGGTAGTAGTTAGCTTCCAGGATACCGATGTTCGCGTTCATAAGCCGGGTTGATTTAGGGTTAGTCTAGAAACGAAGCAAACTCACCGCGGCGGTCGCGCCCATCCCATGAGAGATCGCCAGCGCATAGTCGCCGTGCTTTACTTCGCCGCTCTCAGCTAACGATAAGTAGTTTAGTGGAAAATCTGTTCCTTGCAGGTGTCCATGCGAAGTGCGATTCGTCGCGCAAACTGCCGATACCTTGCCGCCAAAAGCTTCTTGTAACATTATCTCGTCTTGCGACGAAATATTCGAGCAAAGCACACTGGCTACGTCGGCGAACTTCAACCCGGCGCGCTCGAGGAGTTTGTCAGTCATATCCCGCAACGTTTCCGCTTTGGGAAAAGCATCGTAGCGAGTCTTATCCAGTTGCATCCTATATAAGTCGATATCACTCGGATGGACGAGCGACCCCCCCGGGATGTAACACACATCGTGGTTATTACCGTCGGACCATAACTCGGTGTCGATCACTACTCCTCCGGTCGCGTCGCGTTGCAGCACAACCGCGCTCGCGCCATCACCCATCACGGTCACTGGATCATCCGGGTTTAAAACGCGGTTACCCGGTATGGTCATGTCACCGGTTACAAGCAGCGCGGTCTTCATTGACTCGTTCTCGGATAACATCGCCGCCGCGGAACTTAGCGCGACCATGAAGTTACTCGCCCCTCCTCCACTGAAGCCTACGACAAAGGACTTAGTCGCTCCTACTTCGGCCTGGACTTTGTTACTCATATTCCACACCGGCACGAGATACTCTTGGGGAAGGATGGAATACTCAACCACGACATCTACTTGTAACGGATCTACCTTTGCCCGCTGCAAAGCTTCGCGGCCAGCCGCGACCGCCATGTTGGAAGCCGTCTCACTCGCCTCACCGTTACAGATAGGAACCTTCTCGATGCCCAGCCGGATCTCTATGTCGGAGTTATAAGTTGCTCCTTCCTCGCGGAAAAGGTCTGCGACCGCGCGCTTGTGCGCTGGCAAATGACAAGCCGCCGCGAGGATTCCAACTGTGGGTCTCATAAAGTATCGCTCAGAAGTGTCCGGGGGTAGTGTCGCGATTATTCAAATTCGGAAAACCCTTGTCAATCCCCGAAAGCAAAAACTGTTTCGTCACGGAAAATTTACTGGACATGTTTTGTCGCTCCGGGCACGATGCAAAGATGATAGCGAATAAATCAGAGAATTCCGTGGCCGACGTCAAAGGATCGCTGCGCACATTTATCCTGGAATACGCGGCCGGGCATGGCGTGACCGAGGTGAAGGATGATGAGCCGTTGTTGAAGAACAACATCATCGACTCTCTCGGTGTCTTTCGGCTGATCGACTTCCTCGAAGAGACTTTCCCCCTTACGGTGGAGGATACCGATATGGTGCCGGAAGGTTTCGATAACCTGAATGCCATCGAGGCCTTCGTCTATGCCAAGACTGGTACGAGTAAGAGTCCGCCACAGCCGGAGCCGGTGCCGGAAGAGCAGCTTGTGGCAGTAGCTTAAGTAAGTCTCGGGGAGAGGTGGATTGCACATCTGTGCACCGAGTTGTCATCCCGAGCGAAGCGCAGCGAAGTCGAGGGATCCCGTGGAGTACCTTAAAGTGTGACTGCCAGGAACCCCGTCGCCCCACGTAAAGTCACTCGCCCGATCTCGTAGTTATCCTATAGGGCAGTTCCACGGGATCCCTCGACTTCGCTGCGCTTCGCTCGGGATGACGACACGACGTGGGTCCAGAATCGCAACGCCTAAGTCACCTCTCCGCGGCGGCCGGTTGCAACCCAGCCGTGTCATTTTCCGGCAGCGGCCACATCGCGCGCAGCATTCTCATCTTCCCCTGCTCAGGATAGCAAGTCACTACTTTGGAAAACTCCTCTAACAAGTGCGCCCCGATCGCCTGCATGTCGAGCGACTTACCTAGTTGTTCTCGCGGAACGGGCTTGCCAAAGTGAATGACAAACTTCCAAGTCGATTCCTCCGCGATCATGCACGGCACCAAGTCGGCGCCTGTCATTTGCGCGAGCCGGATCGCACCTGTCGCCATGCGAAACAGGCGATCTTCGAAAGGCACATCCACCTGCAACCCACGCGCGGGATCGATCATGACCAGCAATCGCCGACCCGGCCCCAGGATTTTGCGGATATGGGAAAAGCGCGGCATGGGAGTGAGATCTTCCGCCATGATAAAGACCGGCACGTCGGAAGGCGGACTGAGGGCGTATTGGTAGTCAGTAAGACTCTTCAGCGCGTCCGGAGGACTGGCACGCACACTCGTAGTGACAATGCCATAAGCGCGCAACCAGTAAGGCAGAATCTCGAACGGCCCGAAATGGAGCGAAGCCAAAACTGTCCCGCGATCTCCTTCTCGTGATCCGACTAAGTCACTTCCACCTTCCAGGCGGCATCGGCTTAGCCAGCGTGGAGAAGAGAGGCGATCCGGCCACATATAGAAGAGTTGCGAGTGATAGAGACCCAGACTTTGTCGCAGGAGAAAGCGCCAGCGCTTTGGTCGCCATGACTTAGGGAAACGTCCGTAGTGACTTAGCGGCTTCCTTTCGCGAAGCTGGATCAAATCCCACGCCGCCGCGAGTGGCCAAAGCAACAGACTGAACAGCCACGTCGGGAGCGCGCTTTCGCACCAGCGCACAAAATAAAAAGCGCCCCAGCCGACCGCGAGCCGAAAGCGGACGACTAACCCTTTCTTCTTCGAGGCTTCCGCCACGAGAGTGTTACTTTCGAATCGTAGCGAGACCCAGCGGCATCCCAGTGCCCACACCGGTAAGTGTCACCGGATCGAGCGTCTCATTCAGCATGCCCGAGCCGTCGATGTTAAAGATACGAAGAGTGGGTCCGCAGATCGCATAGAAGAAAGCTTCTGTAGGTTCGAGCGCGATATTGGTAATCGGCCCCGCCGTATTCGCCGGCGCGATATGTTGGAGTAACACTGGATTCAGGGAGTCACTCAGGTCATAAACAGAGATGGTGCGACTTAGTGACTCTGAAGTATAAAGTCGTGTCCCGGCCGCGTTGGTTTTCAACCAACAAATGTCCGAACCCGGATTCGGCACCGTGCGAATAAAAGTAAGATTGCCCGCGACATCGTAAGTATAAACAGCGACCTCGGCGCGGTTCAGCACCCCCGCATACAAAATTCTTTTCTTGGGATGCAAAATCTCCCCGAGAAACTCCCCACCGCTCGTTGGAGGAGGACCAACAAAGCTCAGCTCCGTCATCAAACCCTGCTTGTTAAAGCTGTAGGTCGCGATGCGCGAAGTCTTGAACTCTAGCCCAAAGACGACACTTCCTTTGGGCCACATCAACACTTGAGCTGGCGAGCTGTCGACCGCTAACTCAATCGTGGCACTACTATTCAGAGTGAGGCTGCCGTTAGACTTCACGCGGAAGGTTGAGTAGTTAGGATTATCGGCGGTCGTATCCTGATTAGGATCCTCATTCTTATTCGCCACCACCATGAAACTGCCGGACAACCCTATGCTAACCGGGTCCTGTCCGCCCGAGGGAAACGGGGAACCTCGCAAAGTAGTCAAAGTCCCATCGGCGTTGATCGTAAACGCGGAGATAGTATTGGAGTGACCATTCACGGCGTAGAGCAGAGTGCCCGTCGGATTGGTGATTACCTCCTGGTCGGCATTAAACTCCGAACCACTCGAGGCAAAAATGCCGCTCCCTCCCGTAAGATAAGGCGAGCCGGGCAACGCAGTCAGATTGCCCGTGCCATCGATACTGAAACCGAAAACAGAATTCTTATTCTGAGGATTCCCGATGTCGCTCTCAACATAGAGATAACTCGTCTGCGCGAGCGCGGAACCGACAAGCATAACTATCCCTGCAAGACTGAGCAAACCGCGGAAAAGCTTCTTGAACCTCATCCGCTGACTTAGGTGATTTATTCTCATGGTGTCTCCTTTTTCGAAGTTATTCCTATCGTGGTCTTCCTCCGTTTTAAGGGTTAGCTCTGAATGGTCAAGCCTAAATCAATGAAAAAAGCTGCGGCCGATAAAGGTGCACTAAATTGCCCTTCTCTGCCCTCGTTGCTTATCACAGCGAGAGTATGTCGCGAGGCTGACCTTGCCAGTCGCTATCTTTTAGCGAAGAGGTAAGACTGTGACTCCGACGCTAGAAAAAATCCGCAACTTCATCGACGGCCAATTTGTCGGGCCGACGGGCGATCGATTTCTCGATAATATCGAGCCGGCCACAGGAATGCCATACTCGCTCGTGCCAGATAGCGATGGCCGCGATGTCGAACTAGCCGTGGTCGCGGCGGAGAAGGCCTTCGCCGATTGGTCAAAGACAACCGTTGCGGAACGTTCTCGAATCATCCTCAGCATCGCCGAGCTGATCGATCGCGATCTGGAAAAATTCGCGCGGGCGGAATCAATCGATACCGGCAAGCCACTAGCACTCGCGCGCAAGCTCGACATCCCGCGAGCCTCGAGCAATTTCCGTTTTTTCGCCACCGCGATTCTGCACACTGAGAACGAAGCGCACGTCATGGATGACGTGGCTTTTAACTACACGCTCCGCCAACCGCGCGGCGTGGTAGGATTGATCTCACCCTGGAATCTGCCGCTCTACTTACTGAGTTGGAAAATCGCGCCCGCGCTCGCGGTCGGTAATACCGCCATCGCCAAGCCGAGTGAACTAACTCCTATGACGGCCTATCTCCTGTGCGAGATTTGTCAGGAAGCCGGCTTGCCTAACGGCGTTCTCAACATTGTCCACGGGACCGGGTCTAACGTTGGCTCCGCTATTACCGCGCATAACAAAGTAGGAACTATTTCCTTCACCGGCGGCACAGTGACCGGCCGCAAAGTAGCGGAAGCCGGCGCACCGCTCTTCAAGAAAGTCTCCCTGGAACTAGGCGGCAAAAATCCGAACATTATTTTTGCCGACGCCGACCTCGACGCCGCGATCGCAGGGAGCGTTGGTTCTTCTTTTGCCAATCAGGGACAGATCTGTCTTTGTGGCTCGCGCATCTTTGTCGAACGACCGGTGTATGCAGACTTTGTCGCGCGCTTTGTGGAAAAGACTGCGCAACTTAAGTTAGGCGATCCGCTCGAGACTGGCAGCGACCAGGGCGCGATTGTATCGCAGACGCAGTTAGACAAAGTGAAATTCTATGTCAATCTCGCGCAAAAAGAAGGCGGCACAATCGCATCCGGCGGTAAAGCCCCACCTGCGCCTAACGAGCGTTGCAAGGACGGTTACTTCTTTCCGCCGACCGTTATCACTAACTTACCCGTAGGTTGCCGGGTTAACCGCGAGGAGATCTTCGGGCCTGTCGTTACCATCACACCGTTCGATACCGAAGATGAAGTGATCGCTTACGCTAATGATAGCGAATACGGCCTGGCTTCCAGCGTCTGGACGCAGAATCTCACTCGCGCCCATCGAGTCGCGGAACGCGTGCACACCGGAACCGTCTGGGTCAATTGCTGGCTCGTGCGCGACTTGCGTGTGCCTTTCGGTGGAATGAAACAGAGCGGCGTCGGCCGCGAAGGCGGCAACGAAGCCTTGCATTTTTTCACCGAGCCTAAAAATATCTGTATCGCCAAGTAAGTACGATAACCCGAAGAACCTAACGAATATATGTGTCGTAACATCAAAACTCTGCATAATTTCTCGCCGCCCGCGACCGCGGAGGAGATCAAAGCTTCCTCCCTCCAGTTTGTGCGCAAACTAAGTGGCTTCAGCAAACCATCCAAAGTCAATGAAGAGGCTTTCGAGTGCGCGGTCGAAAAGGTGTCTCAGGTCGTACTGGAGCTACTCGCTTCCCTGGACACGCAGACACCGCCGCGCGATCGCGCAGTAGAAGCGGCCAAGGCGCGTGCCCGCTCAGCGAAGCGCTTCCCGCCGGTTGTGCTAAATCCCGTTAGGAGCTGATGGATCAATCCTTTGAGAGCAAGCGCGCGGCCGAACCAGTCGGAGCGTTTCCTCACGCCAAGCGAGTTGGCAATCTGCTCTTCCTGTCAGGCATCGGGCCACGCGTGCGAGGAAGTAAGGAGATTCCGGGGGTAATACTTGGCGAAGGCGGCCGCGTCATTAGTCATGACATAGAAGCTCAATGTCACGCGGTCTTTGAAAACGTCCGCCTCGTCCTGGAAGACGCCGGCGCGTCCTGGAACGACATCGTGGACGTGACTGTGTTTCTTACCGACATGAAGAACGACTTTGCCGTCTTCAATCGTATTTACCCGGAATACTTTGCGGGACCGGAGAAGCCGAATCCTACCAGGACTACCGTCGAAGTCGGCGCTCTACCTACCCCGATCGCCATCGAATTAAAGGTCATTGCGGCGATCAAATAAAGTCCCGGTCGTGCCTAACGAGTAAAGGCTGCACATCTTCCTCGTGACTCCCCGAACGTTATTCGACCAGACCTCATGTCATCCCGAGAGGAGCGAGGGATCCCGCAAGCTACGCAGGAAAATCACTATCAAACGTGGCTTGCGGGGTCCCTCACTGCGCTGCGCTCCGTTCGGGATGCCAACGCGCATGGCTCCCGCGACGCTCATCGCCGCCTAAGTAATAATATTGAATGCCCCATGCTGCCCGCGGACCTTGCTGCGCACCGCATCCAGCTCAGCTTCCTTCTCGAACTCGACGAAGAGATGCCGATCGATCAGCAAACGAACATTACTATTAAGTCCCATCAACTCGCGGTAAAGCGCCTCATAAGGCGAGCCCGGGATGCTATGATCCCGGCGCACTCGATTGCGATAAGTCCAGAAATTTGTCAGTAGAATGAAAGGGTAAGCAAAAGGCAGAAGGATAGCCGAGGTGCTCGAAGTTTTGGTGAAGATAAATTGCTTGATCCGAAATCCTGAAAGCTTCGCCAACAGGCGTAATTTCTGCACGCCCAGCAGAAAGAGATGTCCAAAGTAAATCTCTTTCGCCTGGGCATCATCCGCCATCCAGACAGAGTCAATCTCGTTAGGCGGCATTGTCTTTAAGTGATACTCGGTCTCGAAAAGAAAGTAACTTAGCTTCGACTGGAGATTAGAGTAGTTAGGGGTCGTGATGAAGAGCGAGCCCCCGGCCTTGAGCACGCGATTAAACTCCTGGAACACGCGATATTGATCGCTGAAATGTTCTATCCCTTCCTGGCAAAAGACGAGATCAGCGAACCCATCCGACACCGGCAAACCGGCCATGAGATTCGCCCGCTCACAAGTCATGCCCTTGGTCGTGAAGTATTCGGGAAAGAGATCGTAGGCATGCACCTCCGCGCCCGTGTCGCGCAAGGCTTTCGAAGTCGTGCCAGACCCAGCCGGAGTATCTATCGCTACCTTGCCCGCAAACTCTTTCCGATGCTGCTGGATGTAGCGTTTGACGTAATACTTGATGCTAACCGGATTATCTTCGTAGAGCATGAGTCGGCGCGAAACCTAGGGGGCGCTGTCGCAAGCGTAAAGCGAAAAGCGGACAGCCTTCTTGCCAGCCCGCAATTTTCAGCGTAGGCGGGTCAGCGTTGACTGCGAAATACCATGACCTTTTCCGCTGACGAAGAGTTTGCCCGGCAACTGGACCGCGAAGATGCGCTCGCCGGCTTTCGCGATCGCTTCCATATACCAACAGGCGCGAACGGTAAGCCGCTCATTTACTTCGTCGGTAATTCACTTGGGCTTATGCCAAAGGCGACGCGCCAGGCGGTCGATCAGGAATTAGATGACTGGTCGCGGCTGGCAGTGGACGCGCATTTCGACGCCGCGACGCCTTGGTATTCTTATCATGAAACCTTGCGTGAGCCAGCGGCGCGGCTGGTCGGAGCTTTGCCTAACGAAGTCGTCTGCATGAATAGCCTGACGGTGAACCTGCACCTTCTCATGGTGACTTTTTATCGTCCGACGAAAGGGCGCGCCAAGATTCTGATGGAAGAGCCGGCTTTCCCTTCAGACACCTACGCGATCAAATCACAGATTGCGCATCATGGTTACGACCCGGAAGAATCTCTTATCCTGGCCAAGCCACGATCCGGAGAGTTAGCTCTGCACCAGGAAGACATTGAAGGCATCATCGAGAAACAGGGCGATGAGATAGCGCTAGTCTTATTTGCCGGAGTCAACTTCTTTACCGGTCAGTTATTCGATATCTCTCGCCTAACGTCACTCGCACAGAAGCAAGGTTGCATGGTAGGAATCGATCTCGCACACGCGGCGGGCAACGTGCCGCTCGCCTTGCATGATTGGAATGTGGATTTCGCCGTCTGGTGTTCCTACAAGTATCTTAACTCCGGTCCGGGCGCGGCCGCGGGCGCCTTCGTGCACGAGCGACATGCGCGGAACCGGGAGCTACCGCGGTTCGCCGGCTGGTGGGGGAACGATCCAGCGACACGGTTCCGGATGCAGCTTGAACCAGACTTTGTGCCGGTGCCTTCGGCCGATGCCTGGCAACTAAGTAACCCTTCGATTCTGGCGATGGCGCCGCTGCGAAGTTCGCTCGCTATTTTTGATGAAGCAGGCGGTATGTCGGCTTTGCGCGCCAAGTCATTAAGACTAACTGGATACTTCCAGTTTCTCCTCCAGCAAGCTTCATCAGAAGTCTTCACCGTCATTACACCTCCCGAACCTAACGAGCATGGGTGTCAGCTTTCCATTCTGGTCCACGAACGCGGGAAAGAACTCTTCGAGCGACTCGAAGCCGCGGGCGTAAAGTGTGACTTCCGGGAGCCGAATGTCATCCGGGTTGCGCCCACTCCCCTCTATAACACTTTCCACGAGGTCTGGCGCTGCGCGCAGATTCTCGCGCGACATCGTTAGGCAGACTTAGCCAGGTAACTCGCGCAGGCGTAACATAGGCTTCCAGCCTGTCAGGTCGCACGGGCTTCCAGCCCGGCGTTTACAGTCTGCGGCAGGATGGCTGCGTCCCCACTTTTCCGACAGCGATCAGGCAGACTTAGCCGAGTAACTCGCGCAGGCAACTAATCAGACCTGGAATAGGAAAAGGTTTAACCAGAAATTTCACTTCCTGCTCGATGAGAAAATGTCTTACTGCCGGGTCGGTCGCATAACCGGTAATAAAGATGAAACGATCCTCCAACGGTGGCCGAATTTCTTTTGCCTTGAGATAGAACTCGTCGCCGCGCAGTTGTGGCATCTTTAAATCGCAAATGACCGCGTCGTAATCGTGCGCTTTGACCTTGAGCAAAGCTTCGTCGCCGTCATAAGCCACATCGACCAGATAGTTTTCATCCGCCAAAATCCATTGCAACGCCGAAGCCAGTTGCTGGTCGTCGTCCACGACTAGAATCGCTTTGAGAGCGTAGGTCTTGCCCTCCTTAGGGCTAACTGGTTCGGGATCGGGTTTCATTCCGGCGGTCAACCTTAGTTAGCAGTCGCAGTGCCAATCGGCGCGCGCTTCCGAGAGCGCGGTCCAGGTCGGGGCTTGGCAAATCGCCGGAAGCGGCCACGGTAGAGCGGCATGGCAGAAAAATTTCTTCTCGTTGGTAGCGGCCTGGCCGGCGGATTGCTCGCGGGTTTCCTCGGCCGCCGTGGCTATGAGGTAGACCTTTTCGAGCGCCGCTCCGACCCGCGAGCCGGGAACACCGTCGGCGGACGCTCGATCAATCTCGCGCTTTCCACCCGCGGAATTCACGCCTTGCAACAGCTTGGTCTCGCCGACGAAGTTTTGCGCCAGGCCATTCCGATGCGTGGCCGGATGATTCACGATAAAGATGGCGCGCTTCACTTTTCCTCCTACGATCGCGATCCAGCGAAATGTATCAACTCAGTCGGACGCGACGTCCTTAATACGGTCGTAATCGAAGCGGCGCAACGCTACCCGAATGTTCGAGTGCTGTTCAATCAGCGCTGTCATAAGGTCGATCTCGAGACACCGGCGGCGCACTTTGTCGAGACTGAGACTAACTCTGTCAGCACGGCGACAGCAGATGCGATCATAGGAGTTGACGGCGCTTTCTCCACGGTGCGGGGCGCGATGCAGCGGCTAAGTCGTTTCGAGTACAGTCAGACTTATCTCCCGCATGGCTATAAGGAACTCACCATCCCGCCTGGGGCCGATGGTTCATGGCAGATGGAAAAGAATGCGCTGCATATCTGGCCGCGCCGCAGTTTTATGATGATTGCGCTTCCTAACCCGGATGGGTCTTTTACCTGCACGCTCTTCTGGGAATTTGACGGTCAGCGCAGCTTCGCGACGACTAAGACCGACGATGAAGTGCGTCGCTTCTTTGCCGAAGAATTTCCCGATGCGGTCCCACTGATGCCGACCTTACTCGAGGATTACAGGACTAACCCCACTGGGTCGTTAGTTACTATTCGCTGTGCGCCTTGGACCTATGAGGATAAGGTCGCGCTCCTCGGGGATGCTTCCCATGCCGTAGTGCCATTCTACGGTCAGGGGATGAACGCCGCTTTCGAAGATTGCGTCGTCTTCGATGAATGCCTGGCCGAGTTCCCTAACGAACGTAAGAGAGCTTTTACTGAATATTTCACGCGCAGAAAGAAGAACGCCGACGCCCTCGCTGATCTCGCGGTGCATAACTTCGTCGAGATGCGCGATAAGACCGCCTCACCATCCTTCCGCGCGAAGAAGAAACTCGATCATGCGCTCGAAGGCTTGTTACCAAGACTCTACCTGCCGCTCTACACCATGGTTTCCTTTACCCGCATCCCTTACGCCGATGCGGCACGGCGAGCGCGCGTGCAGGATACCATCGTCTTTTCCATTCTAGGCGTGCTGGTGCTAAGTCTCATCGTGCTTCTCCTTCTAGCCGGTCGAGTCCTTTAAGCACGATTTCTATTTATGCAGCTTTCGCACAAGCTTAAGAAGTTACTCAATCCGGAAGTGCTGCGTAGCGCGCGGCAACATATCGGAGTGGTTATCCTGACCAAGCGCTTCGTCTTTGCGCTCGATAAGGCGATTTTCCAAGCGATTGACCGCGAGAAGTTTCAGGCCATCTACGATCGTCACGCAATCGAAGACCCGGGCGATACTTGGCCAAAGTATCTCGATCTCCGGCGCTGGATTCGGACTAACCTGCAGCGTATCCGAGCCCTCGATCTCGACTGGGGACGACGCAAACGGGTCCTCGATATCGGATCGGGCGCCGGTTATTTTTTGTTTATCTGCAAATGGCTCGGTCATGAGCCTCTGGGGTTGGATATCGATGAGTTACCGATGTACGGCGAGATGACTCAAATGCTGGGAATACCTCGAGTCATCTGGCGAGTGAAAGCCTTCGAGCCCCTGCCCCACTTCGAGCACCGGTTCGATCTCATAACTGCCTTTATGATTTGTTTCCACGGGCATAAGAGTCAGGCGCTGTGGGGACCAAAGGAATGGGAGTTTTTCCTCGATGACTTAGAGACGCGGCTCAAGCCCGGCGGACGGATTGCACTCGGTTTCAATCGCGAGAATGACGGCGCGTTCTATCCCGAAGCCGTTCGGCAGTATTTCCTGCAAAGAGATGGCGAAATCGACGAACAACGAGTGACGTTTACCCCGCGCTGACCTTTACTCGTTAGGGCTTTTCTGGAAGCTGAGTAATCGATGTTCAACTCACTTGCTTCGTCGATCGTCGCCTTCGTGCCATGACTGCCGGAATGGTGGGCAGGAAACCTTTTGTCAACGAAATCATCATCGAGGGAAGGCGTATGGAGTTTCCGCGCCGTCTCTGCTAACTTCCACGAAACATGAGTAACTCATCAGGCAGCTTTGTGGCGGTCGATTTCTATCAACTCGACGACTTACTTACGGCCGAGGAGCGGAGCATGCGGAAGAGCGTTCGCCAATGGGTGCAGGAGCGTTTCCTGCCGGTCGTAGTGCGACATTACCGCGATGGGACTTTTCCGCTCGAGCTGGTGCCGGAGATGGCGGCGCTCGGTCTCTTTGGCCTAACGATTAAAGGTCATGGCTGCGCGGGACTCGGCGGCGTGGCGGCGGGTCTCGCGATGCAAGAGCTGGAACGGGGCGACAGCGGCCTGCGCACTTTTGCCTCCGTCCAAGGCTCGCTCGCGATGACTGCGATCGACCTTTTCGGTTCGACGGAGCAGAAGGGGCGCTGGCTGCCGGCGATGGCGCAGGGAAAGAGGCTGGCATGTTTCGCGCTGACCGAGCCGGAGTTCGGTTCGAATCCCGCGGGCTTGCAGTGCCGCGCGATAAAATCGGGGGATAGTTATCTGCTCAGTGGAACGAAGAAATGGATTGGCAACGGCACGATTGCAGATGTCGCCGTGGTCTGGGCGAGGGTGGAAGGCGAAACAGATATTGACCCGAAGAGCACAAAAGCTATCCGCGGATTTCTGGTGGAGAAAGGCACGCGCGGTTTCGGGAGCAAGTTAATCGAAGGCAAACTTTCACTCAGAGCGGCGCTAACAGCCGAGTTACAGTTTGAAAATTGTGAGTTACCAGCGAACGCACTTCTTCCAGAAAGCCGCGGCCTGCGCTCACCTTTGGCTTGTCTTAACCACGCGCGCTACGGAATCGCCTGGGGAGCATTAGGGGCGGCGATGGCGTGTTACGACGAAGCGCGCAGCTACGCCCTGCGGCGTCAACAATTCGGCCGGCCGCTCGCGAGCTTCCAACTCGTGCAGGCGAAACTCGCGCGCATGCTGACGGAGATTACGAAAGGACAGTTGCTCGCTTATCGACTGGCGCAATTGAAAGACGCGGGCACCGTGCAACCCGCACAAATTTCGATGGCGAAGATGAACAATGTCGAGATAGCCATTGAGGTCGCGCGAACCGCGCGCGACATCCTCGGCGGTGTAGGGATCCTCGATGAGAACGAATGCTTCCGGCACATGTGTAACCTTGAAAGCGTGAAGACCTATGAAGGCACGCAGGACATCCACCTCCTTATCCTGGGACAACACATAACTGGAATCCCCGCGTTCCAGACCTAGTGCGCGCCATAACTCGGAACATGAGTCCAGACTTCAAATGCGCCGAAGCGTTAGACATCTTCCTATCCGAAGGCGGCGCTGGAATCTCGGCTGGTTAAAGTAGTCAAGTTAGCAATGTGCCAGGGAAAGGCATGGCTCGGGTTAAACGGCGCAAAGCGCGAGCGGCCAGCACGTCTCGGAAATAATGGCTCATTTAAATAGCACTACTTCAAATTAGTTGACCGTTGTTATCTGCAAAAAATCGCCTGCCTGATGACACCATTTCCTTTTGACGTAGTCGTCTTTGACTTGGATGGAACATTGGCTGACACCGCTCCCGACTTAACTGACGCCCTGAACTGGATGCTGGTGCGGCTGGGAAGGCGCGCGCTACCTCTGGAAAAAGTCCTAACGATGATTGGACGCGGCGTTCGGGTCTTAGTCGAACAAGGTCTGGCCGCGACCGGACCGTTAACTCCAGGCCTTGTCGAAACCGCGGTGCCTCTCTTCTTCGAGCACTATGAATTACACCTGGCGGATCGCAGCCTTCCCTACGAAGGCGTGGAGATGTCGCTCGATCAGTTACTAACTCGCGGCGTCAGACTCGCCATCTGCACGAATAAGCCAGAGCGCTTCGCTCGCAAACTGGTGGACGCTTTTGGCTGGAGTAAAAGGTTCGCGAGCATTGTGGGCGGTGATACTCTCCCCTTCCGCAAGCCCGACGCGCGGCCATTGCTCGAAGCGATCAAGCGTTGCGGTGGCGGAAAGGCGCTGTTCGTGGGCGACTCGATCGTCGATATCGAAACCGCGCGGGCGGCAAGCCTTCCTTGTCTCGCGGTGACGTTCGGCTTTCGCGATCGACCGGCGGCAGCTCTCGGCGCGACGCAGCTGATCGATCGTTTCGATCAGCTCGTGCCGACGCTGGAAAAGATGATCTGATAATAACGACAGCCCCACGCAGTGAGGATGTCACGCCGCGCAGAGTTACCGACACTAACTGTCAGGATCGTCCTGCGTCGATCACTTCCCCGGCCCCGGCCTTGTTGGGCGGTTCGCTTCCGCGTTGCGGGCTTCAGCGCTATCGGCTGGCACCCACCTTCCGGGAAGCCACCCACCCCGTTCGGGCGGAATAAAGACAAGTTCGCGGCCATTTTCCATTTTGGTTTTTAACCCGTTGGCGTTCTTGGCCGGAGCCGCAGCCGCAGCAGTCTTGATCGCACCTGCTGGTGCGAGTTGCCCGGTTACACTCATCGGCCCCGCGAGCGTGATCTTCATCGCCAGACCGCCTTTACCGAACTTTCCCGCCGGCAAAGAGTCAGCACCGTTCTCTTCTTTTCCCGCCCGGACCTGCAAAGCGTAGGGGCCACCTTTAATGTTGCCATTGAATTGGACGACGTAAGTGCCCGGGGTCAGCTGGCCGGTGGCGAAGTTTCCACTGGAATCAGTTTTCCCAGTGAAAACGGCTTTGCCCGCTGCGTTCGAGACCTTCACATCCAAGGCCGGCATGGACGCGGCGCAAACCAGCGAGACAAGCCCGAGAAAAACAAGGAGTGACAACAAGAAGGAGTGGCGAATGGTTTTCATCGTGGGATAACTTTAATTGACAGTTGGAGGAGTCGCAAGCGCAAGAATAATGGATTCGCGTTGTTACTTAAAACAATTTGCTTTCTGCGGCACTAAACCGAAATTTCGGGCACATCCTGACCTTCGGGGTATTCCCATCGGCAGGTTGCCTAACAAGAAGGAAAAGGGCAGATTATGAAAAGACTATTCTTTGTCGGGATTCTGGTCCTTGCCGGATGCGCTAATAACAATCCGCGCCTCACCGACCAGCCAAAGTATAACGCGGACGGGAGCCGGAGCTACAGCCAGGAGACTCAACAGAAGACTGGTGAGCAAACTCCGGCCGAAGCTTTGGCCAAAGAGGACGCGTCTGTATCTGTTTCGCACCACTAGTCGTTCGGGATAGCAGTGGGGATTAGAGGACGCCCCCGGGGGTTGCGGTGTTATATCGCGAATCTCTGTGGTGTGTCCTGCACAAGCGACCTGCTGTTCGACAGCCACGCACTCGTCATACGAGCTGCGAATTCCCATATACAATGCGCGCTATCTGGAAAGGCAGTATCAGCTTTGGCCTGGTCAATATTCCAATCGCGCTGTATCCGGCGACGCGCCGCGAGGAGTTAAAGTTCAGACTCCTGCGCCAGTCCGATCATAGCCCTGTTAACTACAAGCGTGTCGCCGAGAAAGACGGCAAAGAGGTCGCCTGGGACCAGATCGTAAAAGGCTATGAGTACGAGAAGGGAAAATTCGTCGTCCTGAGCGAGAAGGATTTTCAGCGCGTTGACCTCGAAGCGACCCAGACCGTCGATATCCAGGACTTCGTCGATGTGGAAGAGATCGATCCGATGTACTTCTACAAACCCTACTTCCTCGAACCGCAAAAAGGTGGCGATAAAGCGTATGTCCTACTCCGCGACGTCCTGGCTAAGACCGGGAAAGTAGGAATCGCCAAGGTCATCATTAAGACCCGCCAATACCTGGCGGGAGTCAAAGCGCTCAACCATGCGCTCGTGCTCGAGTTAATGCATTTCGAACAGGAGTTATCGGACGCGGAGAAACTCAACGTCCCTAAGAAAATGGAGCCGGGAAAGCGTGAGATCGATATGGCCGAGGCCCTGGTCAAAAGCATGAGCTCGAAATGGAACCCGGCCAAGTACAAGGATGATTACCGCGACGCTTTACTCGAAGTGATCGAGGAGAAAGTGGAAGCCGGCGGCAAGGAGATCGACTCCAAGCCAAAAGAAAAGAAGACACCGTCGAAGGTAATCGATCTGGTCGCTATCTTGCAGGAAAGTCTCGCCCACTCCGGGAGTGGAAGGAAAAAGAAAACCACCCGTAAAGCAAGCAGCCGCGAAGCTGCGTAGCATTAGCACGAGCGGATTACTTGTGGATTTCTCCGCCAAGTCGAGAACTATACTCGTCAGGCAATCTCGTCCCAAGCCACCGCCACTGCCGCGGGCAATTTTCTCGGACCATCCCCGCCGAGCTGCGCATCGACCGCTTCCAGCCGGCGAATCAAGTCCAGCACCTCACGGCGCGCCATCGGCCCACCAGCCGCCGCGCAAAAATGCGTCCGACAGCCGAAGGGACGATCGGCGTAAATGAGGCAACGTTGTGAAGCGTGATCGAGCAACGGACACGCGTCCTTAGTCTCGTTAGGCACCTTCTTTCGCCCCGTCGCGCGCAAGGCTCGCGCCGCGACGACCGCCTCGCCTTTCGTTAGGTAAGGTGTCAGCCCGGTGAGCTTGAACTGACAACACTCCCCGCGGCGCAGACAGTCGCGCTGCACCGGCCGTGCCGCCAAGTCGGCATAGATCTGTCCTACCTCTGCGACGGAGCCATTAAAGAGCCGGGTATTCGAAGTGTCGGGACGCTTCATGAGTATCTTAGCCGCCGCCAAGGTGTCCTGCCTTAACGACAACCGCAAACTACACTTTTGTTCTCGCTCGATTCGTCGCGAAATTGGGACGACTAAATCCCGAAATCGCTCCAATGACATGCCCTTGCTTAACGATAATTAGACCTACACACACCTTTCTTCCCTCTAAGGTCGGACATTAGCGGGACAGTGGCACAAGGCTTGCATAGCTCTCATCGGCTTTAGGTTCCGTATCGCCCGCTCTCGCGCGATTCGACTCCCACTTCTACGCCACCACAACCTCAACTCACATCGCGACGAGCTTGCTATCTCGTGTCGCCAAGCCTATTGCTCCATCCTAATCCTATGACCAAAAAACTCCTACTCGCAGCTCTCAGCCTGCTTTGCGCCACCTCGTTACGCGCGCAATCCGAGCCGGCTAAATCGCCTGCGGCCGATGCCTCCAAGCCACCGACCGTCCACGACGCCGCGCCTCCGCCGACCGCGCAAATCCCGCCGGCGATCGCTCCCGCGACGAAGACCGCGGACACCGGCGCGAAGCTAAACCTCGATAAGAACCCGCCGCCGATCGATCCTAAAAACATGGATACCTCCGTCAATCCGGGCGACGACTTCTACCAATATGCCAATGGCATGTGGCTCAAGAACAATCCCGTCCCGCCGGAGTATTCACGCTGGGGTAGCTTCAATGAGTTAGTCGAAAAGAATAACGACGCGCTGCACGAGATCGCTGAGAAAGCCGCCGGCCTCGCGCCGAAAGAAAGAGCCGAATCAAAGATCGAGAAAGCCGCGACCGGCGACGTGCAAAAAGTAGGCGACTTCTACGCCAGCGGCATGAACGAAGAGAAGATCAACGCGCAAGGAGCGAAACCTTTGCAGGATGAGATGAAGCGAATCGAGGCCGTGACCGACCTGGATAGCCTAACGAAAGAAATCGCTCACCTGCACGACACGGGAGTGACCGCACTCTTCGGTTTCACCTCGGGGCAGGATGATAAAAACAGCACCATGGTTATCGCCCAAGCCTATCAAGGCGGGCTAGGCCTGCCCGATCGCGATTACTACACGAAGGACGACGACGCTTCGAAGAAGCTCCGCGAAGCCTATATCGCGCACCTGACGAAAGTCTTCGGTTTGCTCGGCGACTCGCAAGGCGATGCCGCCGCTCATGCGAAGACCGTCATGGATGTAGAAACCTCGCTCGCCAAACCGGCGCGCACGCGTGTCGAGTTGCGCGACCCGCAAAAGAACTACAACAAGATGACCGCGGCCGAGCTGCAAAAACTCATGCCCGACTTCAAGTGGGACGAATACTTCAAGGAACTCGAACTCACTCCCCCGACTGCCATCAACGTCGGTCAGCCGGACTTCTTCAAAGCCGCAAACGACGTCTTTAAGACCGTCTCACTCAATGACTGGAAGACTTACCTGCGCTGGCACGTGATTCATGACGCTGCGCCTGCTCTATCTACCGCGTTTGTGGACGCGAACTTTGACTTCTATCTCAAGACGCTGACCGGCGCGCAGAAGCTCAAGCCCCGCTGGAAAAGAGTAGTGGGCAAGGTGGATGAAGAGATAGGCGAAGCTCTCGGTAAACTCTATGTCGCGGACCACTTCCCGCCGGACGCGAAAAAGCGCGCGCTCGAAATGGTAAATAACCTGAAGGAAGCCTTGGCCGATCGCATCAATAGCTCTGATTGGATGGACGACCAGACCAAGAAGGAAGCGCTCAAGAAACTCGCCGCCTTCACTGTGAAGATAGGATATCCCGATAAGTGGCGCGATTACTCCCTCTTGAAAATCGATCGTGGTCCTTACGTCTTGAATGTCGCGCGCGGCGCCCGTTTCGAGACCGATCGCGAACTCAAGAAGATCGACAAACCGGTCGATCGCAGTGAGTGGGGTATGACTCCGCCCACGGTCAATGCCTACTATAACCCGAACATGAACGAAATCGTGTTCCCGGCCGGTATTCTACAACCGCCCTTCTTTAATCCGGACGCGGACGATGCGGTTAACTATGGCGGCATTGGAGCAGTTATCGGCCATGAGATGACTCATGGCTTCGACGACCAGGGCCGGCAATACGACCCAGTGGGTAACCTGCGTGATTGGTGGACCCCTAAGTCAGCTACTGCTTACACGGAGCGTTCGAAAGCCATCGTCGCACAATACGGCGCCTATGAGCCTCTCACTGGATTGCACATTAACGGCGAGCTAACTCAGGGTGAGAACATTGCCGACAACGGTGGCCTGAAAATATCCTATGCCGCCTTCCAAAAAGCTCTGGCAAAACATCCGGAAGAAGCGAGCAAAAAGATCGACGACTTCACGCCCGATCAGCGCTTCTTCATCGCCTGGGCGCAGATCTGGCGCAATAACCAGCGCGACGAAGACCTGAAACTGCGGCTCAATACCGACCCGCATTCACCCGGGCACTTCCGTTGCAACGGACCGCTCTCGAACATGCCGGAATTCCAGAAGGCCTTCAACCTGCCGGGCGACAGCAAAATGGTGCGCAAAGACCGCACCGCTATCTGGTAGGCCAGACTTATACTCGTTAGTTATAAAGCCGCCGTCTTGCCGGACCACCGGGAGGCGGCGGTTTTTCTTGCTATGTAAGGCTCCCTCATTGCCCCTAAGACCCGCAAAGAAGCACTGGCTATCGAATACCACGAAAACCGTTGTCATCCCGAGAGGAGCGAGGGACCCCGCAAGCAATGCCAAGAGTAGCTTGTGGGGTTCTTCGCTCCGCTCAGAATGACAACATCGGCGCGTTTCAGACGATCCAACAACTCAGCGCGGATACCCAACCTTGGTGAAGAAGTTTTCTCGATAACTCCTGCCTAACCTTACGCTTTGTTTGTTAGAGAGATGAAGCACATACTCGCCGTGAAAGGTCGGCTCAATCTCCGTTAGCCTTTCGAGATTAACCATGGCCGAGCGGTGAATCCGCAGAAAATGCTTCGGGTCCAGTTTTCCTTCCAGACCGGAGAGCGTTTCGCGCGTGAGATACGAACCTGCGCCGGTGTGGAGCCGGACATAATTCTCCTCCGCCTCGATCCAATCTATCTCCTGCACCTTGAGAAGAAGAATACGGCCGCGATGTTTCACCGCGATACGGTCGGTAAAGCGCGCATTCTTCGCAGCGAGGAAGACACTTAAACGCCCGTTCTTTTCACCTCTGCGTTGCGCGTGAATCTCGCGTTTCGCCCGCTGAAACACTTTAAGAAATCGTTCCCGATCAAAAGGCTTAAGCAGATAATCGAGCGCATGCACTTCGAAGGCTTTGATGGCGTACTGTTCAAACGCGGTGACAAAGATAATCGCGGGTAAGTCCCAACCTTGTAACTCCCGCAGGACGGCGAAACCATCCTTCTCCGGCATCTGCACATCGAGGAAGGCGAGATCCGGACAACTCTTCTTGATCGCCGCGACTGCTTCGTAACCATCCGCACACTCACCCGCAATCTCCGTCTCCTTATCTCCGCTCAGCATTTTGCGAATAAGACCGCGCGCGCGGACTTCGTCATCTACGATCAGAACTTTAAGCGTCTCACTCACGCTATGACTCCATTCTCAGGCGGAGCGGATAGGCCGACATCGAAAGGAAAGAGAAGAGTAACTCTAGTTCCTTCCGGCGCCTCACTCCTGAGCTGTAGGGACTGCCTGTCGCCGTAGAGGTGGCGCAGACGACTCCGTGTGTTACTCAGGCCTACGCCGGACTGTCGCCCCTCTCCATTTCCATTCGTTAGGCCAGCCCCGTTATCGGTGATAGTTATCTCCAGTTTCTCATTATAGCGGCGTGCGGAAATAAGAAGTCGCCCGCGACCACGGCGAGCAGATAGGCCATGCCGGATTGCGTTCTCCACCAGTGGTTGCAGGATCAAGTTTGGAACCTGGGCGCGCCGCGTCTCCGGGGCGATCTCCAGCGCGACTTCGAGGCGATCCTGAAAGCGCACTTTTTCTATCTCGAGATAGGAATGCACAAACTCCAGCTCCTCCTCGAGTGAGATGATAGCCCGAGACGGACCTTCGATCGTGTGCCGCAGGAAGTCTCCCAGCCGAGCGATCATTTTCGTCGCGGCCTCCGGATCCTCCAGAACGAGATCAGTGAGGGAGTGCAAGGTGTTAAACAGAAAGTGCGGCTGTAACTGCATCTTGAGCGCGCTGAGCTGCGCCTGAGCCAGCTCGCTTTCCAAGTGCGCGTTTCGCAATCTCTCTTGTTGGTAGTGGCGATAAGAGTCGATCCCGTAAACCGCAAAGAGAACAATCCAATAGACTAACACTCCGAGAGCGAATGTTTCACCCATACCCTGTGCGCGCGCGACGAGCGATGGCACGAGCCGGCGAGCTTCCGGGGCGGCCGTGCTCCAATAAATAGTCAGGTTCAAACTGGCATGGATGAGAGACCACACCACCGAAGCGAGAAAGTGCAACGGCGCTAACTTCAGCCAGGTAGTCCTATCCAACCGGTAGCGATGAGCGAGATGGATAACTAAGGGAGATAGGAACGCCCAAAGGTAGAAGCGCGTGCCATTCCAAAGAAAAATCTTCGCGGGATCGGAATGTTGGCCACCTATCGCCAGGTCGATGAACGAAACCGCGGCGAAGAAGAGAGTAAGGATCGTATAGATGGCAAAGAGCGCCAGCCACGACCCGGCCCGACTTTCCCAGAATGCCCGGCGCGAAGAGTTACCCGGTCCCTTATTCATGCTCGGGATTATAGTAGCAGCGGGGGCGGCGTGTTAGCGAAATCTGTTCGGCTCTAGTTCGCGCGCGGCGAAAACGTCATTCATCCCATGTTAGAAGCGCTTCGTCACCGCAAGCCGGAGTTAGTCACAAAGAAATATTCAGCTAACTCCGCTGACTTAGACTGATGCCAGATACAGATGCATTCAAACGTGAACCTAAGATAGCTACCAACCGCCATATGAAAAAACTACTCCAAGTGCTCGCTCTTCTGGGCAATCTTCTCCTGCTCACTCATCCTCTGCGCGCCGACGTCGGCGATATCTATGTCGCCAACTTCGCCGCGGGTAACGTTTATCGCGTAACTCCCGATGGAACAAAGACGGTTTTCGTCTCTGGCCTAACGAGCCCTTCCGGCGTTGCTTTTGACGCCAAAGGCAACCTCTTTGTCGCCGACTTTGCCGCCAATACTATCTCGATGGTTACACCGCAGGCGGTGAAGACCACCTTTCTCTCCGGACTAAGTAAACCCTACGGTCTGGCTTTTGATTCCGCGGGTAATCTTTATTCCGCCGACATCGGGAGTGGGAAAATCTTCAAGACGACACCGGGAGGTGTTAAGAGCACTTTTGCCAGTGGTCTTAACTCGCCGGCCGGTCTGGCCTTTGATCACGTTGGCAACCTTTTCGAAACGGATTTCGGGAGCGGCCAGGTCTTCAAGTTCACTCCCGCGGGCGCGAAAAGCACCTTTGCCACTGGCCTGACGTCGCCGGGCGGTATTACCCTGGACGTAGCTGGTAACATCTATGTGGCCGATGCTACGGGTACGGTTTTTAAGTTTACGCCGGCAGGTGCAAAAAGCGCCTCTGTGACCGGCTTATCTCAGCCGACTGGCCTTGTCTTTGATCGCGTGGGAAACCTATATGTCGCAGATAATGCTACGGGACTTATCTCCAAGGTTATCCCTGCCGGAACTCGGACAACCCTTGTCAGTGGCCTTTCTAACCCTCAATACCTGGCGATTCAGCCTCCCACACGGCAGTTACTAAATATCAGCACGCGAGCAAAGGTAGAAGGTGGGGACAATGTTATGATCGCAGGATTTATTGTTGGGCCGGCCGATTCCGGTGATAACACCGTCGTGGTACGAGTTCTGGGGCCTTCCCTGGCGCAGGCCGGTGTGAGCGGCCCCCTAAGTGATCCCAGCTTAGAGTTATTCAAAGGCCAGACGCTCCTGAAAGCGAACAACGATTGGAAGGATACGCAGGAACAAGCCATCACGGCCACGGGCCTCGCACCGACTGACGATCATGAGTCTGCCATTCTCATAACTCTCGCACCCGGCACTTATACGGCGGTAGTGAGTAGCGCCAACAGTTCCACGGGCGTCGCCCTGGTAGAAGTGTATAAGCTGCAATAACATTGGACGCTATATCATTGATCGGAGGTGTCATCCTGAGCCGCGCCGCGCGGCGAAAGACCTCGTAATCGTCCGACGACGGTCCGACTTGCGAGCATGGCGTCGAAAGACGCTTGCGGGGTCCCTCGCTCCGCTCGGGATGACAAGCCTCCTTTACTTGTGAGACGGCTTCTTAGTCAGCGGCGTTCGTGCCGCGACTAACTTCTTCGTTTAACGACCGACGCGCACTACAGGACAGTTATCGTTAGGTCGTTTCCATCGCCGCCTTCGTAGCTAGCCCGAAATTTCGTCGCGCCGGAGCGGAAGACTCCGTTGTCACGCAGGTTACCAAATCTGCCAACGATCGCGCTCGAGGAAGTGTTATTGATTACCGTGAAGACGGTACCAGTAGTCAATGTGCCTGTCCGGATCGAGTTAAAGACGAACATGGCTCCGGCGTCGATGGTCACTCCAGCCGCGTTCACTTGATCGGCTTGCGCCGTGTCTAGCTGCACTTCATATCTCAAGAATGAGTTAGTCGAGAAAGTTAACATCTTAGTCAGTGTGAGAGTTCCGACACCCTGATTGCCCGGGGCAAGGACCGCTCCCTGACCCATCCCTGGCCCGACTGTGACCAGACCGCTAATAGTGCCCGTGCCGCCAAGGACGCCGCGAATCACGGTCACACTGCCCGTGCCCGTTCCAGAACCGCGAATGTTGCTGACTAGAAGCGTTCCAGCTCTGATGATGGTCCCGCCGGTGTAACTATTCGGGGCGGAAAGATTGGTCGTCGAAACTCCCTCCTTCACGAGCGAGCCGCCCGCACCTCCCGCCTGACCACCGTCCTGGATCACTCCGGTAACTAACGTCCCCAAACCGTTGCTCCCAACAGTTAGCGCCTTACTGCCGAGGAAGAAATTACCGTTGCCTTCAATTGATCCTATCTCCATTCCGGTGGTAGTAAGACCGCTGATATCTATGTTGCCATTCCCGCGCGCAATGCCGCGGGCGAGTGCGCCGGTAGAGTTATCCACGAACATGGTGGAGCTGCCTAAGCCTCCACCAAAGCCGCCGTTATTCGTCAGCACAGAGTTAGCCGCCGTGGCGTTGCCGGAGAAGATAGTTACGGCGCCGAAACCGCCGCTGATGTTACTGCCGTTATTGGTGATGTTTGCCTGGTCCGCTGTGGAAGAGTCATAGAACTGAGTCGCGGCGGGACTGCCTCCGGCGATAGTGCTGCCATTATTCACGATGGTAGCCGACGCAGCGCTCGCGGTGTCGGTGAAGCTCGTTAGGCCAGCAGTTTGCCCGGCCGAGTTAGCGCCGTTATTCGTGAAAGAAGTAAGAGTGCCGGCCGTAGCATTGTTTCCGAAGGTAATCGACGTCATACCCGTGGCCGAGCTGCCGGTGGTGAACGTCTAGATGACATGATGGGAGTTGCCGGGTGCGGGTATGGAACCTACACCCGACATTATGAATAAGTGCTTACACACTGAATTGTCCTCAGTTGAGGAAACCCGCGCCCAGTTTAATGGGAGCAAAGA
>JACDGS010000043.1 GCA_013821455.1 Chthoniobacterales bacterium
TTTGCTCCCATTAAACTGGGCGCGGGTTTCCTCAACTGAGGACAATTCAGTGTGTAAGCACTTATTCATAATGTCGGGTGTAGGTTCCATACCCGCACCCGGCAACTCCCATCATGTCATCTAGGCGGCGGCTATTTTCGATCAACTCTGGGATGACAACAAAGGAACTGCCCATTCGAAGGAGGAGTCAGGACCGACTTACTATCGTATTCACGCCGGTCGCTCGTTAGGCACGATCGACTGGAACTCATGGACCGACCTCCCTACGAGTACGGTTTACAAGGATGCGTCAGGTAAACCCGTGGTAGCTGCCTATAACACTTCGGATAAGGAAAAGACCTGCCGGCTCTTTGAGGGCGGAAGGAACACCGCGACCTTTCAAGTCCCGCCGCGCCGGCTAATTGCCTGGTCGGCCGATAAGAAGGTCCCACCCGCTCTCTTAGCTGCGGTCCAAACACTTCCAAGTCCTCCCGCGATCCCACCCCCGAGTGGTCCACCGGTTCTAACGACTATCCAGGTCGAACCTTCCGCTGCGCTTATTAGTGACAAGGCCACTCAGAAGTTTGTCGCCAAAGGACTCGATCAGTTTGGCAAACCTTTCGCGATAACTCCTGCCTGGAGCGTGCAAGGCAAAGGCAGCGTCGATGCGAACGGACTGTTTACGCCGAATGGCGGTGGTAACTTCGTCGAACCTCACAGCGACGTAATCGCGAAAGCCAACGAAATGGAAGGTCGCGCCTGGGCTGCGGTCGAGGAATCGCGTCATCCTAGTAAGATCATTCTAACTCCCGAAGCTCCGCGTGACTTAAAGCTCGCCGCTAACTCGAAGATGAAGTTTCGCGCGGAAGCGGTCGATCAGTTTAAGGCTCGTTATCTGCTGCCCGTGAAATGGACTAGCACTGGAAATGTAAGTGTGAGTCCCGAAGGAGAAGTAACGGCAGGTCAACCTGGCGATGCAGCTTTTACCGTCGAAGCCGGAGACCAGAAAGTCACTGTGCGAGTAAAAGTGCTAAGTCCGGATCAAGTTAATCTGGCGACACTCAAACCTGTAACCGCCTCATCGAGCGAAAACGGCGGCACCGAGGCGCATCAGGCCGTTGACGGAAACGATAAGACGCGTTGGGGAAGCGCCTTTAGCGACCCACAGTGGATCATGGTCGATTTGGAAAAGACTTACGGGTTGAAGAAGGTAGTTCTTAACTGGCAAAATGCCGCCGCTAAAGTTTATGAGTTAGAGTTATCCAATGATGGCTCGCACTGGAGTTCGGCCGCAAAGGTGGACGATGGCAAACCCGGCGTCCGTACCTTCGACCTAAACTCGGTGAAAGCTCGCTACCTGAGAGTCACCGGAACTCAGCGAACCACTGGCTACGGGTATTCACTCTACGAAATCGAAGCTTACGGAACACCGTAATTATAACGTCCGCTAAGTATCACAGTTTTCGGCTCCGTGCGTCAGGCGAGATAGTGCCTAACGAGTGGAATGAGTTGCGACACATCCGTTCGTCTAAAGCGGCGACTCTTAGGTTTGCCGCGGGTAACTGGTAAGTCACTTACCTGCGTGAGCTGACCATCCTTCCAGACCCAGGCCTTGTCGTTATAGGGACCTACTTTCCGCGGGTCACTCCAGTTATGAATGGAGAGAAGTCGATCACTCACGGCCGCCGCGATATGCATCGGCCCGCTATCCACACTGACGACGAAGCGCGCCCGGCGAATCAGCCAGATAAGTTGTAGAACGGTCGTGTGATTAAGCAGGTTGAGACAATTATCGGACAGTGGCAGCTCGCGTTTCGCGCGACCGGCGAGCACGACGCGATACGGCGCGAGCGCACGGCAGAATTCCTCCACCGCGAGATCGCTAAGTGATTTGCGCGAACCGCGCGCGAAAGGGTGGAGAAGGACAAAGGGAACGTCGTCGTCGAAACGCTGGATCGGATCGCCGGTGGGTAAAGGAAAAGACAAAGGCCGCTCGACCGGCACACCAAATTTTTCCACGAGCGCGAGATAGCGCTCGACGGCATGCACGTCGCGATCGACGGGCGCGACATGGTCGTAAAACCTGCGCGCGCCTTCGCGCGCATCGCTCATGCCGTAGAATTGGCGGGGATGACTGGCGCGGCCGATGAGAGCGCTTCGGAACAGACCTTGAAAATCGAGCGCAACGTCAGGTCGCAAGCGCCCGGTATGTCGCATCCAGGGCAGTAGTCGCGTGGCCAGGCCGAGACCACCCAGCTCACCGCGCGGGAAAATGTGAATATGATTGATGCACTTATTTCCGCGCAAAAGCGGCGCCCATTCGGGATTAATCACCCACGTGATGTTCGCATTCGGATAAGCGGCGCGGATAAGAGCAACCGCCGGCAGGGTATGGACGACGTCGCCTAACGAACTCGGTTTGATGATGAGAATGGAACGAGTGACGTGCGGCAAAATCTATGAGCTCCGAATTAACGGCCTTCGCCTAACGAACTCAAGTAACTGGAAATTGCGATTAGCCCTCGCACTCAGCGGCCTTGCGCGAGACGGTCGGCCAGGCGTTCAGGCAAACCAGCCGCCCGAATTTTCCGCTGGGTGGTGGCGAGGTCGTATTCAATCCGGCGCTGCTCCACGACGTGGTGATCGGTGTGCAAAATACGATAGGCGGCGCGCCAATCGCGGTCGCGCGGCTGGCCGACGCTCCCTGTGTTAATGAAGTATTTTTTCCCCGGCACCATCATGATTTGATCGGTGGTGATGCGGCGCACCGTATCGTCGCGGACAAAGGCCGTCGGCCAATGCGTGTGTCCGAAAAAACAAAGCGACGTGTGTTGGTAGGTAAAACTCGCGATCGCATCGAGATCGCTAAAGACGTAGCCCCACTGATGCGGCGTGTCGAGGGTCGCGTGGACGATGGTAAAGTCACGGACTTGTCTCGTTAGGCGGAGATCGGCCAACCATTCCTTTTCCTCGCGGGAAAGGTGTTCGCGCGTCCAGCCGATCGCTTCCTCCGCGAGTTCGTTGAAGTCTTCCGTGGAAAAATTGCTCGATGCTTGTTCGTCGTGATTACCTTTCACGACGGGACATTCCAGCTCCTGGATAAGCTGCACGCATTCGCTTGGGTTGGCGTTGTAGCCGACGATGTCGCCGAGGCAAACATAGTGCGTGCAATGTTGCGCGCGGGCGTCGGCCAGCACGGCCTCGAGAGCTTCGAGGTTGCCGTGGATATCGCTGAGGATGGCAAAACGCATCGCAAAGAGTTTACGGTTCGTGGTCGGGAATGCGCTGATCCAATGGGATATCGAGTTTCTTTTCGAGAATTTTCAAACGCTTGAGCAAAGTCGGCAGGCGTTCGTGCGACCCGCGCTGGTAGAGCGCGAGAAGCGCATCGTAGGCCGCGCGCTCCTGGCCGGGCGCGTAGGATAACTCGTAGGCGGCGAAACGCTCGTCGAATTCTGGCGCGCCCTCGAGTTTGGCGGCCTGCGCGTAGAGGCGGGCGGCCGCGCTGTGATCGCCCAGCTTGTCTTTGCAAAGCCTGGCGAGCGCCTCGTAAAGCTGAGGCCGGTCGGGATTGTTTTTGATTCCGCGCTCGAGGAAATCCTTCCCGAGCGCGAAATATTCCTGCTGTGCTTTGCGGCGCATGGCGTCGTTAGGCAAAGTGGTGTCGCGCATTGCGGCCACGCTCGCGTTCCAAGCCATGTGCCAAGCGGCCATGTCCCAAAACAAAATCAAACGCGGTTGCAAAGTGGTGACCTCGCGAAAGAGCAGCAGCACCCGGCCCCACTCCGTCCTCTCCCAGGCCACGTGCGCCTGGATGAAAATGACGTCGGCGACTAACGAACGAAATCCGCTTAAAGCCGCGAGAAAACCGAGCTGGCCGATTTGTTCGCGCAGATCGAGGCCGAGTTTCGTTTCGTGAAAATAAGCGCTCCGATGCTGCGCGGAGATTGAGGACTCGATCGGCACCCGCACCGCGCCGAAAGCAAGCAGGAGCACGGCGACGAGCAGCGCGCGGATCATAATTCCTTCCCGTAAAACACGACCCACGCGAAGAAGAAATAGACCGAGGTGTAAACGCAGCCGAGCAAGGCGGTCTGGGCGAAGAGGCCGTTCGGGATGGTCGTGCCCGCCACGATATCGTCCACTAAATTGAAGAGCTGCAAATCGGGAAAAGCGAGCGCGACGAGCGCGAGAAAAGTTTTCGCAATCCAGCCCGCGCTATTTTCCTGGAGCCAATACTCCCGCGCCGTCGCCTGGAGATGGCCGATGAAATAAATGAAAACCATGACAAAGATCGTGAAGATGTTTGAAGTCGCGAAGGTGGAAATAAAAAGTGTGAGGGAAGCAAGGAGCGCGGCCTTTAAATAAACGACGACGATTCCCGGCAGCAGATTCGCGCTGAACGCGGAAGCCTTGAGCGCGCGCACGGCTTCCTGCACCTGCTCGGGGCGAAGGCCGGTGGTTTGGCGCAAGGTTTCGCTCGCGAGCATTTCCTGCCTAACGAAAAGCACCGCGAGAAAGACCGCGGTCATGGCCAGCAGACTAACGAGAAGCAGCAGTAACACACCGGCGAGTTTGCCCGCGAGATACTCGTAACGCGGGACCGGCTTGGCCAGGATGGTGTAGATGGTGCGCTCTTCCATATCGCGCGGCAGGAGCTGCGCCGTGGCCACAATCGCGAGGAGCGAAGTGAAGATGCTCATCGCGCCTAACGACACGTCTTTGAGCACCTGGAATTCCTGCTGGAAGCTCAACTGCGCCATGAAGATCGAGCTGCCGATGAGGAGAAGCGCGAAGATGAGCAGGAAATAAAAGACCTTCAGCCTAACGAGCTCGGTGAAGGTGTTGCCCGTGAGGGCGGCGATGCGGACCGGGGAAAAGGCGCGGTGTTTCACTTCGGGAAGCGGAGAGTTGGGTCCACAGATTTCACAGATTTACACAGATTTTTACAGAGGACTTGAAAGCGTCTGCCGGGATAAAAAGTAATCTGTGTAAATCTGCGAAATCTGTGGACCTCATTTCTTTTCCGTGTTGTTAGTCGCCTCGAGAAAGAGACGTTCCAGCGTGGTCTGCGGCTGGCGCGTTTCGAGCAACTGCGCGGGAGACTTTTCGACGAGAGCGGCGATTTGCGCGAGCACTTCGGGCGTGGCGTTTTGCAAGATCAACTCGGTCTGATCCTCAATCGCAAGCAGGTCTTCGACTCGTCCTTCGCGCACGAGCAAGCCATGCGCGAGAATGCCGACGCGGTCGCAAATTTCCTGGACTTGCGCGAGCAAATGCGATGAGAGCAAGACGGTGATTCCACGCCGTTTCAGATCGAGAATGAGATCGCGAATATCGCGCGAGCCGGCCGGATCGACGCCCGCCGTCGGCTCGTCGAGCACGACTAGCCGCGGCTCCTGGAGCAACGCTTGTGCGAGACCGATCCGTTGCAGCATCCCTTTCGAATAGCCTCCGAGCCTGCGGTCGCGCGCATCCTGCAATCCGACAAGATGGAGCAATTCCTCGACGCGATTCTTCAAGGCCGAGCCGCGCAGTCCGCACAGTTTCCCGTAAAATCGGAGCGTCTCCGCACCTGTCAGATATTTGTAAAAATAGGGATTCTCCGGCAGAAAACCAACTGCCTCGCGGCTTCCGACTTCGCGGCTGTCGCGTCCGAAAATGGCAGTCGAGCCACTGGTCGGCGAGACGAGCCCGAGGATTATTTTCAGTGTCGTGCTTTTGCCGGATCCGTTAGGCCCAAGCAAACCGTAAACCTGTCCGGGCGCGACCTCGAGATCGAGACCACGCACCGCGACGAGTTTCGTCCGCCGGAAAGGGATCGGAAAAACTTTCGTTAGGCTGCGGACCGCGACCGCCGGCTCAGTCATGGCGAATCTCGAAACCTCGCGCCGACGGCGCGTTGGCCAGCGCGGACTCCTGCTGTTTGCGGATGTGCGCGCGCAGCTCGCTTTGCCCGATCGCTTCGACGAAGGCGCGCACTTCCGCTTCATCGCCGCTTACTTGCAATTCGACGCGACCGTCCGCCAAATTGCGAACCCATCCGGTGACGTCGAAGCCTTTGGCGACTCGTTTGACCGACCAGCGAAAACCGACGCCCTGGACGTTGCCTTCAAAAAAAATCTGCAGCGAAGTGATCACGCGCGGCGGCAATGGTAGGCGGCGAACGATCACCCCGCCAGTGTAGGAATCGAGTCGCGCCGGCCGCGCGCGGACGGTGGCTTTGCCTAACGAGGCTGCGGAATCGCGGTCGGCTCCGGCAGCGGTTCCGGCGGCGCGACCAGGCGAGGATCGCTCGAATCTATCTGGAATTGCTCCTCGTGATTCGCAACCAAAGATGCGGTCTGGGGCAAAAGCGGAGGCGGTGGTGGGGCCAGTTTCTCCGCGACCAGGGAGGACGAGGCGGGCCGGATATCTTCGCTCGCGACGTAGCCATTCTCGCCGGTTTGCAATTGCACTTTTACATAGCCAAACGAAGGCCGGATGACTTTCATGATCGCGTCTTTGGGCAATTGCTGATCGGGACCGTTGCCCTGCTGCGGACCGAAATGATAGAACGGCGTCTGGGTCGCATTGACTGCATACCAGCTGCCGGTTGTGCCGGAAAGCTGTCCGCCAATTTTCTCCACGCTCCCGCAGCCGCCCAACAAAACCGCGAGGGCGATGAGCGTTAGCAGCATCCATGAGCGACTGCTTATTTGTAACTGTAAATGACGCATACTCCCGCGGGCGCGTCCTCCTCCAGGCCCACCCGGACGTAGAATTGGCCGCTGTTCGCTACTGTTACTCCAGCAGCCGCCTTGCCATCCGCGCGATATTTATCCGTGGGCACGGGCGCGCCGGTTTCGTTAAAAATTTCCAGACTCAGATGTTTGCCGGTTTCCGTCGCGCCGGCGGAGAACCAATATTGGTTTCCGGCATAAAGGGTGACTGCAATCACCTTGCTTTCGTGCGGTGCGAGGCTCGCGCTCCAATGACCATCGCGAATCTTGAAGCCGTCATTGGAAAATGCGCCTGCCAGATCGAGTGCCACTCCGCGCGCTGCGACTTCCTGATCCGTCTCCGCGAGAATCGCCACACTGAAAGCCGTACAGCAAATCAAGGTAAGACAAAACTTCAAGCCGATGCCCTTCATTAGTCCTTCTTTTGAATCTGCTGCATGAGATGCGTGATCGCGTTCTGTAAATGACCGACCTCAGCGGCAGAAAGCGACTTTCCGAAAGGTGTCGCGACGATTTTTTCAATCTCCTGCAACTGTGCATCGACGCTTTTTACCAGCGGGTCCGCGAGCAGATCGGGCGAGATCTCGACCAGCTTCGAGTGAATGAAACGCAGCAGCTCCGGCTGTCGCAAAACCTGCGCGACTTTCGCGTCGTAATTTTTGGCCACGACCGCAGTCACTACTTGCGTCCCACGAATCCAACCGCCCAGACTAACGAGGATAACCAGATCCTGATCGCGGTGCGATTGCATCGAAGACTTCACCTCATTCTGCGTCGCCTCCAGCTCTTCCTGCAGCGCCGGCCACTCATCGTTTTCCGCAAACTGATTGATGCTGTTGCCTCGCGCTAGAATATTTTCACTCACGCCAAGAGCCTTGGCCATTTTGAGAATATCGCCTCCGGTGTTTTTCACCTGCTGCGAGTCCTGCGCCTCGATTGCGATAAAGCCGTCGGCGATGAGGCCGCCGAGATTCAGCGCGATCTGCGCGCGAGTTTTGTAATTCATCGCAATCGGTCCGCGAAAACTCGCGGTCCAATCCGGCTTGGCCTTTTTGCCGAGAGCGGCAAAGGTTTCCCCCGGAGTGGGGATGGTGATGGTGTCACTCTTGATCGCCTGCGTGAGATCGTTAGGCGAAAGGAAAGAGAGGGGAGCGGAGTGCGCTGCGCCAGGCTCGCCGATGGCGGAACTCACGAGCACAGACAAAAACAAAGTTACCGCTTTTTGTGAGGTCCTCTCGAACATTGGAGGAGATTATCCACGCGTCTGAGTATTTGCCAGCCGAAATAGATGGAATGATTCGCTTCATCGCAGAAGGCTCGAAGAAGTGTCCGCAGAGTCGAAAAGTTTTGGCCTAACGAACGTAACTGAAATGATTCGGTGATGCCAACGAGCACTGCGATGATCAAGTCAAAGCGACGTTTCGCCACCAAATCTGTCTTGACATCGGACGTGTGACTGAAGAGTCTCAACCTTATGAAAATCCAGAGGAAGCTTCGTCCTAGAATCAACTCCATCGGCAAAAGTCGCTGGGCCACCTACACGGCGGCGGGTATCGCTACAGCTTTGGGTGGGGCGCACGCCGCAGACGCGGAAATTCATTACTCCGGACCTCTGCACGAAAAGTTCGATGCGCTCCCGCAATCTACCCAGGAGGGTTTCTTTCCCCTCGAAGGCGGCGCGCGCCTGGCCTTTGATTTCGGGCGCGCTGAGAGCGGAGATGGGGCGGCCTTTTTCGATATCGAAGGAGGCGTTTTGCACGACTCGTTGGTGGAGTCGTTTCGCGGAACCCAGCCTGGGGGTGTCTCCGGTCTCCGTTATCCCTCGAAACTGGCGGCACACGATCCCATCTCTTCGGGGAATTTCGTCGCCGGCTCAGCTTCGCCTTTTGCTTTTTTGGCCTTTCACGGCGGTCTGGGCGGAAGCCAATGGTTAGCTCGGGGCCCGGGCTTTATCGGGTTTCGGTTTGACGCGGGAAATGGAATTCAATATGGCTGGGCAAGGGTTAAGATGTTTGGAGCGCCGGACAATCGCTTCCAAGTCATCGACTACGCCTGGGGCGACCCGGGAGAGCCAGTTAGCGCTGGCCAACTGAAGAGTCGCACGCAAGCTCCGCAAAGCGGCGCGCTTGGATTTCTCGCCTTGGGCGCAGCCGGCCTTGCGGCTTGGCGGCGACCCACGCCGATACTCTAGCAGGTGCGAGGGATTAGATTTCCTGCGGCTCTTTTGACGAGACGCTTCCAGTAAGAGTTTCGTCGTAACGCGTCTTAATCGCGCCGCTCAGCTCTGTAGTATTAGTTGCCGTGTCGCTCGCTTCGCCGCGCCGCAAAGTTTTACTCATCGGTTGGGACGCGGCCGATTGGGAACACATCACCCCGCTGCTCGAGGAAGGTCTCATGCCAACGCTCGACGGATTCATTAACCGTGGCGTTATCGGAAACCTCGCCACTCTCCAGCCGATCCTTTCCCCCATGCTCTGGAACTCCGTCGCAACGGGTAAGTTTGCAGACAAGCACGGCATTCACGGTTTCATCGAACCCGATCCCATCAACGGCGGTGTGCGGCCTTACAGCAGCGCCTCGCGAAAATGCAAAGCGCTTTGGAATATTCTGAGTCAATCAGGTCTGCGCAGTAACGTCGTCGGCTGGTGGGCCAGTCATCCTGCGGAACCGATCAATGGCACCGTGGTCACGAACGCTTTCGGCGGTGTGAAATTCGATCCGGAAAAAGGCTGGAGCATTCCCCGGGGCACTGTGCACCCAGCCGCGCGCGGGACGGATCTCGCGCGTTATCGGATTTTCCCTAACGAACTCACCGAGGCTCATATTTTGCCCTTCATTCCCGAGGCCGCTACGATCGATCAGGAAAAGGATAAGCGTCTCAATTCCTTCGCGAAAGTCCTGAGCGATAACGCATCGATCCACGCCGTCGCCACGGCTTTAATGGAAAAGGAGCCGTGGGATTTCACCGCGATTTATTACGACGGCATCGACCATTTCTCGCATGCCTTCATGGCGTATCACCCGCCGAAGCTGCCGTGGATCAAGGACGAGGATTTCGCGCTTTATCAAGGAGTCGTTAGGGGAGCCTATCGTTTCCACGACATGATGCTGGAGCGGCTCCTCGATCTCGCCGGACCGGAAACAACGGTCATCCTTTGTTCCGATCACGGCTTCGAGTCGGGATCGCAACGTCCTCAGGGCACGCCGCGCGAGCCGGCGGGTCCCGCGATCTGGCATCGGCAATACGGCATCTTCGCCATGGCCGGCCCGGGTATCCGGCGCGACGAACGCATTTATGGCGCGAGCCTGATCGATCTCGCGCCAACCGTTCTTACTCTTTTCGATCTTCCGATTGGTGAAGATATGGACGGCCGGCCCTTGCTCGAAGCCTTCGAAGCGATGCCTGCGGTCCAGACGATCCCGAGTTGGGAAGACGTGCCAGGCGACGCTGGAATGCTAGCTGCGGATCAGCAAATGGATCGCGCCCAAGCCGCCGAGCTGATGCAGCAATTTGCGGCGCTTGGTTACATCGAAGACCCGGGCGCGGACAAAGAAAAAGCGGCGGAATCGGCTGAGATCGAAGCGAAATACAACGTCGCGCGCACTTACCTTTGGAAAGGGCGCGCCGACGAAGCGCTTCCGCTCCTCGAAGAGATCGTTAGGCGCCGCCCGTGGGAGGACCGGTTCCTTTCGCTCCTCGCCTCCGCGTATTTCCAGGCCGGCTACCTGGCTCAAGCCGAGCGGCTCCTTCTCGCGATCGCGGGTCGTGGCGAGCCCGACAACGCGCCCGCCAATCTGCTTTGGGCGCGGATCAAACTCGCTCGCGGCGATCTCGGCGGTGCTCTCCAAGCCGTGCTCGCGGCCGATGCGCCCAATCCTCGTTCGCCGGGAGTTTATGTGCAGATCGGCGAGATCTATGTGCGCCTGCGGCAATGGCAAGATGCCCGGACCGCGTATGAAAAAGCCCTCGCGCTCGATGAAGATAACGCTCGCGCGTACCTCGGACTTTCCAACGTCTATCGCCGGCTCGGTGACAACCAGCAGACTGTCGATTGCGCCTTGCGCGCGGTTGGCTTGCTCCATCGCCTGCCGCTCGCGCATTTCAACCTTGGCGTCGCGCTCGCGCGTTTCGGCGAGAACGAACGCGCCATCCTCGCTTTCGAGACGGCGCTTCGCTTTCAGCCCGAGATGGTGAACGCGCATCGCTACCTCGCAGCCCTGCAAAAGATCGACGGAGGCGATCCGGTGAAAGCCGGGTTTCATCGCGGTGAAGTGTTGCGCCTAACGAGTCGACGGGCGCGGCGTGGAGTCTCGAACGATCCGAAACGCGAGCAGCTTTTCGACCTGCCGAAGATCCCGCCGCGCGCCGAACGCCTGGCCACTCTGCTCAAAGAACGCCCCGATCCGAAACCCGAAGTCGAGAAATCGGGCAAGACGTTCGTCCTCGTCTCCGGGCTCCCGCGCTCCGGCACTTCCCTTATGATGCAGTTGCTCGAAGCGGGTGGCCTGCCCGTCATGACCGACGCCCAGCGCGTCGCCGACATCGATAACCCGCGCGGCTATTATGAATGGGAAGCGATTAAGCAAATCGCCAAAAAACCCGAGCTGCTCGACGACCCGGCGGTGGCAGGCCGCGCGATCAAATGCATCTCCATGCTCCTGCCTCATCTGCCGCCGCAACATCGATACAAAGTGATTTTCATGACGCGCCCGATCGCGGAAGTAGTCACCTCGCAACAAGCGATGGCCGCGCGTTTGCGAACCAAAGGCGCCGAACTCGACCGCGCGCAATTGGAGCGAGGCCTCCGCGCGCACCGCGAAGAAATACGGCAATGGGCCAAGGGTGCGGCAGGCGTCGAATGGCTTGAGATAGAATATCCCGCACTCGTGCGCGAACCCGCCGCCGCGATCGCGCGTCTGGTCGATTTCCTTGGCGCGGAGAAGTTGCCTAACGAGTCCGCCATGGCCACCGCGATTGATCCAGCATTGCACCGCCGCAGGGCGTGACCGGCTCCTGTTATTCCAAGCGTGGCTCTGCGCCGTTTTCTTTTGCAGCCTGGACGGACGTGGGGACTTTATCTCTTGCGACTGTGCCTAACGAGACAATTTCCCGAGGAATGTTTGCCTAACGAGCGCAGCGACGCACCTCAAAGCCATGTGAAAGAGGATTGCGCACCCCGCGAATCGCAGCTATTTCCCTAACGAAATGTCGGCCACCAGTATTAGAAAAATTCACGCGCGTGAGATCCTCGATTCCCGCGGCAATCCGACCGTCGAAGTGGAGGTCGAACTGGAAGGCGGCGGCTGCGGGCGCGCGGCCGTCCCGAGCGGCGCGAGCACAGGCGAGCATGAAGCATGGGAGCTGCGCGACGGCGACAAAAAACGTTACGGCGGCAAAGGCGTGACGAAAGCGGTCGCCGCAGTCAACGAAACAATCGCCCCTATGCTGATGAATTGTGACGCGCTCAAGCAGGCCGAGATCGATCAGGAAATTATTAACCTCGACGGCACACCGAACAAGAAGAAATTCGGCGCCAACGCATTGTTAGGCGTGTCCCTCGCCGTCGCGCATGCCGCGGCGGATGCCGAGGGAATTCCACTCTTCCGCTACCTCGGCGGCAGCGAAGCGAAAGTCCTGCCCGTGCCGATGATGAACATCCTCAATGGTGGCGCGCATTCCGATGCTCCGATCGATTTCCAGGAGTTCATGGTCATGCCGAAGGGTGCGCCCAGTTTTCCGGAAGCGCTGCGTTACGGCGCGGAAGTTTTTCACGCGCTCAAAGGCGTGCTCAAGGATCGCGGCCTTTCCACCGCGGTCGGCGACGAAGGCGGCTTTGCGCCCAATCTCAATTCGGTCGAGGACGCGCTCGATGTCATCGCGCAGGCGGTCGAGAAAGCGGGCTACTCGTTAGGCGAACAAATCTTCATCGCGCTCGACCCTGCTTCTTCCGAATTCTACGACAAGGAAAAGAACGCGTATGTCTTCAAGAAATCGGATGGCTCGGAACGCAACGCCGGTGAGCTGGTCGATTACTACGCGTCACTTTGTCAGAAGTATCCCATCATTTCGATCGAGGACGGTTGCGCCGAAAATGACTGGGATGGCTGGAAGAAATTAACCGACCGGATAGGCGACAAAGTCCAACTCGTGGGCGACGACCTCTTTGTCACTAACGTTGAGTTTTTGCGCAAAGGAATCGAGCGCGGAGTCGCTAACTCCATCCTGGTGAAGGTGAACCAGATCGGCACATTGACCGAGACCTTCGCCACCATCGATCTCGCAACAAAAAATAATTACACATCGGTTATAAGTCATCGCTCAGGTGAAACCGAAGATACGACGATTGCCGATATCGCAGTCGCGACGAATGCCGGCCAGATCAAGACTGGCTCGCTTTGTCGCACCGATCGCGTGGCCAAGTATAACCAGCTCCTGCGCATCGCGGATGAGCTAGGTGACAAGGCGGTCTTCGGAGGTAAGATGCGGTAGTGGATACGAATCTGTTTCGCCAAAGGCGAGAGGCCACCATTTGGCAACAGATGAACGCGATCTTGCGCGTTCTGCTCTTTATCGCCGTCTGGCTGCTGATGATTAGTTTCTTTTTTCCACCTTACCAGCAGCTTCAGCGCGATAGGGCGGCCTACAACGATCTCGATGCGCAGCTCGGTGAGCAAAAGGCCATCCTCTCCCGCCTAACGAGACAAGTAGCGTTGCTCAAAAACGATCCCACTTATCTGGAAACAATCGCACGCGATCGCCTTGAATTGATGAAGGCAGGCGAAACCATCTTCCGCGAAGCGGTGCGTAAAGATCGGTAGGACGCGCCCCGTGGGAACTTCGCGCCTTCGGCGCTTTGTCATCT
Organism: Chthoniobacterales bacterium; assembly: GCA_013821455.1. GTDB lineage: Bacteria > Verrucomicrobiota > Verrucomicrobiia > Chthoniobacterales > UBA10450 > Palsa-1392. Next base: position 13,565 of record JACDGS010000043.1, read on the forward strand.
CGAGCGAAGCGAGGGACCCCGCCAGGAATCAAGGAAGTGCACACCAAACTTAGCTTGTGAGGTCCCTCGCTCCGCTCGGGATGACAAAGTCGTTCGGTTATGAGGCGCCTCTGAGCGCTCCTGGGAGTTAGTGCGCCGCGGCAAGCGCGGCGCGCTCATCTGGAGACAAATACTCTCTCGCCTTCTCCGGGTTCACCCGCACAAAAGCATTCACTTTGGTCGCTTGTTCCGGACTTAGCTTCAGGTCTGCGTAGGGCGTTCCTGCGAGCTGTTTCTTTTGATCGCTGGCCGGCGCTTTCCGGTATTTGTCATCAAGGACAGGACCCACACTTACTCCCGCTATCTTAGATGCGCTCGATCGCATCCCGTCAGAAAGGTGAACCTGATCGGCCACACCTGCGCGCAGAGCTTGAGATGCGAGTTGCTCCAGCGAAATCTTAGCTGGATCGTAGTCAACCTGAGTCACCTCGCGCCCGTGAAAATAACCGGCCTCAGTCCGGACGACGCCTTCAATCTGACCGAGGTGCATTTCGCCCGACCAGAAACAATATTGGGAGAAGGCAACACGCTCCGTCTTATGAAGCATCGTGCTCCCGGTTTGTTGGGCATGCAGAAAAACGGCCGGCAATGACATAACAGCGACCAAGTAGAGAATTGCTTTCATAAGAGTGCTTAGCGGCTAGCAGAAGCGGCGGTCGACTTATAAGAGAAAAGTCGGCACGCTCTTATTCCCGAAGCGTGCCGACTTACAATCCTCGCTCCAACTAAATCTAATTCAGATGGAGATTTTCCCAGTGGATGATGGAGGCGTTCCACGCCGTCCCGCAGAAATCGAGCTCACTATAACGGTAGTCGAAAGCCTTGGCGCCAGTCGCGTCCAGCCCGACGATCCCAGTGAAGACGTAAGGCCCGCCGAGTGTGTAATCGATGAGATAGTTATCGGGCGCATCCTCGTAAACGCTGCTGCAATAAGGACTGTAGATACTCGGGTTAGCCAGGTAATGGTAGATCTCGGTCGCGGTGAAAGTAGTCAGGTTAATGTCATACTTGCGCGGCGCGCTGTAGGTCCGTGTTTCTCCCGGCGGCTGTTGATAAGAGCTGCCCGTGCCGTCATCGAAAAGAAGAAGCTTGTCGTTAGGCACGGAAACCGCGTGCTGGCCGATCGGCGGGAGCGTATCGGCGCCGAGTGTCAGCGCGTAGGCGCGCAGCGAAGCAAAGTCATGCCAGTGTTTCGTCGGATCGCCCAGGATCCACTTGATCGCGCTCGTATCGTAATCGATCCCCATGACGAAATTCTCGCGACTGGAAACAATCAGAGTGTTATCGGACGCGCGATAGGCCGTAGCATTGTTATGGAACCAATCGATCGGCGCCGGATGCACGAATTGTGAGGGATCATCGCCACCCGCAATCATCGCGGCACTGATGATATCGGCGAGGTTCCAGGTCTTGAGGACATTCCCCGCGGTATCCACTTCGATATTCACACACTCCGTCCAGGCGCTCGTATCTACGTCGAGAATCACTCCTGTCTTACCTGGATCGATGTTATGATGAAAGCCGATGACTCCGATGGAACTATAGTCAGCGAGAGTCGTGTATTTTCCGTCAAAGTCTTCGCGCACTAGTGAGTTGCCGGCGGTGATATAGAAAGCGTTCTCAAAATCCGCCGAAGGTTGCGAGCCTATGCCCGCGGTGCCGATCCAGCGAATTTCCGCATCCGTATCGATAATGATTGGCGTGGTAGGATCCGCATAACTCTCGAGCAAGATAAAGTCATAGCTAAGAGTGGTCCCCGGCAGGCGCGCCTGGATGACACTGGGAGTTGAGTAAGTGCCGCCATCATAAGAGGCAGTCACAATAGCTATACTACTTTGCTGTGAGCTACCGTCTCTGAAGGTAAGCGTGACCGTCACATTATTACTCCGGCCCGCATAGAGGCCAAAGATCGGAACGGTAATAGCAGTGGAATTCGACCTGAGATAGCCGCGCTTCTGTAAATACTGTCGCGAGTAGCGGACATTGATCGGGCGCGTCGCCGACCCGGTCTTGGGCGCGATCTCATACTGCACGTAACGCAGCGTCGAGATATCGCTCACTTTTACCCGGGCGAAGCTGATGAAAGGCGTCGGTCCCGGGGTGTAAGTGATGCGACCAGTGAGTTGAGCGGCTGGGGAGTTAGGCAGCAGCAAGCTGAGACCAACGAAGAGACCGATAAACCATGCTTTCATGTGGAGGTTGTAGCTGGTGTGGTAACCTCAGGTCAAGCTTTTTTAGCTACGGTCGTGGGGCGGGAGGCGGCGAGGTAGGGCTGGGCGGAACGATTTGGTCTAGCACTTGGTGCAGAAGCGTCGCGCCGGTTCCTTCCGCAGTCGTACGCATCAGGCTTTTCAGCAGTGGTAAAGCCTCGTCCTTCCTACCTGCTTCGATAAGTGTATCTGCCTGTTCCAAGCCCGCGCGCAAAAGGTCGCCATGACCGCGATAGATAGTTCGCGCTTGTCGCAGACAACCGAGCGCGCTGTCATTGTCCCCAACCTCTTCTTGTCTTAGCCCGAGATCTTCCAACATAGGGCCATTATCAGCGCGAGAGGCGGCCTGGCGCGCGATGGGAAAATAATCCGCCGGACTTAGTCCTATCTTTTTCAAGGCGAACTCGTGAGACATGATCCAATCGTTATGCGCGCTACTACCTTTCGTAGAGTCAAGTTGGAGCCATGCCGCATACGGCCGATAAAGTGGATCGCCTACCACCACAGTCATCCACGAAAGAGCGCGCGTGGCCATGTAAGCGCTTTCCGCCAGGGTAAAGCCGTGCAGCAAACGGTCGTTGAAGATATCGAGATGCGCGGTCATTTGCAGGTACGGTTCATAGACGTTGCCTAACGAAGCTGTCGCGCCTTTGCTCAGGAGTGGCGCAACCCAATTCGCATCTGCGTGCCGCAAGGTATTGGCGCTAAAAGAATGGATATGAACTGCGATCGCGCCGCGTGGAAAAACAAAATCGGGCTCCGCGAACGGGCCGGAGATCCCACCGGCGTACCAACCGTAATATAAGACACAGTTAGTTACCGGGTAGCCGGAAGGAAAAACACTCGGCTTACGGTCGTAAACCACCGGGATACCTACTCGCCGCAAGTCCTTTACCACCGTGCGAAGCCATTCGTCGCCGTCGGCCAGGCCACCGGAAGTGTTATGTGCGCCATCCACATAAGCGCGTCCCCAGAGACCCGCCTTCTCGGCCTCCACCGCATCGGCGATCATTCGCCTAACAATGCCCGCGGTAGGTGCGTCGAGCCTGGTAACCAACAGAATCGGAACGCCATCTAACTCGCCGATAGGTCGAAAATTCTGGAAGTAGGGATTAGGTGCGACGCCGGAAATCTGCCGCGAGAAAAGTCCGAGTGTAGCCAGTTCGGAATCGACGGAAGCTTCATTCTGTGAACCGAGAATGTTACTCTCCGGATGATCGCCCGGATAATCGGCGGTCGCGCGGACTTTCAACGGCATCCCACGGATGAGCGCGACGAAGTGAATCTGACTGGAGCTAACTCGCATCTGGCCGCTGGCATCTTCCTGCGATTTCCACCACTGATGTTCGATGAAGGCTTTGCGGAGCGGCTCGGCAATGGTCTGGTCGTATTCCTGGCGACTAATCTCTTCCTCGAGCGAGCAATCAAGGCCGATCAAGTGATCGTTAGGTATCTGGCGCAGTTGCGCGTAATAGCGGGCGAGACCGGTCGAATCCGGCGCCGCGCGATTATAGACAACGAGAGTCGCCCGGGCGAGTTCGGCCGCGTCGCGGGCGAGAAGGCTAGTGCCTAACGAGTAAAGGACTACCAGAACGAGAAAGCAGGATTTCAAGCCGTTATCTCTATCTTCAAGCCATCGTAAGCAATCCCGGTGCGCGGCGGCAAACCCTCCTCGGCACTTTGCGGCAGCTCATGGCAGATATGCGTAAACAACGTCTGGCCTGGCTGCACGCGCCGGGCGACCTCCAAAGCCTGCTCGACGCTTAGATGAGTCGGATGCGGCTTCGGGCGGAGAGCGTCTATGATCAGCACCTTTACTCCGTCGATGCGACGCGCGATTTCATCCGGCACCGCGCTGCAATCACTCAGATAAGCGAGCAGTTTTACGCCGCCTCGGGAGAAGAGATAACCATAAGTCTCAAAGCTGCCATGCGGGACGGGCAGGGGAGTAATGGTCGTCTCGCCTAACGAGAATGGGCCGCAGACAATGTGTGGCTCAGGTTTCAAATAGCCCGGGAAGGGATTAATCGCCTGGAAAGCGAAAGCGAAAACTCGCTTCAGGTCCGCCATCGTTTCGAGGGAAGCGTAGATCGGAATGCGCCCGCGCCGAGGGGCCGCGAAGCGACGCAAGTCGTCGAAACCCATGATGTGATCCGTATGGGAATGCGTGAAGACCGCCGCATCCACCTGCCAGATATTTTCGCGCAGGCATTGGCTGCGGAAGTCCGCGCCGGTATCGACGACGAAGGAGCATTCCGGCGTCTCCAGATAAATGGACGCGCGCGTCCGTCGATCGCGCGGATCAGGCGAGCGGCAGACCGCGCAATCGCAGCGAATCATCGGGACACCCTGGGAGGTGCCGGTGCCGAGAAAAGTGAGGCGGAGTTGAGGATTGGGAACTGAGAGTTGAGAGTCGGAGGCGTTCAGAAGCCCCATCTTTCCGCTCGCATCCCTTAACTCTCAACTTCTGTGTTACTCGGCCTGCTGCGCATCAAAAACCTCGCCCTGGTCGAAGATCTCGAGTGGGAGCTGACTCCGGGTTTCACCGTTATCACCGGCGAAACGGGGGCGGGGAAATCGATTATCATCGGCGCGCTCAAGTTATTGTTAGGCGAGCGCGCCGAGAAAGCGCTCATCCGCACGGGCGCGGAGGCCTGCACGGTTGAAGCGATTTTTTCCGGCGACGATTTTGCCGCGCTTAACCAGCGGCTGGAAGAATCCGGCATCGAGCCTTGCGCAGGACAGCTTCTGCTCAAGCGTCACTTCTCGTTAGGCGGAAATAATCGCCAGTTCGTGAACGGTTCGCCGGCGACTCTTGCTTTGCTGGAAACGATTGGCGACGAATTGGTCGATCTGCACGGGCCGCACGATCACCAATCGCTTCTCTCACCGGAACGCCAGCTCCTGCTGCTCGACGGCTTCGCGCACGCGCAGGACGCGCGCGAAAGTTATCGCGAACATTTCCGCCACTGGCAGGCCTTGATCGCGGAAGAAAAGGCTCTGAGCACGGCGGAGTCGGCCCGCGCACAGGAGCTCGACCTCCTGCGTCATCAGGTGCGCGAAATCGCTTCGGCCGAGGTTCAGCCTAACGAGGAAGAAGAAATCCACGCCCGCTATCGACTGGCCAGCAACAGCAAGCGGCTGATCGAGCTTTCGAGCGCAATCGCGCAGCAGCTCGCGGAAAGCGACGACGCCGTTCTCAACCGTCTCGCGGAAACGCAACGGCTCTTGCGCGAGCTGGAGAAAATCGATCCCGCGCTCGCGGAAACATCGGAGTCTCACGCCGCCGCCGTCATCGAATTGACGGAGGTGTCACGCACGCTCGGTCGTTATGCGGAAAAGCTCGACCTCGATCCGGCGCAGCTCGCGCAACTCGAAGAGCGAGTCACTCTGCTCGAAACCTTGAAGCGAAAATATGGTGGCTCGCTTGCGGAAGTAATCGCGTTCGGGGAGCGCGCCGCCTCGCGTATGCAGAAGATCGAGGGCCGCGACGCGGAATTGCAACGTCTCGCCACGGAGATTGCAAAGGCGCGCGCGACGGCGGAGCGAGCCGCGGCAGCATTGCGAAAGTTGCGCGCGAGCGCCGCTCCGAAACTGGCCAAGAACGTTAGGCAGAATCTCGCCGACCTTGGTTTTCGTCAGTCGGAATTCGAAGTGCGAATTCTGCCTAACGACGAACCGCGCGCGCACGGCACCGAAACAATCGAGCTGCTGTTTTCACCTAATCCGGGCGAGCCATTGAAGCCGTTGCGCACGGTCGCATCGAGCGGCGAAATCTCGCGCGTCATGCTCGCGATCAAATCGACGCTGGCGATGCAGGACGCGATTCCGTTGCTGGTCTTCGACGAGATAGACGCCAATGTCGGCGGCGAAATCGCGCACGCGGTCGGCGCGAAAATGCGCGCGCTCGCGGAGAAACATCAGGTCCTTTGCATCACGCATCTGCCGCAAGTCGCGGCCGCGGCGACGACGCATTTCGTGGTGACGAAAGATGTCGCGGGCGGCCGGACGTTTTCGGAATTGCGCGAAGTAAAAGGCAAAGCACGGCAGGAAGAAATCGCGCGCATGCTCGGAGGGAAAAGCGACTCTGCGCTGAAGCACGCGGCAAGTCTGCTTGGACGTTGAGGAGCGAAAAATCCACAGATTTCGCAGATTTTCACAGATTAAAAGAGGCTTTCAAAAATCTGTGTAAATCTGTGAAATCTGTGGATGAAAAAAACAATTCTTCCGGCGGCCATTATCCCGCGGATCGGTCTCCTATTTGTCGTTAGTCTCATCTGTGGTCGGGCCGCCGTGGCGGCCCCGGCAATGACGCAGGAGGAACTCGTTAGGCGAACGCAGGAACTCTACGATGCCGTCGTGCCCGGCGACCGGACTCCCTGGAAAAGATATTATGCGGACGACTGCCTCTTTCACGACGAGAAAGGCCGCAGCCTCGATAAGGCGAAATTGATCGAAGATATTTCGCCGATGCCGAAGGGCTATTCGGGCACGATCAAAATCGCCAAGCCGCAGAGCGTGATTACCGCCGACACGGCGATTCTAAGTTATGACTCGATCGAGACAGAGACGATCTTCGGTCAGGAGTTGCACGCGCGTTATCATGGGACCGACACCTGGCTGCTGCGCCACGGCCAATGGCAAATCGTCGCTTCGCAAACGATGCGTTATTACGAAGACCCGGCGGTCGGTCAGGACGATCCCGCGAAGTTTGCCGCTTATGCGGGGACTTATCAGCTAGCGCAGGAATCGGAGCGCAGGACAATGATCTCTTTTGAGAAGGCGAATCTTTTCATCGAGCGAACCGGCGGCAAAAAAGTGCAGCTCTTCCCGGAAGCGGGCGATCTCTTTTTTCGCAAGGACGTGGAGGGACGAATTCTGTTTCACTTCGGCAAGGATGGAAAAGTGGACACACTGATCGATCGGCGGAATAACGAAGATGTGGTCTGGAAAAAGGTCGCGTGAGGTTCATGATACTCGCGCGACTTGTCATCCCGAGCGGAGCGAAGGCGAGGGACCCCGCGAGCCAGGTTTGAGGTATTGTATCGTTTGTAGCTTGTGGGGTCCCTCGCTCCGCTCGGGATGACAGCAATTGGATACTCTTATGAAAAAATTTCTATTTCTCGCGATCGCATTTCTCTTCATCGATCGGATGGAAGCCAAACTCATCACCAAGTCCGTCGCCTACGAAGACCGCGGTACGAAACTTCAAGGCTACGTCGCTTATGACGACGAGAAGACCGCGACCGGCAAGGTGCCCGGCATTCTCGTGGTGCCGGAATGGTGGGGCGTGAATGCTTATGTAAAAAACCGCGCGGACCAGCTCGCGCAACTCGGTTATGTCGCCTTTGTCGCCGACATGTACGGGGATGGAAAATCAACCGAAGACCCAAAGCAGGCTGGCGAGTGGGCCGGTCCTTTCGAAGGAAAGCCGCGCATGGCTGAACGCGCGCAGGCCGGCCTCGATCAGTTACAAAAAATTCTTTCCGTGGACCAAACAAAACTGGCGGCGATCGGGTTTTGTTTTGGTGGCTCGACGGTCCAAGCCCTTGCTTATACCGGCGCGCCCTTGGCGGGAATCGCGAGTTTCCATGGCGGCCCCGTTCCCGCGCCGGCTTCTGCGGCCGGAAAAGTGAAAGCAAAATTCCTCCTCATGAATGGCGCGATTGACAAAATGGTGCCGCCGGAAAAGCGAAACGAGCTCGAGAAATCGCTCGAAGCGGCCGGGATCGATTATCAGTCGATCGACTATGCCGGCGCGCTCCACGCCTTCACCAATCCCAATGCGGATCGCGTCGCACGCGAACACGGTATGACGGGGATGATCGCCTACAACGAACCGGCGGCGCGGCGTTCCTGGGCGCAGATGCAGACTTTCTTCCAGGAAATTTTCGCCGGTCGTTAGGCAGATTTCCCGGATGCAGCCGCAGCTCGTCTCGCTAAGATTGTCGCCATGACGTTATCCCGGTTGGTCCTATACTCGTTAGGCATCGTTAGTCTCGGCGCCACGCTCAGCTTGGCCGAGCCGTTGACAGCAAACGCCAGCCCGGAGGAATTAGATGCGGTTCTGCGCTTCGAGCGGGCCTGGTGCGATGCCTATCTCCATGGCGACATTGATTTCCTGCGGGCGCATGTTGCGAGCGACTTCACCCTCACCGGCAGTAACGGACACATCGACACGCTCGCGGGCGACATCGCGGAACTGCAAGCGGCAAGGTGAAGTATTCGGTCTTCGAGAATCGCGAGATGCGGCCGCGCATCTATGGAGATACGGCGGTCGTAACGGGTCGGACCAAAGTGAAAGCGACCATCGAGGGCAAACCTTATGAGACGGATGTGGCTTTCACCGACACGCTTGTCCGCATCGATGGCCAATGGTTTGGCGTCGCCGGGCACGTTTCCAAATCCGCGCTAAAATAAGAGTTAGCTGGCGCCGCGAACCGCGCGCCAGGCCGGCTGAGGAGAACGTCTCCGCACGACGGAGAAAATTTACCTCGCCATCATACTGTCACATTATCTATCGTCCGACTCTTTTACATGATTCAACGCGACTATCTCATCATCGGCAGCGGTATCGGCGGCGGCAGCGTTTGCGAAGGCATTCGCCAATACGACAAGAAAGGCTCGGTCACTCTCGTCGGCGCCGAGACCTTTCATCCTTACAAACGCTGGTTGCTCTCAAAACAATTTCTGCGCGAGAAAACTCCCGCTCTTAAAAAGCTGCCCTACCTGGACGAGCGCTGGTACGAGTCGCACAAAATCGAAGCGCGCCTCGGCACCGTCGTGACCCAGTTCAATATCGATCGCCGGCTCGCCGTGCTCGGGAATGGCGAGACGATCGAATTCAAGAAAGCCTGCCTCGCCATGGGCAGCCGGCCGGTGCGCCCGCAGGTCGCGGGTATCGGGCTGGGCAACGTTATTTATCTGCGCACGATCCGCGACGCGCTCGCGCTGCGCGAAATGTCGCAATCGGAGAAGTTGATCGTCGTCGTCGGCGGCGGTCTTCTCGCCTGCGAAGTCGCGGCAAGTTTGCGTCTCGGCAAACTCAAAGTGGCGATCATGCATCGGCACCAGACCCTGCTTAATCGCTACCTCGATCCCGAAACAGCGGCGTGGGTGACCGAGCATTTCGCGAAGCAAGGCGTCACGCTTTTGCTCGGCTCGAGCCTGAATGGTTTCGAAGGCAAAACCGTCCTGCGCAATATCCAGACGAAAAGCGGCGAGCGCGTCCCCGCCGGAGTCGCGATCGTCGCCTGCGGCTCGGAACCCGCCCTCGACATCGTGCGTAACACTCCGCTCTCGAGCCCGCTCGGTTCGCCGGTGACGGATTACCTCGAAACGGAAGAGAAAGGGATTTATGCAGTCGGCGATCTCGCGTTTTATCCGGATCGTTTGATGGGCGGAATGCGGCGACAGACGCATTGGGAAAATGCGCGTGAACAAGGCCTCATCGCGGGCGCGAATATCACCGGCAAAAAGCGCCAGCGTTACGAACAGATTCCCTATTTTTGGACGGAGTTCTTTGATCTGCGGCTGGACTTCGTCGGCGACTTCAACGTCGCGCCCACGCGCGTGCAGTTGACCGGATCCTACGCCAAGGCGCGCTTCGTTGTCCGCCATTACCAAGGCGAGAAATTGCGCGGCATCGTGCTGTGTCACCACAGCACGAGCGATGTCGAAGCGGCCAAGTCGGAGCTGCGCCAGGCGCTCGGGAAATAACTTCTCGTTAGGCTAAAATTCGCCTTCGGGAATTTCGAGCGACTTATTCTCGACCCGGGACAATTTCCAATCCCACGGGCGCCAGCTTTCGTGGCGCCAGTGCAGAACGAAGGGAGTCGTTAGGCTGTTGACGCGGCTGTTAATTTCCGCGGCGGCTTCGCCGGTGCCGTTCATTTGGATGCGCGCCTGCCAGGTGGCTGCGGCGGGTGAAATCTGCGTCCGAGCCTCCGAAGCAGTGATCGTTAGGCTAAAAAAATAGCGGCCAACTGTGCGCAACCGGTTCAACAATTTTTCCCGATCGTCGCCCCAGTCATCGCGATAATCTGCCGCCACAAATCCCCCGACATTCGACCAAGCGCGACGCTCCACTTGATGAAGCAGATGTTCCGCGTGCAGGCGCACCTGACTCTCGGCGCCCCAGAGCAGAAACAGATAAATCCCAAAGACGAAGGCGCAGAGCAGGCCGGCGTAAAAGCCGTAACGAAATGTCGAAGGCACGCTTGACCTTCGCTCCGATCAACGCGCTTCGACAAATCGTTTGACGCGCGACAGGTTGGGCATGAAACGTGCGCACCTTTCATCAAACTCTCCACATATGCTCACGATCAGTTCCTTCTTCTTCCTCCTTTGCGGTTTCGGCGGTTGCATCTGGTGGGCGTGTCGCGAAGACCGCAACGAAACCTAATTTTGCGCGATGCTCGATTCCGACGATTTGAAATGGACCGCGTCCAATTTGATCGCGCTGCATCGCCGCTTGCAGGAAGTGTCGCGTTTATCCGCGCAAGCCGGTCAGGCGCACGGTGTGGGCGAAGACCTGCGCCTGCTGGATAAAGAAGTCGAGCAGGCGAGGAAAACTGCACAGGCTCTGCTCGATCGCATTACTTCGCGCCTGCTCGCGGGCACGCGAAGAATCGATACCGCTCCGGGAACGCCGCCGATCTTCAGAGTGATGCCGCCGGCATCGTTAGGCTCCACACCCGTCGCTGGCGTCGAGGCCCGGATTCCAGTGGGCGAGTTGGCGCTCGCGGCCGTCCCCGACGGAGGCATCGTCATTCGGAATCCGGAGGGCAGAGGCAAGCTGGTTTTAGTGGTCGATGACGAGCCAGAAATTTTGGAGCGAGCGGGCCTGATGCTGGAAGAGGAAGGTTTTCGCATCATTCTGGCGAAAGACGGTTTTGAAGCGCTCCAGATTTACGGACAACTTTCCGATAAGATTTCCCTGATCATTCTGGATTTCTTTTTGCCGGTGATGGATGGCGACGCGGTGTTCGACGAGCTCAAAGCGATCAATCCCAACGTGCAGGTCGTGCTCAGCAGCGGGTTTGCCGAGCAGACGAAGTTGGGCAGCATGCTCGCGCGCGGTTTGTGCGGCTTCATTCCGAAGCCCTACACGAGCGAGAAATTGATTGATCAGGTGCGCTCGATCATCGCCGCCTAACGACGACGAAACTTCGGAAGCCGGGTTGTCATCCCGAGCGGAGCGCAGCGAAGTCGAGGGATCCCGTAGGGCTTTCCGGAAGATCTCGCACACCCGTCTTTTTGCCTAACGACTCGTCCTCGTCCTTCCGCGGGATCCTTCGGCTCCGCTCAGGATGACAGAGCAGAAGGCTTCCGCGCCGCTCCCGCAAAGTTAACTCACCCTGCTGGCATCCTTTTAGCTACTCCGGGAAGCGAATTTATGGCCCGGATCGACGCTTTTTTTAAATTGATGGCCGAGGAGAGAGCTTCCGACCTTCACCTTGCGACTAACAATCCGCCGATGCTCCGCATCAACGGCGATCTCGTGCGCGTCGATTATCCGCCGCTGCAAAACGACGATCTCAAGGCCATGGTTTATGAGATTGCGCCGGAAGCGAAAATCAAAGTCTTCGAGGAAACATCGGACGTCGATTTCGGCTACGAAGTGCCGGGCGTCGCGCGCTATCGCGCGAATTTCTTCCTGCAAAAATACGGCATCTCCGCCGTCTTCCGTTTGATTCCGTCGAAGATTCTCACGGTCGAAGATCTCGGTCTTCCACCGGTGCTAAAGAAATTCCCGCTGTTGAAGAAGGGATTGATTCTCGTCACCGGCCCGACCGGTTCCGGTAAATCGACCACGCTCGCGGCAATGATAGATTACGCGAACCTGCAACGCCACGATCACATCATCACGGTGGAAGATCCGATCGAGTTCGTGCACCGCAGCCAAAATTGTCTCGTGCAGCATCGCGAAGTCGGGGTGCACACGCGCTCGTTTAGCGCGGCTTTGCGCGGCGCGTTGCGCGAAGATCCGGACGTCCTGCTTGTCGGTGAACTGCGCGATCACGAGACGATCGAGCTCGCGCTCACTGCGGCTGCGACCGGCCACTTGGTTTTCGGAACGCTCCATACTTCCAGCGCGGCGAAAGCCGTCGATCGCGTGATCGATGTTTTCCCGAGCGGCCAGCAAAACCAGATCCGCGCCACGCTCTCGGAATCGCTCAAAGGCGTGATTGCGCAGAATCTTTTCAAGCGCATCGACAAGCCCGGCCGCGTCGCCGCGCTCGAGATCCTGGTCGTCGATATCGCGATCGCAAATCTCGTTAGGGAAGCGAAGACGCATCAAATCCCGGGCATGATTCAGGTCGGAAAAAAGAAGGGCAACCAACCGCTCGACGACGCGATCATGGATCATCTTCGCAACCTCCGCATTTCGCCCGAGGAGGCCTACGACAAGTGCATCGACAAAAAGAAATTCCGTCCCTTCCTCAAGACCCCGCCCGCGGAAGAATTTGAAGAATAACGGCCTAACGAGATGAGAGCGCCCGATCTCGACCGGATTTTGTCGGCGATGCTCAACACCTACGACGGCGTTTCCGATCTTAACTTCTCCGTTGGTCGTCCCCTCCAGGTGGAGGATTTCGGGGAACTCAAACCGGTCTTCGTCGATCCGCCGATCGATGCGCTGACGCCTTTTCAGACCGAGCAGATCGCGCTCGCGCTGATGCAGGGGAATCGCCGCCTCATGCGCGATTACCTTCTCGTTGGCTCCTGCGATTGCAGTTACGCGCTCTGCGACGAAGCGCGCTTTCGGGTAAACATTTTCCGGCAGCAAGGGCAATTCGCGATCGTGATGCGGAAGCTGCAGGCCATCGTCCCGACACTCGAATCGCTCGTGCTGCCCAGCGTTTTCAGCGAAATAGCGAAGGAAAAAAACGGACTCGTTCTCGTTACCGGCGCCACCGGCAGCGGCAAGACGACGACGCTCGCGGCGATCCTGAATGAGATAAACGATACGCAGTCGGTCCATATCGTGACGCTGGAGGATCCGATCGAATTCGTGCATCCGTTAGGCCGCGCCACTTTTAATCAACGCGAGCTCGGCCACGACTTCGACAATTACCCTAACGGATTGCGCGCCGCGCTCCGGCAGGCGCCGAAAGTAATTTTCGTCGGCGAAATGCGCGATCGCGCGACGGTGGAGGTCGCGCTCATGGCGGCGGAAACCGGCCATCTTGTTCTGAGCACGCTGCACACGGTTGATGCCGGCCAGGCGATCAATCGCATCCTCGGTCTCTTCTCGTTAGGCGAAGAACAGCAGTTGCGTCTGCGGCTGGCCGATTCCGTGCGTTACGTCGTGAGCCAGCGTCTCGCGCCCAAGGTCGGCGGCGGCCGCCAGTTGCTCACCGAAATCATGGGCAACAATCTGCGCACGCGCGAATCGATCGCGCTCGGAGAAGGGGAGCATCGCAGCTTCTACGAGATCATCGAGGCGAGCGCGACGTTCGGCTGGATCACCTTCGATCAGTCGATTCTTTTGGCATACGAAGCCGGCGCGATCAGCGAAGAAACCGCGCATCGTTTCGCCTCCAAGAAAGGCCGTGTCACTCGCGGCATCGATCTCTTACAAAAAATGCGCGGCGTCGAGGAGGACCGTGACATCGGTTTGCGGCTCGATCGTCCCAGCGCCGATCTGCTGCGCCAGAAAGCATGAACCTCGAACCCGACCATCACGTCTTCGATCTCGGCGACCAGACTGCGCTCGTGTGCGTGCCCGCTTCGCCTTGTCAGAAATCGATCGCCGCGCAGTTAGTCGCGCTCGATTACAAAGTGCACCTTGGTCTCTTTGAAGAAGACGTGCTCCTCAAGCTCGCGACCTGCAATTACAACGTCGTCATCATCGACGAAAATTTTAAGGAAGCCGGCGCGGACGAAAATGTCATCCTGCGCGAAATGGTAAAGAGTTCGGGCGCGTTGCGGCGCGAGCATTTCGTCGTGCTGCTGAGCCAGCGCTTCGCCACGAACGATGCCACGAGCGCCTTCGTCATGAGCGTGGACCAGATCATCAACTTCGGCGATCTCGCGAATTTCAAACCGGTCCTCCGGCGCGGTGTCGCGATGCATCAGGATCTCTACCGGCCGTTTCTCGAGACGATCAAAGTCGTCCAGGCTCTTTAGGGAAAGCTCCCGTTCCTCGCGCGAGGTTTACAAAAATCGCGCGCGATTTTACGAAACGCTGGTTGCGGCTGCTGGACGACGCGTGGTAATTTCCGCGTCGTCACATGAAGCCTGTTCGCTGGTTACGTTTCAATTGGGATTTGGAGAGGCTTCCCGCGAGCGAAATCGCGCTGCCGGCGCATTATCATTTCGGCTCGGCGACGGCGGCGGATGAAAACGAATTGCGCACTGTGATCACGCGTTCGTTCGCGCACGACACCTCGTGGGGTGACGCGATTCACGAGGTCAACGGCATGATCGACGCGTGGCTCGGAAAGGCCTTCGAGCCGGAAGGCGCGGCCGTTCGTTGCCTCGCCTTGCGGCACGGCTTGCGCATTATCGGCGCGGCGGTTTTGAATCCGGACAGCCTCGTTGAGGATAACCTTTCGCCCGGCCCGTGCGTGCTCATGGAATATCGCAACCGCGGCCTGGGCACGGCGCTCCTGGGGGAATCGCTCGGTCAACTGCGCGAGGGCGGACTTACCCGCGCCAGTGCGCGCGCGAAAAAAGATTCGCCGGTAGCGAAATTTCTCTACCCGAAATTCAACGGCACCCCGACGCCGGACGACACCTCGCTGATCGCGGTCTAGTCGTTAGGCAAAAATCTTTCCGCCATCTTCAACTGGGCGAACGAAGTCTCTTTTCCGGGGAGGACGGGCTGATAGCCCGTCGTGCGGTGCAGTCTGCGCCGCACATTCGATCGCACAACGCGGGTTGCGCTCCGCGCAAAGCATGGAGCGAGACTCGCCTCATGCTGACGGGCTACCAGCCCGTCCTCCCCGGAACAGAAACCGCGTGCTGGCCTAACGAACGATCCCGCGTTCGCTTTCTTCGATGAACGCCAGAATCTCCCGCACCTCGGCCGACTCCGAGAGTTTCGCCCGCGCCTCTTCCAGCGCCTGCGCGGTATTGAGCTTCGCGCGATAGAGCAGGCGAAACGCCTCCTTGATCGGTTTCATTTTCTCCGGTGCATACCCGGCGCGTTCCAATCCCACTTGATTAATCCCGCGCACCTTCGCCGGGTTGCCATCCGCGATCATGAACGGCGGCACGTCCTGCACGATTTTTGAGCATCCCCCCGTGATCGCGAAGCGCCCGATGCGGCAGAATTGATGCACCGCGGTGAGGCCGCCGATGACCGCGTGATCGCCGACGTGCACATGTCCGGCGAGCGTACCGTTATTGGAAAAAACGACCGCGTCGCCGACGACGCAATCGTGTCCGATATGCGAGTAGGCGAGGAAATTTCCGCCGCTCCCGACGCGCGTTTTTCCGCTCGCGGAAGTGCTGCGATTCACGGTGCAAAATTCCCGAAAACAATTGCCGTCACCGATCTCCAGATAGGTCGGCTCGCCCTGGTATTTCAAGTCCTGCGTTTGCTGCCCGATCGAACAGTAGGCGTAGAATTTATTCTCCCGCCCGGCCCGTAACGGTCCGGCGAGGGTGACATGATTTTGCAGCCAGCAATTTTCGCCTAACGACACCTGAGCCGCGATCACGCAGTAAGGCCCGACGAAAGTGCCCGCGCCTAACTGCGCCGCGGGATCGACGATCGCCGTCGGGTGAATCGTTAGGCCGTTCACTTATCGATGAAGGTGAACATGAGCTCGCCCTCGGACACAACCGCATCGTTGACCACGCACTTGCACATTGCTTTGGCGAGGCGATTGCCGCGCGACTTTGTCAGCTCCGCGTGAATGAAGAGTGTGTCGCCAGGGAAAACCGGCTTGCGAAATTTCACTCCGTCCGCACTCATGAAATAACCGACGCGGCTCGCGCTTTTACTGATTCGCATCATCAGCACGCTTGCCACCTGCGCCATCGCTTCGACTTGGAGAACGCCCGGCATCACGGGATGTCCCGGGAAATGTCCCTGGAAAAACGGCTCGTTGATCGTGACCGATTTGATGCCGATGCATTTCGTCTCGCCTTCGAAAGAGAGAATGCGATCGACCATGAGAAAAGGATAACGATGCGGCAGCACGGCCATGACGGCGTTGATATCGAGGCCGCCTTCGCCTAACGGCAGCGCACTTTTCGGCAATACCGCGGTGGTCGCTGCCTGCACTTTCGCGAGGGCGCGGGCGAAGTCCGTGTTTACACCATGTCCGGGCTTGATCGCGATGACGTGGCCGCGCAGCGCCCGCCCGAGCAGCGCGAGGTCGCCGATGATATCGAGGATTTTGTGCCTAACGAACTCGTCGGGGAAGCGCAGCGGTTCCTTGCTCAGGACAGAATCTCCCCTAACGACGATGGCGTTCTCCAGGCTGCCGCCTTTGATCAGGTTTTTCTCCATCAATTGCTCGACGTCTTCGTAATAAACAAAGGTGCGAGCCGGCGCGATTTCCCGCTCGTAGATCGCGGGCGTAATCGCCGTCGTCATGAACTGCGTGAACCGCCCTTCCGGTCCCGCTTGCGTGCAGGAGATGCGAAATTCGTTGTCCGGCAAAACGACGAGGAGCGACCCGCTTTTCGTTTCGACCGAGATCGGCTCGCGCACATGGAACAAAAGCCGCGGCGCTTCCTGCGGCGCGACTCCGGCCTTCCTGATCGCATCGACAAACGGGAGCGCGCTGCCGTCGCCGATGGGCGGTTCGTTCGCGTCCATCTCGATGACCGCGTTATCCACGCCGAGCGCGGCGAGAGCGGAGAGGACGTGCTCGACGGTATGCACGCGGATCGAGCCTTCGCCGATGCTAGTGGCGCGCTCGACCGTTTTCACGTTGGCGATCGTGGCGTCGATCGTCGGCTCGTCCTGGAGATCTTTGCGTTTGAATTTGATCCCGGAATCAGGCGGCGCCGGCTGAATTTTTAGCGAGACCTTCGCGCCCGTGTGCAGGGAGGAACCATGGAGAGAAGCGGTTTTGGCGAGGGTATGCTGGAACTCGGCGGCGGCAGGCATGGAGCGCTAACTAACAGAAGAGAGGATGATTGGCCAGAGCCAGTCGCGGCGAAAGGAAAGGGAAAATCGGCGGTAATGGATTGGATAGAGGTTGTCTCAAAAGTTGGCGAGAGCGTGTCATCCCGAGCGGAGCGAGGGACCCCACAAGCGTAGATGGGCGTTGCCTAAGCAGGTGACCCCGAAGGACGCTTGCGGGGTCCTTCGCCGCGCTGCGCCGGCTCAGGATGACATGTGCGGCTGTCAGTTGCCTTAGCTGCCGGTCTTGAATTTGGCGCTGCGCAACGAGGGTTGCCTAACGAGTAAAGCCCTGTCTAAATCCGCGAGTAAGCTTTCGACGCATCGATTTTCACCGTATGGCGCTGTGCTACCCTACGCTGCCATGACTCACCCCGGCTCGCGCGATCTCTCTGAAGCCGGCTTTCTCGCCCGGACCGCGCTTCACCTAACGAACTGGACAGAGCGGTGGGTGCCTGACGCATTTGTGTTCGCGCTCCTCGCCACGCTCTTCGTCGTTGTTGCCGGTGTCGCCTTCACTCCCTCCAGCTTGCCGCAGGTGGTCGATGCCTGGGGCCATGGCCTTTGGGAACTGATCCCGTTCACGCTGCAGATGGCACTCATCATCATTACCGGTCATGTGCTGGCAACTTCGCCGCCGGTAGGAAAAGTCATTCGCGCTCTCGCGGCCTGGCCGACGACGCCCCGCGGCGCCGTCGCCTTGGTCACCTTATTTGCGATGGTCAGCTCGTGGTTTAACTGGGGATTCAGTCTGATCTTCAGCGCAGTCCTCGCGCGTGAGGTCGCGCGCCGCGTGGTCGGAGTGGATTATCGCGCGCTCGCCGCGGCGAGTTTCCTGGGTCTCGGCAGTGTTTGGGCGCAGGGACTCAGCGGCTCGGCGGCGTTGCAAATGGCCACGCTCGGCGCACTCCAGCCGCAAATCCGCGAAATCGTTTCGCACGGTGGTCTCGTCGCGGGCGGGCTCATCCCGTTTCGACATACGATTTTTCTCTGGCAAAGCTTCGTCTCGGTCGTCGTGGAAATCGTCGTAGTTACTACCGTGATGTGGCTGGCGACGCCGCCCGCTGGTCGTGGTAAAACGGCGGCTGACCTTGGCATCGCTCTCGCCGAGGCAGAAGTCGCGTCGCCTCCCACTACCGCGAAGCCAACACCGGGCCAGTGGCTCGAACATTCTCCGATCCTTAGCTGGCTGATCGTTCTTCTGGGCGGCACTTATCTGGTCCGCTACTTCATGCAGGCCGATGAGCCGTTAAACGCCATCAATCTAAATACCGTTAACCTTACCTTTCTGCTGCTCGGCTTTCTCTTGCATAAGACTCCCGCGCGTCTCATGCACGCGGTGCAAAGCGCGACTCCCGCAGTCTGGGGCATTATTCTCCAGTTTCCCTTCTATGCGGGCATCGCGGGCGTTATCACCGCGACTCACTTGAACCAGGGTATCGCTCTTATGTTCGTTAGGTTCTCGAATGCCCACACCTTTCCGGCCATCGTGGCGATTTACTCCGCGGTGCTCGGCGTCTTTGTTCCATCCGGCGGTTCGAAATGGGTCGTCGAAGCTCCTTATATCATGACTGCTGCGCACGCGCTGAAAGTTCACCTCGGCTGGGTCGTAGCGTCCTATGACTTGGGCGAAGCGCTGGCCAATCTCGTGCAGCCTTTTTGGATGTTGCCAATCCTGGGCCTGTTCCAACTGCGCGCGCGCGATGTCATGGGTTACACCTTTGTTGTCTTCCTCGTCCTCGTCCCCTTCGTCCTGCTCTTAGTAACTCTGTTGGGTTCGACATTGTCCTATCCGCTCTAGCCAAGCGAGCTTCGCCTAACGAGACTAACTCTGTCCCTGCTTCCAGGGACCGGAAGCCGCAATTTTGGCCTGAAGTCCTCGTCGGCCGCAATCATTTCTGGACATTCGCGCAAATTGCGGCTTGCTGTCGCCACCGAATGCAACAAACCGCAACTGAGGGCCGAATTGAGAGGGAAAACCTGCGAAACCCTTTCTCGCGGTTGTTGCGCTTTAACGCTCTTCTAGTTTTCGTCCTGGGCGCGGCGTTCGCCGGGGAGGCACCGGCCGTGTCCGTGCCGTATGGAGTTTTTTCTATTTCTAGCCCGGGCAAAAACCCAACTCAGAACGCCCTCGCCAATGCCAATGTCGATGGCATCACCATCGCGCAGACTTGGAACGATCTGGAGCCGAACGAAGGCGAATATCATTTCGAGTTTCTCGACGGCGCCATCGCCATGTGCGCCGCGCATAACAAGAAAGTACTCCTGTGCATCGGCATGCAGAATGGCAAGCCCGCCTGGGTGAATACATCTGTGACTCTGGCCGGAGGCAGCTTTTTCACTTTCCTGAATGACGGCGTGCCTACCACCATCCCGGTCTTTTGGGATCCGACCTTCTTGAATAAGAAGACCGCGATGATCGCGGCGCTTGGCGCGCACTTGACGAATAACTCGAACATCGTTGTCGTGGTGGCGAGTTTCGCCAATGCGACGAGCGAAGATTGGAATGTGCCGCACGCCCAGACGGATATCGCGCAGTGGCTCACGCTCGGTTATACCTCGGATAAGCTCGTCGCCGCCGGGCAGCGCATCATCGACGCGACCATGGCGGCTTTCCCGAACCAGATCGTGACTCTCGCGGTGAGTGGGAACGGTCATCTCGGCGGCGGTCTGAACCTCGATCCTACGAGCGACTATGTCCCGCGCACAGTGGTCGGCCTCGAGCGCGCCCTATGGCCAGGGAGGCTCAACATCCAGAAGAACGACCTCTCCACCTTCATCCCGCCCGCGCCGGGGACTGACTCACTCTATCAGATGATCTAGGACTTCCAGCCGGACGTTGCCAAGCAGATGCTTTACCAATGTTTCAATGACCCTACCTATAAGGTCAACAACGGCGTGCCACAGGACCCGGCGACATCTCTTAAGATATCGATCGATAACGGGGTGACTTATCACGAGAAGTACGTCGAGATCTACCAGACCGACGTAAACACTCTGCCGGATACGATCGCGTACGCCCACACGGTTCTTACCGCTACACCTACACCTACACCTACACCTACACCTACACCTACACCTACACCTACACCTACACCTACACCTACACCT
>JACDGS010000091.1 GCA_013821455.1 Chthoniobacterales bacterium
TCCCGCATGATGTCGATGTTGCCATCGTTCTCAGCCGGACTCCATGTCAGCGTGACTCTTGATTTAGTTCCCTTCGTTCGCGCACTTCCCGTAAGCACAATGTTCTCGCCGCCGCCGCCGCCGCCTTGCAGCTTGAAGCTGGCGATCTGCGTCCTCCAGTTGAAGGAACTGGTCGAGTCATAATACTCTTGCGTATACCAGAAGGTCGCATCATCGACCGGGTCCACAGTCATATCGCTATAATCGCCCCAGCGATTGCCGGTGCTGACCTGCGAGCCATTACCATCCTTGATGTGACCTTCACCCAAAGGCAGGGTGCCCAGCGGATCGGTGGACATACGACCGGTGTAGCGAATCTGCGGATGAATGGTAGGACTGGAGGCACTATAGCCAAGGGCCATGTTGCCTTGCCCGTCCATCGCAATACTACCCATCCAACGCCAATCGCTATCGGGTTGATAGGTGCCTTCCTGGAAGGTCGTTTCCGGGCCGCTGGTTACTCCGCGTAACTCAAAGAAGCGGATGCCGGCGACACCACCGGAGTTGACGGTGAAGTTACCGACGAGCGACTCATGCGCACCGGTGCCAGTGAAGTTGCGGTAGGCTAGACGGAACATGAGCCGATCGGCCAGAGCGTCATCGCCATTCCCTTGCGCGGGCAGACCACCGAGCTGGGGCACGCAGTTGCGGTTACCCGGGCAGAGCTGGGTAAAACCCGCGGCTGGTGGTGACGCAAACAAAGTGAAAGTCGAATTCGTAGGAGTCGCAAAATCGACATGGAAGTGATAGGTCCGATAAGTGTTCGTATTCGGCCAGAGAACGAACGAGTTAGGGGCGCCGTTAGGAGGCAGCGTGTTACCATCGAGGTCGGACGGCAATATCGGCGGATTCGCCCCGCCGAGAGCCGGGAAGGTAATCATCGTCGCCGGCTGACCCGCGAGCATTTTCGCGCGATCGAAAGCGAACGGTTGCGGGCCGAGATAAGCGGTGCCTTGTGAGTTGAAGATGTTCATCGACATATAGTAGGCATCCGGCCAGACACCCAAGTGCGGGTAATCGAAAAGATTATTGCTCCCGAGCGGGAAGTCATAGCGGTTATAACTACCCGTAGCATCATCGGCCGTGGAGACGGCGATACACTCATCATGCAGGCCATTGGCAAACTGACTGATCAGCCAACGATGCGCGATCTGGTCGTACAAGACGACAGGATCACCATTGCCCCCGGTCTGGCAAACACCACCCATGCCGACCCAGATCGAGCCAATGCTATTCGGTCCCAGGATCGAAGCACCTGTCGCCTTATTAAAGACTTGATAGCCTTCATTGACGATCTGCACATACTGAGTCGTTCCTACTTCACCGTTCGTATCGGGCGGCGCGCAACTGCAACCGACGCCCGGGAAAGGAATGCCGGCAAAGTTGAGGATTGTTGGCGGAATGCTAGGCGCTAACTGCCCTAGTAACTTCCCCTTTTGCACGACTAAGTCAGGACTATCCGTGTGGGCGGTTCTGATGAGTGGGTTCTCAGCGGCTTCGCCTTTCTGGTTCGCCGGGACGGGCCAGGCCGGCAGATCCCGCAAAGCCGGTGAGACATCGTTATAGATCGAGTGAAAGACGACTGGCTTGGGGCTCTTTTCGCCCGCCGCCTGCGCCGTCGTGCTGAGGCCAATGACCAGGGCAGTGAGCGCGCACAAAAGGCCGGCTCCGTGGAAAGGGCGCCAAATCATCGCGCCGTGTTTTGCAGACTTTCTTATCATAAGTGTGTTTTCTTCCAATGGTTGCGTGTTTGAGTAGGTAAAGGAGTCTTTACCCGTAAAAAAGACTATCAAATCCGGCCGCCCATCGCCACGACTTTTGCCTTACAAATTAGTCATGTCTCCATTTCTGCCCTCGCGGCGCAGCACGACAGCCCCAGCCTAACGAGATGACGGCGTGACCACACTCAGCCCCGCGAGCAGAAAAGTCAGCGCGGCCGAGAGGAGACAGAAAGGGCAGTAAGCGTGCAGGACAAAGGCCTGCAAATAAAGAAAACCCAACGTCGCCACGAACATGACTGCAACCAGACAGTTAAGAAGCGTCCTAACTCGTGGATAGCCGAAAGCACAGCAGATCGCTGCGCTAAAGACTACAAAGTAAGCCGCCATACCAAAGGCCGCTGTCGGGACTTTTCCTACTGACGCATAAGTGCTGCTGAGGACAGTAGAACAGCCTGAGGAAGGACCGCAGAGGGAATCGTCGCCTGTGAGATGCATCACGGTGAGAAAGGTCGCATCGGCTAACCCGATTAGTGCGATCAATGCCATCACCACATAAGCTACCTTGGCTCCGGGACTGAGAGTTAGCGGAGCCATATCCGGTCTAGTTCTAGTTAGGTTAGACAAGTCTTTAGTCCCAGGTCTGCTAATTCTTGGGTTTGGCACTTAACGCCGTGGCGAGGGCCGTCTTTAAGTTATCCTGAGTAAACCCACCGCGCGCAACCTCGCCATTGATGAAGATGGTCGGTGTATTCACTACTCCACGCGCAGCCCCAGCGCTACCTTCAGCCATGATACGTTCCCTGGTCTCATCCGATTTCGCCGCGGCTTCGAACTTTGCCATATCCAATCCGAAGGACTCTGCATAGGCGCGAAAGAGTCTCTCCGGATTCGAGGCCTTGCTCCAGACTGCCTGGTAGCGATAAAGCATGTCGTGCATGTCCCAGAAGTGACCTTGCGCGCCGGCTGCTTCCGCTGCCATCGCCGCGGCCAGGGCGTGCGCATGCATCGCCAGGGGAAACTCATGAAAAATCAATCTCATCCGCTGTCCGTACTCCTGCTGTAGCTCATCGATCACGACGGTCGTAGTCGCACAGGGCGGACATTGAAAATCTCCATAGATTTCGAGAGTTAGCGGCGCGTTTACCGCACCGCGCACGTGCGGTCCACCTAACTTTCCTTCCTCCTTTTGAGGCAGGGAGTTAGCGGCCGTTGCCTCACGTCGTGGAGCCGGACGCATCTTCGTCTTATAAAGCCATAGGCCAGTAGCCGCGGTGATGAGTGCGACCGCGATGATAATAAGAAACGGAAGGTAACGCTTCATCGGAGTGGGCGATTCTATCGCCGATAACATGGTCTGCGCAAATCTTCCCTGGCCATGCCGTCATCCTGAGCGAAGCGCAGCGGAGTCGAAGGATCCCGGGGGATTTCTGGAAACGTTCACTTCACCAAAGCGCCACGGGATCCCTCGACTTCGCTCGGGATGACACAGCGTAGGAGACCCATCCTAGGAACATGCCATCACGCCGCGTTGCGCCCTTGCACCCTGAATGTTACCCTCGCCGCTCCCGATGAGCCAAAACTACAAGGACACGCTCAACCTGCCGAAGACGGATTTCCCGATGAAGGCCGGCCTTGCGACGCGTGAGCCCGCGATGCTGCAGGCATGGCAGGAAGCCGGCCTTTACGAGCAGATACAGAAAGCGCGCGCCGGTGCCGAGTTATTCGTTCTGCATGACGGGCCGCCATTCGCGAATGGCGACGTCCACATGGGCACCGCGCTTAATAAGATCCTCAAAGACCTGGTCGTGAAATCCAAGACGATGCTCGGCTATCGCGCGCCCTATGTGCCGGGATGGGATTGTCACGGATTACCGATCGAATACAAGGTCGTCAAAGAAGCCAGGCACCTTTCGCCGCTGGAAGTGCGCCAGCGTTCGGAAGTTTTTGCGCGCAAGTTCGTCGATATTCAGCGCGAACAGTTCAAGCGCCTCGGCGTCTTCGGTGACTGGGAACATCCCTACCTCACCATGAACCCATCCTATGAGGCGGAAATCCTGCGCGCCTTTGCGGTCTTTGTTGAACGCGGCTTGGTCTACGAGTCACTCAAGCCAGTCTTTTGGAGTACCGGCGCGCAGACGGCTCTGGCCGAGGCCGAAGTAGAATATCAGGATCGGCAGGATAGCGCGGTCTATGTCAAGTTCCCGTTAGTTACCGGCGCGCTTAAAAATAAGGCTAGCCTGGTTATCTGGACAACTACTCCCTGGACCTTGCCGGCTAACCTGGCGATCGCCGTTCACGCCAAAGAGCGCTATGTCGCGCAACGTTTTACTCGCGGCGACGAATCGGAAGTCTTCGTCCTCGCGGAGAAGCTCGTTCCGCAATTCTCAGCCGCAACCGGATTCGTTGTAGCCGGGGGCGTTGACCCCGGCTCTGCCATATCTGGGCCGGGGTCAACGCCCCCGGCTACAACCACCTTTCCGGGCAGCAAACTCGAAGGCATCGGCGCGCAGCACCCCTTTCTCCCACGGACAGCTATCGTCCTCACGGCAGACTTCGTCACCATGGATAGCGGCACCGGCGCCGTTCACATCGCGCCCGGTCACGGCGAAGATGACTACTCGTTAGGCAAGACGAACAGCCTTCCCATTCTCTCACCGGTGGACGACCACGGCAGCTACACCGAGGACGTCGGTCTGCCAGAGCTAGTCGGTAAGTATGTCTTCGACGCTAACCCCGACATCGTGCAGATACTGCGCGATCGCGGTATGTTAGTCGCGGAAGAGACTTACTCGCACTCATATCCTTACTGCTGGCGATCTAAGACACCGATTATTTTCCGCGCCGTGGAGCAGTTTTTCATTCGCATCGATGACCTCCGTGCCCGCGCGCTCGATGCCGTAACAAAAGTTAAATGGCTCCCACCCTGGGGTGAAAACCGCATCGCCGGCACGGTCGAGGCGCGGCCGGACTGGGTTATCTCGCGGCAGCGGAGTTGGGGCGTTCCTTTGCCTGTTTTCTATTCGGCAGACAATGAAGCTATCCTTGATCCGGAGTGGATTCGCCGCCTCGCGGACTTAGTGGCGAAACGCGGTTCTAACATATGGTTCGAGCTAAACGATGAGAAGCTCGCGCAAGAGTTAGACTTACCAAAAGGAACTACTCATCGCAACGACACCATCGACGTTTGGATCGATAGCGGCGTTTCTCATCAGGCTGTTTGCGCCGCGCGGCCAGAGCTGCGCGATCCGGCCGATATGTATCTCGAAGCCACCGACCAACATCGCGGCTGGTTCCAATCCTCCCTTCTTACTAGCGTCGCCCTGCACGATCGCGCACCTTATAAGACTTGTGTCACGCACGGCTTTGTTGTCGATGTGGACGGTAAGAAGATTTCCAAGTCGAGCACTTACAATAAGCCGATGGATGCCGGTCACTTCGTTAGCCGGCATGGAGCCGATATCGTGAGGCTTTGGGTCAGTAGCGTACACTACACCGACGACGTTCCTTTCTCGGAAGAGATGTTTACCCGGCTTGGGGACACCTATCGGCGGATTCGTAATACTCTGCGTATCTTGCTCGGTAACCTGCACGATGACGTATCAGGAAAGCAGGAAACCAGGAAAGCAGAACTGAC
This sequence comes from Chthoniobacterales bacterium, assembly GCA_013821455.1. Classification (GTDB taxonomy): domain Bacteria; phylum Verrucomicrobiota; class Verrucomicrobiia; order Chthoniobacterales; family UBA10450; genus Palsa-1392. The sequence continues at coordinate 5,395 of JACDGS010000091.1, forward strand.
TCTGGTGGATCGCTGGATTCTCGATCGCCTGCAAGGTGTGATCGAAGAATGTCGCGCGGCCTACGAAAGCTACGAGTTCCACAAGGTCTATCATACCTTGAATCAATTTTGCGCCGTGGATTTGAGCAGTCTTTATATCGACATCACAAAAGATCGGATGTACTGCGACGCCGCGAATTCGCCCCGCCGACGCACCACGCAGGCCGCGATGCGGGAAATCTTCGACGCGCTTTGCCGCCTGCTCGCACCCATCCTCGTTTTCACGGCCGAGGAAGCCTGGAGTTATCTCGGGCAAGAAGGCTCCGTTCACCTGCAACACTTTCCCGAAGGACGCGAGACGGCCAGAGATATACTCGTTAGGGGACAAGTTGAAGAGCTGCTCAAACTGCGCGGAGTCATCGGCGTGGCGATCGAAAAGGCGCGGCAGGACAAGCTGATTGGTAACGCGCTCGAGGCCGCGGTCACGCTGCATTGCGACGAGAAGCTCGCCGCCGCCTTCCCGCGTGAGGAGCTGGAGGAATTCTTCATTCTCAGTGACCTGAAGCTGGAGCCGGCCGCCGAGCCCAGTGCCACCGTCACCCGCACCACTTACCAGAAATGCGCTCGCTGCTGGCGTCATCGTCCCGCGGTAGGTCGCATCGCCAGCCATCCTGACTTATGCGACCGTTGCGCGGAAGTCGTGACCACCCTCACGTGAGAATCCTACTCTTTCTTACGCTGCCGCTTTACGCGCTCGATCAAGTAACGAAGTATCTTGTCCTTCGCTTCATTGATCCTTACCAGCCCCCGGAGGTTATCGTGCGAGACTTCTTTTCGTTGGTCAATGTCACGAACTCAGGCGCGGCCTTTGGTACCTTCGCCAATAACAACGCGTTCTTTATCGCACTCTCCTTCGTTGCCTTAGTCACTGTTATCTTCGTCCTATTGCGGCGTGGGCCCTCCGACATTTGGCGTCGCTGCGCTCTTGGCCTGCTTCTCGCCGGTATTCTGGGCAATCTGACCGATCGCCTGGTGCACGGACACGTGATCGACTTTCTCTTTTTTAACTTACACGTCCGTTTCGCCGATCCCTTCCCGGCTTTTAACGTGGCCGACTCCTGCATTTGTATCGCTGTTTTTTGTTTCATCATCCACTCTTTTTGCGAGGAACGCGGACGCGCAGCAACGGTAACTAACGCAATTTCGCGTGACGAAAGCAACCTACGAGATGGTCGTTGACTATTCCGACCGCCTGCATCCAGGCATAGGTGATAACTGGCCCGACAAACTTAAAGCCACGTTTCTTTAAACTCGCGGAGATAGCTTCAGAGAGCGCCGTCTTTGCCGGCACGTCGCTTCCCTTAGATAACTTACTCTGAATTGGCTTACCGCCAGCCATCGTCCAGATAAACTCGGAGAACTCTTCTCCATTGTCGGCCATCGCGAGATAGGCCCGCGCATTTCCGATCGTAGCTTCTATCTTGGCTCGAGAACGGATAATACCTTCGTCCTTTAAGAGCCGCGCTATATCCTTCTGACCAAACTTTGCCACTATCTCAGCGTCGAATCCTTTAAACGCCGTACGAAAGCCTTCGCGCCGCCGCAAGATAGTTATCCAGGAAAGTCCCGCCTGAAATCCTTCCAGGATTAACATTTCCCAAAGCGCCCGGTTATCCCGCACAGCCACACCCCATTCGTTGTCGTGATAACTCTGCATCAGCGGATCATTCTCCGCCCAGGGACAACGTTCGATAGACTTAGCCATGTCTCGTATTTCGCCGCGCAGCTTGGCTTTGGTCAACCCGGAATCGCCTTTTAATGCTTATGTGCTGGCTGAACATGATTGAGAAAGGATGAGGGCTTTCAGCTTCCGGGGAGCGCACGCGCCTCGCGTGCCGGCGATGGCGCCCTCGCCATCGCGAACTTTTGCGAGTAGCGGCCACCAG
>JACDGS010000044.1 GCA_013821455.1 Chthoniobacterales bacterium
GCGCAACTCGTGGCGCGTACTTTTCGCGAAATAGAATGCCGTTCGAAGTTCGGCGGAGACTCCGCCGAACGACGGGTTAACAACCCGTCCTCCCCGGAGCTGCTTGCATCCGCGCTGCCTTTACTCGTTAGGCAAGCCAATACCCGCGTTATTGGATCGGCGCGAGCAAACGCGCGGCGCGCGTGGCGAAGCGGAACCAGAAGCCGCGGTTTCGGACGGCCTCGGCGCTGACTTCCTCCGACCGGGCAAAGTCGTTCTCCAGCATCTGCCGGACGCGGCCGGCGAAATCTTCGTCCGCGACTGCGATGGTGATCTCGAAATTCAGGCGAAAAGACCGGTTGTCGAAATTCGCCGTGCCAACTGTCGCGTAGTCGTCGTCCACGAGGACGACCTTCTGGTGGGCGAACCCGGCCTGATAGCGAAAGACCTTCACACCTACACTCGTTAGGCTGCTCGTGCAGCACCAGTTGGAGAGAGCAACGAGCGGGCCGTCGGATTTGTCCGGAATCAAGAGCCGCACTTCGACACCGCGCAAAGCCGCCAGTTGCAGCGCGCTGATGAATTGTTCGTCGGGAATAAAGTAGGGAGACGAAATCCAAAGGCGTTTCTCGGCGCGGTTGACCACGTGCAGGAAAAAGAGAGTGCAGGTCTCGAGCGGGTCGGAGGGTGCAGAGGGGAGACAGAGGACATCGCGCCGTGCCCCGGATGGCGCTACCTCGATTTTCCAGTCGAGGTCGAGGAATTGTTGCGTGGCCCAATGCCAGTCTTCGTAAAAAACGAACTGCACGCCGGGCACGACCGGGCCGGTTACTTTTACATGCGTATCGCGCCAGGGATGAAGTTTTACCCCTTTGCCGAGATACTCGTCGCCGACATTGAGGCCGCCGACCCATGCTGCCTTCCCATCGACCACGACGATCTTGCGATGGTTACGAAAGTTCAGCTGCCACCAATTCGACCGTCCATGCCTTGTATTAAAAGGGCGAATCTCGACGCCATTTGCGATCAGCTCTTCCTGATACTTGGCGGACAAGTGTTTGCTTCCGATCTCATCGAACAAGACCCGGACGCGCACACCTTCCCGAGCCTTGGCGATAAGACAGCGCTGGAACTTTCGACCGAGCTCGTCGTCGCGCAGAATGTAAAACTCAACCAGCACATAACTGCGCGCCGCCTCGATCCCAGAAAAGATGGAAGCGAAAGTCGCGTCGCCATCGATGAGCAGATCGACATCGTTGCCCTTGGTGAAAGGGAGTTTCGCCAGGTGCTCGATGAGCGCGGCGTGTTCGCGCCCGGGGTGCGCGAGAAGATCGCGCTCGATCAATTCCCCGAGAAACCTTTGTGCGACCTCGTTGGTTTTTTGCAACTCATCTCGCCGCTTCGAGATGTAGCCGTGAAATTTTGTGCGACCGAAAATCCAATAAGCCGGCACACTCACATACGGGAACGCGACCAGGACGACCGCCCACGCGATCGCGCCCTGCGCCGTGCGCACATCCATGATCGCACGCACCGCCGTGAGCACGCCTAACGAGTGGGCCAGAAGCACAAAGATCGCCCAGAACATCCCGGATGGTTACGCGGAACTCGCGTCGGCAGGAAGGAAAAGGGAGGGAAATCCTCCACAGATTACGCAGATGACACAGATTAAGCAGAAACCCACTCCGGAATAATCTGTGAAAATCTGTGTCATCTGTGGACGAATCCTCCGTGGGCCAGCAGGATGAAGATCGCCCAAAACATTCCGGATGGTTACGCGAAATCGGATGGCTCTGCACGAAAGGAAAACGTCGCGGGGTGGGGCCGAGGTCCCGCGCTTTGCGCGAATGGAAGCATTCCGCTGAGCAGGCAGCTTTAGGACTTTGGATGACGGCAGTCTAACGTCTTGAGGTGTGTCACGACCGCAGGGACCGGTCGATATATTGTCTTACGTTACTCGGGCTGCGGGATCTAATTCGTCTAAGGGTGGTGATCAAACACAGATGGAATTTGTCCTGGGACTTGGACACGATTAACAGGATTTACTGGATGGAAAGAGGGCAGACGGTCTATCTTCGCATCCCGCTTAATCCTGTGAAACCCATTCTGAAACTCCGACGGATGGAAGGAGAGAATCTTAAACCACAGATTGCGCGGATGACGCAGATTGAGCAGAAACCAACTGTCTGAATAATCTGTGTAAATCGGTGGAATCTGTGGACAGATCTCCCCTCGACGTTAATTCCGCTCCACCGCAACCCTCCCAAAAAACTCGCATTTCCAATCGCGCGCGTTTTGCATGTAGAGTGGCCGCATGAGTTTGAATCTTGAAGTCCTTTCCCGCGCCGCGAACGAAGCGCGCGGCCTCGCTATCGATGCCGTCCATGCCTCGCAATCGGGTCATCTCGGTTTGCCCTTAGGCTGCGCGGAGATGGGCGCGGTCCTCTACGGCAACGCGTTGAAATATAATCCCGACGAACCGCGCTGGATGAATCGCGATTACCTCATCCTCTCGGCCGGACACGGCTCGATGTTCCTCTACGCCTGGCTGCATATGAGTGGTTTCGATTTGCCGATGTCGGAGCTAAAAAACTTCCGCCAACTGCACAGCAAGACGCCGGGACATCCGGAGTTCTTCGAAACGCCGGGAGTCGAATGCACCACGGGTCCGTTAGGCCAGGGCGTGGGCAACGCGGTCGGCGTGGCGATGGCGGCGAAAATGGCCGCGGCGCATTTCAACACGGATGCGCATAAGATTTTCGACCAGCACATCATCTGCCTCGCGGGCGATGGCTGTTTGCAGGAAGGCGTGAGTGCGGAAGCGAGCGCGTTCGCGGGACATTTCGGGCTCGATAATTTGATCCTGATTTACGATTCAAACGCGGTCACGCTCGATGCCATGGCGAAGGCCACCCAGAGCGAAGACACCGCGATGCGCTTTCGCGCCTATGGCTTCGATGTTCAGGAAATCCAGGGCGAAGACATGCAGGCCTTTCTCGACGCGCTTAATACGGCGAAGGCGAGTGACAATGGGAAGCCGAAGTTCATCGTAGCTCATACTCTGATCGGGAAAGGCATTCCCGAAGTTGCCGGGACGAGTAAGGCGCACGGAGAAGGAGGCGCGAAATACGCCGATGAAGCGCGGAAGGGTCTGGGTTTGCCTAACGAACATTACTATGTCTCGCAAGAGACCTATGACTACTTCGCCGGACATAAGAAGGAGTTATTGGCCGATTACGATAAGTGGGAGAAGACCTACGAGGCCTGGCGGAAGGAAAATGGCGAGAAGGCAAAGTTGCTCGACGATGCGATCGATAAAAAAGTGCCGGACGATCTCTTCGAGAAGATCGCGCAATTCCCTAACGACACTAAGATCGCGACGCGCAAAGCTGGGAGCGAAGTGCTGCAACCACTCGCGCAGGCGATGCCGTTTCTCATTAGCGGCAGTGCCGATCTGCACGGCTCGACTCTGAATTACATCAAGGATGGCGGCGATTTTACGCGCGATAACTCAAGCGGCCGCAACATCCATTTCGGCATTCGCGAGCATGGCATGTGCGCGATCATGAATGGCGTGGCTTACCATGGGATCTTCCGCGCTTCGGGCGCGACGTTCCTGGTTTTTGCCGATTACTGCCGCGCGTCAATCCGCTTGGCAGCTTTGGCCAAACTGCCGAACATCTACATCTTCACTCATGACTCCATCGCGGTCGGCGAAGACGGTCCGACTCACGAGCCAGTCGAGACCGTGGCGAGCCTCCGGGTGATAAAACAGCTCGATGTCATTCGCCCGGCTGATCCGGAAGAGACTGCCGGCGCCTTCGTCGCCGCAGCGGAGCGCAATGACGGACCGACCCTGCTTGCCCTAACGAGACAAGGAGTGCCGCTCCTAAGTGAGATCGATGTGAAGGTGCGGCGAGAAGGTGTCCTCAAGGGCGGCTACATCGCGAAGAAGGAGAAAGGGAAACTGGAACTGATCCTGTTATCTTGCGGCAGCGAGTTGCAACACGCGCTCGCGGCCGCGAAGGAGCTGGGCGAGGGGACGCGGGTGGTTTCGATGCCGTGCTTCGAGCGGTTCGAGCGGCAAAAGGAGAGTTACCGCGAGGAAGTGTTGCCTAACGAGTGTAGGAAGCGCGTCGCCATCGAAGCGGGGGTGCCGGAGATTTGGTCGCAATACGTTGGGCTCGATGGGAAGATCATCGGCTTGCATCGTTTCGGCCTGAGCGCGCCCGGAGACAAAGTGATGAAGGAATTTGGCATCGACGCGCAGCATGTGATTGACGCGGCGAAGTCGTTGTAGCTCAGCCGTCGGGCTTTCAGTTGGGTTTTGGCGCGCAGGATGGGAGCTGGGGAAGACGGGTTGTTAACCCGTCGTCCCGGGCAGTTTTGCGCGGGACAATTTGCGCGCAGCGCAACTCGTGGGGCGTTCTTTTCGCGCGATGGCACGCCCCGCGCAGTTCGGCGCAGACTCCACCGAACGACGGGTTGGCAAGCCGTCCTCCCCGGAGGATGAAGCCGACTGTTGTGACATGGTCCTTTACTCGTTAGGCACAGTGAACCCGGATGTTGAGGTATCTTGACTCAGGCAACGGGAGTTGCCGGAGCAAGTGCGTTACCAAACAGAGTTTGGTAACGAGGAAGGCAGGCAAGCGGCCGCAGCCGCGGCGCTGCTGAGACTCCGTTAAGTCACTGTCACTCGGCCCTCCCGGCCGTCAGCTCGCGCCGGCGCGCGGGACGGGAGCGAGCCATGGGTAGTGCGATAGAGCAAGCCATCACTCCCTTGGACGAGCGCGCACTTCGGGTTTTGGCGTTGGCGCCGGTGAAGTTAACCCGGACGGTGAAATTACCTTGTCGGCGTAATCCGAAAAACTGTGCCTGAGCCGGCAAAATTGTTCGTGGCGGTCGTGCCGCCAACGGGGGTCGTGCCGTGAAAGTTACCGGTGCTCGCCTGAACTAAACCGTGATCGGGAGAAGACGTCAGTTCCGTTGAAGTCATGCAGAACGGTCAGGGTCGGAGTTTGCGCGCGGGCGAGCTGCGGCAGCGCGGCCACCACTGCTGCCAGCGGAAGAACCGCGATGGGGAGGATATTGCGTGATATCTTCATTCTTAGTTGGAGTAAAGTTATTGGCTGTTTTCTGTTCTGGCCGATTAGACTTGTAGGACATGGTAGACGTTGGGAATCGGACTTTAGCTCCCGCGAGGACCTCGCCTCGCAGGAGCTCAGCCCTGCAATCTTGTTAGGGTACGGTATGATCCTTATTCACCCGGACCACGTGGCCGTCGGGACGGGCGATCACTCCGTTGACGTTGAGATCAAAGAGGAAGTTCCCGCTCATCTGGTCGAGCGGTTGGCCGGCGTGCGCTTTCACCGCCGTGAAATCGTTTCCATCCACGATCTGATCCTGGTTCGCGTCGCCCACCAAGGCGCGGATGGCGACGTCGTTATCGCCCGTAAGAGGGTTGTTATTGGTATCGTTGATACCGTTTAAAGTCACACTTACGACCGACTGATCGATTGCGTTACTTAGGTTGAGAGTTAGCTCGTTACCTGAGATGGAAGCGCTGCTGAATGTCGCGTTGACGATCGTGAACTCGTTCGAGCTGATCATGCCGTCGGCGGCGACGATGTTGTCGCTAAAAGTAAAGACAATCGTGGTCGGACCACCAAGGCGCGGCTCGACCGTGCTGTTTGCAGCCGGATCCAACACCAGGGGTAAGTCAAAGTCTCCCGCGGCGCCCTGTGTTTTTCTTGAAACGGCACCCGTAAGTTGCAGGGAAGAGGCCGAAGAGACCTCGAGCCTTAGATTGTCAAAATTAATCTGCCCCGACCCAGTGACTGTCGCCTCAAAAGATAAGGCCCCATTGTTGACGGTCGATCCGGTGGTGACCACCAGGGTGGCGCTACCGGGTTGGGTGAGCGTCGGCATAACGACCGTCAGCGTACCGCCCAAATCCACTCCACCCGCGAAAAGATGGATCGCAAAGCCGGGGGCAAGCGGCAGGTCAGTCCGCTCGAAAAGCTGCAGGGTCATCGTGTAGGTGGAGTTCGCGGCGACATTAGTATTAGAGAGAACGTTCGTCGCGCTCGAACTGGTCGAAGGGTTGCCGCTACCGAGCGAACCGGTCGGCTGAGTCAGCGGCGCGCCGCCCCCTGTTCCGTAGTAGGTCGCGGGATCGAGAAATTGCACTCCGTCGCCGTTCACGAAACCAAGCACATCCGCTGTCCCCACGAACCCGTTCGCATCGAACACTCCCACGCCGGTTCCATAACCGGCGGTGTATTGATTAACGCTCAGGTTCCCTCCTCCATTCGAGGTGTTGTTAGTCGCGTCGAAGGTGCTGTTTGTGATCGGGATCTGCGTTTGCGCGTGCGCGTGCGGAATCCCTGCGATGAGGAGCGCTGCGGCGGTGAGGTGACGAGCGGACCGAGCCGCGATCTTGGCGAGGATGGTAGTATTGTTGGAGTTTTTCATTTTTATTTGCTTTCACTTAAGCATGTGAAAAAAAGCCGCCAGAACGGACATTGAGTTTTAAAAGATTTTGCTACCGGCTCCCGGCGGAGGGTGTCAGGCTCTGAGACTGATCGAAATCCCGCGTGAAATCGGAACCCTCTGAAGATGTGACCGCGCTCCTGCTGGATTGGCAGCGGCTCGGCGACGAAGAAGCGCCCGCGAAGCTGATGCCGCTGTTTACGAAGAGCTGCGTCGGGTGGCGCGACGCTATCTGCGGCACGAACGGAGCGATCACACCCTGCAGGCTACGGCGCTCGTCCATGAAGCGTATCTCCAGCTGGTCGATGACACGAAGGTCACTTGGATAGATCGAGCGCATTTTTACGGCGTCGCCGCGCGCCTCATGCGTCAAATCCTCATCCAACACGCGCGTGCGCATTCCGCGGCCAAGCGCGGCGGCCCCGAGCAACAGAAATTATCCCTCGAGGAAGCGGGCGACCTCGCCAGCGATCGCGCCGTGGAGTTACTGGCCCTCGATGATGCCCTGGAAGATCTGACGAAAATTTATCCGCGCAAAAGCAAAGTGGTGGAGCTGAAATTCTTCGGCGGGATGGAGGCGAAGCAAATCTCCGAAGTCCTCCAGGTCTCGGAGAAGACGGTCTTGCGCGATTGGAACTTTGCCCGGCTCTGGCTATCCCGGGAGTTGCGCCACGATGCAGCCTGAGCGGGCCGAACGGATCGCCAACCTGGTCGAGGAGGCTTTCGAACTGGAGGGCGCGCACCGGACTGCCTTCCTGAGGCAGGCGTGCGGGAACGATGTGGAATTGCGCGCCGAAGTCGAAGCCCTGCTGCAGGAAAAAGGGCGCGCCGATAACTTAATGTCTTCGTCAGCCGCTCAGTTTGGAGCGGAGCTCTTGTGCCGCGAGGCTGCTACTGGCGGGCTAAGTCCCAACGAGATGCTGGGTGACTACCGAATCGTATCTCTGCTCGGCGAGGGTGGCATGGGTGAGGTGTACCTGGCCGATGACACGCATTTCTGCCGCCAGGTGGCGATCAAGCTGATCAAGCAAGGCTTCGGGACGAAGGAATTCGTCAGGCATTTTCGGCAGGAGGAGCGCATTCTCGCTGCCCTCAATCATCCTAACATTGCCCGGCTTTACGGCGGCGCGGTCACTCAGAAAGGCCTGCCCTATTTCGTGATGGAATACGTGGAAGGCATTCCGCTGGAGAACTACTCGTCGGAGCATGCCCTGGACATCCGCGCTCGGCTGGGTCTGTTCCGCAAGGTCTGTGCGGCGGTTTCCTACGCACATCAAAACCTCGTTATTCACCGTGATCTCAAACCCGCGAATATCCGGGTAACGAAGGAAGGCGAACCGAAGCTCCTGGATTTCGGGATCGCGCGATTGCTCGACCCGACGACGGCTGAGACGGACAATCTAACGATCGTCGCGACGCGCGCGATGACTCCCAACTATGCCAGTCCGGAACAAGTGCGCGGCGACCGCATGACGACCGCCAGCGACGTTTACAGCCTGGGGATCGTCCTTTACGAACTGCTCGCCGGAAAAAAGCCCGGCCTGAGGAAAGGTGTCGAAGTCGAGTTACAAAGACTGGACGCCGAGCTTGATAACATTGTTCTCAAAGCACTGCGCCCCGAGCCGGAACGCCGTTATTCCTCGGTCGGACAATTCTCGGAAGATATCCGGCGCTACCTGGCAGGACTGCCCGTCACCGCACGTAAGGACACCTTCGCCTATCGATCCTCGAAGTTCGTCGGCCGCCACAAGCTTGGATTGGCTGTCGCAGCATCTGTCGCGCTCCTGCTTATCGGCGCGACTATTGTCGCTTCCTGGGAGGCACATCGCGCTAACGAACAGCGCATCCTGGCCGAGCGACACTTCGAACAAGTGCGCCGGCTGGCCAATTCCCTCATGTTCGAGATCCACGATTCGGTGAAGGACCTGGCCGGGTCTACGCCGACGCGGCGCCTGATTGTAAGTCGCGCTCTCGAATATCTCGACGGTCTGGCCCATGACGCCGGCAGTAACTCTGCTCTGCAGCGCGAGCTCGCCACCGCTTACGAGAAGATCGGCGACATTCAGGGAAATCCTTATTCCGCGAACATCGGCGATACCGACGGCGCCCTCACCAGTTACCGCAAAGCCCTGCGAATTCGAGAGAGCTTCGGGCCTTCCGCTTTCACCACTGACACGCAAATGGAGTTAGGCCGCACTTATCGCGCTCTCGGCGACATCATGGACCTGAAAGGAGACGTCGCGCAGATGATTCGTAATTACCGGCACTCGCTGCAAATCTTCGCCCAGCTCGCCCAGCTCGCCCAGAACGAACCCGCGAATCCCGCAGTCCAGGATGAACTCGCTCGCGCCTACGAGACGCTGGCCGATGGCTTGGGCCGGACGGCGAACTCCGAAGCGGAACTCCTCTCCGATTACAGAAAGTCACTCGCCATCCGCCAGGAGTTACTCCGGCAGGACGGCTCGAACGCAAAACGGAAGCGGCCAGTGGCGATTAACCTGATGAAAATTGGAGGCGCTCTGGACCCGCACCAACCTGAGGCCATCGCCAGCCTCCGCCGGGGAGTCGTCGTGCTCGAGTCGCTCGCCGCCAGTGACCCGACTAACGGACGCGCCCGGCACGAGGTAGGATGGGGTTACAAGCAACTCGGCACCGCTCAGTTGGCTGCGGGGGATTGTCCTGGCGCCGTCGAGAGTCTGCAGAAATCGCTCGCGATCAGGGAACGCTCTGCCGGGGTCGATCCGCAAAATGCCCAAGCGAGTTTCGATCTTGCGAGCGGCGACGGCGATCTCGCAGAAGCGTTAACCGCCAAGGGTGATCCGGCGTCGGCGGTGGGCCACGCGCGGCAGGGAATCGCGATTTTGACCGCCCTCCTAAGTACTGATCCCACCAACACCATCTGTTCGCGCAACCTCGCCATCCTCGAGGAAAGGCTAGGCGATGCTTTTGCGCGCTCCGGCGCGAATGCAAGCGCGCCGACTGCAGAACGGATTCACGCCTGGTCGGACGCGCGTGGGACGTATGAAAAAGCGGGGCAGATTTTTCTCAATCTCCGCGATCACGGGACATTGCCGCCGGCCGATGCGGATCAGCCAAAAAAATTCGCCACACGCGCCATCGATTGTCAGCGGGCAATCAAAGAACTCACCGCCGCGGACAATTTGCACTAAACTACTTCGTTAGGTGGAGTTGTAGATTAGACGGGCGGGGTACCCCAAGCGACGGAAGATGCCGCGTGGCGAGATTCCGGGCTACCACTATTTCCCGAAATGTTAGAGCTCGGCGTAACGGAACATGATGACATGGCTGGCATCGTCTCCGAGACGTACAGGTGCCGGGTGCACCGCAAGACCAATGGAGTTAGGCGAGAAAATCGCACGTTTGAAAGCGGCATGTGCTCGTCAAAGCACTGAATAGACGCCATGTTTTATATCTAACCGAGCGATGGAGCCGACCGCGAGCCGCTCCCTGCCGAGCTACATGATTGCGATCCCGACACTCCGCTGCCACGCGCGCCCTCGCCAGCGGTGGCTGATCTTGTTCTCGTTAGACCCTATGAAGCTTTCCGTTCAAGTTAACGTCATGTTTCTTGCGGGCATGATCTGCCTATTTGCTAGCCTTTTCCAGAAGCCGATCGGCCTGCCGAATTCGACCCGTTTTGTAACTCCCTTACTCGGCGCTCTTTTTATTGTGGCTGCCGTCTGGCTGCCGCGCCGCGCCAAAAAGTGCGGCGATGTCTCTATCATTGTGCCGACGCGACCTCAGTACAACAAGCGCATACGACTTATCTTGATTTGTGGCGTAGTAGGCTCCCTGAGCGCTCCGCTCTATCTGCGTTACGGTTGTGTTGTTGAGCGCTCGCCGCAATCGACCGAAGGTCTAACCTGGCGATGCAGGCAACGCCTACCCGATGTACGGCCCAGGTTTCCAATGACTACAACCTTTAGTTCCGCTTTATGCTCGCTCCCGGTAGGCATGGCTGATCTTGTTCTCGTTAGGCGTTTTATTAAACTCTCCGGTTACTATGAGCGCTACTGAAACACCAAAACCTCTTTTTCCTCCGTTTGATGCCGAATCCGCTGGCAAGAAGGTCCGCTTGGCGGAGGATGCATGGAATACGCGCGACCCGGAACGGGTCTCGCTTGCCTACACCCCGGACAGCGTATGGCGTAACCGCTCGGAGTTTCTCTCCGGTCGCGCTGCCATCAGGGAGGTCCTCGTCCGCAAGTGGAAGAAAGAATTGAATTACCGTCTCATTAAGGAGCTATGGGCCTTCCAGGGCAGCCGCATCTCTGTTCGCTTCGCCTACGAGTGGCATGACGAGTCAGGCCAATGGTTTCGCTCCTACGGCAACGAAAACTGGGAGTTTGATGAGCAGGGACTTATGCGACGACGCATTGCGAGCATCAACGATCTCCCTATTTATGACGCCGACCGGAAGTATCATTGGCCGCTGGGCCGCCGCCCGGATGATCATGCGAGTCTATCGGAACTGAGCTTGTAAGTCGCTCTCGCCAGCGCCTAACCAAGTGATGGAGCCAACCAAAAGGAAAGTAGAAAGGTGAAAGTGGAAAGCAGCCGTAACGGATGCGAAGCAACGGCCGGGCTTTCAAAGAGCTTCTTGCTCGCTCTCCTTGCTCATCCCATGACTCTTTTCGAAAAGAGCTTGTTATTTCTTAGACTGTTTGCTGAGATTCGGAAAAATCCCTGAAAAAAAGCCACTCCAATGCAAAGAAATACTCCTCACACCGTCATTCGACTCGTCGTCACAGTTCTCCTGGTTAGCTTCGCCACCAGCGGCGCGCCCGCGGCGCCGCTCAAGACCATCTATGAAACACAGAAGCTGACTCCTTCAGATGGCCAAGGCGTGGGAAGTTTTGGACACGCGGTCTCCCATCCTGGGCAACATGGCTATCGTCGGGGCACCTTACGACGACGCTAAAGGCGATGCGAGCGGCTCAGCTTACATCTTCGCTTTCGATGGGACGAATTGGACGCAACAAGCCAAACTGACTGGTTCGGACGAAGTAGCTTTCAATAACTTCGGCACGGGGGTTGCCATCTCGGGAAACATGGCGCTCGTTGGGACCCCGGGTGATGGTCCATCCAATCAATATTTGGGCGCAGTATATGTTTTCACCTTCGACGGGACGGCTTGGACGCAGAAGGCGAAGCTGCTTGCCTCGGTCCGGGATTTCAATGCCGAATTTGGCCTCTGCATTTCGCTCTCAGGCAATACTGCGCTGATTGGGGGCACAAAAGCGGCTTATATTTTCACCTTCAATGGCACCGTGTGGACCCAGCAAGCGAAGCTGACGTCGTCCGATATTCAAGACACTGATTATTTTGGCACCGCGGTCTCTCTCTCGGGACAGCGGGCCTTGATTGGCGCTTACAGTGCCGAGTTTCAAGGGGCGGCCTACGTTTTCGATTTCGATGGAACGTCCTGGAGCCAGGAAGCGAAGCTTGTGTCCCTTGACATTGCCGGGAATGACAACTTTGGAAAGGCAGTTTGGCTTGCGGGCGATCTTGCGATCGTCGGGGCACCTCTCAAAGATCACAATAAGGGCGCGGCCTATATTTTCTCCTCCGACGGCACGACTTGGAGCCAAACGACCAAACTGACAGCTCTCGGCGCGCGAAAAGCGGACTTTTTCGGCACTTCTGTGGCGCTTCCCGGCACCGTAGCTCTCGTGGGATCCCAGGTGTCCGGAGGAGTGCCGGGCGTAATTTACGAATATGTGTTGCGTCGAAACGTCTGGACGTTGGGATCTCAATTCCTTGCCTCTGGCGGCATGAACGGAGATAACCTGGGGGTTTCTCTGGCCTTCTCCGGAGCCACACTCCTGGCCGGCGCCGATGCAGCTTCTATCGGTGGGATCGGCCAAGCCTATATTTTCTCCTTAGCCCGCCAGCATTAGGCCGCGCCCGGCGATCCGTTGCGAGTTCAGGTCGGCGTTACCGCTCGGAAGAGGGGATTGCCTGCAAATCCGTGGTGGCTGATCTTGTTCTCGTTAGGTCTGATCGTGAATGAATCGCTGCGCCTACTGCGTGCGCCTGGCTTTGGCCTTTTGTGTTGCGCTATGTCGTGGCAGGCTAGCCGACTCCGTTCTCGTTGGATGTAGCAACATCGCTAAGAACATTGTAGGGAAACTATGAAACAAACACTTCTCGCAGTTCTGTTCGTCGTCGCTTCAACACTTCACGGTAGCGGCCAGCAGGGAGCTCTCGCTAAGAGCGGCAAGTCGGGCGAATTATTCGACGCGATCAGTCGGATGGACGGTGTAGCGTTTAGCGCGTTCAATGCGCACGAGGCTAAACGTCTCATGACGATGTTCACGAACGATCTCGAGTTTTATCACGATAGTGGCGGGCTGACGGATTTCCGACAGACGGGCGACAACTTCACCACGATGTTCGGGCGCACGCCCGATATTCGGAGAGAGCTCGTCCCCGGAAGCCTGGAGGTGTATCCGATCAAAGATTACGGCGCGATCGAACTCGGGCAGCATCGCTTTTGTCACCAGGAAAATGGAAAAGAGGAGTGTGGCATTTTCGGGTTTGCGATGGTGTGGCGAAAGTCCGGTGACGTGTGGCAAATCTCACGCGTGCTTAGCTATGGGCATTAGGAGGCCGATAGTAGGGGGTTTTCGCAGCTAACCAGATGCCAACCGCTGGCCCGCGTACGCTCAACCTTTTCATGACTCAAACCTCTTTTCCCGCCGCCCCGCGCGCCCTCGCCAGTCGAAGACTCGCCGTGGAGAGCGGTGACGGATCTTGTTCTCGTTAGGCGTATGGCAAGCACATTCGAGGGCGGGTGTTTATGCGGAGGCGTCCGCTATCGTCTACACGGCAGGCCAAAGCAGGGGAGTGACTGCCATTGCGAAGATTGCCGGCGGGCGAGTGCTGCTCCGTATGTGACTTGGTGTAGCGTTCCCAGCAAAGCGGTAGAGGTTCTGCGCGGTGAACTGCGTAGAGTCTTATATGCAGACCGATTACGCTCGTTCGCCTCTTGTTGTGGCACGCCTTTGTTTATCCAGGACGAAGTCAGTTCTGCACGGATTGACGTGACAGTAGCGTCGCTCGATGATCCTAAGACCCTGCACCCGGAGGCCGCGATATGGACAGAAGACAAACTCCCGTGGGTCCAGCTCGATCCGAGTCGACCTGCTTTTCGCCAGAACAGAGATGAAAACGCCTAACCATGCGATGCTGCGAATCGCTGGCCGGCGTATGCTCACGTTTCCCATGACTCACACCTGTTCTCCCGCCGCCACGCGCGCTTTGATTAGTTCCCTCTGCTCGCTTCCTCTTCGCGCTGTCGTCTATATCACGGCTTAACCCTCCGTTTCGTTCGCCAGCGTGGCGCTGTGTGGTTACCTTACGCTGGTGGCTGATCTTGTTCTCGTTAGGTTCTGTGATGGCCGGCTTTGCTAATTGGGCCTCTCCGGCGCTCGCCTCCATTTCTCCGAGAGTGTTCGAGGGCCGCGATTCGGCTTGGCGATATTCGCGGCTGGCCTTTAGTCTGAAGCGGTGAAACCGCTGCGCATCGGGATTGTGGGATTCGACCAGGTGGACGCACTCGATCTGGTCGGTCCCGCGGAAGCTTTCGCCAACGCGCAAACCCAGGATGCCAAGGGCAACGCGGTCGCCGCCTATGAAGTGGTGATCCTTGGACTAACGAACGCGCGTTTCGTGGCCGAGTCGGGGATTGTGCTGCAGCCGCGGACGACGCTGCGCGCTGCGCCGAAGCTCGACACCATTATCATCCCGGGAGGCGCAGGATTGCGGCGCGCGGAAACGAATCGAGCCGTGGCGCGCTGGATCGAAGGGCAGGCGGAGAAGGTCCGCCGCGTCGTCTCGATCTGCACGGGCATCTACGCTGTCGCGGCAACCGGCCTGCTCGATGGCCGGCGCGTGACGACTCACTGGCGGTTTGCGGCCGATGTGGCTCGGCGCTTTCCGAATCTGCACGTGGAGCCAAACTCGCTCTTCATTCAGGACGGCCATTTCTACACGTCGGCCGGGGTGACGGCCGGGATCGATCTCGCGCTGGCTCTGATCGAGGAAGACCTGGGGCGCAAGGCGGCGCTGAGGGTGGCGCGCGACTTAGTCGTCTTTCTGAAACGGCCGGGGGGGCAGGATCAATATTCGGAACCGTTGCGCTTCCAGACGATGGCGACCGATCGATTGGCGGAGCTGGCCAGTTGGATCGCGGCTAACCTGCAGCGCGATCTCTCGATCCCGGCGCTGGCTGAGCGCGCCTGTCTTTCCCCGCGGCATTTCGTGCGGCGTTTTGAGGCGGCTTTTAAGCAAACGCCCGGCGTCTTTGTGCGCGACCGCCGGTTGGATGAAGCGCGGCAGCGTTTGAACACCGAGAATCTCTCGATCGATGCCATCGCCGACTCAGTCGGTTTTCAGAGCACCGACGCTTTTTGCCGGGCTTTTCGCCATCGCTTTCACCTTACGCCCACGGACTATCGGCGTAATTTTGGCTTCGATAGTAAGTCAGCCGACTGACTCAAGACAGCAAGCTGGCCTACGTTCGTTAGTTATATCGTGATCAACTTGTGCGTGTCGCTGAGTCCAGCAACTTGACGATCTCGATGGCTTCGCCGGGCGCCGATTGGCGCCCGGCATTCCTCGAACTACTTAACTACACTTACATGGCCGGCGCCCCGACGCCCGATCCTGCCGGAGACGACCGCGCGGGTTTGATCGCTTTCGCGGGCACCGCGTTCGTCTTATCCGAGTTACCGCCGAGGTTGACCTTCGCGAGGATGCCGTGTTCGCCGCCATCAGCGTCGACGTAGCGGCCGGTGATATATCCCTGCGCATTGATCCCGTTAAAGGAGGTAAAGGTCGATCCGGGATAATCGAAACTCACTAACTCATCCGGCGTGACGAAGAAGAGGCCATGAGTGATGCCATCGGCGTCGGTGTAGCGTCCTACGACCCAATTGGAATCGTTGTTGCCAAAGAGGGCTGTGGCCGTGGCCCCTTCCGGGCTGATCGGGTAGGTCAAAGTGCCATCGCTGGCGCGAAGATACCCACGGGGAGTCACGCCGTCCGCATCGATGTAGTAACCCACGCTCTGATTCGAAGCATTGATCTGATAAGCCAGCGTCGCGGTCGAGTCGGGAACCGCAAAGATAGTAACGGCGCCACCGATGCTGACGAAGCCGCTCTGCGTGACGCCGTCACTGGCCACCACGCTGCCGGCAAAATCGCCGGCATTGTTGATGCCAAGGGTCAGTGTGCTCGAAGCGTCGGGGAGGTCGAACCCGGTAAAGACGTGACGCGCCAGGAAAAAGCCATGGATAGTGCCATCCGTCACGTTAGTGTAGTTGCCGCAGATCGTGCGAGCGTCATTGATCCCGCGGCCTTGGGTCAGCCCAGCGGTGTCGTTAGGCTCCGTGAACGCACCGCTGAATTGGCCGTTGCGCGCGCGATAGAAGCCTTTGGTGACGCCGGTCGCGGCGTCAACCACCGACCCGACGATGTCGCCCCGATTATTGATCTTCTGTGGCTCGGTCAATTTTCCTACTCCGGGAAAATCGAACGTTTCGATCACTTCGATCGTTGCCGCCGAGGCAGCGTTGCCGAAAAGCGGCAAGCCCGCCAGGACTGCCGTGATAATTAGATGTCTTACTCTCATAATACTGATTGCCTTTCTGATTGGTTGTTGTCGTTGTTAACTGTCGACGGCGAAGGTGGAACGACATCACCGCGAACCAAATGACGAAGAACCGACAAGAAATGACACGTCGTGAGACGGGCATCGGGTCGTGACGGTCGAAGGGGATGGTAACGACACTTCGACATTTAGGTGAAGGATGCGGACACGTGTTAAAAGGAGATCAGGCTCAAGAAACATCAGGTGGCGGCCGTCGCAGTTGTTCTCGCTGAGAGGCGGCGGCGGGGCGACAGTTTCGCGGGTGGCATGCAAGTCGTCGACAGCGGGAAGAGCTACGAGAATCGCTTGTCGCGAAGACCGCTTCATCTGCGATGCGCGGCCGGCCCGGTATGAGTTGACTCGTCCGGAAGCGCGACCTTCACCTTCCGGGACCACGTTCTAGCGCTGACCTGTATGCAACGCCAATCGTCTAGCCAAGAGATGCTGCAAACCGCTGGCCGGCTTACGCTCCAGTTTTCCATGACTCAAACCTCTCCTCCGCCGCCACGCGCGCTCTCGCCAGCGGTGGCTGATCTTGTTCTCGTTAGATGACTCCCCGAGCCCCTTCACGACTTCGCTGTGTTCAGCTATTTCTTCTGCTATGCCTTTGGCATCTTTCCGGATGTCTTATCGCGGTCTTGCCCGAGGTTGCAGAATCGCGAATCATCGTTACGCCGACCACCTTAGAAGACGCCTTCCCTGGAGTGCATGACGCGATGGCCGAGTTCAGTCTGAAATATGGTTATAAGAGCTCTACGCCCTGGCATTCCCCGCCTGAAATGGCGTTGACAGATTATGGAGTGGGCGGCGGCCTATTTAGACATAGGAGCGACTCTCCCAACGCGGCGGATCGCCCCGACTCTCTTTCTGTATTCCGTGGTTTCAATCGCACGATTGTCATCACCTACCAAAGCAAAGGGGATGTCCGAGCAAATGACAATCCTGTCGTCAACGATCTTAAAGCGATTCTCCACCAACATACTCAAGGACAGCGTATAGCTTACGTCTACACACCGAGTCATTGGGACATTATCGGTCCCGGCGATTAACGTGAACTCAAAGTCATCTAACCATGCGATGCAGACAACCGCTGGCCGGCGTACGCCCGAGTTCCATGAGCCAAACCTCATCTCCCGCCCCCACGGACGCCCTCGCCAGTCGAAGACTCGCTAGGCCTTATACCTTGCCCCATCAGCTATGCAAACAGATCCCAATTACGTGTCCGTTTTGTTCGTTAATCTTTTGCAGCCAATATTTGATTTATTTAAGCTGCTGGAGCAATCTGATCCCAAAGGTCCCAACGAGGTACAGGCAGGAATGCTTGAAAACGGCTACGCCGTTTCCATTATTGTTCTTTCCGCGCTCGTCCTGGATTCGGCCCTGAACCGCACTCGCTACGTCCGCAGCGAGCTAAAGCGCGAGAGCACCGTTGCTACATTAAAAAGACTTGGTGCCGATCACCTGGCTCAAGACATAGAGGAAATCTTCGCGCTTCGCGACAGTATCGCACACAATCACATTTGGAAGGTCGCCATGCACTGGAACCATAGCAGTGGAATGGCGCTGGACTCTGCCGAAAAACTTCCGGCTTATGGCGACGAGAAGTTTAATCGCGTTGTCGATTCAAAAACACGCGCAACACATCGCTTGCACTTGGACGCGTTTCCAAATCGCATTCACCGTGCTACAGCAATTGCGGTTCTAAAGAAGACTGTTGAAGCCCTAAAGTTTTTGGAAGGGCTCGACCGCAGATATGTTTATCTTAGCCAGCCTTGGCATGTCACAAGAGGCAACGAGCTTGTTCCCTTCTACAAATGGGTCGACGGTTTATGATACCCTAAAACCTCACGATCAATGCCCTAATGAAAAGACTACTCGGAGGAATTTTGGCGTTCGCCCTTATGTCGGAGCTTATTGCCGTATTTTGTTACGGAGGCTGGATTCGCTGGATTTTAGTGGCTGCGATTCTTATTCCGTGCGGCCTTCTCAACCTTGTAGGAGCTGGGTCGTTTTGGGGAAAGGCACCTTGATTTCATCGACGAAAGCCGAGCAAGCTTTAGCCATGCGGAGGACACATCATTACGGTCCTCCTCATTTGACGGTGAGCACATGTTGAGCGAGCAAATATATTAGGATGTTTCGTGATTTCACGCCTGAGCCTAACCATGCGATGCAGCCAACCGCTGGTCGGTGTACGCTCAAGTTTTCCATGACTCCAGCCTCGCATCCCGCCGCCATACGCGCCTTCGCCAGCGGTGGCTGATCTTGTTCTCGTTAGGTGTTTAAGCGCGTGAGCACAACATCACTACTTGGCTATCTGGCGCACGAAATTATCGCACCGGTGACGAGAAAGGGCCTTTTCGCTGGCCGGTATGTGTCCTTCGCAGAATACCTGTCACACGCTCAGCTTTTGTATGAGTTAACCGCGATATTGGGCTATATGTATCGCGACAAATTGGAGAAATTCGCGACGCTGTTTAGCGAGCCAGGACGTCAGGCCGACTTGGCCGCGTTTCTCGCCACCGGGAGTTCCGTCGCAGATCGTGTGGCAGGGCTGGCCGACGAACCGAAGGATGTTTATGACCTGTTCTTCGAGTCCGAGGGAACGAAGTTGATGAAAGCAATGCAAAAGGGTGGTGCCACCCAATTCTCAGACTGGTCCGATCTTCCCAAAGTTTGGAGGCTTAAGCTGCCCATTAAACTCTATTTTGAACATCTATGTATGACCGCCCTTGAGGGCATTCAGCTTGGGAGCCAGTACCCCGAAATGACTGAGAGATTGTTTTCATACAGGCGTGACCCAGCCGAATGGAGCGCTGCGTATCAATTCGGTTTGGACATTGGCCCTTCAGCTCCGGAAACCGTACCACTGCCGGAGCGCCAATCCGAGGCGAAGGCACTGATAAGGCCGTACGTTGAACGAGTCCACCCAAACTTACTCGCCGATTTAGGGCTGTAACCGATGAGAGGAAAAGCCTAACCAGGCGATGCAGCTAACGCCTACCCGGCGTACGATCACTTTTAATGATAGCTAGAACTCTTTATCTCCGCGCCCGGCGCGCTCCCGGTAGGCGTGGCTGATCTTGTTCTCGTTAGGTCGTAAGACGCGGCTGAAATGGACGAAGCATCATTTACCCGGGCTTCCGCAAAACGTGTATTGATGCGCCTATGCCTACGTCATTTCGCCACAATTATGACATTCAACGGCATTGAAGGTATGTTCTCCGGAGAAACAATGTCTAACCGAAGGGGGCATGCATGACTGAGATTCCACTACCATCGACCGCATTCGCTGACGCCTGGATACAGGTCGATCGGACAGAAGATCCCCGATTCTTTGTGAATCTTCTCGACGCTACTCGTGCTCGCCTTTTGGAACGGGCTCGGGAAGCTCCGGCGCGATTCTTCGCGCCACTTGCACCTCGACCGGGGCTTAACGTGCTCGACGTTGGCTGCGGAACTGGCGATTTCCTTCGGCTGCTTGCGCCCTTGGTAGATCCTGGAAAGTCGGTTGGCCTCGATCTGAGCGAGACGATGATCGACGAGGCGCGCCAACGCTCGACTGCCGCTGTTTCCAATCTCATGTTCCGGGTTGGAAGCGTGCTGGAGCTTCCGTTTGAAGCTGGCAGCTTTGATCGAGTTATTGCGACGCAAGTGCTCCTTCACGTTCCCGATCCATGGAAGGGGCTAGCTGAGATGTGCCGCGTCCTTGCGCCTGGTGGGATGATCTCTGTGGCGGAGATTGACTGGGGCACGCTGGTCGTGGAATGCACGAATCGCGAACTTAGTCGGCGCTTTACCGACCTCGCCTGCAAAGAGCTGCGGAATGGGCTAATCGTGCGGGAACTTCCAGGCCGCCTTCGCCATCTTGGATGCGAGCGAATAACAATTATGCCGGAGGTCGAGGTTGCTCAGGACATCGATGCTTTCCATCGCTGGTTTGTTGAACCATCGCTCTCGCATTTCAGGAGAATAGGAGCGTTCTCTCAGGCTGAGGGCGATTTCTTCCTTAACGATCTGCAGGAACGTGCGCGCCACGGACAGTATTTTTCGTCTCGGACTCACTATTCGATAATAGGGTACCGACCCGTTTAAGGCGCTGTCGTCGTCCGCGCGTCCGATCAGCAATCAGCCATTGCAACTACTGGAATGATTGATGGAACTCACGCTTGAGCAACTTTCGGATCGACTCGATCGACTCCCTACCTCGCGTTACCATGCCAGGATCTTGATCATCGCAGCTTTGTCGCTGCTGTTTGATACGTTAGACCATGTCATTACCGGCTTCGTCCTTGCTAGCCTCCGCACGACATGGGACTTCGAACTTAAGACTGTCGGGTTGATCTCGGCCATAGGCCTGTGTGGCTATCTCCTGGGTTCGTTCTTTTGCGGTTTCGTCGCGGATCGCATTGGAAGAAAAAAGACCATTCTTTTCACTCTGATTTTTTATTCGTTCTTCTCCTCAGCCCGTGGCTTCTCGAACACTCTCTCCACCCTGGCAATACTAAACTTCTTCACGCTGATCTTCATCGGCGCTGAGAACTCGACCGTCCCGCCCTATCTGGTCGAACTGTGGCCTACCCGTTCCCGGGGAAAGTTAGTTGGCTGGATGATGGGTTTCTTCGGGCTGGGCATTGCTCTGTCGCCCATCTGGGCGCTGCTGATCATACCGACCTGGGGCTGGCGCTGGGCGCTATTTCTCACCGCTCCATTCGCTTTGATCGGAGGCATCATTCGATCAAGCCTGCCGGAATCGCCTCGTTGGCTCCTAAAGGTAGGCCGCGTTTCTGAAGCAGAAGGTGTGTTAGCGCGCATCGAAGCCGAGGTTGAAAAGTTAACCGGAACGCCGCTTCCACTTGTCACGATCAAACAACCCAGTCTAGACCGCTTACAGCCATTGCTACGCCCACGGGATTTACTCGGTGCTTCCTATCGGCGCATCACATTGATGCTCTGGGCTGCCTGGTTTGCGGAATACGGAGTGCTCTACTCGTATCAGACGTTTGTCCCGACCCTTCTGTCTGCCGAGGGCTATTCAATCGTGAAGTCCTTCCAATACGCAGTAGTGATCTACGGATCCGGCATACCGGGTTACATCTTAGGCGGCCAGTTAGTGGAATGGCTCGACCGGAAATATGCAATTCTACTTTCCTTCGCGGTCACGGGGCTTTTCGGAACTATGTTCGGGCTCTCGAAGACCCCTCTCGAAATCATGCTCTTTGGCGGTTTGACGGTGTTCTCTCTCGCTCTCGGCTCAACCTCCATCTACACCTACACGCCGGAGCTGTATCCCACAGAGATCCGTGCAACAGGCATGGGTATAGCATCCGCCTGGGGCCGGGCAGGCGCGGTGACGTTGCTTTTGAGTTTCGGTTACTTCTTTGCGGTGCAGGGTAAGTCCCTGCTGTTTATCATCAGCGACTCGGTCCTACTCGTCGCCTCAGTGGCAGTATTCTGTTTTGGCCCCTCGACTCGCGGTCGAAAGCTGGAAGATACGTCGCAAGGAGTGATAATTGAAGAAGTCCCGAAACTCTAAAGTGAACAGAGCACGAGTCTCGTCATTCGAACGCTTGCAGTTTCTACTGAGCGATCTTTGGGGGAGGTACGAAAGGACCTAACCGAGTCGATAGAGCCGACCGCGAGGCGGTGTTATATCTAGTTTTGTGATGACTTCGTTTCCGTATCCCGCAGCGACGCGCGCTCCAGCTCGGGGCAGCTCATCTTTGTCTCGTTAGATCCAAAGCACGTTTTCCAATCACCCATAATGTCTCTGAACCGAGGATCAATCGAATGACTCGCAGCTCGTTCCTGAAAGTCTGTGATGACCGGAAGGACCTGATCTCTCAACTTTCCGTGACAACAACGAGACCTGCATCACGATGGTCGTGAAACCCTGCGTAAGGCTAGATTTAGCGAGAGGCGCGGGGACGCGAGCCAAGTCTTAGCACGAGTGACTTGCCGGAAGGCGCTTGGTGGAGTCTATTATCTCGTGCGCTGCCAGCAACTCGGCCCCACGACCGGCCTTATTCTCGTTAGGCAATCTTTCCTTGCCCCGGCCCATGACAATTGAGCTTCGATTCCTGGCGGCCAGCATTATCCTCGGTCTCATCCATCTTATCGCGGATTCTCATCTCATTAGTTTCCAATACAGCTATCGCTGGACGGCCAGCAACCGCGAAGAGCCGAGACCGCCCCTGCGCGGTGTGGCTAACCGTGTGGATCAGGCTTACACCAACTTCATGGAGACCTTTCCCTTCTTTGCCGCCCTCGTGCTGGCGACGCATCTGGCGGATCGCGACGGGGTCCTCACGCTGTGGGGAGCGCAACTCTACTTTTGGGGAAGGTTAGGTTACGTCCTGGCTGCGGCGGCTGGCTTCGGACTGGTAAGGTCGATCGTTTTTTTCAACACCGCGACAGTCGGAATCGTTCTCTTCCTGGTCGCTTTGTTGCGCTGAAGTAGTGTGAAATAAAGAAACTAAGCTCCTCTCTGCGCAGGGAGTATCTGCCAAAGCCCTAGATGCTCACTACGAACGATGAAATCGATAGATGTACGAATTAGAACAAAGCCGAAATTTGCGGCATTGTCCTTCGTCCCGGCCTGTTGGCCATTGTCGCGCCTTTCCGGATTGCCCAGTTCTAGTTAGACCGAAGGCACCTGAAAAGCGTCCGCGCTCAGGGCTGACCACTCCGGCCAGCCGAGCCGTAGACCTGTCCGTTGGCATAGCTGGCGTCACTCGCGGCGAGCTGGACGTAGATCGAGCTAACGACACTTAGCCGCAGCTAAATCTCGTTAGAGCCCGGGTTGGATGTAAGTGCCCTTAGACGGATACTTATCTCGCCTCTACGTGCTATTCCGCCTCAACATTAATCTTCTCGGCCAACTTAGTAAGTTTCTTGTCGGTCGCGCCTTCTTCATCCAGCGTCTGCTGCAAAAGCTGCTGCCCCTTGGAGTCGCGGAGAAGTTTCGCATAGGTGCGAGCGGTGCCGTAGCCGGCCATCTCGTAGTGCTCCACCCGCTGGGCGGCACTGATGAGCCCGGCGTCGCGCACTTCATCGGTCGCGTCCTCCGCGATCATCTCGGCGCCCTCTTTGATGACGCCTTCCATGCCTTTGCACTTGGGGCCGCGGGTGCTCTCATCGTGGCTCTGGAGAATCTGTTCGAGGCGAGCAGCGTGCTCCCTGGTCTCTGCCAGATGAGTCTTAAACCCGTCGATCAGTTTCGGGTGGGTCGCTGCCTTCGCCATTTTGGGAAGCGCCTTGATGATCTGATTCTCCGCGCTGTAGAGATCTTTGAGTTCGTGAATGTAGAGGTCTTTTAATGTTTTGAGTTCCATACAACGCTTAGATCGCAGCCGTCCGCGCAATCGTCTGTAAAAAAATTCCAAAAGTCGCGATTTTATTGCATTCCACAATCCCAGGTCGATGTCCCCGGGGGTGGGCTGGATGCCTGCGTTACGGCTCGCGCTCTTCGCGGGCGCGATCCTCGAAACGGGTGAATTCTTTGCGGAAGGTGAGGGGAACGTCACCGGTCGGGCCGTTGCGCTGTTTCGCGATAATGAGCTCGGCTTTGCCTTCGGTCTCGTCTTTTTCTTCCTCGGTGTCGGCGTAGTATTCTTGCCTAACGAGTAAAGCAACGAGGTCGGCGTCCTGCTCGATGCTGCCGGATTCGCGCAGGTCGGCCAGACGCGGCCGGCCTTTGCTGTCGCCGGTGCGATTTTCCGGATTTCGATTGAGCTGCGCCGCGACGATGATTGGGATCTTCAGCTCTTTGGCTAATCCCTTAATGCCGGCGGAAATTTCGGAGATTTCTATCTGGCGGTTTTCCTGGCCGCGGCGCGAAGTGGAACGAAGGAGCTGCAGGTAGTCGATCACAATTAGCTCGATCTTGTGTTGCGCGGAGAGCCGGCGCGCTTTCGCGCGTAACTCGAGAATCGTTAGGCCGGCGGTGTCGTCGATGTAAATCTCCGACTCGGCTAGTTTGGCTGCCGCGGTGGTGAGTTTCTCGAAATCACTCTCGGCCAGAAAGCCGTCACGCGCGCGCTTGAGGTTAACGCGGGCGCGCGAACAAAGCATGCGCTGCACGAGTTGCTGGCTGCTCATCTCCAAGCTGAAGACTGCGACCGGCCGCTTTTCGTGGACGGCCACGTGCTCGACGATGTTCATCGCCAGCGCGGTCTTGCCCATGCTCGGGCGTGCGGCGATGACAATCATTTCCGCGGGGTGCAAGCCGCTGGTCATTTTATCCAGCTCGATGAAGCCGGTAGCCAACCCGGTGAGGCTGCCTTTATTCTCCCAAAGCTTTTCGATCGCCTCGATCGCTTCCATGACCTGGTCCTTCATGGTGAGGCTCTGGCCTTTGAAGCGATCTTCGCCGACCGCGTAGATTTTCTGTTCCACCTCATCGAGCAAGTTATCGACTTGATCCTGCTCTTCGTAGGAACGACGCGCGCCCTCGGTGCAGGCGCTAATGATTTCGCGCAGGATATATTTATCGCGGACGATCTCGAGGTAGTAGCCAACATTCGCCGCCGTCGGCACGAAGGTGAACAGGCTGGTGACGAAAGCCGCGCCACCGACGGAGTCGAGCAGGTTCCGGTCGCGCAAGACCTGGGTGAAAGTGATGAGATCGATTCCTGCACCGGCGTTCCACAAATCGACCAGGACACCGTAGATCGTTTGGTGGGCGGGGATGTAGAAGTAGGCGTCGTTAATCTTCTCGACTACTTCCGCGATCGTCTCGCGCGGAGAGATGAGCATGGAACCGAGCACGCCCTGCTCGGCTTCGACGCTGTGTGGCAGCGCGCGGTGAATATCTATCGAAGAACTTGGGGAGAACTCGCGTTTGGTCTGTCCGCCGTTCCGTTCAGCCGAGCCTCGGCCAGCACCATTTGGGGCTGTCTGGCGAGGCCCCCCGGGTTCATTCCCTTGGGGACTTCTCGGCATTTAGTTATTTCGTGCGTTTGCGGGGACCGCGAGATTTTTCTGTGTGCGGCAGTTCTTCGGCCGCTGCTTCCGGTTTGGGTTCTTCGGAGGACTTAACGTTAAATTTGAATTTCGCCGTGACGTCTGGGTGCAACTTAATCGAGACTTCCTGTTCGCCGGTCGTCTTGATCGGATGTTCCAGCACCAAAAGGTGACGATCGATGTCGCGCCCGATTTCCTGCTTCAGCCGCTCCGCCAAATCCTGCGCCGTAATAGAGCCAAAGGCTTTGCCGGTCTCGCCCGTCTGGAGAATAAAGGTGACCTTGAGCTTGCCGATGCGGCGCGCCAATTCCTCTGCTTCATTTAACTCGCGTCCTTCACGTTCGGCACGTTTCGCTTTGAGATTATCGAGCTGGCGCATCGAACGTGGCGTGACTTCGTAAGCCTTTCCGTTAGGCAAAAGAAAATTGCGCGCATAACCGCGGCGGACTTTTACGACATCGGCTTCGGCGCCGAGGCCGGGGACGTTCTCGGTCAGGATGATTTGGGTCGAAGACATGGGCTTTAGAAGATTATTTCGTGCGGAGCGAGGTGGGGGGAGCGCGGGGAAGGGATTATAGGGCGCGAAGTGGGACTGTCAACGAGGGCCCGCGCAGACGCAGTGCGCATGGGTTTCGCACTGCGCCGCCTCACGGTCAACGACCTGGTTGATGTCGTAAACTTCAACCTAAGCGGTGCCAGAACCTCCAGGGGAAACACGCACGATGGCCGTGTAAGTGCCCGCAGGCAGATGAAGGATAAATGGCGCGAGTGGTGGCGACTATCGCGCCCTCGGTCGCCCCTTCTTTGATGTAGAATATCTTGTTATCCGCCGTGTCCAGACCCAGGAGTTGAGCCTGCCGCGCTAAGGCCATAAAGCCACCGACGAAAGCACAATCTACAATATAGTTATGGGGCTACCCCTTATAGACGCTGCCGCAAATCGGACTAACGATGGTCTGTCCCATTTCGTAGCTATAGACTTCAGTCTTTCGCGACGAACCGGCCACCGCGCGCACTAACCAGGAGTGCGCGCGATGCCGGACGATCGATGTTACTAAGCCGCTAACTGCGCGGTGATACTACGACCTACTGCACGGTGATGCGCCTGGCTCCCGAGGCAATGCCATTTGCCACCACCTCGATGGTGCTCCGGCCGGTCTCCACATTCGCGGGCAGGTCAACCATGGTGGAGACAATAGTGCTACCCGTAGCTATACCCATGCTGCTATGATCGTGCGTCCGGGCATAAAAGACGTGCCCGGATGCTTGGTTCGTTAGGCGCACGATCGGATAGTTAGTCGCGTTCGTCGCGTCATCACCGTAATCGCTGCCGTCGGAGAGCCCGTTAAACTGCGTGCCCGAGATCTGAAAGGTCGTCCCGCGCGTGATCGTCCTTGGCACTCGCCGGATGGTCGGCGCCCAGGCCGGATTAGCGGTGCCTGTGGAAGTGAAGAGCTCCGCGTCAATCGTTCTGCCCTCCGCTGCCACCCAGAGTACCTGGCCCGTGGGCAATACCAGTTGCCGACCTTGATAGGAAGTAAGGTTGCCCGAGCTTTGGGTGGGAGGAGCCGGGGTAAAGGTGATGCCGTCGAAGAAATAGAAGGTGCCCGGCGGGTTAAAAACTCCGGGGCTGGTAAAAACTAGGATATTCCCATCGGGCAAAATCGCCGCGGGCGCATCGGCCATATCGTTCCCGCCGGGGAAGTCAGGCCCGACCGTCCAGGTCGAGGTGGTGGTGTTATAGATAGAGTTATGAACTGTTCCTCCAAAGGCGACGACAGTTCCATCCGGCCGCTGAATCTTAGGGCCTATCTCCTCGCTCGACGCGTCGGTGAGCTTGACGATCGTGCTGCCGGCCGTGCTCCAGAGTTGGGTGGTAGGGTTATAGCGTTCCGAGTTAGTCCCATTTGTCGTATCGATGAGCAGGACAGTGCCATCGGGCAGAATGGTCAGGCCTTCCTCGCTGAAGGCATCTGCTTTGCCGGTGCCCACGGGCGTCCAAGTCAAGGTCGCAGCATTAAAGAGCGCCTGCTTGGTCGATGGAAAACCGCCCTGACCCATCATAAAAGTCCCATCCTTTAGCACCACACAGGGTGAGTCTCCGATGGTGGACCAGCCAGCCGGCGGATTCACCGTCGTCCAAGTGTTAACCACGGGGTCATAAATCGCGCCCATGTTTGTCTCGGTCTGGGCGCCCTTGTTATATTCGCCACCCTCCACCAGCACACGGCCATCGGGGAGGACAGCGGAGGCAAAGTAGAGCGGCCCATAAGTCGATACCATCGAAGCGAGCTGGGACCAGGTGCCATTGAGATAACTGCCAGAGCTATCCGGAGTCAGCCGCCACCAGTTGGCGCTGCTATATTGATGCATCATGACGGTTCCATCGGTCAGCAGCAGCCCGGTATCGGTCTGGAACGGAGGCTGATTAGTCAGCTTGGTCCAGCTGCCGGTCTCAGCCTCCTTTTGGCCGGGCAAACCCAGGCGTTGCGCGGAAGCGGATTGCGTGATGACCAGTGTGGCCGCCAAGGCGGCAACACCCGAGAAGAGGGGCAGAAGACGGCGCCGGAATGCGGCGCGAATAAGTGCAGGTTGATCTGTCATTATTGCAAGGTTAGGCGTACCGCGCCTCGCGACACAAGACAATTTGTCGGAAACTGCTTTTTGGCGACACTCGGCCGGTGCCTCCGCCACGCCCAAGGCTACGAAAAAAATGCGCGCAATCTCCCGCTCAGGTCGTTCCCAAACGCGCCTCATCACCTCGTCTCCCAAATCCCTCGTTCCCAAACACCGTTTGGGAACGCACATGTCCCGGCAACTCTGGTTGCCTCGCTCGCGAGCCGCTCTTTCTCCCATTTTACGACGCCTAACGAGTAAAGCCCGGTGCGTCGCGGCCGAGGCAGCAGGTCTTTCCAAAGTAAAAGTAACTAACGAATCGGTGCGGTCGTCGCGCGGCTAAGCGCCCTCCCCGCGTTCCACGAACGGGCCAAAACCGCGAGCCGCTTTTCGCGCGCTCGCGGCTGGCTGTTCCTCTTGGTTAACTGGGAAACTCGTTCGTATTTGAGCGCTGGTAACCGGCTGCCATTGGCCAGGCCGTTGCTGTCGTTATAGGCGTCAATAAGACCATTGCTTTTAGCGGCGCGAATTACCACAGCAGCGCAAATGGAAGATTGTATACTGGCGGAGCTTTCACCATTTCAAGTATTAACCCATTCACCGGGACACCATATGTCAATCTTGACTCAAATGGTTTCGGCGACTGGAAAACAATTACCTTCGGGCCATTATCTTGGGGGCCGCAGCCAGGGAAGGGAACCCAAGTGGTGCTATACGACAAATTGTAAATTCTAGACGATCACATCTGGTGGGGGAGAGGCGGGCAGGAAAGCAGGGTCACGTCTAAAGGGCGTGTTGCCCAAATCGGATTGGTCTGCTGTCAGGTTCCCGAACAACCTTCCGCCATACTTTGCAAAGTGTGACAAACGAGGGGAGAGGGTGCGGAAGCCTCTTCGACTTGATTGCGCTTGGGTGCGATTTTGAAACGAAGCCTCTTTGGGCAACACTCCCTAAACACTTTGACAATTTGAATTCGGACGAACCTTTCTGCACTGGCGCAACTCCTCTTGGAATGCTTCTTTCAAGAAATGTCGAAGAGGTTAGACGTGACCCTGCCTGCTCCTCTCCTAACGAATAAAGGACGCGGAGCCGGATGAGTTCCTCAAGCGCGGGGACTGGCCCGCGCCATGACGAGACCGGTGGTCGCGCGCAATTGCTTCCACTTTCCAAGTAAGATGATGGCCGGAAAAAATTCGCGCTGTCATGCATTTTTTTCTTGGCATGACTCTTCGCGCCGTTAATTTAAGTGCGGTTTCGGGTTCCCTGCCATGAGGCGCACGTCCTGGCCGGCAGGCGGGCCGTGCTACAAGGAGGAAAAGTATATGGGCTCGTGGAATGGTTTAGCGAATCAACCTTCGTTCAACGCCGATACGATGTTACTGCTGACCGATGGCACGGTCATGTGTCATGAGACTAGCAGTAAGAACTGGCATAAGCTGACACCCGACGCGAATGGCAGTTATCGCAATGGCACCTGGTCGAATCTCGCGTCGCTCCCGGATAACTCAAACATTCCGGCCTCGAGTGGCGGCCCTACGCAGGCGCCTCTCTATTTCGCCTCGGCTGTCCTGCGCGATGGGACAGTGATCACGGGCGGCGGCGAGTATAACTCTGGAAATGCGAATGCTGACATCCTAACGATGCAAATCTACGATCCGTTAGCCGATGCCTGGACCGCGGTAGCGCCGCCTTCCGGCTGGGGCGGCATAGGGGACGCCGCTTCCTGTGTCCTGCCTGACGGCACATTTTTGCTCGCGAGTTTTAATTCCTCCAACGCGGCCCTCTTCGATCCTATGACTCGCATCTGGCAGCCGACAGGCGCGAAGGGCGATAGTTGTAGCGAAGAGACTTTCACTCTCCTGCCCAATGGCAATGTGCTGACGGTGCAGTGCTCGAACGCGCCGAAAGCCGAGCAATACATCCCTAGCAGTAACACTTGGATTGCGGCGGGCAGCACACCTTCCACCTTACCCCAGGCGTGTCCCGGCTTTGTCGCGGAGATTGGGCCGGCGCTCTTACTAACGAACGGCAAGGTCTTGGCCGTGGGTGCGACCGGTAACACAGCTATCTATACGCCCAAGGCCGACCCGACTCAGGCTGGCACATGGTCAGCCGGACCTACTCTGAAGGATTCTAGTAATAACACTCAGTTTCCCATGGACGCGCCCGGTGTTCTCCTGCCGAATGGTAAGGTATTGTTGGTCGGCAGTCCCGCGCCGGCTTGTAGCTATCCGTCGCCGGAGACTTTCTTTGAGTACGATCCTTCTAATAACACTGCGCCAGTTATCTCAGGTCCATCGAACAACGGCGGCCCGGCCTACACCAGCCGGCTGCTATTGTTACCTACGGGCGAGGTCCTGCATTCCAACGGCTCGAATGACATAGAGGTTTACACGCCTGACGCCGGCGGGCAGGCCTCGTGGAAGCCGACACTTACCAATGTGCCGTCGGCCATGATCGTAGGACATCATTACCAAATTTTTGGCACGCAGTTCAACGGCTTGTCTCAGGCGTGTAGTTATGGCGACGATGCGCAATGCGCCACTAACTATCCTATCGTGCGCCTCTCGAATAACTCGGGACAAGTAAGGTATCTGCGGACGCGCGATCACTCTACCATGGGTGTGGCAACGGGAAGCGCTACCGTCAACACAATCGTAGAAGTACCGTCGGACCTCACGACAGGTCAGTGGAATCTCGTCGTGGTTGCGAATGGCATCGCCTCTGACTCACAAGCCGTCACGATAGGGACGCGCGATTGCTTCTTCCTTGTCGATCGCAGCACTTATGCGCAGGGCGAGGTCCAGGCTAAGATCAACCTAAGTGGCGCGCCGGCCATTTTCGAAGATGCCCTATGGGTCGTAGTGGAAGGTTTCAGCAAGGACCAGTTAGGCACGACCGCGCCCGCTATTCCCGATCCGATCGGCGGCATGTCTTATGTCTCGACTGGGGCGCCTATCCCGCAGGATCCTTCGCTCCCATCATCGGCCGTGCAACGATGGACCTTCCCTTTCCAAGCCAGATTTAGTGGGACGGGAATGTTCACCAACAACCCGCAAATACTGGTCGTCAGCACCAGCCTGACGGCGGACGGGGCGCATGTGTCCGCCGGGGCGGAGATCGAGCTGCTGAATACGCCAAATCCTTTCATCCTGCACGGCGACATCGCGCATAATAAACCCTGGTATCTCAGTGTGGATTTGCGCGTCTTTCAGATGACGGCGGGAGATACGAAGTTTGCCGTCCACCTTAATGGCACGCCTAACGACTGGATTGGCAGCGCGATCGCTAACCTGAATACCGATCCGGGGCCGTTAGGCGCAGTCTTCGACGCTCTTCCGCAGGACGACGAAGACGCCGCTGCCCTGACTCTGGCCCCGACCGATGGCAGCGGCCACGCGGTATACAACTTCGCCCTTGCGCGCGTGCGTTACCAGGATGTGCAGGTCGCCTCGAAGGTTCGCGTTTTCTTCCGGCTTTGGCCGGCGCAACAGACTAATGCGACCTATGACAGTAACACCACTTACCGGAGTGCGACCTCCGCCGGTAAGAAGATCCCCCTCCTGGGAGTGATCGGCGATGAGATCATTACGATTCCCTTCTTCGCCGGACCGCGGGTCGCGACTTCCCAGAAGATGACGACGCAAACCGATCCTAAGAACGTGCGCGACATTCATCCCGACCCGCTTGGCGCCGAGGTCGATTCCTACTTTGGTTGCTGGCTGGATATCAACCAGCCTAACGACAACCGCTTTCCGCCGCGGCTGGTCGGCGCGCCGACGCCGTCGGACATTCCCGATGGTCCCTTTAACGGCTTCGCGCAATTAGTCTCCATCCAGCAACTGGTACGCAGCGAGCACCAATGTCTGCTCGCGGAGGTATCCTTCGATCCCGATCCGATCCCGGCGAGCGCCGACCCGTCGATCTCGGATAAGCTGGCGCAAAGGAACCTCGCCTTTGTCAACGTGCCCAACCCAGGAATCGAAGCCTCGCGCATCGCTCCACAGACCTTTGAGATCAGGCCCACTCTCGGGCTGAAGATGGATAACCGGCCCGATGAACTAATGATCCTCTGGGGAAATACGCCTAACGAGTCTAAGGCTAACATTTATCTCCCGGGCGCGAATGCGGCCGAGATACTCGATTGGGCGAACAATATCTACACCGCGCATCGGTTAACGATGTTGGATGCGCACACGATCGAGACCGTGACCGGCGGGGTGACTTATCTCCCCGTGCCGCAGGGTTCGGGCGCGAACTTTGCGGGACTTATGTCGATCGCGCTGCCGGCTACGGTACAGAAAGGGCATAAGTATGAGATCACCGTCCGCCAGGTCACCAGCATGCAGTTCGGTCGCGGCGGGAATGACCAAACAAAATCCGAGCTCTTCGTCTCGCGCACTGGATTTACCTGGCGGCGGACGCTGGGGATTTTCCAATTGAACATACCAGTTGGGACAAAGAAAGAGTTACTCGAACCGGCGGAGCGACTCTATGCCATCCTACTTTGGATCAAGAAAGCAATCCCATCGCAAAGCCGATGGTATCCCGTCTTCGAACGCTACCTCAAGCTCATGGCCGGCCGCGTCGAAGGGATGGGCGGCGATCCGACTAAGATCAAACCCTCAGGATGGGGCGTCGTCCCCGGGAAGAAGGGCCATGGGCAGGACGACGATGGAGATGACGAGGGCTTAGGGCAACGGGGTGAGGAAGAAATCTGTGGGAAGGTAGTCGGACTGGTCTATAACCACTTTGGCGACTTCGAGGCGTTCCTGGTTGAGATCGGGTGCGGCGCGCGCCGGAAATTTGTCAGCAAAGAAGTGAGAGTCGAGCGGCTTGCTCGCGAGGCGTGGGAAAGCCGCTGCACGGTCGCTGTGATTGTGAGTGAGAAGCACCCGGAATGTCCGGTGCGAATCATCCTCGGCGGGACGACGAGATGTGAGTGCTAGTGAACGTGGCGAAAGTCCATGCTGCGCTGCGTGGCGAGGATCGTCGCGGAGACCGCCAAGGGGGGCGCGGAAAGCGTTGTCTGAATTCGAATTGTCAAAGTGTTTAGGGCGTGTCCCCGCATCTCTGCGGGAGCGATCCGAGGAAGGTCGCTTTGGCCCGACTCTTGTGGCGCGGCACGACATTGCGGCGTCTGGGAACGGAACGGATCAAAGGGAATGTGCCCAAGAGTTTGGCGTCTTTCCTGGAGCGCGCCATGGGTCATAACTCCAAATTGTCAAGATTTGCACACTGACCCCCATTCCCCTTAACTCCGGGAAGAAGGGCCATGGGCAGGACGACGATGGAGATGACGAGGGCTTAGGGCAACGGGGTGAGGAAGAAATCTGTGGGAAGGTAGTCGGACTGGTCTATAAC
>JACDGS010000045.1 GCA_013821455.1 Chthoniobacterales bacterium
CACGCGCCACCGGAAGAGGAAGCGTTCCCAAGACCAGACCCACCGCCAAACCCATCTCTCAAACCAATGACCTAAAACCAACCTGAATCCGCACGCCGCCCTTGACTCCCTACATAGGGGTTAGGCGGGCGGGAGAAGCTTGTCACTGCTTTGCGACACCACCTGGTGCGTGGTTTTCGATCGCAGTTCGAAACCAGCGGAGCGCTTCTTGCACATGGCCAGCCACCACCCAGAGTTTACTCCTGCGGTGCCGTTTGCAGCGCAGCAGGAGATTGTTTTGCGGCGCCGGATTATTCCGCGCACTGATTACTGGCGAGTGGCCTTGTCGATGCCTCCCGCGCCGGATGCATCAAACTATCTTCTCGAGATAATGTGCTACGATCCGCATCATCGCATCATCATCACTAGTCGAGATGGCACGGCACATGAAGTTGAGATCTGTTTTAACTGCCAGAAGATGCGTGTTGACTCTCCTTGGGTTGGCGGCATACCGCTGGTATGGCAGCACACGTTACTATCCCTCTTTCAGCGTTACGGTATGCCCGAGAGATCGTCCGGGGAGTATTCGGAGTCGCAGCCGACCGCTGGCCGGCGTACGGCCAAGTTTACCATGACCCTACCTCTTCTCGCGCCGCCATGCGCGCGCGCGCCAGCGGTGGCTGATCTTGTTCTCGTTAGGCGGATTCGTCGCACTCAACGTTAAGGATAAACAATGGAAAACAATGATTCTCACGTAACGATCCACATGGCGGCGAGCCTCGACGGCTTCATCGCACGAAAGGATGGGAGCGTGGACTGGATGGAGACCTCCGACGAATTCACCGCCGGGGGAAACCATGGCCCCCGCATTCGTCGAGGCTTCCTCAAAACGATCGACTGTTATGTCATGGGATCGCGCACTTATGAGACTGCGCTCAGTTTTGAGGCCAAAGGATTGGGCTGGGCGTATGGCGACAAACCCACCTTCGTCCTCACTCGTCGCGAGCTGGCGCGGACCCGGGATAGCGTCGAGTTTTATGCAGGCGATCTCGCGCAGTTCGTCAAGGGTCGCCTGCGGCCGAGGTTCCGCAGTATCTGGTTTGTCGGTGGCGGCGTTGTTTCCGGCGAATGCCTTCGTCTCGGGCTCGCTGACGAAGTGCGTTATTCGATCCTGCCGGTTTTGCTTGGTAATGGGATCGCATTCTTCGAGAAGCTCGATCGAGACGTCGCCCTCCATCTGACGGAAGTTGAAGCCTACCAGAGCGGCATGGTTCGAAGCCACTCGGGGTGGCGAGGACCCAGTGTCGGGCCAGGCTTGTTACCGGCGCCGCAGACTACCATCGCCCGGCCAGACGACGGGAAAACCCTGCACGCTTTCGGAGATACGTTGCAGATAAAACTAAGTGGCGACGTAACTAATGGTGGCCTCACTCTAGGTCTCGGTTCTACTCCTCAAGGTCACGGTCTTCCTCCCCACATTCATCACCATGAAGAGGAGTTATTCATCGTCTTGGAAGGAGGCATCCGCTTTCTGCGCGATGACAATTCGACCGGGCCGCTGGGACCAGAACAGTGATCTACACACCGCGCGGAGTTCGGCATACGTTTCAGAATGGTTATAGGACTTGCATAAGTCATAGTCAGCAATTCTTTCCACGCACCTGTCGCCCCGTGAAGGAACAAACGAATGCTCTTGGGAGCTTCCAAGTCATATTATGGGAAGCGCATTGACTGAGCAGATTGTTCCCTACAACCTCCCCCATGTATCTCCTGCGTATTTTTTTGCTCGTTCCCTTTTTCAGCCCGCAACTTATCCGAGCCGCCGAACCTTCGGCGATACAGATTGAGGTGAAGGATATTCTCAATGCTCGAGTTGTTACCGTGGTCAAGGGTGGGGCACTAGTGCCCCTGCATGAGACTATTGATGGCGCCGGAGGCCTGGCGACTCAGGCAGCGGTCGCGCTGATGGGGAATAAGAACGCCCACCCACTTCCCGATCATCCTACCTTTCCGGCAACCGACCGTCATCCGGAAGCTGTCCTGCACTATGCGAATGAAGATGCCGCGTCTAATCAGGTGCGACGTGCGCAAGGCGAGGACACGTTCTTCTTTTCCGTGTCGCCGAATCACTACTCACATCTGCACATTTATTGCACGAGCGGGTGGGGCGCCAGTCAGTTACAAGTGAAGTTAATTTATGAGGATCAACCGGCCGAACGGCGTAGCCTCGAAATACCGGACTGGTATTGGGAGATCAAGCCGAACGATCCTGTCCGTTCTTATCTCGCGACGAACCTCGGCAAGTGGACGAGTAAGAATCAAATGGCCGAGCAGGATCATCACTATATCTTCGCGCTCGACCTGACTCCCGCGCCCGGCAGAGTCCTAACTCGGGTAGCTATTCACAAACTCGACAAGGGTCTGATGGGATTTTACGGAGCTACCGGCACCCTGGCGCAGAAGGAGTAAGCCAGACTGCCAACAAAAGTGCCAGCGGGCACCAGCCTAACGAGTATAAGTCTTTATTCGTACACAGAAACCCGGCGGAGGAGCAGTTCTTGGACTGCGTCCCGCCGCCGGGTCTGTTAGTTTGGTAGTCTCAGTGTTAGCCGGGACCCTGCTGACCGTCGGGGCCATTGGCAGGGCGTTTCTTTTTCTTGCCCTGTCCTGGGCCGGCCGGTCCACGACGTTGTGGACCACCACGCTCAGCGGCCGGTCCGGGACCACCATTGCGGCCGGGACCTACTGCGCCTATGACGTGATTTCCTGTTTGGCGACGACCGACGCGGGGACCCTGAGGTCCATTGTTACCTTCGGCATGCTGTTGGGCTCGACGGTTCTTACCAGCCTGCGGGCCTGCTGCGCGCCCATCGGCACGAGCTGCCTTCTTCGCGGCGGGGCCTGATTCGTTCGCTGCTTGACCAGCTCCTTTCTTGCCTTTCCCTCCGGTAGCCTGCTGGTTTGGCGCGGTTTCATTTCCAGCTCCGGCTTTGTCGCCTTTGGCGGTGGTTTCGGCGGCAGTTTGTTTTTCAGGAGCGTTGGCTGCTGCTGGCGCAGCTCCGTTCCCGGCTGCCGCTCCTCCGCCGTTTCCACCATTCTTAGCTTGAAACGCCTTTACTGCGTCAGCCTTGGGTTTGCCTTTGTTATTCGCGGCGTGGAGCGAGGGGTCGGCCTTTGCTGCCTCAGCCTGCGCGGTCTGAGCCTGCACCGGCGCGACATGTTCGGCTTTCGCCGCGGCTTGTTCCTGAGCGCTAGGTTTAGCCTTCGCGCCGCCCGGGCCGTTGAACCCAGCCTTGCTGCCGGTGTTGTTATTGTTAACGACGGTCTTATTAACATAAGTGTTATGAATGATCGTGGTATTTACACGAGTCACCGCGGTGTTATAACGGAAGACGCCGCCGTTCCATTCGCCGCCGTAGTAGCCGCGTCCGCCGTAGCCGAAGCCGTAGTTAATTCCACCGTAGAATCCTACGGTAGGACCCCAGTAGCCTTCGTTGAAGAGATAATGGCCGCCGCGATATCCCCAGTAGCCGGGAGTCCAGAGAAAGCCCACGCGCGGCGGTAACACCCAGGCCCCCGGGACCCAGTAATAGCCGAAATCAGCATAGGCCCAATAGCCCGGGGTCCAGAGATAGCCTTCGCCCGGCGCGTAGGGTTGCTCGTAAATCGGAATGGCCGGTGGAGCGATGCCGACCGAGACGGCAACAAACGCTTTCGATGAAGCCAGCGGGAGCCCTGCGAAAAGCAAGGCCGCCAGCACGATAGTAGGGATTCTTATTTTCATTTTCAGTTGTAGCATGGAATTGGAAACGAGAGACGCAACCAACTCTCCAAGTATTCATAATAAAACCCCACCAGGGTTTCGGTTGCAGTCCTCGCGTCAGTCAGTAATCGGCTGCGCGGGGGAAAATGCGCGTGTGTCGGGGGCGTGACGGCGTTGTTAGGGACGGGGGAAACCCGAGAAGAAGTGGGCGAAGAAACTTCCGAAAATGGCCATCAGCAGGAGGAGGAGAATGATAAGGGCGGGAAGGAAGCAGCAGATGACCAGAAAGGCGGCGATCATCCCTTTGAACATCAGCTTGAGAATGGAACCGAAAGGCAAATCGATATCGACGAGAGCGAAATTACGACTGACCGGCGCGCTGGTCTGTGAGCCAAGAGGGTTCTCGACGTAAAGAGATGGTAGCGGCGGAGGCGCGGAAGGTGGTGCGGAAATACCTGGCGCGGGCGCCAACGGCGCGCCGTACTTCAACATAGGAAGATAGTCATCGATTGTTTTCCAAATGCCATCCAGACCAGTCCGGCATGGAGTGTTGCGGTCGATCCGTGACTCGGCAAAAAGTTGCGAGACCTGCTCTTCGAAGTAAGGCCCTTCCTCACGTTCCGACGTTTTAAGGTAATAGGATAACATCGGCTGGCTGACTCCTGGCAAGCTCACTTCGCGAGCGCGCCAGTGCGGTGGTAACTCGCGTTTTCCTACTTCGGCAAATCGGGAGTTACTTTGGCCGAGATAGCCGCCGCGCGCTGCGTTTCTTCTGGAGTCATCCTGGCGCCCGCTTGTTGCAGCTTGGCCTGCCAGTCCTGGACGCCTTTGCCTTCGTCGATGTATCGCATCGTTAGGCTGACATCGCCGGCCTTGAACTTCTTTACCGTCTTGACGAAGTGAGTGGCCGCTTTCTCGTAGTCATTGATCATGAAATCGATTTCGTTCAAATGAACGTGGGGGTCCTTCTTCGCGGTGGTATCCGGCGCGTCTTCCCCGCAACCGCCGAGCACAAGAAGCAAAGGAGCGATCAGAGCGAGCAACAGAGCGAGGTGAGAGATTCGTTTCACAAGTTTCTTTAAGAAAGAGAATCGAAAGGCTATTCCAAAAAGTGTCACGCACGCAACTTATTTGCGGGGAAGTTCGCCGCGCCTCGCAGAAAATTTTCTGGACAGGCTGTTCGCGACGATCTCAATCTGCGCGTAAACAATTCGGGAGGCGCGAATAGCTTCTTCGGCTTGGCGGTTGCGATTAACGGCGCGACTGCACTTATCGGCGCCGACGTCGCCACCGTGGGCAGCCACACCTCGCAAGACAAGGCCTACACCTTCACCGCACCGTTCGCGAGCTGGCTCGAGCAAGCGATCCTTACCGCAAGTGATGGAACGGCCGACGACTTCTTTGGCGCGGCGCTGGCCCTGGACGGCGGCACCGCTTTGGTGAGCACGCCGCATCCCACGATCAACGGCAATCCCTTCCAAGGCGCGGCCTATTTCTACACGCAAGCGCCCTAACGAGAATTAGTCGTAAGCTCTTATTGTTAGCAGGCGGACCAATCGCGTCATCTCGCGCATGACTCCCATCGCGGAAGCCGTGTCCTAGGTTACGGAACTTAAACTGCAAGACGTAGCAGTAAGGACCGCAGCGGGCGAATCCCTCCCTGCGGCTGGGATCACAGGGCGATTGTTGCGTCTGATAGACTTGGACGTGCGCGCTTTGACCGCGCCGAGAACTCTGTTACTTACCACCCGCGCCCTGATCTCCTCCGCACGCGAGGTTTTCCATCTCCGTTACTACGCGATCCAACTCGTCAATTAACTCACTTTCTCCGTGAGCGCGAAAAGCAGTCACCAGTGCGCGGTAATACCAGAGACAACCTTCCTTGCCTGCTTTAAAGCGGGACCAAACTTCGTCGCCTACTTCGCGGAAGTTATGCACGATGGCCCGGCAGTTATGCAGCTTATCCGACGCGGAAACGAGGCGGGTCGAGGCTGAGGCGGCGCTTAGGTGTGCGATGTAGCTCTCTTTACGCTCGCGCCAGGGAGGCTTGGGGGTCTGGTCGCTGTCGGTGCAACCCTCAACGATGTCGGCCACTTCTTTGCCGAAGCGCTTGCGAATATCGCGCTGGCGTTCCGGCCCGCCGCCATCCTCGACCGCATCGTGCAGGAGCGCGCCGATGGCTTCCTCTTCACTCGCGCCGTACTCCATGGCAATAGCCGCTACGCCCAGGAGATGACCAATGTAAGGGACATGCGTTTTCTTACGCAGTTGTGCGCCGTGGACGCGAGTAGCGTAGATAAGTGCTTCTTCGAATTTGGGTGTGAGTTTCACGATAAGACTCGAGCGATAGGTGAGTCTTTATCACTCTGTCTGAAATCTTCAAATGGTTGGTGTCAGCCGGCGCTTGGTTACCGCTCGCGTGATAAGCGCACGACTGCCCGATGAAGAAAGTAGTTAGTGGAGAGCTACGCGCTCACGGCGTGAGGCATGACTGCGATCTCTGTCATTGCCTATCCCCTCGGTCCCCTCGTTCCCAAACTCCAGTTTGGGAACGAGCTTGTTCTGGAAACTCCGTTTCGGTGCTTGGACGCTCGGTGTTGGTCTCATCACGTCGTGGCACTATCACGGATAAGTAAGCGGTGAGAGTTAAGAACGGGTTGTCGAAACGGAGTTTCGAGAGCAGGTGCGTTCCCAAAGGGACTTTGGGAACGAGTGTCTTGGGGAACGAGTGTCGAGTGCCGAGTGTCGAGTAGGACGAGGGAGCACTTAGCTACTCAGCACGCGGCGATCGCGTCACGAGCAATAAGAAGAAATGTTATTGATGAAGCCGCTAAGAACTAGCTTCAACGCAACTCACGGCCAGGGATGACGGAGAGCGCTATTGTGAGACTCGATCGCGGCCTTATTGAAGCAATCTAAAGCTACGAGAAACCCATCGGTAAGTTCGCCGGAAATGAGATGTTCTTCGATTAAGTGCGCGGCGATGGCGATTTCGCGCCTAACATCCAGATCGGCGTCAGCGTCCTCCTGCGCATCGAAAGTTTCCAGGCAGGCCGCGGCTATTTCATAAAGGCCTTCGAGAAGCTGGCGTTGTACCGTCTCGGGGTATTCCTGTTGGTGATCGACCAACAGTTGGATGATGGCGTTGGCGTTAGTTATTTCCATTGCGAGATGCCGGCGCGGTCTGGCGTGGTCGATAGTGGCGGTGGGTGTGCGGAGTTTGAATTTCAGTGGCAAACTCCTTTAAGAGCTTCGCGAGACCGGGAAGCGCGCCGCCCTTGATCCGGTTCGCATAGGCGAAGTAGAGGACCTTCCCTAGATCGGCGGTGGTGTAGCGAGCATGCACCTTCGCTAACTCGGTCCCGAGGCGTCGTACCTCGTTAGGCTCGATCATATGTAGGGAGACCTGTGAGTCTCTCCAACGGTTACGAAAATGGATTTTCTTTGCTGTTTTTTCATAAACTTACTCACAGCTTTCCGCGAGCCTTTCCGGCAGTAGGCGACCTAGTCGATCGACATGTCGGAGAGCTGGCCGGCGAAGGCGTGACCGGGCGTCGTTTCGACGACCTTGATGAATTTGCGCATGGCATCGAGCACGGGCACCTCGCTCCGGTCGAAAACTTCGCCTTGCAGGAGACGCAATATTTCCACCCGGTGTTCTTTAGACTTAATGAAGTGGGTAAAGAGCGGCAGAAGTTTGTAGTAAAGCCGAATGAATTCGTACCAGATCGCAGTGCCGGAGCGCAGCTTCTTCTCGTAGGGTTTCAGGTTCGCTTCGCTGAAATCGCCCGTGGCAAAGGCATGCACGATCCGCTCGGAGGAGTATTTGGCGCTAAAGAGGGCGACGCTGACTCCGGAAGAGAAGATCGGGTCCACGAAACGCGCGGCGTCGCCGATCATGACGAAACCGTTGCCGGCGAAGGTATCCATCTGATAGCTATAATCGCCTTCCATTTTGAATTCGTTCACGCGTTTGGCGTTGCGCATGGCGTGCGCGAGGTCCGGGTTCGAAGCCACATACTTTTCGAAGTATTCTTCGGGTTTCATCTTGGCCCCTTTGAAGACCTCTTTTTCAGCGACGATACCCATCGAAGTGATCTCGTGAGTGATGGGAATTTGCCAGGCCCAACCGCGCTGCACCGGCAGGAAGTAAATGTGAATATATTCCGATGACTCAACCTGACTCTTATCGACATTCTCAAACCAGGCGTGCACCGCGAATTGATCGAAGATGGGATCGTTCTTTTTCACCTTGAGTTGTTTGCCCAGGACCGTCGCGCGCCCGCTGGCGTCAACCACCATCTTCGCGGGAACATCCATCTCCTGACCGGCGATCTTTACGCGCACACCGCGGGTGTATTTGTTCTCATCGAAAAGGATTTCGGTGACCTGCATCCCTTGATAAACCTTTGTGCCGAGACTCTCCGCGTGCTTCAGCAGGAGCAGGTCGAATTTCTTACGATCGACGTGATAGGTGTAGTCCTGATGGATGTCCGCCTGCGGAAACTCATTGAAAGCAATATCGGCCTCGCCCTTTTCGATCGGTGGATGCCAGGAGGCGCCATACTTCCGCACGAATCCTTCGCGCTCCATGACTGGCAGGAAATCCAGCTCATCAAAAACACGGACCGATGACATGACCATCGATTCGCCCACATGGTCGCGCGGATGATTGGCGGATTCGAAGATGGTGTTCTTGATTCCGGCCTTCGAGAGGTAGCAACCGAGGGCGGATCCAGCAGGGCCGCCTCCGATGATGACAACATTATCGCTTTCGTTTTTGTTCATAAGTTCGTCCTGAGAATGCCAGGGCCACGGAAAGAGCGAGCCTCGTGGCGCTAGCTCCGCCTGGAGGTTCTATTGGTTTCGCCGATCATGGTATTAGCATTCCTTAGACCTTGGCAACAGATTTTTGGTTACAATTAAAGAGATCGTCGGAAGGCCCTCGCAGGAATGTGAGCGCTCGCTCAGGTCAGGTATCCC
The DNA here is from genome assembly GCA_013821455.1 of Chthoniobacterales bacterium. GTDB lineage: Bacteria > Verrucomicrobiota > Verrucomicrobiia > Chthoniobacterales > UBA10450 > Palsa-1392. The sequence goes on from JACDGS010000045.1 coordinate 8,726, forward strand.
TGCTGAGGCGCTTTGAGACACGCGGAATATTTCACTCTTGTTAAAAATGAAGCGTAGCCCGCACCCAAACAGGCCGCGCTGCATCCATTTTACTTTACCGAGCGCAGCTTCTGTTGTTAGATCAGATTCTTTAGAATTATGAGAGCAGAAGTATTGATTGTTGGAGGCGGTCCGGGCGGCTCGGCGGCGGCTATGTTCCTCCTGAAAGAGAGAATCCAGCCGGTCATTCTCGAGCAGGAAGAGTTTCCGCGTTTCCATATCGGTGAATCAATGACCGGCGAAGCGGGCGCACTGCTGCGCAGGCTCGGGCTGGAAGACGCGATGACCGCCCGGAACTATCCGGTAAAGCACGGCGTGCGGGTCTTCGGCGAAGGCGGCAAGAATTCCTGGTTCATCCCTGTCTCTGCGCGCAACGAGCGCTGGGAGCTGGAGTCGGGCACCACCTGGCAGGTCCGCCGCAGCGACTTCGATGGCATGATGCTCGATGAAGCGGCGAAACGTGGCGCGACTCTCATCCGCGGCACTGCCGTAAAGGCGTTGCTCGGCGAAGACGGCGGCGTGCGCGGGGTGACGATGCGCCACCCTGACGGGTGTCTCGAAGACATCGAATCGACTATGCTCCTCGATTGCACTGGCATGGCCACCTTTCTGGGAAACCAAAAAGTGACCGGCCCGAAATATCTCGGCAGTTACGATAAACAGATCGCATTCTTCGCGCATGTGAAAGGGGCAGTCCGCGACTCGGGTGATGCCGGAGAGATGGCACGCGATAACACGGTCATCTTCTATGAGAAGAAGTATCACTGGTCGTGGTTCATCCCGGTTGATAAGGAGATCACAAGCATCGGGTTGGTGGTGCCGCGAGCCAAGTTCATCGAATCGAAGCAAACTCCGCAGGAATTTTTTCTCGATTATCTGCCGCAGATTAATCCCGACCTCGAGCGCCGCATCGCGGGCTTCGAGCTCGTCGATAAGGTCCACGTGATCCCGAATTATTCCTATCAGGTCCGGCGCTTTTGCGGGAAAGGCTTTATCTGTATCGGCGACGCGCACCGTTTCATCGATCCCATCTTTTCCTTCGGGCTTTCAGCGACCATGCGCGAGGCCGAATTCGCCATTCCCCATATCCTCTCCTATCTCAAAGGCGAGCGGCGCGCAGAGGAGAATCCCTTTGCCGGGCACATGCTCTTTTGCGAGCAGGGAATCGATAACCTCGAAGACATGGTCGATCTTTTCTGGGAGCAGCCCTTCGCCTTCGCGACCTTTGTGCATCAGCGCTATCGCAGCGAATTAATCGATGCCTTCGCCGGCCGGGTCTATGCCACCGAATATCAACCCTCGACCGCCATCCTCGCTTTTCGCAAAATGCTCAAACGGGAACGCGGCTACGAACATGAAGATGATTATTCCATTCCGATCGGTTCGCGCTATCACCCCGAGCGCGCGGCTTTGTGGGCGCCGGACTCACCGGTGGAAACCACAGAAGAATGGTTGAACTCCAATCTGGCCTGACCTAACCTATGCGACGCAGCAAACGTGACGGCGGCATAGCCCGTGGCTCCCTAACCCTGTGTAACCTCCTGGAAGTTCTCGCGGTCACTGGCTGCGGGAAGATTGCGAGTAAGACAATTGCTTCCATGGCCACGGCATCCGCGGTCGTTGGGGAATAAGTCCTGCTTCATTCACATAACTCGAAATCGCCCACGGCTTTCAATCCATTTTCAAAGTTGGAAACCACAACTCGACTGAACTCAAACTAAACTTATGACTAACTCTAATGCGCACGACGTAATCGTTATCGGAGGAGGGCCCGCCGGCTCTACGGCCGCAACCTGGCTCGCCCGTGAGGGACACGATGTTCTCTTAATGGAACGCGAGAAGTTTCCGCGCGAGCACGTCGGCGAATCACTCCTGCCCTTCTGCTACAAGCTCCTCGAGGATCTTGGTGTGGTCGAAGAGCTGAAGAAGAACTTCGTTCGCAAGCCAGGTGTCCGCTTCATCGATCGGGACGGGAACATTTCTACCACCTGGTGTTTCGATCATGTGATTAAGAATGATACTTATCTCTCCTTCCAGGTTATCCGCGGTGAGTTCGATCACATCCTGCTCAAGAACGCCGCGAAAAACGGTGTGGATGTGCGCGAAGAGACATCGGTGGTCGAGGCTGATATTACGACCGCGCCTGATCGTGTGTCGGTCACCGCGCTCGATGCTTCGGGCGAGAAGACAACTCATACGGCGAAATTCCTGATCGACGCCAGCGGACGGGAAGCTTTCATCGGCGCTAAGTCCGGCTGGCGTAAGCCGCGCGAAGAGTTGGACCGGACCGCTATCTGGTCGCACTGGGGCAATGTGAAGTTAGCGGGCGGTCTTGAGGAAGGCCTCTCCATTATCATCTATATGGGTTTGGAGCAGAAGGGCTGGATCTGGGTTTTCCCGTTGGGTGAGAATCGCATCACCGCCGGTTTCGTAGCCCAGAACTCCTATATTAAGGAGCAACAAAAGAAGCTGCGCGAAGGCGGTTCCAAGGATTGGAAGCAGGACCTTTGCATGCAGGAACTTTTGCATTCGAAGTATGTCGCCGGTTTGCTGGAAGGAGCGGACATGCTTATCCCAATGCAAATCAACGGTAACTACTCTTACGAAGTGAAGAACCATTATGGTTCTAACTATGCCATGGTGGGTGACGCGCGCGGTTTCATCGATCCGATCTTCTCCAGTGGCGTTTTCCTCTCAATCAAAACGGCCTCGCTGGTTTCCGCCGCCCTTCATAAGCAGCTCACTGGACAAGTGAACGGTAAGAATGAAGCCATGGAACAAGCTTACGCCCAAGTCACGGGCGCTTATAACTTCGTGCATCGCATGATTAAGCTCTTCTACAATCCGCATAGTGTCACCTGGGCCCAGGCCGGCGCGGATGGACAGGCGCATAAGAACCACGAGAGCGCGATGGCCGCGGGTCATTACATGCTTTCGGGCGATTTCTTTGAGAACTACAAGAAGTATGAAGGTTTCTTCGAAGTCCTGGAAGATCCGGAGCAGTTCCGTCGCTATAAGAAACTAGTCATCGATCGCGACGAATTTGTGCAACCTACTTGCAGCAGCCGCTGGGAAGAAGTCTTCCAAGACATGGTCGCGCGTGACGCAGAACGCACAGCGGAGCTCGCTCCGGTCTAACTCGCGATCGAGTCCGATTCGGTTGTCAGTTTGCTGCTAGTCCCTATAGGATAAGGGCGCGGCTGCTTGCGTCCTTATCCCTATGCGCAAAGCAATATTGCTCTATCTCCTGATCATTGGGACGACCAGTCTGGGTCTGCTCACGGTGCTTCATTTCGGACGACAGCAGCCGCTCCCGGGCTACACAGAGACTTATAAGGCGGCTCAGCTAATTCACGATCATGAGTTAACTTCTAAAGTTACTCTGCGAGATGCGGTGCAGCAGCGGTTGGTGGAAAATGCTACCGACCCGCTAAGTCGCTTCTTTCTCCAACTCTTCGTCGTTATTGCCGTGTCCTACGCAGTCGGATGGCTCTTCACGAGATGTGGCCAACCGGCCGTGGTAGGTGAGATGATGGCTGGAGTCTTACTCGGGCCTTCTCTCTTTGGCTGGGTTGCTCCCGGAGTTTTTCAATATGTCTTTGCGGCTTCTTCGCTCGAGCCTTTGCACCTGCTTAGTCAAGTCGGTGTCTGTCTGTTTATGTTTGCCGTCGGCATGGAGATGGATTGGGCTGAGCTACGCGAGAAGGTTTCAGCCGCGCTGCTGATCAGTCATGCGAGCATAGCTATTCCTTCCCTGCTCGGCGCGGGTATGGCTTGCCTGCTTTATCAGCGACTGGCTCAACCCGGCGCGCCCTTTGTTCCTTTCGCGCTTTTCGTGGCCATCTCGATGAGCATCACGGCCTTTCCTGTTCTGGTGCGAATCCTCCAGGATCGTGGACTGCTCAAGACTTCGCTAGGGCGAATCGCTTCGGCCTGCGCTGCGATCGGCGACGTCACCGCCTGGGGACTGCTGGCCTTCGTCGTCGCGTTCGCCCGCTCGGCCAACTTCGCGTCGGCGATTGTGTGTCTGAGTTTCGTCCTGGTCTTTGTCCTGGTCATGTTTGTCGCCGTGAAACCAAACATTCCACGCTGGCTGGGGAAGGAAGCTCTTGCGCAACCCAAGCCCTCGCGCGGTGTTCTTGCCGTCGTCATAGCTATCGTCCTTGCCTCAGCCCTATGCACGCAACTGCTCGGGATTCGCGCACTCTTTGGCTCCTTTGTCGCTGGCCTCATCATGCCGGCTGGCGGAGGATTTCGCGGGAAACTCGGGGTGCGGATTGAGAACATCAGCTCCGTTCTTCTCCTGCCGGTTTTCTTTGCCTTCTCCGGCCTGCGCACTGAGGTCGGTTTGCTGCATGACCATGCCGATTGGCTGATTTGTCTTCTCATCATCGCCGTGGCGACGATAGGAAAACTGGGTGGAAGTTCGTTGACGGCCCGGCTAACGGGAATTGGATGGCGTGAGTCGCTGCAACTCGGCGCGCTGATGAACACCCGCGGCCTGATGGAGCTCATCGCCCTTAACCTTGGCTATGAATTGCACATCCTATCGCAGCGCGTCTTTAGCATGCTTGTCCTTATGGCCTTGGTGACAACGATCATGACCGGGCCGCTGCTGACTCTCTTCGGACGGCGGCGCGAGCAATTTGCGGTAAGCGTTTAGAAAGTAAGAACAACATCCACCGCTGCGGTCAACATATCCCGTTCGGATGAGTCATTGAAAGGTCGTGTGCCGCTCAGTGAACGATCGTAGCGCAGCTCGGGTCGAATCGTGAGGCCAGTAAACGGTTTCGGCACCGGCGGTTTGATACTTACTCCTGCGGTAAGTGCCGCATAGGTTGTGCTTCCGCCGCCAACTGTCCTCGGAGCGAAAACCGTATCGTCACCCCGCGCGAAGTGGAGGAAGTCATTGTTCGAGGCAAACTGCGCGACAAAGAAACCATCCTCGTCGCGCCAGACTTCGCCGCGCAGACTTACGCTACAACAGTCATTCACTGTGTAGGTCAGATACTGCGCAATGCCGTAGCCGCGGGCTTCGGCTGCTTCTTCGTAAACATAGTTAAGATCGGTGATTGAAGTAAGCTTGTCCGTTATCTTCCAGGTTGTCGTTATGTCGCTGAGATAGCGAAGGTCGTGATTATCTCCCGGGTCTTCCGGGCCAATATGAGTTAGTGCCGCACAGCAGACTTTGCCGTTGCAGCAGTTCATACCTACTCCACCATAAAAGGAAACGGAGTCGTTGTTATCGTCCAGAGTCACGTTGAGCCCGCGATCGACGCTGGCGTAAAGATCGAGCCACGGTCGGGCGTGAAGAGTAACCAGCGCGCCCGTCCCGTAGAAAGGACATCCGAAATTAAAGATATAAGTGTGCGAGTAGAAAACATTCATGCGCGGATCACTCATGTCCGCGCCGAAGCAGTTCATGAACTTGCCGAGTCTCACATCCAACCCGCCCGACGTTCCGCACAAAGGAAAGTGCGCCAGGATCCAAGCCTCGGGTATATCAGGTTGCTCCGTGTCATTAGTGGTGAGGTCGAGGAGCCCGGTGGAATGGAGGTAGCGCGCGTCGCTGCCATAGAAGAGCTGCGCGCGAAACCCCCAGTCGAACTGGTCGCTCATCTTCGGATCGGGACCGCGTTCAGCCCTAACGACGAGTTGATTCAAGAGCGGCTCATTCGAGCGGTCGTCGAGCAGGCGGCCAAAGTTCTGGCGATCGCTAGGCGAATCTAAGTTAGCGGTCAAACCAGCTTCGAGCCAGCCAAGAACTCTAAATCCCGGTTCCGGCGACCACATGCTTTCCATTGGCATATTCATCATCTCCATCGGCTTTTCCGCCGCGGTGGTCGGCGGCGGTTGATTCGTCCCGCCCGCGCGGCCCAGAGGAATGCTGCTTACTAACAATACGATAGTGAGGACAGTTCGCTTCATAAGCGCAGGTTATGTTCCTATAATTTTACGAAGGCAAGCGGCTTTTCTTACCAGGAAAAAACCTGCGCCCGGTCAAAGCGCGCACACGAACGGCGAGCGGCGTGCTAGCTCTAGTTTTCGGAGAGACTGCGACCGGCGAAGTGCATAATCTCCAAAATCTCGCCACGCAATTGAAGAAACTCAGGACTGCTGCGATCGCGTGGCCGGGGGTTACTGACAGGAATGATCCGTTCGATCCTGCCGGGACGCGGAGTCATGATCACGATGCGATCACTCATGTAGATAGCCTCATCGATGTCATGCGTGACAAAGAGCATGGTAGTGCCGTGGGCGCGCCAGAGACGAAGCACCTCGTCCTGCATGCGCATACGGGTGAAGGCGTCGAGCGCGCCGAGAGGTTCGTCGAGCAGTAGGACTCTGGGATGGTTAATGAGTGCGCGCGCGAGAGAGACACGTTGCGCCATGCCACCGGAGAGATGATGGGGGAAGGAGTTAGCGAAGCTTTCCAGGCCAACCAAGCGCATGAACTCATCTACCTCCCCGCGTTTTTCCCGTAACACTCCGCGTGCGACCAAGCCTGCTTCTATGTTTCGGCGAACGGTCAACCATGGGAAAAGGTTTGGGTCTTGAAAGACTAGTCCACGGTCGGCGCTGGGTGCCGTGATAGGTTCGGCGCCAATCGCGACCTCGCCCGCGGTAGGTGAAGTAAGTCCTGCGATCATCCGTAAGAGAGTGGACTTACCGCAACCGCTCGGGCCTACAATCGAGACAAGCTCTCCGGCCGCGACGGAAAGTGAGACGTCATCCAAAGCGAGCGCGCCAGGAGTAATGCCGCCGTCCAGCGAGGTAAATTCCTTACGCACATTCCTAACTCTGAGCGAGGCGGCTTCGCTCAGATTTACCTCGGAGTTTAGAGCTACCATTTAATAACTCCCTTTTGCCAGACAAGCACTCGATCGCGCACTCTAAAGAGGACAGTCATGATCGTAGAGAAGAAGGCCGCCATGATGACAAGTGCGCCGTAGACCTTGCCGTACTCCGCCCAACCTTGCGCCCAGCTCACATACCATCCGAGTCCTGACTTAACGCCGACGGTTTCCGCTACCACTAGCGTCAGGAACGAAGTGCCAAGTCCCATAAACAATCCAATAAAAATATTGGGCAAAGCTGCGGGTATCGCGACCCGGAAGATAAGATAAGTGCGGTTAGCGCCAAGTGTGCGCGCCACGTCGAGGTAAGACGCACGCGTATTGGAAATGCCGGAGGCAGTCAGCATTGTCACCGGGAACCAAACGGCCAGCGCCACCAGCCCAACGGCGGAGAACAAGGCTGAGGGCGAAACGACCAACGCGAGCGGAATCCAGGCGGTCGCGGGAATGGGACCTACAACTTTTAACAACGGCATCCCCCAATAACGGGCATGAGGAAACCAGCCAATGGTAACTCCTGTGACCAGCGCAACAACGACACCGATGGAGTAGCCGCTGAGGAGGAGGATAAGTGAATGCCACGTGCTATCGAAGAGAAGGGCGCGATCGCTCACGATCGCGGCCATGACTCCTTCTGGTCCCGGGAAGTAAGGCAACGGAAGGACAGCAAAGCAGGAAGTCATTAGCTCCCACCCGGCCACTGCGCCAACCGCGACCCCGAGGATAGGACACATTTTTTGCATCCAGCGATGTAGCCTAACGAGGAAAGGATAGAGGGCCGCCCCCAGCATGCCCAGCGCGAGCATGACGCTAAGAAAGACAGGGTAATAGTTAGTCTCTGGGAGTGGCTCTCTCTTCGGCACGAAATAGTGGATCGCTAGCGCGAGGCCCGCGGCGACGGGAACGGCGAGCCACGTTTGCGGACGCGACTCCAAAGGAGTCGCAATAGCCCGCAACGGCTGAGTGTAAGTTGGCTGGGCGCTCGCCACCGGCGCAGATTGCAGAGTGATTTCTCCTACAGCAGTATTCATTTCTTGGCGGCAATCATTGAGGTTTGGGGCTCCGGGGCGTCAGGGTCCGCCAGATTTGGCGCCGTCTGGTCGGGCTGATCGAACATTTTCCTTTGGCAGCAGGAATCTTCCGCGTGTTTCCCGATCAACTCAGCATAGAGGCGGATGTCCTGATTAGGATCAAGCTGACCGCCGGGCACTTTTTCCACCTGCACGGTTTTGATCCATTCGTCCGTGACGCCGGGAAGATGCTGGAAGGCACGCTTGGCCAAGGCCTCGGTGTCAGTCGTTGATGAAAGCATTTTCGCCTCTTTCATTTCCCGGGCCGCGGTGTGAAGGGTTTGCTCAGCGATCGACACCGAAGGGATGTATTTCAAACGACCAATGGCCACCGTATTTAGCTCAACAGTTGAGGCGAGATATTTTTTGTCCACGGCCAGTTGCGCCGCTGCCTTGGGATTGGCTTGTACCCAAACCGCGCCCCTTAAGATCGCCCGCGTCGCCCGCGCCGCCGAGTCAGGATTGCCGTCGATCCATTTACCGTTAGCGACGATCTCGCAGCAGTACTCGCCCGCGTAAGGCTGATCAATAGCCTCATCCATTCCTTCGACATTTCTCGCGATGCCTTCCGCGATCAAAAGACTGCCGATCGGTTCCGCGTCAGCCACGGCATCGACTTCTCCTTTGCGCAATGCAAGACCGAGCTCTCCCGCCGGGAAAACTTTCCAAGTGATATCTTTACTGGCATCGACTCCGTGTGTGCCGAAAACCCGGTTCGCGAAAACGAAGGGCGGCGTTCCCATGCCGGGCACGCCGATACGCTTTCCTTTCAGGTCTTGAATGGAATGAATGGAGCTATTCACGCCGGTCTGGACACGCAGGCAGCCGTTGTGCACGCCACCGAGAAATCTTACATCCAAGCCCTGCTCGATCGGCTTCAGAAAATACATCACGAGATGGTGGGTGATGTCAAAGCTGCCAAGGGCAAGGTTATCTTTGTAGGCCGCCCAACTGCATTTGACCAACTCCGGCTCGATTCCTTCGTCTTTGAAGAAGCCTTTCTCGTAGGCCACATAAATCGGCGCTTCGCAGGTCAGCCCGATGAAGCCGATTTTCACATGTTTGGAATTAACGACGGTAGTTGTGGCTTTCTTGCTGCACCCGGCCAGCGACAAAAGCGAAATTCCCGAAACGATTAGGAGTGTCCGTAAGTTCATTATTTTAAAGTGAAGGTCACAACAATAGAACAATAACCAATCCTTTTAGAAGCAAAATGTTTGCCAGTCCGATTTTTTCTTTTGCCGCCGCGGAAGGACTACGGCAGCCTGACGAATGACATTTTTTCCGGGGCGAAGATCGGCGTCCGTTCGCTTCTCGCCGCGAGCAAGTCGCTCAAGGTCTTCATGCTTCAGCGCGTGGGAAGGGCCGTCGATTGCGTTAGCCTTTTCGACGAAATAACATGGGCCTGGCATGATTCACGACCCGCTCGACCTGCGGCATCTCCGCTACTTCCTCGCCGTCGCGGAGGCGGGCAGCTTCAGCCGCGCGGCGGATCGCCTCGGCGTCTCTCAGCCGAATGTCTCGCAGCAGATGCGCGACCTGGAAACGGCCTTGCGTGTTTCCCTTTTTCAGCGGCGTGGGAAACGCATTCTGCTCACGTCCGCCGGCCGGATTTTCGAAGAGCACGCTCGCTCGATTTTGCGCCAGATCGAAAGCTTCCTGGAAGAGTTGAGCACCGAGCCGGGGCAGATGCGGGGCGCGCTCCATCTCGGCGTGGTGCCGATTTTAAACGTCGCCCTCATGCCACAGCTGCTCGGCCTGTTTGCCTCCACTCATCCCGGCGTGAGCCTCAAGGTCGAAGAAATTTCCTCGACCGAAATTGAGACTGCCCTCGAAGAGGGCCGCATGGATGTCGGCCTTGGCTTTCTCACCCGGCACTCGCCGAACCTGCGTTACGAGCGCCTTTACGCGGATCAATTCGCGCTCCTCGTGCACAAGACGCATCGCTGGGCGAAAAGGCGCATGATCGATATTTCAGAGCTGCATCATGCGCGGATCCTACAGTTGCCCGATACTTACGTCATGCGACGAATGTCGGACACGATTTGCCGCGAGCACCAGGTCCGCCCACGCACGGTCGCAGAGATCAATACGATCGAAACGCTCCTGCGCAGCCTGCAAACTTTGGATGCCGCCGCGCTCATGCCGAAGATCGCGCTCCGGGGCACGACCGACCTGACCGCGATTCGGCTCAAGGGAAAAAATCTCGCGCTCGAAATCGGACTGCTGCGCCTGATCGATTCCGGTGCGAACAGCGCCGTGAGCGAGTTTGCCAAAATCGCGCGCGTGGCCGTGCCAAAGATCATCAAACAATAGTTGGATTTCCTTTTCGTTAGGCGAAACCGGCTTCCTGGAGGGCGGCCGTCTCTCAGCTTTTCGTTAGGCCACGAATGACCGAGCCGATGACCGCGCCGGCGCCGACTTCCGCCACTTCGCTCTGCGCGCTCGGCAGGTAGGGCGCGAGGGCGTGCGCGAAGTTGGCCACGGTCAGCGTCTGCAGCCAGATCCGGCCCGGGCCAGTGAGTGCAGCGAGGAAAATGCCGTCGCCGCCGAAGAGCATATTGCGGATGCCTTTGATTCTCGTGATGTCGAAGCGCACGCTCGCCTCGAACATGCCGACGTGGCCGGGATGCACGCGCAGGGTTTCGCCGGGCGCGAGGTCGTAGGTCACGATCTCGCCGCCGAGCTCGACAAAGGCCTGGCATTGACCTTCCAGTTTTTGCAGGATGAAACCGTCGCCGCCGAAGATGCCCGCGCCTAACGACTGCTGGAAGCCGACACTCAGCTCGACGCCCGGCGTCGCGCACAGAAATCCGTGACGATGGATCAGGTAAGTTTGTCCCGGCGAGACATCGACCGGCACAATGTGCCCGGGCAATTTGGTCGCGAACGCCACCTTCCCGGGACCGCCGCGCGCGGTGTATTCGGTCATGAAAAGCGAGCCGCCGCCGACGACGCGTTTGAACGCGCCTAACAATCCGCCGCTCCCGCCGCCGAAGCCGGTGGTGGTCGTTAGGTCGATCGTGCTCGTCATCCACGAAAGCTCGCCGGAGACGGCGACGATTTTCTCTTCCGGCCCGAGCTGAATTTCCAGCACGGGCATGGTGCTGCCGATTATTTCATGTTGCATCGATGGGATAATCCGCCCGTTAGGCGCGCGCCGCAACGAACGCTTCCCTTCAACTCAGACCAAGAGAAAACCAACGGAAGTAAGAGACAGGATTTAGAGGATTAACCGGATGGGGAGAGTTCCCCGAAACGCCGCTTCTTAAATCCTGATAATCCTGTGAATCCTGTCTGCTTCTTTACGAACTCGTTAGGGAAGATCGTAGGCTTCGACGAGGGCCACACCGTTGCCGTTGTTCGCGCCCCTAACGATCGCGGTGTAGTTGCCGGGATCGAGTGTCGCAACGATGGCCGCTTCGCGGTCGTCGTTAGGCGGAAGGCCGGTCGCAATAATCGCGGCTTCCTGGCTATCGCGCCAATCGTCGTTCGCTTCGAGTAGCGCACCGTCCGCATCGCGCAATTCCAGCGTCGGATCGAGCAGAGGATTGGCTATGTTTTGCGCGGCGAGTGACGGCCCGGTCGCCCGCAGGAGGATCTGGCGTGGTTCCGTCCCGCCCACGATGAAGCCGCCAATCAAAACATCATCGCCTGTTTGCACGAGGCCTCGCGTCGAAATGTTCACCGCGTTCGCCGCGGCGCTAAGCGCGTAAAGTTCGACCAAACCGATGCCTGTGCCACCCTGCGCGCCGCTCAGGATCACGGTGTAATTTCCCGGCGCGAGATGCGCAACCAAGGCAGACTCCAAGTCATTGTTAGGCGCGAGGTTCAAGTCCATGATCTCATTCTTGTCGGGGCTGTTCATCCAATTGTCGTTAGTCGCCAGGAGCGCGCCCGATGCATCATGCAATTCGATCTTGGGATCGGCCAGCCTGCCCGCGAGCGGCGTGCCGTTCACCGCGAGCGAAGGTCCGAGGCCGCGCAGCACCACTTCTTCGTCTTCGCTGCCGACGACAATGAAACCGCCGATGAGGACGTTGTCACCGACGCCGACTCGTCCGCGGGTCGAGAGATTCAGCAGCGCAGGTGCAGGCGTAATCGAGACGAGCTTATCCACCTCGCCTCCGCCAGTCCCGCCGGTGAGAACATAGACGTCACCGTTATCGTCCATGCCGAAAGCGCGGATGAGTTTGCCTAACGGCGCCGCTCCGTCTCCGATGCCAATTTCTCGGATAACTCCGCTTAAAATGTCGCTCTCGAAGAGACGGCCCGTGCCGTTATCATCGACGAAGTCTCCGAAGACATAGCGGCCGCTCAGCGCCGGCACCGCCGGACCGTGCGCGACATAGCCACCGATGATCGCGTTGCCATCGGCGTGACTGTACTCGAGCACCGGATCGGTCAGGCTCGGATCGGGGGAAGGATCGACGCTGACCGTCCCATTGCTCGGGTTGAACAGGAATGTGCCTTCCTTGCGATTCCAGCCGTAATTTTTTCCGGATGCGACGATGTCCACTTCTTCGACGTTGTTCTGCCCGACATCGCCGGCGATCAAACGATCCGTCGGCGCGTCAAAGGAAAAGCGAAACGGATTGCGAAAACCGTAGGCATAAATTTCGTGCACCGCGGTGCTGCTGTTGATGAACGGATTCGACGCCGGGACGCGATATTTTCCATTCGCGCTCACGGGATCGGCGCTGCCTTGCGAGAGCGCGGGCGCGATCGGGCGGATGCGCAGGATTTTCCCGAGGACAACGGTGAGGTCCTGGCCGTTGCCGAGGCCGGGAGTGTGGCCGGCACCGACGTCGTTGCCGTTGCCGCCATCGCCTAACGAGATGTAGAGATAATTTTCGCCCGGCCGAAACGCGAGTTTCCCGCCGTTGTGATTGGCTTCGGGTTCATCGATGCGCAGCACTTCGCGACGCGACGCCGGATCAGCGAGGTCGGGATTGGTGGCGGATTGTTTCCATTCCGCGACCACGCTTTGATGGTTAGGCGGCAAAGAATCCACCACTGAAAAATCCGCCGCGCCCATGACCGGTTCGCTCGTGTAAGTGTAAAATTTCCGGAAGCCGGGGCTGGCCGGATCGTTGTAGTCCGGATGAAAGGCGACCCCGAGTAAACCGACTTCGCCGCTGGTTCCAACGAGGCGCGAGGAAACGTCGAGAAACGCGTTCGCGAGCACTGCGCCGTTTTTGATCACGCGAATCGTGCCCGTCTGCTCCACCACAAAAAGGCGCCCGTCGCCGATCGTGGCGAAGTCGAGCGGAGCGCTCAGCCCAGTCGCGATCGGATCGAGCGCGACACGAATCGGTCCTTTGGCGATGAGCGGCAGAATCGGGGTCGCCGTTGGGATCGGCGTCGGTGTAGGCGTCGAAGCTACCGCGACGACGTGGACCGTGGCGGTCATCATGCAGCAATTGCCGTGGACGGAGCAGAAATAGGGGAAGTCGCCCGCAGCCGGAAATTCCTGGGTAAATTTGGAGCCGCTGTTTAAGACGCCGGAATCCCATGTGCCCGAGGGATTGTTCGGCGTGCCGGCGGTGGTGCTGTGAAAGCTGGCATGCCAATCCCACTCGATCTTGTCGCCGGGTCCGATCGTGATGGCGGAAGGCGTGAAGGTGTCGCCATTCAAACCGACGTGAACGGTGAAGGTTTTCGCCGGCGCATTTGCCGCCGCGAGAAGGAGCGAAAGAGTGACAAGGAAACGTGGCAACGACTTCATTATGGTAATTATTCTACTGCCACTATCTGTCAAAGCCGCCGTTAAAGCGACCAGGCAAAGGTAACGTCATTGTTACTTCAACCTAACGAGCGCTTCAGAAGCGCAGGGTGAACTGCAGGGCGAAAGTGCTGCCGAGATTTTCCGAAACGAAATCGCCGTTCGCCAGACTGTATTGCAGCTTCAACTGCGTGTGCGCGGTAAAGCGATAAGCGACGGCCGCTTCGACGCGCCAGATGTCGTGGGCCTTGGCGACGGTCCGTCCCTCCTCATCCGTCCCGCTGTCGAACATTTCCTGATTCCAACGCAGCGCGCCGAAAAGCTGCGGCGAGAATTTGTATTTCGCCTCGAGGTAATAAGCGAAAACGTCCGCGTCGCCGAGGCGCGGAACCTGGAAGCGCGCTTCAAATGCTTCCGCCCAAAACTGCCAGTGCCCGCGCGCGTAACTCACGTCCTGACCGAGAAGATATTCGCGATAATCGCCTAACGAGCCTTCGTCTTCGAGCGGCCTTGCATTCGCGCGGAGGTAAGGGCCTTCCGCGGCGGAGAGGCCAAAACGCCAGGCAACGTTAGGCTGAAGTCCAATCCGCAGGTCCACCGCGGGATCGCTGAAATCGTAATCGTTCCAGGTTTCCGGGCGCGAGGCGACGGGCGCGTTTTTTACTTCTGCGGCATACTCGAAAATCCCGAGCCGTCCGCTCACGGAAAATCCTGGCGTGTACACCGGCCCCCAAATGATCGGGAGGAATTCATATTTGTCGAAACCGGGAACAGCGCGAAAACTTTGACTCGTTAGGGGAAGTTCGATATCGGAAACCAGCGTCGCCGTCTCGTAGGGCAGGGGAGCGTTGATGAAGGGATTGTCCCACGAGAGATGCCGTTCGACCCAGTTGCCGATGACGGTAGAGAATTTTCCGACCTGCAAATTAAAGCGGCCGTCATTCCACGGCGTCACACGGAACGCGAACTCATCGAGGCGCGCTTGCGAACCGCGATCGGTCGGTTCGAAGCCAGTGTCGAAGCGCGACTGCGCGAAAAAATAAATGTTCGCGCCAAGGTGAGCGTCGAGGAAAAGGCTGAGGCGCGGTGTGAAAAGATCGTGGCCGCTCGAGCGGATGAGGCCCGGCGATGGTTGGGGAAAATGGTAATACTCGAGGTCGAGCAAACCGCTGAGCCGCGCGCGGAGTTGATCGTCCGCCAGGCTTATCGTTAGGGCCTGATCGACCCGATCGATAAAATCTTCCGCGCCGGCGGTGCGAATTGTCGCCACGAGAAAACACGCGGCTAGAATCGGGGCCTTCATCCGGCAATGAAGAGCGCGGAGAATTCCGTGTATTCCGCATCGGAGCGGACCAGTCGCAGATCGCCGCCATGCAGGCGCGCCAGCTCGCGCGCGAGGTTGAGCCCGAGACCGTGACCGGGAACATCATCACCCGCGCCCGCTCGATGAAAGCGCTCGAAAATATCGGGCTGCGCTTCTGCCGGAATGCCGCGACCGGTGTTGGCCACGCGCAGCTCGACCTGATTTTTTTCCGCGCGCGCCGAGACCCGGATCAGGCCATGGGGGCGGTTATATTTGCGGGCGTTGTCGAGAAGATTTTGCACAATGAGGTCGGTGTATTTTTTTTCGCCGGCGACTTTCAACTTTGGCGGGAGATCGATTTGCACGGAGAGATCAGCGGCCTCCGGCAGAGCGTGCAGGTCGTCGGCCCATTCCTCGACGAGTTGGGCCAGGTCAACCACGCTCATCGTTAGGCGCAAACGGCCGGCGTCCATGCGCGAGAGCAGGAGGAGATCCTCGACCACGCCCGTGAGGCGATAGGTTTGGTGAATCAGAAGCGAGATTTCCTCGTAAATTTCCTGCGGAAAACCATCGCGCGAGAGGAGCGAATCGAGCCCCGCGCGCAGGACAGTGATCGGACTTTTCAACTGGTGCGACGCATCGGCCGAAAAGCGGGCGGACCGCTGCAGCTCCTCTGTCGTCGTTTGCAGTTTCGCCTCGGCCTGGCGGCGCTGCGCAAAGTTCTCCTCGGAAACAACCGCAAGTTTTTCCACTGGGCGCGACAGCCTCCGCGCGAGGAACTGACAGATCACAAAACCACCGAGTAGAAGCGCGACTCCACCGGTGAGAATTTGTGCGCGCAAATGTTGCTGGCGCGCGAGCAGTTGCGTGAGCGGATAAACACAAACCTCGTAAGCCGGCGGGTAATTCGACTTGGGATTGAGTTGCTTGAAAAAGAGCAGGTGCGGCACGCCTGCGATGAGCACACGCAGACTGCGCTCTTCTCCCGGCCCGCGCCGCGATTCATTCTCGATCTCGCCGATGACGCGGTCCTCCGCCGTCGGATCGAAAGTGGGCAGTTCCAATTTTCCGTTCACCAGAATCCCGCTGTTCATTCCCGTCGCGTTCCCGCGCACCAGCGCTGCGACTGGTTTGAAGCCCAGGACGAGAGCTGCGATCACGCTGTTCGTCTCGGTCGAACGGATCGGCACCGCGATCATTTCATCGACCGTCGTGGCGCCGTTTCCGTCGCGCCGAACGAAGTAACCGACCTGCATGGTTTGCGGAACGCTTTTTTGCGCGAGACTTTTTTCTTCGTTAGGCAAGAGCGCGCCCGCATCGTTCGCGGGTGGCACAATGACCGTGCCGTTGCCATCGAGAAAACGGTAAAAACGCGCCTGCAACGCGTCGCTCCGCGGAGTGCTTTGCATCAGGTCGCGCATCTCTTCGCGCGCGCTCGGGTAGAGAAGATCGAGCGCGTTATCTTCCAGCGCGGCGTGAATGCGGGGATTACGCGCGAGCGCGGTCGTGCGATCGAGCACCGCCGCATTGCGCAAGTCCTGCAGGCGATGAAGCGAGGCGAGCTCGAGTTGGAAATCGCGCTGCAAATCGTCCTGCGCATCCTGGGCCGCGCGGCGTTGCGCGAAATAAATGCCTAACGACGTCAAGACCGAGACCACGAGCATCATCGCGATCAGGAGCTTGATGCGAAAAAGGCGAAAGCTTGTCGGACGCGGTTCGGCGGGCGCGCTCACGGGAGATCGACGTGCGCGACCGCGCCGCTCTTCAGGTCCACCGGCGCGGAGCGCGTCGTGCGGCTATCGACCCACGCTTTCGCCACGAAATGGCCTGCCGGTAATTTCGTTAGGCGAAAATTTCCTGCCGTGTCGGTGACGGTGAAGTAAGGCGTCGCGAGGACGAGAATGAGGCCGCGCATGTGCTCGTGAATATCGCAGCGCAAGGTGATCAAGCCCGGTTTGTCGAAGATCTGAAACGGTGCGGGATTTTCTCTCGGCGGGTAACGCCCGAGATCGAAGCGTTTCGCGGGCGAGTAGGAAAAGATGTTGTGATAAGTGTCGTCGAGATTTGGAAAGCTCACCTTCGTTCCTACCTCGATCGCGAGCAGCGGCGGGAGGAAGGCGAGATCTTTTTGCGCGACTTCTTTTGTGGGGAGAGTGGCGGGCGCGGGAAAGTCGCCCTCGAGATAAACCACGGCGCGCGGCGGGTTGGTTGCGAGCACGCCGGCTTTGCTCACGATTTCATAGCGCTCGGTCACCACCGGCGAGACATGCGTCTTCGGCAGCACCACCTTTCCTTCGAGTGTGGCTTGAGCCGAGCAGGCGACCGGCACGAGCATGATCGCCGCCGCGATCACGAGAAGGATGTTTTTATTCACTGTTAGGCGGGAAAAGCCATCTTAAGCGCTTTTGATACATTGCGAGCCCCGACTTAGTAACTTCTTCCCACATCAAAGCCCAATGCAGGCTGACGGGCTGAGAGTTTGCGGATCGCGCCGCAGTGCCAAGCGCAGAACGCCAGTCGCGCGCTGGGCTCCTCCGCCGGCAAACAAGTAAAGGACGCCGGAGCGCTCCTGTCTCCGGCATGACGGGCAATTTATTGCGCCGAGGGAGTGAGCTTCGACACCCCACCCAAAAGGCGGGTAACCCAGATATTACTACCGTCAAAAAGCACCGCTTCGGGAAAGTAAATGAACCCGAAGTTGTGCTGATAATCCCCTGTATCGAGTGCCCGCTGTTCCACCGTGTTTCCTGCATTGCAGGAGACAAACAGGTGAGTGCCATCAACCGCCAGGCGTAGAGGTTCGTGTCCGACCATTTCAGTAGCAACGATCTTGCCGTCGCTCGTCTGGAGCTTCATCACCGTGTCACTCGCGTAATTCGAGACCCAGATAGCAGTTCCGTCAAAGACGATGCTAAGTGGCTCCAGTCCCACAGGGAAAGTGCCCAGGCTCGTCCCGTCACTGGCCCGTAGTTTCGTTACCGTGTTGCCGTTGGCGTTAGCGACCCAAATGTTTTGTCCGTCGAAGGTAATACTTGCAGGAGATGACCCGACGGGAAAGGTTCCTAAAAGCATACCATCGCTCGCCCGCAGCTTCGTCACGGTGTTAGCATAGGCATTGGCTGTCCAGATATTCACGCCATCGAAGAGGATACTGCTGGGGAAGTCTCCTACGGGAAAGGTGCCCTGCATCGAGCCATCGCTCTGGAGCAATCGCGTGACGGTATCTTTATCGCCGTTCGCGATCCAGATATAGGTTCCGTCGTAGGTAATACCGCCGCTAAAATTACCTCCCTGTGGGAAAACCCCCACCACCGCGCCGTCGCTCGCCCGTAGCTCGGTCACCGTGGGCGGGCCATCTTGTGTGACCCAGATATTTGTCCCGTCGAAGGTGAGCGCCTGCGCAGCATCCAGGGCAAATGTTTCCTTTCCGTACGACGGCTTCGCCCCCGGGCTGAACCTGGCCACACTGCCACTAACTTCCACCGCGACCCACATACTAGATCCGTCGAAGGCTAGATTACCTGGGTAGAGATCGTTGTAATGTGCATCCAACGCACCATCACTCGGGCGCAGCACAGAGATGGCGCCATCAAAGTGTGTTAGCCACGCGTTCCCCGTCCGATCGAAAGCAATGAATTGCGGATCTCTTCCCCTACTGGAAAATGTGCCCAGGAGGGCGCCGTCGCTCGCACGCAGCTTAGTCACGGTAGAGTCATTGAAGTTAGCGACCCAGATATTCCCCCGATCAAACGCGACGCCACTCGGGCCTGATCCGACAGCAAAGGTGCCGAGCAAGGTCGCGTCGCTCGCGCGATACTTCATCACGCTGTTGGTAGGCGACGTGCCGGTGACCCACACATTCTCTCCGTCGAAGGTGACTCCACCACCTCCATAGCCCCCAAAACCGCCCAGGTAGGTGCCGTCGCTTGCTTGCAGGATAAATCCGCCCTCGGCACCAGCTACCCAAATCTTGCCCGCAGCATAGACAAGCTCCTCGGGATATGCGGCGTAGTAGAACGACCCCAGGAAGGCGCCGTCACTCGCGCGCAGCTCCGTCACGCTTCCGCGGTAATGTGATACCCAGATGTTCTCGCCATCGAAAGCGAGAAATTGCGGCTCTGCTCCCATGGTGGGGTAAGTGGCCAAAATCGTTCCGTCCAGTTGCAGTTTTAGCACCGTTCCGTTGTAGTGATCCGTCACCCACATGTAGGTGCCATCAAACAACACTCCATCGGGCACGCCAAGACCGAGAAAGAATTCTCGGAAACCATCAACAGGTCGCGTCCGCTCGATCGCAGCTGCCAGCGGAGAAACACCGCCTAATGTCAGCAAAAGCGCAACGACCAGTAAGAGCGAGCGCAGACGGCTTATGCCGCCTAACGATAAGACAGTGTTGGTTTTCATAGTTGGGTAATGAGCGATCGCGGTGGATCGCAGGGAAATCGTGTCGGCCGCCCGCGCGGTCGTCAATCATAAATTGCGTTTCACCGCCGCCGAACAATCACAGGCGGTCTCCGCGAGGCTTTAGCCGTCTCCCATCCCTGCCTAACGAATAAAGGACAAACCAAACACCGCTTCCGTTCCCGCCGACTCTTCCTCAGGGCTGAAGTTCGAGATCGGCCGTGTCCTATTTATCTCTTCTCCAGAGACTCAGGTCACCATGGTGGTTGCCGGATCGCTCCAGGGACCGGGGCCGTTCGCGTTGCGGGCGCGCACCCGCACCCAGACGTCCTTGCCGCGGGGCAGGCCGGGGATCTCAAAATGGCGCGAGCTGGAGAAAGGTTCGATGTCGATCCACGGGCCGACGGTCGGATCGCCCAGGGTGTACTGCGCCTCGTAGATGAGGATGTTATCGCCCACGTGTTTGAAGCTGCCGGTGATCACGCCCCCTCCGCTGGAAGGAAGACTGCTCAATAAGATCATGGTCCAGTCCGTCCGGTATCACGCTCGCGACGTTCGGCCGGCGGCGGGCGTAAACTTACACGACCGCGCACTGGCGGAAAAAGTGGGCGGCGCTTACGGCCTTGCCTGCCGCACCTGCCACGGCGCGCCCGGAATAAAGCCCGACCCTTGGGGCTATCTCTATCCGCCCGCACCGGATCTGACGCGTGCGGACGTTGTCGGCACTTGGAGCGATGCCGAGCTCTATTGGATGATCAAGAACGGCATCGAGCACACTGGCATGATCGGGCTGGGGCCGCGGCGCACAAGAAAGAGGAAGAATAGGGCGATTGAGCGTAATGACTCGCGCGATTTATTCGACTGTTGTCTTTCTATTCTGCGTCGCGGTAAGTGACGTCAAGGCTCAGGCAGCTAACACGGAAACTGCTCAGCTAACGTTCGTCACGAGCAGGAGCATGATTAGGATTAGGAGCGAGATGAAGATCAAACTTAAACGGGCTTATGAAAAACCCGATAAGACGGATGGCACGTGCATTCTCGTCGATCGGCTCTGGCCGCGCGGGCTGACGAAGCGCAAAGCAAACATCGATCTTTGGTCGAAAGAGATCGCTCCGAGTACCGAGCTGCGAAAGTGGTTCGACCACGATCCGAAGAAGTGGCGAAGTTTTCGCGGGCGTTATCAGACCGAGCTCAAACATCATCCCGAGCAGCTCGCGACCATCAGGAGCAAGGTTAAAGAAGGAACAGTAACTCTTATCTACGGCGCGCGCGATCAAGAGCACAATGAGGCCGTAGTCCTCAAGCAGTTTCTTGAGAAACGCTGACCAGTTCCAGCTATGGCGCACCGATTCAAAGTTGGCGATCATGTTGAGTGGAACTCGGAGGCGGGCTGTGTCCGGGGAACCATCAAGAAAAAGATTACTTCAGAAATCAAATTCAAGGGATATACGGTTCGCGCATCAAAGGAAGAGCCGCAGTATTTGATCAAGAGCGACAAGACTGACCATATGGCGATGCACAAAGGTTCAGCGCTCAGGAAGATCAGATAAAGGAATAGGCGCCATTCGATTCGCAGCGCGCCTTATTTCTTTGAGTTCCTTCACCCGCACCTCAGCCGGGCCGCGAATGGGGAAATGCATCAGATACACTTGCGCGCCGGCGATCGGCGGCTGCCAGCCCCAATCGCATTGCCGGCTGCCGTGATAAGTATTGCAGGCGATCTTTCCGATGAAGCAAACCACCTTTGGTTTGCAGGTCTGGATGATTCTTAAGGCCCGTCTCACTCCGGCCAGTTCTTCCCCTTTCTTTAGTTCGGTCACGTCTATCGTCGGACGGTCGACCAGGTTGACAAAGTTGAGCCGATAGCAATCGAGGAATTTGCCGTCGTAGATTCGCTTGAGCAGCAGATCGTCTTTCAGATGAGCTTCTTCTTCCTGCAACAAGCCGGACCGGTTGAGCAGATACCAAAACATCTTGTTATTGGAAAAAGGAACCCCGCGTCGATAGGAACCCGGATGGGGATTGATACCTACAAACAGAATCTTCGCATTCTTCGATACCTTGTAGGTGATCATCTGTTTTCGACCCGCCGCGAAGTAGAACGCGTGGCTGCTGGTTTCGTTTCAGTTCCGGGATAGGTAATAGTGAGACCTTGGACCTTTGCAAAAGGTGTAAGTGCGTGCGTCTGGCTGCGAGTAAGACTCATAATGTCTTCAACGCGAATTCCGCGGACAATCAAGGCATCGCCGATCAGCGAACGATGACAGCGCCAGGGCACGGCTTCGGCGCACATGATGACGATTCTTTCCTGCTTCGCGAGGCGGATCAACTGGTCGAGAGCCTGAGCAAACTCCGGCGTTTGCATGTAATCGGCATAACCTCGAAAAGAAGCATTGCGCCAGCCGACGTTGAGCGAATCACTTCTCGCATGGCGCAGCCCGCCAAGCTCCGGCACGTGTAGATATCGCAATCCAGCTTTCTGCAATGATGCGGCCAAATAAGCTTTGTTGAACTGAGGGTTGTGGCGTGAGCGCGGAATGGTGCGCACGTCCACCACTTCCGTCACGCCGTGGGCTAGAAGTAGCGGGACAAACTCGTCAATCGGTCGCGTGGAATGGCCGACCGTAAGAACGATCGGCGAAATGTCCTCTCCTGCTTCTGACTTACTCGCAGTAACTCGAGCTTTGCCCTTCATCGGTCTGCCCGACGGTAACACAGCTATCCCGGCTGTCGGGCGACACCGCGCTCGCTGAGACTGGTCAAAGCTGATTCGCGCGCGTTCTGAAGCTGCTGCTACTGGCGGCCCGAAGTGCTTCGCCTGCGGTCCAGAGGGCGGCGCCGAGAAGGAGCAAGTCTTTCGCAAGAAGCTGCCCTGGGACAGCTGACAAGAAGGGGAAGCCATACCCAGGTTGCCACACGCCCGGCGTGCTCAAAGCGAAGCTCAGGGTAATAAGAAACATAATGATCGCGCCGATGCTGCCTATAGCCGAGAGCATGGGAGCCACGAAGCGCAGGGCAATCAAAATGCCGAGTGTGATTTCGATGCAGCCGAGGGCCGCGGCGACGGCACGCACGCTCATGACACCGTAAGCCCACGACATAAAGGGCGAGTGCGCGACGAAGCCCTGGATTCCCTCCGCCTCATAGGCGGTAAATTTTAAAAGCCCAACCCAAATCAAGACCGCGACCAATCCATAACGAATCACGAACGCGCCGATTCTTTCCAGTTTGTATCCGGGACCTTCCACTGAGTTGCTTTCCCTCATTCCTGTTGCCATTTTTTTGTTCTCCTGGTTTTTGATTATTCAGACTCGGTTTACTTGACCGGCACGTCCATGTCTTGCGCGAGCGCGCGGATCATTTCCAAGTGATGCTGGAGAGTCGGCAATGTGGCGGCGGCGAAAGTTTTCACGTCCGCGTCGGTCGCGTTTTGGGAAACGGCTGCGAAAGCAGCCACGTCCTTCTCGTGCACCTGCACCATCGCTTTCACATATTCGCGGTCGAAATTTTCGCCGCTCAGCTTTGATAATTTTTCCTTGGTTTGCTTCGCCTGCGGAAGAATACCCGGGGGAAGTTTCACTTTCTTGAGCTGGGCCAATTGCACCAGCTTCTTACCCGCCTTCGAGTGATCCTCGATCATTTGCTGCGCGAATTGTTTTACCTGTGGGCTGGTCGCGCGTTCGGCCGCGAGCCGGCCAAGCTCCACTTCGGCCAGACCGCCGGGAGCGGCATCGTTCATAAACGCGAGATCGCCACCGGTGACGACATGATCGCCCTTGTCGCTCGGAGGTTGCGCGGCGCCGGCGAACCGCAGCGCGCAGACGAGGCCGAGGCCGGCCAGCCGAATCCATCCGCGTTTCATTCTCCTTGTTTGTTTTTTCATTGCTCCAGTTTTCTCCCTTTATTGGATCGCGCCACAGCCTCTCGCTGACTCTCTTTTTCTACGAGTAGGCGCGCCAAAGCGGACAAGCCCGCCGTCGGCAACGAGAAAGCGGCCCTCGCTCGTGAATGGCTACAACGCGATCACCATCCGCACCATCCTCGGCGCCTACCCGGTCGAAAGCATTCACGAGATCAAGAAGCCTTTCGAGTCGAAGCTCTGGGAAATTGGCGGCGCGAAAGTCTCGCTCAACGACATCGAAAACGGCACGCTGCGGCCGATGCTAAAATATCACGCGCACGCGGTGCTGGTGTGTGCGGCCCGGAGCTGCCCGCCCCTGCAACGCAGCGCCTACTCGGCCGATTCCTTCGAGTCGCAGGATGACAAAGCTTTCACCAACTGGCTCGGGCGCGAGGACCTGAACAAGTTCCTGCCGCAGGAGAAGAAGGCGGAGGTTTCCGAGATTTTTAAATGGTTCAAAGCCGACTTCGAAAAATCCCTGGCCGTCTCGAAAGTGTTCGCGAAATACGGGTCCGCATCGGCGCGGGAGCTAACCAAAGGTGGACAGAAATTCGAGACCTCCTACCTCTCTTATAACTGGGGCCTGAACGATCAGGGCGAGCATGGCCGCCATTACAGCAAGATCAATTCGATTTGATCAAGAGCGATAAGACGGACCACCTGGCGATGCACAAAGGTTCAGCGCTCAGGAAGATCAGATAAAGGAATAGGCGCCATTCGATTCGCAGCGCGTTTTATTTCTTTGAGTTCCTTCACCCGCACCTCAGCCGGGCCGCGAATGGGGAAATGCATCAGATACACTTGCGCGCCGGCGACCGGCGGCTGCCAGCCCCAATCGCATCGCCGGCTGCCGTGATAGGTATTCCAGGCGATCTTTCCGATGAAGCAAACCACCTTTGGTTTGCAGGTCTGGATGATTCTTAAGGCCCGTCTCACTCCGGCCAGTTCTTCCCCTTTCTTTAGTTCGGTCACGTCTATCGTCGGACGGTCGA
>JACDGS010000046.1 GCA_013821455.1 Chthoniobacterales bacterium
ACGCGCCACCGGAAGAGGAAGCGTTCCCAAGACCAGACCCACCGCCAAACCCATCTCTCAAACCAATGACCTAAAACCAACCTGAATCCGCACGCCGCCCTTGACTCCCTACATAGGGGTTAGGTCATTGAAAGCAAACTCTGGTTTCACGCCATGCGCCGTATCGTAGTGGTGAGGAATCCAGCCTTGCATGACATCCAGATCGGAACCGCCCGCGAGGTTTTCCGTCTGCAAGGTCCAGGTGGTAACTAACTCTCCCTTCTCTGGTGAATAATCCCAGCTAACCTTAGTGGAGCGCGGAACAACAGGCGCATACTTAGCGTATAGGGCCATATCTCTCCTGGCTGGCAGCAAAGCAATGCTGATCCATTTCTGCGCACCGGAGAATTGAATGGCGAGGCTGGTCCCATCCATCGCGAAGCGAGTGCCAGCGGGAGCGAAGATCCCATAGCAGTCACCATTGCTCTCGACTCCCAGACCGGTCCCCGTTGCTGGTAAGGTGACGGCGGCGCCCGTTGCCGAAAACCAGTTAGGTTTTTCGACGTCGATTCGCAGATCAATACCGCTCGTTTCTATCCAGGTGCAAGGTAACCCATGACCTATCGTAGCCTTCATCCAAGTCTGGGGAGACTGAGGCATGCGGATGCTCACCAGCCAGTCACTCCAAGAGTCGGCCAGCGCCGCTTCCGGAACAAAGCCTTTACCATGCACCAAAAGCTTGCTCGCGGACTGCATGATCATGGTTCTCTTGTTCTCCGAGAGCTTCCATGTCTTCGGATAGCTCATGACAAGTCCCGTCGGTTCTGCCTGGACCATGGCCGGATAAGACCAGAGTTGGCCGGACCACTGTTTGGTCACGAGTGAGGTCCACCAATCCGTCGAAGGAACAGGTCCTTTGTAATCATCCGGCACCCATAGCTTCATGTGGGTGAAGACTTGGGAAAGGTCGCCCCAACCTTCCTTGCCTCCCACGTCCGGACGCGCGGCCTGATCACGCGGAGGCTGCGTTGCGTAACTGCCTTTGCCCACTTGGACAGGCGTGGGTAAGTCGTCATCGGTGGCAGCGTAAAGACAGGGAAGGAGGTTGACTAGAAAGACAAGGGGGAGAGGGAGCAAAGGCTTCATGAGTCAGGGAACAGGCTACTTAGGATCGAGAAACTTGATCCCAGCTTTCTGCACTTCCTGGTAGGGTAAAAGCCAGACAAGAGACTCATCATGCAAGTCCACGACTTGGATACGATTACCGAAAGGATCGTGAAAGTCGCAGCGGAAGCCTTTGATTAACTTGATGCCATACTTCTTTGTCAGTTTCTCGCGCACTTCTTCCAACTGCGCTTCGTCTCGGACCATAAGACCGAAGTGTTTTGTGCGGTCGGGTTGGAGTTTCTCTACTTTGAAGATGGCCAGGAACTGGTGCTCGCCGATCTTGAAAAAGGCGTCGCCTTCACCCTCATCCATCTTTTCGAGTTGGAAGACATCTTCGTAAAAGGCGACTGCCTTCGCCACGTCGTCCACCTCAATCGCGAGATGGTTAATTCCGTAAACTTGTACGCTCATCGTCGGGTAAGAATAAATTCGGCCAGGGCTAGATCGGCGGGATAGGTAATTTTGAAATTTGGCTCGTCGTTAGGGAGAAGAGTTACTTTCCCACCTATGCGCTCGACCGCAGAGATCTCGTCGGTCACCTCGAGCGCGGAGTCGACCAACGCGACATAGGCTTTCTCCAACAAGTCGCGGCGAAATATTTGTGGAGTCTCCACCGCATAAAGGTGGGTCCGCTCAACTCCGCCTATAACGGCGAAATCAGCATCAACACGTTTAAGTGTGTCGATGATCGGGGAAGCGCTCGCGGCTCCCCCATTCCGCTGAGCTAGCTGCAGAATGCGCTCAACCAATTCCGGCCTAACGAGCGGCCGCGCGGCGTCGTGCACCGCAACAAATTCGTTTGCCGAATTGATTTGCTCGAGACCAGCGCGAACGGAATCCTGCCGCCGCGCACCACCGGGAATGAGGGCGACAACTTTCTGGAAGCTCTGGGCGCCAATAATCTGTTCATACTCGGAGAGGCGATCCTCTCGGCCGACCAGCACAATCTCAGTGACGGAGTCAGCCTGCTCGAAGGCGGCGATGGAGTAAGCCAAAACCGTCTTTTCACCCAGTGGCGCGAGGAGCTTATCGAAACCCATGCGCTGGCTGCTGCCGCCGGCGACGATGATCGCGGTCAGCATGGTCCTTTACTCGTTAGGCGAGCTGCCGCTGCACTTCCTGGCTCAGTGTTTTCCCATCGGACCGGCCGGCCACTTTCGGACCAACGGCTTTCATGACTGCGCCCATTTGTGCCTTCGAGGTGGCACCGACTTCGGCGATGGTTTGCCTAACGACTTCAGAAAGTTCTGCCGCGCTCATGGCCGCAGGCAGATAAGCATTGAGGATCGCAAGCTCGCTCTTTTCTTTCTCGGCCAACTCGCCGCGGCCGCCTTTCTCGAAGCTCTCAATCGAATCCTGGCGCTGTTTCACCTGTTTGCGGAGAACTTGCGTCGCCTCCGCGTCGTCGAGCTCGCCATCCGCGCCGGACTTCTCGATCGCGGCGTACTTGAGAGCCGATTTGAGCATGCGCAAAACCCCAAGCTTCGTGGCGTCGCGCGCGCGCATGGCGTCTTTCAAGTCGGCATCAATCTGCTGAGAGAGTGACATGGAGACTTATACTCGTTAGGCAACCGCCAGTTCGCGCGCGGCTGCTGGGCCCGGCGATGGGTAAGCGGTGCGGGAGGGAACGGGCGCGATTTCGCGCCAGCCGGCCTCATCAAAAAACCAGACCCGACGGTCGAGTTTTAAGTAAAGCGATTTGTCGCGAGCGAAAGGGTGAGCCGGCAACACGATTTCCGCGCGAAATTTGTCCCCCAAATATCGACCCACTCCTGCAATCTCACCGGTCCCGCAATCGATCAGGTCCAACTTCGAAGTGCGGGCCGGCAGGACAACGCGCAGCGAACGTCGCCCGCCGGAAATATCCTGACCTACGAGATAGAGCGAGGTCTCCTCCGCGTGCAATGGCTTGAGAGCGAAGGCCACCTCGAGCCGCAAATGAGAGCGATTACGTTGAAAGGAACGGATCGGGCCATCCACGCACGGCCCGGAATTTTCGCCGCTCAAAGCAAATCGTTCCGGCCGCTTTGCGTATCTGAGAAAGCGCCGACGCGACAAGGCTACTTGAGTGACATGGCAGGAAATAGCGCGACGTTTGGCTTCGACCTCGGAAATGGATTGCGGCAGATCGCAGGCGCGTTGGGCGAAAGATCCGCTCGCGCCGTGAACGAGATATTCGAGACGCTTTACCGCCAATGATCGCGGCAGGAAGTCTTCGCACACCATGTTTAGAAGCACGGCGAGCGCGCTGTGGTCAGGATGGGTATCGGCGGCCGATGGGATAAGTAAGTGAGTGGGGCGCCACGTGCCGATTGCCAGCGCCAGCCGGTGGAGAGTTTCGTGGCAGCCATCGAACAGGAGATTCGTTAGGCCTTGATCAGGCAGCGAAAGGAACTGCACTTGCGCGAGACCGACTCGCAAAACGCCTAAGGCGGCGATGGCCTCCGCCCGTCGCCGTCGGGCCCAACGGCGACGATCGTTCTCGCGCAAACGCATTCTGCGTTCGAGCAAACGCTGCGGCCAACCGTTCCTCTCGCCGTCGGTCGCATACACGATCCTGACTGCGGCCCCACTCGTGACCGCGCGCTGGAGAAAAACACCGGCCGCGAGCGATTCGTCGTCGGGATGCGGCGCGAACATCATCACGCGCGCCTGCGCGTCGAGGTTGGGCAGATACATTTTCAGAACCCCGCTTCTAACAGATGTAATCGCGCGCGCAAGGACGGAAGGTCGCGGCGAGGCAGGCAGATGTCATTGAGAATGGCAGACTTCGTCGCGTAACCGGGTGGCCGCTGACTGCAACGATGCAACATCGGCAACACTGAGGATATCCGCGTCTTTTCGAGTCCGCCGCAGCAATCCGGCAAGAACTGCGCCCGGGCCCAATTCGAGAAACAAATCGCAGCCCATTTCCAGCATCGTTTCGAGGCACTCGGTCCAGCGCACCGTGCTCGTGACCTGATCTCGCAGGGTCAGTCGAATCTCAGCGACGGAGGTAACCGCCGCACCCGTGACGTTACTGATCACCGGCGAGTCCGGCATGCGCAGCTCGACTTTCGCGAGAGCATCTCCGACCGCGCGTTGAGCGCTTTCCATCAAACGCGAATGATAGGCACCCGCCACGTTGAGCAGGGTCGCGCGGCGAATGCCGTGGTCTTTCGCTTGCGCCACTGCTTCCTCAATCTTCGCTCGGTCGCCCGAGAGAACGATCTGGCCCGGTGCGTTGAGATTCGCCATATCGACGTCGACTTGCGCGGCGAGCGCGCGGACCGCTGCTTCCTCGCCGCCGACCATCGCGGCCATCGCGCCCGCACTGGCCTCGCAGGCGGTTTCCATGAAACGTCCGCGCTGTTCGACAAGGCGGAGGCCATCGGCAAAGGAAAATGTGCCCGCAGCCGCGTGCGCCGTCCATTCGCCTAACGATAAGCCGCCGACTGCGGCCACCGGAAATTCACCAACGATCTCTCGCAAAACGCCGAGGCAAGCGAGGCCGTGGACGTAGAGCGCCGGCTGACAATTCGAAGTTCGCGTCAGCTCCTCGATCGGACCCTGCCACGCGATCTCGCTCAAGTTGCGACCAAGCGTGGCATCGGCTCGGCGAAATAGATCGGCTGCCTCGGGAAATTCGGCTGCAAGATCGTGTCCCATGCCAACGGTCTGTGCACCTTGACCAGAAAACAGGAGGGCAATTTTTTTGGGCATCTCATCTTCCTAACCTGAGTCCATGCGCCAAGCCAATACGAACCTCTCGCGCATTACCTCGGGCCGAGAGAACAAAAAGCTTGCCGTGATTCCTCTGCTTCGCGAGAATGCAGTCATGCAAACAAAAACAGGCAGATCGACATTCGTTCTCTGTGGAGCGTTTGTTGCCATGTTAGTCGCGTTGCCGCTCACGACGGCAAATGCTCGCTGGCTCGAGAAGGGAAAACCCCTTCTCCCGTACGGCGTTTACCTAGATGGATTGCAGGGCTCGGTCGTGCTCTCCCTCACGCTCGATCGCAGCGGTCACGTCACCGACACTCAGGTGCTGCGGAGCAGCGGCTCGAAGACGCTGGATGGACTGGCGGAAGAGGCCGCAGCGAAATGGCGCTTGAGCCCGAATGCGGTAGTAGCCACCGACCTGACTCAAGGCCGCGTGGAGAAAATCACTTTCGTCCACGGCCCGCCCGTTCCGAAATCGCTCCTGCCAAATAGCACGCCTTACTGGGCGGTCCGTTAGGGGCTTCGGCTCCGGTTGATTGCGCGCAGAAAGCCCACGCTTTCTGCGCCGATCAAGTTTTGTATCCGGTGGTGAACCTTCACCGGTCGGAGGATTTTTCGCCCGGACCTTTCCAGTTCCCCCCCAGGGATTCAGACGCGCGCACAATTTTGTCTTGCGCGAAAAATTTCGCTCGCGAGCATAGTCGGCCTCTCATGAGTCCCACGACCCGCGAAATCGAAGCACCTGATCCCCTCGCGCGCACCATGCAGATGGAAGCCGACGCGCATCGGGTCGAGGATCAGATCGGCGAGAAGATGGTCCTCAACATGGGCCCATCGCATCCGGCCACACATGGCGTTCTGCGGCTCGTGCTGGAGCTGGATGGCGAACTGGTAACCAAGGCCACACCGGACATTGGCTATCTCCATCGCGGCGACGAGAAAATCGCCGAGAACATGCAGTATAACCAGTTCGTCCCGTACACCGATCGGCTCGATTACCTCGCGCCGCTGGCGAACAACGTCGCCTACGCGCTCGCGGTCGAGAAGCTGATGGGCTGGGAACTTCCGCCGCGCGGAAAAGCGATTCGCGTGATTTGTTGCGAAACCGCGCGCATCTCCGCGCACTTGTTAGGCCTCGGAGCCATGGCGCTCGATCTCGGAGCGATGACGGTTTTTCTCTACACCTTCACTGAGCGCGAGAAACTCTATAATCTTTTCGAGCTGCTCACCGGCGCGCGCTTCACCACGTCCTACACGCGAGTCGGCGGACAAATTCGCGATTTGCCGGAGACTTTCATCCCACAGCTCACGAAATTCCTCGATGATTTTATTCCCCAGCTCGATGAGATCGACCACCTGCTCACCCGCAATCGCATCTTCGTCGATCGGACGCGCGACATCGGCGTGATCACAAAAGACCGCGCCATCGCGTATGCGTTAAGCGGCCCAAATCTGCGCGGCAGCGGCGTCGAGCACGACTTGCGGAAGAAGCATCCTTACCTCGACTACGAAAAATATGATTTCGAGATTCCGATTGGGAGCGCAGGCGATTGCTACGATCGATACCTCGTGAGGATCGAGGAGATGCGGCAAAGCGTGCATATTCTTCGTCAGGTCATCGACAAACTCCCGAGCGGCCCGATCAACATTGTCGATTGGAAAAACATGCTCCCGCCAAAGTCGCAAGTGCTGACGAAAATGGAGGAACTCATCCACCATTTTATCGTCGTCACGGAAGGTCTCGACGCGCCCGTGGGCGAAATTTATTTCGGCGCCGAAAACCCAAAAGGTGAGCTTGGTTTCTACATCAACAGCAAAGGCGGCGGCGTCCCGCACCGACTGAAAATTCGCGCCCCTTCCTTCGTGAATTTGAGCATCCTGCCGGAGCTCCTGCCGGGCGCGATGATGAGCGACGTCGTCGCCATCCTCGGCAGTCTGGACTTCGTTATGGGAGAATGCGACAGATGAAAATCGCCAGCATGCAAAACAAAACCCGCTTCCTCGGTCTCCTCCTCGTCGTCCTCGCCCTCTTCTCGTTAGGCGCGTGTAACCGGAACGCCCTTTCCGGCTCGAAACTGAACGCCGGCAATTACGCCAAGATCACCCTCGGCATGTCGAAAGCGCAGGTAGAAACAATCCTCGGCGCTCCTACCACGATCGATAGCAAAGACGTGGTCATCTATAAAAAGACGACCTATCGCTATGAGGACGGCGCGAAGTTTGCGATGGTTACTTTTAAGAACGATGAGGTCGACAGCAAAGACACCAACCTCGGGCGCGAGCAGTAGGCGTGGTCGTCGCGATGAAAAAATATCGCCGCCTTCAGCTTCTCGGTTTCGTCGTCAGCCTCGCTCTCGCCCTGGCGTCGTGCCAGGGCAAACGCCTAACGAAAGCAAATGTCGCCGAGGTGACCGAAGGCATGAGCCGCAAACAGGTCGAATCGATCCTCGGGCCGCCTACCTCTGTCGATAGCAAGGACCTCGTGATCCTGAAACGAGTTACCTACACCTATCAACAGGGCGACGAGTCGGTCACGGTCGTTTTCACGAACGACAAGGTGGCGTCGAAGGAAAACTCGCTCCACGATTAACGTCCGTGGAGACGACGCTGACGCACGTTCCGGCAGAGCTGGAACGAATCATGGATGACGCTATCGGCCATTACCCGGCCGAACAGAAACGGAGCGCGTCGCTGCCGTTGCTCCATCTTTGGCAGGAACATTTCGGTTATATCAACGAAGAAGGCGTGAGTTGGATCGCGGCCAAACTCGGCCTCGAGCCGATCAACATTCTCGAGCTGGTCACCTTCTATCCGATGTTCCGCCAGGCGCCGGCCGGCCGGAAACATTTGCGCGTTTGTCGCACGCTCAGTTGCGCCATGGCGGGCGCCTATCCGCTCATGGAAAAACTGGCTGGCCTAACGAACATCGATCGCGACCACCAGGGCACCGGTTTGCACAATCCCGTCTCGGTCAGCGCGGATGGGAAATACAGCATCGAGTTTGTGGAATGCCTGGCAAGCTGCGGCACTGCACCCGTCTGCATGGTGGACGATGAGCTTTACGAAAACCTCGAAGCGAAGAATGCGCACACACTATTGCAGCCGCGCCCGTCGTTGTCATCCCGAGCGCAGCGAGGGACCCCGCAAGCTACCCAGAGTGGAACTCGTCAGACCGCTCTTCCCACTCCGAACGGCAATGCTCTTCTCAGCCATCCCGCTCCCCATCCCCTCGAGCGCCGCCTGATTTTCCAAAACATCGGCCGCGAGAATTACACCATCGACCTCGACTGCTACGTTCGGAACGGCGGCTACGCACAGCTCCGCAAAGCGATCACGATGTCGCGCGCCGACATCGTCAACGAAGTGAAAACATCTGGCCTGCGCGGCCGCGGCGGAGCCGGTTTTCCCTGTGGGGTGAAGTGGAGCTTCATCAAGCCTAACGAACCCAAGCCCGTTTACTTGATCTGCAACGCCGACGAATCCGAGCCTGGCACTTTCAAGGATCGCTACATCATCCATCAGGATCCGCACCAGTTACTCGAGGGCATGCTCATCAGTTGTTGGGCACTCAATGTCCACACCGCCTACATCTATCTCCGCGGCGAATTCCCCGAAGGCGCGAAAATTCTCCAGCGCGCGATTGAAGAAGCGCGCGCGCACAATTTGTTAGGCAAAAACATCCTTGGCACCGGCTTCGACGTGGAGATTTACATCCATCGCGGCGCGGGCGCCTACATTTGCGGCGAAGAAACCGGCCTCATCGAATCGCTCGAAGGCAAGCGCGCTTACCCCCGGATCAAGCCGCCCTACTTTCCTGCCGTCCTCGGCCTCTACATGTGCCCGACGATCGTGAACAACGTCGAAACGCTCTGCCACGTGAAGCACATCATCGCGATGGGCGGCGCGGAATACGCCAAGATCGGCCGGCCTAACAATACCGGCACCCGCATCGTTTGCGTGAGCGGCGACGTCGTTAGGCCGGGTTATTTCGAGATCGAAGTCGGCGCCCTAACGATGGGTCAAGTGATCAACGAAATGGCCGGCGGACCCAAGCCTGGCCGTAAAATCAAAGCCGTCATACCCGGCGGAAGCTCCGCCAAGGTCTTGCGCTCGGGCGAGCGTTTCAAACTAAAGGACCGTGAAGTTTCCCTCGAAGAAATCCCGATGGATTTCGATTCGTTAGCCGCCGCCGGATCCATGGCCGGCTCCGGCGGTATCATCGTCATGGACGATTCGCGCGACATGCTCTGGGCGCTGAACAACATCAACGAGTTCTACGCGCACGAGAGCTGCGGCCAATGCACACCCTGCCGCGAAGGCTCGCTCTGGATGAAGAAAATTACCCAGCGCATGCTCGATGGCGGCGGCGTGACGCAAGATCCCGCGACCTTAAAAAACGTCGCCGACAACATTGCCGGCAAAACCATCTGCGCCTTCGGCGAAGCGTGCGCCTGGCCGACCCAAAGTTTCCTGGAAAAGTTCCCTAACGAATTCGCGACCCGCGCGAAGAAGCCCGTCCCACCGCCCCTCCCACCTGAATACACGCCTAACGAACTAATCACCGAGGAAACAATTCCCACCGTTCCCCTCGCCCACGATCCGGGCTGGGAAAAAGCCGGCGCCGCCGGAATGATCTAAAGATGAATCTGGAAACCAGGAAACCAGGAAGGGAATTGGGGAACCGAGCGCTAACCGAACGTATCATCGGTGCTGCGGTTCGCGTTCATCAGGAGTTGGGGCCTGGTTTTTTGGAATCCATCTATGAGGAGGCGCTTTCAATCGAGTTGCGACTGCTAGGTCTTTGTGTTGAACGGCAAAAGCCGGTTCCAATTTTTTATCGCGGCCATCCAGTTGGCGAACATCGACTCGACCTACTGATTAACTCCGCGGTGGTCATTGAACTCAAGGCTGTCGGGGCCCTCGAAAACATTCACTTCGCTATCGTGCGCTCCTATCTTAAGGCGCTCGGACTGACGGACGCCTTGCTCCTAAATTTCGCGGCGACCCGCCTGATTGTGAAGCGAGTTGGTCGCGAATATCATCCGCACAAGAACGAGGCGATCATTCTTTAATTTCCTGGTTTCCTGGCTTCCAGATTCATGCCTAACGAGTCGCAGCAGCACATGGTTAACGTCCAGATCAACGGCGTCTGGCGACAATTCCCCAAAGGCACGCGCCTGATCGAAGCGTGCGAACAGGCCGGCAGTTACGTGCCGCGGTATTGTTATCACAAAAAACTTTCTTCGCCGGGAAACTGCCGCATGTGCCTGATCGAAATGGGCATGCCGAAAATGGGCCCGGATCGGAAGCCGTCGTTAGGCCCGGATGGCAAACCGGAAATCAACTGGATGCCGCGCCCGCAAATTTCCTGCGCGACCGACGTTTCCGAAGGCCTCGGTGTGCGCACGCACTCGCCCATGGTCGAGGAATGCCGTCGCGGCGTGATGGAATTCCTCCTCATCAATCATCCGCTCGATTGTCCGATCTGCGATCAGGCGGGCGAATGCCGCTTGCAGGAATTCAGCGTCGAGTACGGCCGCCAGGATTCGCGCTTCTTCGAGAACAAAGTGAAGAAACCGAAGAACGTCGAGCTCGGCCCGCGCGTCACGCTCGACGACGAACGCTGCATTCTCTGTTCGCGCTGCATTCGTTTCTCGAAGGAAATCGCCAAAGACGACGTCCTCGGCTTCATCGATCGCGGTAGTTTCACCACGCTGACTGCGCATCCGGGCAAGCGGCTGGAAAATAATTACTCGCTCAACACGGTCGATATCTGCCCGGTCGGCGCGCTCACTTCATCGGACTTCCGTTTCAAAATGCGCGTCTGGTTTCTGAAGGAGACAAAGAGCTTTTGCACGAGCTGCGCAACTGGTTGCAACACGCTCATCGGCACGCGCGAAGATGTGATTTATCGTCAGACCCCGCGCGAAAACGACGCCGTCAATTCCTGTTGGATGTGCGATTACGGCCGTTTGAATTTCGATTACTTGCAGAGCGAGCGGCGCCTGCTCGAGCCGCTCGTGCGCGAGGACGGAGGACTGCGACCGACCGACTGGACGCACGCGCTGCAAAGCGTGGTCTCGCTTCTGCGCCCGTTCGTCGGCTGGCAAATTGCGATCCTCGCGTCCGGCCGGATGACGAACGAAGAACTCTGGCTCGCGGCGCGTCTCGCGCAGTCGTTAGGCGTGACGCTCATCGACATCGTCCCGCGCACCGGTCCCGGCGACGACATTCTGCTCAGTCCCGATCGCAATCCGAACACGAGCGGAGCGCGCCTCCTCCATGTCGCTTCCGAATCCGGTGACATTCTCCAGCAGATCAAGCACGCCATCTGGTCGGGTCAGGTGCAGGCCCTGATCTCGTTAGGCGAAAATCCGCTGCACTGCGGGATCGGGCCTGAGCTGCTCACCCGCTTGCCGGTTTATATCACGATGGATCTCCTGGAAAACGAAGCCACCTCCTATGCCAGCGCCGTTTTGCCATCGTTAGGCTTCGCGGAAAAGCGCGGCTCGATAATCAACGGCAAAGGCCGCCTGCAACGGCTCAATCGCGCGGTGCGTGGCCCCGGCCAGGCGCGCGACGACTGGGAGATTATGCGTGATCTCATGCAGTCGTTAGGCGGCGGCAATGGCGTTTACACGATCGAAGATGTCTTCCGTGAGATGAGCGCAGCGGTGCCAGAATTGAGCGGCCTAACGTTGAGCCGCATCGGCGATCTTGGGGTGCAGGTCATGAACATCGACAAATCACCTGACGCCCCCGGCGAGCCCGCCGCAGAAAAGGTGCGCGCCCGCGAACGGCAGGAACATCCGCAATGAGAACGCACGGCCGCTCACTGCTCTACGCGTCGCCTAACGAAAAGTTCGCGATGCCGAGGGCGGCATCGCCAGCACGCGAGGCGCGTGCGCTCCCCAGAATCTTCGTTCCGGGCACTCCAGCCTAACCATGACCTTCCTCGTTCTCACGTCGCTGCTGAAAATCTTCGGGATCGTCTTCCTCGTGATCCTCCCGATGGTTTCCTACACCGTTTACGCC
This sequence comes from Chthoniobacterales bacterium, assembly GCA_013821455.1. Classification (GTDB taxonomy): domain Bacteria; phylum Verrucomicrobiota; class Verrucomicrobiia; order Chthoniobacterales; family UBA10450; genus Palsa-1392. The sequence continues at coordinate 11,884 of JACDGS010000046.1, forward strand.
GAACGCCGCGTCAGCGCGCTCATTCAGGATCGTCTCGGCCCCAACCGCGTCGGCCCGGCCGGACTTTTCCAACCGATCGCCGACGCGATGAAGTTCATCCTCAAGGAAGACTTCACCCCGGCGCACGTGAACAAATTTTACTTCTGGCTCGCGCCCTGCCTCGCGATGGTCCCGGCAATCATGACCATCGCGGTCGTGCCCTTCGGCAGTTCATTGTTAGGCGTGCCCATGGTCATCGCGGATATTAACGTTGGCGTCCTCTACGTCTTCGCGATCGCGTCGTTAGGCGTGTACGGCATCGTCATCGCCGGCTGGGCCTCGAACTCAAAGTATCCCTTCCTCGGCGGCGTCCGCTCTAGCTCGCAGATGATCTCCTACGAGTTGTCGTTAGGGCTGGCCGTCATTCCGATTTTCCTGCTCGTGGGCCAGCTTCGCCTAACGAGTATCGTCGACTACCAAATCGCCAATGGCTGGATGATCGCACCCTTCCTCGGCGATCCGACCAACCTTTGGAAATGGCTTCTCACCATTCCAATGTTGATCTCCTTCGTCGTCTTCACGATCGCGATTTTTGCCGAAACGAATCGTCTCCCCTTCGATCTTCCCGAGGCGGAAACCGAATTGGTCGGCGGCTATCACACCGAATACAGCTCGATGAAATTCGCCCTCTTCTTCCTCGGCGAATACGCGGCCATGATCACGGGTTCCGCGATCATTGTGACGCTTTTTCTCGGCGCGTGGCACCTGCCGATCCCATGGTGGAATCACGCGCACGGCTTTCACTGGCTGCTCATCAGCGGTTCGTTAGGCGGTTGGCTCGGTTTTCTCGGCGGCCTTTTCAACATCTTTACCTTCTTCGCCAAGGTCGCGGTCTTGCTGCTCGTTTTCATTTGGGTGCGCTGGACGCTGCCGCGTTTTCGCTATGACCAACTCATGCGTCTCGGCTGGGTTTTCTTTTTCGAGATCGCTCTCGTGAATATTTTTATCGCCGCGATCATCGTCGCTTACATGCCGAAATGAAGGAGACAGGATTAACGGGATTTTCAGGATTGAGCAGAAAGAGACGACGGTCGCGGCCTCTTCCTCTTCATCCCGTTAATCCTGTAAATCCTGTCTAATTTCCCCATGTCCATTGTCGTTAGGCGCCCAAACCTGAGCTGGTCCGAGAAGCTGTATCTGCCCGCGATTTTTAGCGGGATGATCATCACGCTCGGCCACTTCATGAAAATGCTCCTCGGTCGTACGAAGGTGACGATGCAATACCCGGAGGAGAAATGGGACAGCCATCTGCCCGATCATTATCGCGGCGCGCCGGCGCTGGTGAAAGATGAGCGCGATCGCTTGCGGTGCGTCGCCTGCCAGCTCTGCGAATTCATCTGTCCGCCGCGCGCAATCAAGATTGTGCCGGGTGAGATTCCGTTAGGCGACCGCTTCGCCAAGGTGGAGAAATACCCGGAAGAGTTCGACATCGACATGATCCGCTGCATCTACTGCGGCATGTGCGAAGAGGTGTGTCCCGAGCAGGCAATCTTTTTGCGCAAGGATTACGCCATCACCGGCCTAACGAGGGCCGAGATGGTGCACGACAAGAAGAAGTTGATCGAGATCGGCGGCGTCATGCACGGCCTGGTGCTGAAGTGGAACGAGAAAAAATGATGACAACGCGAATTTGTCATCCCGAGCGGAGCGAGGGACCCCACAAGCGTCCTTCACGGTTGTTATTGCCTAACAAAGCACAGATACGCCTGGGAGGTCCCTCGCCGTCTGCGCGGGTCGGGATGACAATCGTCCCGGCACTCGTCGCCTAACGAATCATGTCGCCGTTCTTCTTCTGGTTCTTCTCCGCGATGATGCTGGTCTTCGGCGCCGCCGTGATCATCAATCGCAACCCGATCGCGAGTGCGCTCAGCCTCGTCGTTTCCTTTGTCGGACTCGCTGCGCTTTTCATGACGCTCGACGCGTTTTTTATCGGCATCATTCAGGTGCTCGTCTATGCCGGCGCCGTCATGGTGCTTTTCCTCTTCATCATCATGCTGCTCGATCTGCGCGCGGAAGAACGGCGCAAGATCAACCTCGTCGCCTTTGGCGGCGGGCTCGCGGTTGCGCTCGTTTTCTTCGGGCAGCTTTATCTGGTCATCGGACAATTGCGGCAGGCGAAACAACCCTTCCCTCCTTTGGCGCTGCCGCGCGTGGATGACGTGCGGAGCGTGGGCCTCCTTCTCTTCGGAAATTATAACCTGCCGTTTCAAATCATCGCCGTCCTCATTCTCGTCGCCACCATCGGCGTCATCGTGCTAAGCAAACGGGAGCTGCGCTAAGCGAATGGATTCGTTAGGCCATTCTTTGCCGGGGAGCGCACGCGCCTCGCGTGCTGCCTTCGGCGCCTCGCCGAATGCGCGCAAGTTCGAGAGACGTTCCACGATTCTCGCGCACACCAAGAGTTCGCGGCGCCGCGCAAAACCCGAAGTTCGTTAGGCTGTGATTACTCTCGGCGATTATCTTTTTGTCAGCGGCCTGCTTTTTACGATCGGCTTCGCCGGCGTGCTTTTACGGCGCAACATCATCATCATTTTCATGTCGCTCGAACTGATGTTGAACGCAGCCAATCTCTCGCTCGTCGCGTTTTCGCGCTTCCGTGTGGACTCGTTAGGCATGCCTGACTATCACGCGCAGGTCTTTGTTTTTTTCATCATTACCGTCGCGGCGGCGGAGGTCGCGGTCGGGCTCGCGGTCATCGTGGCACTCTATCGGGCGCGGCGCACGATCCATGTCGAAGACATCAACACGCTGAAGTTTTGAAGACTAGGAGAGCAGCGATTTTGGAAATGAGCGCACGGAACTTTTTGGCGACCGCAATTGCTGACTTGTCATCCCGATCCGCCGAAGGACGGAGAGGGACCTCGCCAATGCAATTTGCGGGTTCTTTGAAATTGGAGGCGCGGATTTCAACTGCGGGGTCCCTCGCCGCGCTTCGCCGGCTCGGGATGACAAACTCGCACTGGCCATGACTTCATCGCTTCCCTGGATTGCTCTGCTGTTGCCGCTCGCATCCGCGATTGTCATCCTGACCATCACCCGTCCACTGCGCTCAGTCAGCGCTCTCGTTTCGGTGGCGGCGGTTGTGGGCAGTTTCCTTTGTGCCGTAGTCATCTTCTATCGTGAAACTTCCGCGGCCGCGTCTTTCTCCTGGATTGATCTCGGTCCTTTTTTCCAAGTGCCGCTCGCGCTCACGCTCGATCCGCTCAGCCGCTCGATGCTTTTCATGGTCACTGGGATCGGGATGCTCATCCACCTTTACTCGTTAGGCTACATGCGCGACGACGAAGGCAAGTCGCGCTACTTCGCCGGGCTCTCGCTCTTCATGTTCGCCATGCTCGGCATCGTCCTCGCGAACAATTTCGTGATGATGTTCATCTTCTGGGAACTCGTCGGCGTCAGCTCTTATCTGCTCATCGGACATTGGTTCGAGCGGCCGGCGGCGGCGGACGCGGCCAAAAAAGCTTTCATCACCAACCGCATCGGCGACTTCGGTTTCATGCTCGGCATTCTCATGGTTTGGGTCGCGACCGGCTCGTTAGGCTTCGTCGGGATCGCGGCGAAGATGGGTAGCCTAACGAATCATCCCGGCTATCTGACCGCGGCGGCGTTGCTCGTTTTCTGCGGTGCGGTCGGGAAGTCGGCGCAATTTCCGCTGCACGTCTGGTTGCCCGACGCGATGGAAGGTCCCACGCCGGTGAGCGCGCTCATCCATGCCGCGACCATGGTGGCGGCGGGCGTTTACATGCTCGTGCGCACCGGCTTCCTCATCGATGCCTCGCCCGACGCGCTCCACGTCATCGCCTGGATCGGCACCATCACCGCGTTGCTCGCGGCGTTGATGGCGACGCAACAGGACGACATCAAACGCGTGCTCGCTTATTCCACCCTCTCGCAACTCGGTTACATGGTGATGGCGGTCGGGCTCGCGTCCGGCGAGGCGGCGATGTTCCATCTCTTCACGCACGCGGCCTTCAAGGCGCTTCTCTTTCTTGGCTCCGGCTCGATCATTTACATGCTCCATCACGAGCAAAATATCTGGCGAATGGGCCAGCTCTGGAAAAGGCTGCCGCTCACTTGCCTAACGTTTCTTATCGGCACGCTCGCGCTCATCGGTTTCCCGGGCTCGAGCGGTTTCTTCAGCAAGGACGCGATCCTCGCGCTCGCTTACGAAAAGAACCACACGATTTTCGCTCTCGGCGCTTTTACCGCGTTGCTCACCGCTTTTTACATGACGCGGCTCGTCGTGGTTGTTTTCTTCGGCAATAAACCGCGGACCCAGATCGCGGCGCGGAGCGGCGAATCTCCCGCAATCATGGTCGTGCCGCTGCTCGTTCTGAGCATCCCCGCGGCCTTTGGCGGCTTCGGCTTTTTCGCGCGGAGATTCCTGACTTTGCCTAACGAGAGCCATCCGGGGGCCATTGTCCCGCTGATCGCGCTCGCAGCCTTGGTCATCGGAGTCGGAAGCGCGGCGCTGATCTATCGCAACCGCGAGAGCGAGCCGATCCATCTCGCTCTTTTCCGCGAGCGATTTTACCTCGATGAATTTTATAGTTTCCTCATCGCCGCGACTCAGGGATTGCTTGCTTCCTGTTCGGCTTTTATTGATCGCTGGATACTGGATGGGGCGATCGTTAGGGGATTGAGCGGCGGAACCTGGAGCGCGGGTTTTGTTTTGCGTCTGCTCCAGGTGGGGAACTTGCAGGCTTACGGATTTTTATTCGGGCTCGGCGTCATCGGTTTGATTTACTTCGCCATTTTCCACTGATGTTGCGCTTCATCGTTTTCGCGCCGCTCCTCACGGCACTACTCATTTTGTTCGGCTCGCCCGCCCGCTGGACGGCGCTCATCGGTTCAGGCCTGACTGCGCTCGCGACGCTTGTCGCCTTCTTCCGTTACGACGCGGGCGCGGGTGGCTTTCAATTTGTCCGCTCGTGGACGATTTCGGAAAGCTGGCGACTTCACTTCTTGTTAGGCGCGGATGGACTGACCCTCGTTATGCTCATCCTCGCCGCGCTGGTTTTGCTCTGCGCGGTCTGGTTTACGCCGCCGATCGAGAAATCGGAGCGGCTTTTCTATGCCTGCCTTCTCCTCCTCGCGAGCGGCGCGATCGGCGCCTTCGCTTCGCTCGATCTTTTTTTCTTCTACGCCTTTCACGAGCTCGCGCTCATCCCGACCTTCTTGCTCATCGGAATTTGGGGGACGGGGAATCGTTATGCCGCCGCGTGGAAAGTGACGATTTATCTCGCGCTCGGCAGCTTCGTTCTTCTCCTCGGTTTGCTGCTCCTTTACCGCAGCGTTCCCGTGGCTTCGCGCAGCTTTGACCTGCGGGTTCTGCAGTCGTTAGGCCACGCCGGCGCGATCGCGCCCGCCGCGCAAAACACCATCTTCCTGCTTTTGCTCATCGGCTTCGGCGTGCTCGTTTCGCTTTTCCCATTTCATTCCTGGGCGCCGGAAGCCTACGCCTCCGCGCCCGCGCCGGCCGCAATGCTGCATGCGGGCGTGCTGAAAAAGTTCGGCCTTTACGGCTTGCTTCGGATTGCGATGCCGCTGCTGCCGGAAGGGGCGCGACATTGGAGCTGGCTGCTCCTCGTGCTTCTCTCCGGAAATATTATCTACGTCGGCCTCGTCACGATCGCGCAGAAGCGGCTCGATTGGATGCTCGGTTATTCGAGCGTGATGCACATGGGCTACATCTTCCTCGGCATCGCGAGCGCGAACCTGATCGGGATGAATGGCGCGGCCGTGCTCATGTTCGCCCATGGAATTTCGATCGCGCTGCTCTTCGCGCTCGCCGGTGAAATTCGACGACGCACCGGCACGCTCGTCTTCAGCGATCTGGGTGGACTGGCGAAGATCATGCCGTTCGCTGGATTCGCTTTTGGCGTGGCAACGTTCGCCGCGATCGGACTTCCCGGCTTCGCCAATTTCGCGGCGGAGGTAATGGTTTTTTTCGGAGCGTTTCGCGTCGGCGCCGATTTGCAGGGTCTCCATTTTTTCCAGGTGACAACCGTGCTCGCGCTCTGGGGCGTGGTCATCTCCGCGGTTTACATGCTGCGCGCTTATCGCATGATTTTCATGGGCGCGCCTAACGAGAAGTGGAACATCCTGCCTGATCTCGCACAGACTCTGCGCCTCCCCGTGATTTTGCTCATCGCGGCGACGCTCACGATCGGTTGCTTTCCTAACACAGCGTTGCGCGTGCTGCGCCCGACCTTCGCGCCGAGCGTGGCGCAGAGCACGCGATGATCCCAACTCCGGCGCTCGAAATCATCGTCCTCGTCTGGGGCCTGATCCTGCTCCTGGCGGAAGCGTTTACGCCGAAAATCGATAAGCGCGTCTTTGCCTTCGCGGGAATTTTCGGCCTCGCGGCGGTGTTGTTAGGCAGCTTTTTTCTCGCCCCCGGCGCGCCGATTGCCTCCACCGGATTTTGGAGTTTCTACACCGCAGATCCGCTCGCCATTTTCTTTAAACGCTTCGCGCTCGTGACGACGATTTTCGTCCTCATCATGGCGATCGATTACGCGCCAACGATCCGGATGGGCGTGCCAGGCGCGGAACCGCACGCCGGTTTGGGCGAGTTTTTTGCGCTCCCGATTTTCACCTGCGCGGGCCTGATGTGGATGGCGTCGGCGATCGACTTCGTGATGATTTTCGTCTCGCTCGAATTGGTCACGATGTCGTTTTATGTCCTCGTGACGTTCACCCGCCGCAACCCCGCGACGCTCGAAGCGGGCGTGAAATATCTCATCCTCAGTGCGCTCTCGACTGGCTTTCTGGTTTACGGCATCACCTGGATTTTCGGTGTGACCGGCGAGACCAACCTCGCGCGCATCGGCCTCGCCCTAACGACTAACGACTTCGATCAGGTGCCCTTACTTTTCGGCCTCCTGCTCGTGCTTGTCGCGCTTGGTTTCAAAATCGCGGCGGTCCCGTTTCAGATTTGGGTGCCGGACGTTTATCAAGGCGCACCGACACCGGTGACGGCGTTTCTTTCCGTCGGCTCGAAGGCGGCCGGTTTCGTGGTTTTGCTGCGGGTGCTCACGCCCTTTCTGATTTTACCGCAAGTGGGAAAGGTGCTCGTCGCCATGGCTGCGCTCACTCTCCTTTATGGAAATTTCGCCGCGCTTCCGCAGACAAATCTGAAGCGTCTGCTCGCGTATTCGAGCATCGCGCACGCCGGTTACCTGCTCGTCGGCGTCGCTTCTTTCTCCGGCACGGCGGTCGCTTTTTATCTCGTGGGTTATTTGTTAATGACCCTGCTTTGCTTTGCGGTCCTGATCGTCGTGGCGGCACATGGCGGAGAACAAATCGAGAACTACGCCGGACTCGCAAAACGCTCTCCCTTTCTCGCGGGCGCGATGCTGGTCGGAATGCTTTCGCTCGCGGGCGTCCCCTTCACCGCGGGCTTCCTCGGGAAGTTTTACGTGTTCGACGCCGCGGTGCAGCAGAGGCAAACGGTGCTTCTCGTCATCGGCGTCATCACAGTTGGTTGCGGCTTCTATTACTATCTCAAAGTGGTGCGCGCGATGTTCTGGCTGGAGCCGCCTAACGATTCGCCCACGATCCGCGTGAGCGTGCTTTCGCGCGGCGCGATGATTTTATTGATCGCCGGGATTTTCGTTTTCGGAGTTTATCCGCAGCCGATTCTGCGCGCACTCGAGGCGCGTCCGGCCACGTCAACCGCGGCGACTCGTTAGGCGCAAGTTCCGCCGGGAAGCCCTCAAGAAAGATGTCGGCAGAAATCGGCTACGATTGGAAGGGCGGCGGTGAAGAATGGTCGGAGCCGTGGGGGAACTCTTCCGCGCAATGGTTTGGCAGCATTTTTCCCCGCATCCAGGAGTGGCTGCCGGCCAATACCATTTTGGAAATCGCGCCGGGCTTCGGCCGCTGGACGCACTATCTGCTGGAGCACTGCACGCACATCGTGCTGGTCGATCTCCGCCCGGATTGCATCGATGCTTGCCGCCAACGCTTCGCAGCAAAATCCAATCTGAGTTATTACAAGAACGACGGACGCTCGCTCGCGATGGTGGCGGACGACTCGATCGATTTTGTTTTCAGCTTCGACTCGTTAGTCCACGCGCCCCGGGTTGCGCTGGAGGATTACCTCACGCAGCTCGGACGAAAACTGAAGCGCGACGGTGTTGGCTTTTTTCATCACTCGAACCTCGGATCGTACGCAGGCTCGATGGACCGGCGTTTGCCGAAGCGCGCGCGGAAACTTCTGACGAAAATCGGTTTGTCGGAATCGGATCATTCGCGCGTTCCCGATATGACGGCGGGAATTTTTCGCGACCTCTGTGCGGAGCGCGGGTTGAAATGTATCCGCCAGGAATTGGTGAACTGGCGCGGTCGTCGTGTGCTCGACTGCATCTCGACGTTCGTCCGCGCCGGCTCGAAACGGGAAAGTCCGTTGCGCGTCTCTCGCAATCCGGACTTCATGCGCGAAGCGGAGTTAATTCGCCGCCGCGCGCAAAACTATCACTCGATCAACGAACAGTGATTCGTCGAGCCGCGCAGAGGCGGCTTGGCACTTGCCATCTGTGCGGTCGGGGGAAGAGTTGGCGCTCTCGCGATGCTCACCGTCTCACAAGTCACCAAATCGTTCGCGGGGCGCGTCCTCTTTGAGGATGTCTCGCTCCAGGTGAATCGCGGCGATCGCATCGGCTTGGTCGGGCCTAACGGCGCCGGCAAATCGACTCTCTTCTCCCTGATCCTGGGCGAGGCTTCGCCCGATGTGGGAAAGATCGCGATCGAGAAAAGCGCGAACATTGGCTTCCTCCCGCAAGAAACCGCGGCGGCCGGAGACGAGACAGTGCTCGAGCTGGCGATGTCTATCTCGACAGAATTGGTCGCCGCGCAGCAAGTGATAAAGCGGCATGAGACCGGCATCGATGGAAAGGACGACGAGGCTTATCACGCCGCGCTTCATGTTTTCGATGAACACGGCGGCTGGCAGCTCGAACCGAAAGCGAAGCGGATTCTCGCGGGACTGGCTTTTCGCGAAAGCGATTTCGAGCGTCCGGCGCGCGCGCTCAGCGGCGGCTGGATCATGCGCGCGCATCTCGCGCGTCTCCTCGTGATGGAGCCCGATCTGCTCTTGCTCGATGAGCCAACGAACCACCTGGATTTGGAGTCGTTAGGCTGGTTTCAGGAATATCTGGAAAATTATCCCGGCGCGATTTTGATGATCTCGCACGATCGCGAGTTTCTGAACGCGCTCGCTGGCAGCATCGTCGAAATAGCGAATGCGAAACTCCTTCGCTATCGGGGCAACTGGGACAGCTACATCGAACAGAGAGCGGCGCGCGAAGAGCAGCAGCTTTCCGCCTACAAAAATCAGCAAAAGGAAATCGCGTCGCTTCAACTTTTTGCCGACCGCTTCCGGGCGAAGGCGAGCAAGGCTTCGCAGGCGCAGAGCAAGTTGAAGCAGATCGATCGCATGGAAAAAATAGCCGCGCCGACCGCGCAGGCGAAGACGATCAAGTTCCGTTTTCCGCAGCCGCCGCGGAGTGGTTTGCGCGCCATCACGTTGAAGAACGTGCGTCATGCATACGACTCATTGGTCGTATATGACTTATTAAATTTCGAGGCGGAGCGGGGCCAGAAAACCGTGCTCGTGGGCCCTAACGGCGCCGGCAAATCGACCCTGCTAAAATTAGTCGCTGGGGTGCTGCCGGTGCAAAGCGGCGAACGCGAGCTCGGGCACAATGTGCGCGTCGGTTATTTTTCGCAGCATCGCGTCGAGATGCTCGACGTTAGGCAAACCGTGCTCGAGAGCGTGCTCGACGTCTCCGAGCCAGTACCGGAACAAACCGCGCGCACGGTTCTCGGCTCGTTTCTTTTTCGGGGCGACGATGTTTTCAAAACCGTCGGCGTCCTGAGCGGCGGCGAGAAGTCGCGCCTCGCGCTCGTAAAGCTGCTCCTGCATCCACCGAATCTGCTGTTGATGGACGAGCCGACGACGCACCTCGATGTCGGCTCGATCGACGCGCTCATCGGCGCACTCGAACAGTACGAGGGCACACTTATTTTCATTAGCCACGATGTGCATTTCATCCGCGCGATCGCGCGCAGCGTGCTCCACATCAACGGCGGCCAGCTCACGCCCTATGCGGGCGATTATCAATATTATCTCGACAAATCGAAGGCGACGTCGGCCCGGGCGGCTCTAACGGCCGGTCCCAGCCTAACGAACGCCCAACCGGCAGCTCCGCGCGCCACCGCAGATGGGAGCGCACCGGGAATGCGCGAGGTGAAACAACAGCGTCGGGCCGAAGCGGAAGTGCGCAAATCGCTCGCGAAAGTTCGCCGCGAAAATGAGCACCGCGTGCGCGAGCTGGAGATGAAGATCGCCGCGTTGGAAGGTCAGCAACGCGAGCTGATGAGTGAGTTGGAAAATCCCGCCGCCTACGAGCCGGGCGGACGCGCAGCGGCGGCGAATCGCGAACTGACGGCAGTTTCTGGCGAGCTGGCGCGACTAACCGTTGAATGGGAAAAGGCCACCGCCGAGCTCTCAGCTGCCTAACGACCGCCGGTTTGTAGATTCTGAATTTGCCCACGACCGACCGACTGCGTGGCAGAGGCGGACGCAGACTGGGCTGTAGGACTATCTTCCGGGATCCAACGGCCTGGGACGTTGCTGTCGAGTTGTCCTGGCACATAGACGTAACGTTTGCCGTTGATGATCCTAACCTTGGCATTGCTCTACGTGGTCGCTGTGCTCGTCGTCGTGGTAGTCGGCGAAGTGGGGCAACTGCTCAACGCGATGGAACCGATAACGACCAGACAGAAAATAGAGAATTTCATGCGATGAGTTGGGTAGAACAATAAACATATGCGGCGACAAGAATTTCTTCTTCTACTGTTGAGTGTTCTTTATTTCGTTAGGCCGCACACCGCGGAGGCTGCGGCGCGCTTCGCCGGGATGCCGATCGCACCGGGACAAACGGTGCGCGCGGATGTCCCGCTGAGCCCGCAGGAAAAACAATATGCCAGCGAAGGCGGCAATATTCCGCCCGCGCAGGCGATCGCTGTCATCGCGGTACCGCCGGGTTTCGATCCGAAAAAATCATGGCCGGTCCTGATTGTTTTCGCGACCGACGACTTCAAGCATTTGAATCGCGACGATCTCACTAACATTTACCGGACAGACACGCTGGCCTCCGGCTGGGTCGTGCTCGCGGGCGACGGACCGGAGTATCCGCGTCATGGCACCTCGGCCTGGCGCGCGGGCATGACGCTGGCTGCGCTGGAGGCGCTTTACCGCAGCTTCCCCGGATCTTCGAAATGGCCGGTCGCGTGCGCGGGTTACTCGGGTGGCGCGAAGCAGGCCGGGCAACTTTCGCCGCTGTTCTACATTGCCGGCTGCAAACTCATCGGGCTCTATCTTACTGGGATAAACGTAGACCGACTTAGCGCAGGCTATCGGGATCTCCATCCGGGCCGGGGATTTTTGCATACGCCGGTTTTCATCAGCGTGGGCCGCGACGATAAAGTCGCGCCACCCTACACGCAGGTGGCGGTCAAGACTTCACTCCAGCGCACCGGTTTTGATCGGGTCCGTCTGGAGACATTCGCTGGTGGTCACGCGGTCAAGCGCACTCATCTGCGCGAAGCGTTGGCCTGGTTTCAAAAGGGAGCCCCAACTCCTTGACTCGTTAGGCAAACCCTCGGAGTGAGAACGGTCCGGCGCGGCAGAGTAGACGCGGCTAGGTCATCATCCGGAAGCGCTCGAGCAGTTCCTGGCGGATTTCCATGGCCATCGCTGGAGGCAGGCGATCGAGCATTTTCTTTCGTTTCTCGGCGTCCATCGCTGCGAACTGGCGCACAAGATCGTTGCGCGACTTGGCCTTGAGATACCGGCTCCCACCAACGCCGAGCGCGAGGAAGCCTGAGATCGTCCAGACTGCGATATCCGTCGAAGTGATCACGTCATCAACCTAACGAGACAAAGACAATCCGCCAGAAGGCGCGCCTCAATCAGCCCCGTGTTCCGCGAGTCGGAAGTGTGGATTTTCGATAATGCCGAAAGTGTTACCGAACGGATCAACGACCGAGGCCACACGAATTCCTTCCCCAACATCCTGCACGGCGGAGCATTCCTGCGCGCCTAACGAGAGTAGCCGGGGTAATGCCTCCTCGGCATTCGCCACGCCCCAATAAGCCACCGCGCCAGTCGCACCCGAAGGTGAGCCAGTAGCATTAGGATCCAAGCCTAGCTCATAACCACCGACGTTAAAGCCGACATAGAATGGCTGATCAAAGTAAGGCGGAAAACCGAGAACGCTGGCATACCAAGCCTTGGCCTTGCCTAAGTCAGGCGCTTTATAAATCACGGTGCGTAATCCGAGAAGGAAGAATGAGGGAGTAGTTTGTTTCATAGGTCAAAATTATCCTGCAGCTGTTTAGGCGCACGCTTTTGCCAGGCGGCCGTCATCGCTTTCCGTAGTAACTGAACCTTAATCTCCTTTAGCCTAACGAGTGTACTCCCGCGTCTGCCCCAGGCCCCCTTGGCCGGCGAGAAAATCAAGGGATACCGGGCGATGAAATCGGCCTGATCCTCGGTTGGAATTGCTACCATTCCGTAGCTTTCATCGGGATAGCCGAGCGTGGCGAAAATTTTCCCGTCAATCCGGAAATCAGTGTGTCCCATATGGGCGCCTTCGATCGTTTCCGGCAAACTGAGAGCGAGTTTGCTAAATTCCGCTGGCGACATGACCCAAAGCCTAACAGAGCTACGCGACGCCGCAGAAAATATTTCTGGCCTTTTTGCATCCGCCTTGGAATATCCAGCGCAGTGTCGAATCCGAAGCTTGTGCATCAAAAAAGCCGCTCATGAAAACCTTGAACTCCGAATCCGCCGTTAGGGAACGTTACGCCGCCGGCGCAAAGGCAACCGAACCCCGCCTTTGCTGCCCGGTCGATTACAATGCTGAATATTTAAAGGCCATTCCGCAGGAAGTGATCGATCGCGACTACGGCTGCGGCGATCCCAGCCAGTATCTGCGCGACGGCGAGACCGTGCTCGACCTCGGCAGCGGTACGGGAAAAATCTGTTTCATCGCCGCGCAGGTCGTGGGGCCGAAGGGCAAAGTTATCGGCGTCGATATGACCGACGAGATGCTGGCAGTGGCGCGGACCAACGCCCCGATTGTCGCGGAGCGCATTGGTTACCAAAACGTCGAATTTCGGAAAGGCCGCATCCAGGATTTGGCGCTCGATCTCGAAAAGCTGGATGCAGAATTGAAGGCGCGTCCGATCACCGACGCCGCTTCCTTTCTGCGCGCGGATGAGCTTGCGCAGGAGTTGCGGGTCAAGCATCCGCTTGTCGCCACCGACTCGATCGATGTCGTCGTCTCCAACTGCGTCCTCAACCTCGTGGAAGGTAAATCCAAGCGGCAACTCTTCGAGGAAATCTTCCGTGTCCTGAAAAAAGGCGGGCGCGCCGTCATCTCCGACATCGTGTCCGATGAGGAAGTGCCGGAACATTTGCAGAACGACGCCGAGCTTTGGAGCGGTTGTATCTCCGGCGCGCTGAGCGAGGAAGGATTTCTCCAGGCTTTCGGGGAGGCCGGGTTCTATGGCATCCAGGTTTTGAAGCGCGACGAGCAGCCGTGGCAAACGGTCGAGGGAATCGAATTCCGCTCCGTCACAATCGAGGCCTTCAAGGGTAAACAAGGACCCTGCTTCGAGCGCAACCAGGCGGTCATTTATCGCGGGCCATTCCGCGAAGTCCTGGATGACGACAACCACCGCATGGAACGCGGCGTGCGCTACGCCGTGTGCGACAAGACCTACAACCTGTATCGCAAGGCGCCTTACCGCGCTTTCTTCGAGTTTGTCGAGCCGCTGAACGACATCCCGTTAGGCGAAGCGAAGCCTTTCGATTGCTCGCACACCGCCCGGCGGCATCCGAAGGAAACCAAAGGCCAGGACTACAACGTCACCACCGAAGCGAGCAGTTGCTGCGACGGCGGTGGCTGCTGCTAAACATTCGCGCCGAGAGCGCACTGCGCGGCGCAAAACTCCTTTACCCGGGCCTGGATTTTCTCGCGCACTTCACCGGTGCGGCGGAGCCGTTCCGCGTGCTTGCCGGTAAACTTCGAAGGATCGTCAAACGGCCAGTGCAAACGCGTCGCCGGCCCCGGGAAGATTGGGCAACCCTCCGCCTCGGCCTCGCTGCACACCGTTACTACGTAGGTGAAAATCTTCGCGTTGCTTTTGAAGACATCGCAGACCGCGCGAGGCTCGTTCTGTGAAATATCGATGCCGATTTCCTGGAGCGATTCCACCACGATCGGGTTGAGTGTGCCGGGTTCCAAGCCCGCGCTTTCCGCGTGGAACTCTTCCGGGCATTCGCGATTCAAAAGTGCCGCCGCCATCTGGCTGCGCGCGCTGTTGTGGACACAGATAAAGAGAACGTTTTTCATGGTTTACTCGCTCCCGCTGTTTTACTCCCCACCGTCAGCGGCGCGCAGCAGGCCGCTCCTGATTTCGTTAGGCGTCGGAGGTCCCGTTTGAAAATGGCAGACACAGAGCGGCCCCTGCGCGAGCAGATGGAGCATGCGCAAGCGCGTGCGATCGCAAAAACATTCGTAGATTTGAACGAGATCCATCGCTCAGCAACAACCGCTGGTGACGCCCCCCGTCTCGATCCCGCACTTCTCCTTTGCGAGGCAATCGGTGTGTCTCTCGCCCAGTTGTAAATCTATATGATCGCCGACGAAGCGCGCCGCGGTCAGCGGATACTGCGCCGTGACACAGCAATCGTATTCCACTTCCACCTCTAAATTCTCGTTAGGCAGCACTGCTTTCCCCAGGTCGAGAATCCTTGCCAGAGTCGCCGCATCGAGCCGGTGATCCAAGTCTGCGGCGACATAAGTCTGGAGCAGACAAGTCTCCCTCGTGTCATGCAGGGTGCCGCCGCAATCGACAAAGCGTTTCGCCACGTGACCCACTTCCGTGATATGAAAATGCGCCGGGATTTCATCTCCATCCGGCAGAATAAAACGGAAGTGCGCCGCGGAATGCAGTAGCAGAGTCGCTTTAAGATCTTTCAGCTTCATGCCGCGATCTATATTCCCGTATAGGAATGCTGTCAAAGGCCGATGCGGAGAACCTGGGCAACAGGTACCGGATCAACTTGCCTAAAGGCATGGCATGCTTTCCTTGCTGATATGCCAGAAAATGTAAGCGGGGCCTCCGCGGAAACTATGCGGGATGAAGTGCGGCGCCGCTACGGCGGGACGGCGCGGGGTGAGTCTTGCTGCGGCGATGATGATAGCTCTATCTGCACGGCCAGCGCCGATCTCGGTTATTCGGCGGAGGAATGCGGCCGCGGCGCCGGCGGGCGCGAACCTTGGGCTCGGTTGCGGGAATCCGCTGGCGATCGCTTCTCTCCAACCCGGACAGACGGTGCTCGATCTTGGGTCCGGGGCGGGGTTTGATTGTTTCCCTCGCCGGGCGTGCCGTCGGGGAGACGGGGCGCGTGATCGGCGTGGACATGACGCACGAGATGCTGGCGAAGGCGCGCGAGAATGCGGGCAAGAATGGCTTCACTAATGTGGAGTTCCGGCTCGGCGAGATTGAGGCGCTGCCGGTGGCGGATGCGAGCGTGGATGTGATCATTTCCAACTGTGTGATCAATCTTTCTCCCGAAAAGGTGCGTGTTTTTCGGGAGAGTTTTCGCGTGCTCAAGCCGGGTGGTCGTCTCGCCGTGGCCGATATGGTGGCTACTGCGCCCCTGCCAAAAGAGTTAGCGGAAGATTGGTCGGCTTACACCGGGTGCATAGCCGGTGCTTCACCCATCGCGGAGCTGGAAAAAATGCTAGGCGCGACCGGATTCGAGAAGATCAAAATTGCGCCTAAGGATGCTTCGCGCTCATTTATCCGGGAATGGATGCCCGGAAAATCGCTCGAAGATTATCTAGTGTCCGCGACAATCGAAGCCACCAAACCAAGCCCGACGCAGGCTGACATATGACTGAGCCTATCAGAGCGACTCGCCCCGAGCCGCCGCCGCACGTCAGCGCCGACGTTCAAGTCGCCCGCACGCCGATTCCGAAATGGGCCATCGGCGAATTCTTCGGGACCTTCCTGCTGGTCTTTTTCGGCTGCGGCAGCGTCTGCGCCGCGGTCGCGACAGGCGCGCAAGTGGGAGTTTTCCAGGTGGCAATCGTGTGGGGGATTGGCATTGCGACGGCGATTTATTGCACCGGCTCGCTCAGCAGTGCGCACCTGAACCCCGCGGTGACGATCGCGTCAGCGGCTTGGTCGCGTTTCCCGAGGAGTCTGGTGCTGCCTTATATCTTGGTGCAACTGCTCGGCGCTTTCGCCGCCGCGGCGTTGCTCTACAGCGTCTTTGGTGGCTCTATCACCGCCTACGAAAAGAGACACGGGATCGAACGGGGCGCAGTGGGAAGTGAAGCGACGGCCATGGTCTTCGGCGAATACTTTCCCAATCCCGGCGGCAAGGCGCTGACGGACGCGGCCCGCGAAACAATGTCGCCCAGCGCGGCCTTTGGCACGGAGGTGATCGGCACGGCCATTCTCCTGCTCGTGATCTTTTGCGTGACCGATGACCGCAACGTCAATCGCCCGCAGATTCTGACCGCCGCGACCATTGGCCTGACGGTGACCATTTTGATCTCGCTCTTTGGCCCGCTGACCATGGCCTGCTTCAATCCCGCGCGCGATCTCGGGCCGCGCCTCTTTTCGGCCATTGCGGGCTGGCGCAGCGTGCCTTTCACGACCAACGGCTATGGCTGGCTAACCGTTTACATTATCGCGCCGATCGTCGGCGGACTGCTGGGCGGCGGCATCTATCGCACCTTCTTCCGCGTAGGTTATCGCGCATGAGTGCGCTCGCTTTTTGTCCCCTCTCTTGCTGATGGTCGCCCAACTCTTGCCGCGCGGACGCTTTGCCGAAAAGCTGGCTGAGCATTCGCTACCGTTGCGGCATACGAAGACGGAAATCTTGCAGATCAATGTCGGCAAGCTTTGTAACCTCACCTGCATTCACTGCCACGTGAATGCCGGGCCGAAGCGGAAGGAAATCATGAGCCGGCAGACGATTGATCGCGTGATCGCGTGGCTCGCTGAAACCGATATCTCTACGGTCGATCTCACCGGCGGCGCGCCGGAGATGATTCCGGACTTCAAGTATTTCGTCGAACGGCTCACGAGGTTGACTCCGCCGCGGCATATCATCGATCGTTGTAACCTCACGATTCTGCTCGAGCCGGGCTTTGAGGACTACGGGAATTTTCTCGCGCATCATCAGGTCGAGGTCATCGCCTCGATGCCCTGTTATTCGCCGGAGAACGTGAACGCGCAACGGGGCGACGGCGTATTCGATGCGAGCATCAAGGCGCTACAACTCCTTAACTCGTTAGGCTACGGCCGGGATCCCCTGCTCCCGCTGCATCTCGTCTATAATCCCAATGGCGCTTTCCTGCCCGGCCCACAGGCTGAGCTGGAGGCGGATTATAAACGCGAGCTATGGGAGCACTTCGGCATCGTCTTTAATCAGCTCTACACCATCACTAATCTTCCTATCGCCCGCTTCGCCTCCTGGTTGAAAAACAACGACAAACTGGCCGACTACATGGCCGTCCTAAACGATGCCTTTAATCCCGGCACGGTCGAGGGGCTTATGTGCCGTAATACGATCAACGTGAGCTGGACCGGCGAAGTCTTCGACTGCGATTTTAACCAAATGCTGAAAATGCAGTGGCGCGACGGAGACCGCGCCCTCGCTCTCTGGGACATCGATCCGGCGACAGTTGAGAATCGGGAGATTCTTACCGGCGACCATTGCTTTGGCTGCACCGCTGGGGCCGGTTCTAGTTGCGGCGGTGCCCTAGTGTAAGATGAGTAGTTCTTCGTCTTAGCGGACTAGGACTGACTGAGCCCGCTCAAAGTCACGAAGTCCGTAGGCGAGCACGGTAAAATGCCTGAGTCAGTCCTATCGCTACGAGACTTAGGATTGCATAGCCGGCGATCGTGCTGGGAGTAGCCCGGCCGTAAAACCCCGCGAAATCCCAGAGTGGGTTTGCTCCGTGGTCATTCACCACGACATACCAGAAGCTAAGGAAGCCTACGATAAAGGTTTTCGGATTCGAAGTCGTTAGGCCAAGCGCGGTCGCCGCAGCCGCGACGAAAAAGATTCCTACGACTAGTGCGACCATCGCCAGAGTCCCTCGCGGGATGGTACGGAGGATGGCTGCCGGGCAAAAGAGAAGACTGAGAAGCGAAGTGGAACCGAGTTTCCACCAAACATAATTTTCTCGCAGCCGCGGGATCGAGCGCACGCTCGCCACCGTTCCCGCGCGCCCGTCGCGGGTCGCTACATCTGAGACGACGAGAGCGAGCGCGGCGAAAACGAACGGCAGAACCGCATCTCTCGGCGCACTGAGACTACTAACAAACGAGGCGAGAAGGGCCACGAAGGCGAGTGGAAA
>JACDGS010000047.1 GCA_013821455.1 Chthoniobacterales bacterium
GAGACCTAACGAGAACAAGATCAGCCACCGCTGGCGAGGGCGCGCGTGGCGGCGGAGGAAGAGGTTTGAGTCATGGAAAACTTGAGCGTACGCCGGCCGGCGGTTGGCTGCATCGCATGGTTAGATGTTTTGGGCTCGAAACCGTCTTGTAACATAGCCAACCGCGAGGCTGGCAGAAATCAGCAGGAGACACAATACTAGCTCTGTATGGAGGAAATCTTGGTTCTCTGTCGCCGTGACCTTCGAAAGCTCCCGTTGGGTGGCGTCGGTGGGTGCGTCGTTGAAAGCGACGAATGCCCGGGAATAGGCGACAGTCTCGTGGCGCGACATGGGAAGGGCGAGTAGAGCCATAATCAGGATGATAAGGCAAACCAGCAGGGCCAGAAAAACGCGGATCGCTCTCAGCATCTAACGAGAACAAGATCAGCCACGCCTACCGAGAGCGAGCGTGGGCCGAAGCGATAAGGTTGTAGTCATCTGAAAAGCGGGTCGTACGCCGGGTAGGCGTTGGCTGCATCGCATGGTTAGGTGTGGACATGGCTGCCGGACCGAGGTGGAGCAACAATCCGCAGAACCGCTCGCTGCCGGACTGGCGTGGCGTAAGACCGCGCGCGAAAGGAGACTCGGAGCTGGCATGACGGCAACTGCACCAGATCTCCGGAAAAAGCGCGAGCACAAAAGCGATCCGGCGCGGCGAGAATCCAAAGCGGCGCTGCCGTGCCATGACCGCGCTGGCGAATCCGAAAGACTCGGCGCTCCGTGAAACCAACGGAGCCGAGAAGCTCTCCAGCAACCAGGAAGCAATGCGGCTAACTCTGGAATGGGAGAAGGCATTGCTATCAGAGGAATGCACCAAAGCACCTAACGAGACACAAGATCAGCGACCGCTGGCGAGGGCGCGCGTGGCTGCAGGTAGAGTGTGGAAGTCATGGAAAGCGAGAACGCGGCGCGGCCAGCGGTTCGCTGCATCGCCTGGTTAGACCTTTTATCGGTCTCCACCGTGCCAAGTGGTAGGGCTCGTCTTGCGTGTAATAACGGTGGAAAGGTACTTGCCGCCATGATCTAGGTTGATGTCGACACTCGGTAAGTCACCAAATGCGCGGTCGCTGTCGGTGCCCATGGTGAAGTGAAGCGCCGCATACTCTGCATCGGCAGCTCTCTTCGCGGTGACTTCCCAAAGCAGCGAACAGTGCCGTAGTGAACATCGTGTAGCTTAGCGCAGTCTTCCGCGGGAACAACGTAGGTGGCCTCTGCCAACTGGACCGTGAGCGCGGTGACCTTGGGACCGTTGAGGGTGAAGGTGGCGTTGTCCTCCGACGTGAAGTCAATCCGCATCTTCTGTGGCGTAGCCGCCGCGTCTTCCGACGATCGGGCGGTGACGCCGGAGAACAGCACTAGGATGGCGAGCAGCGCGACGCGCATGGGTCTAACGAGACACAAGATCAGCGACCGCTGGCGAGGGCGAGCGGGGCTGCAGGTTGAACGTGGAAGTCATCGAAAGCGGGAACGCGGAGCGGCCAGCGGTTCGCTGCATCGCCTGGTTAGGCCTCTTGGGTGGCATCATCTACGAGCAACTTCCGACGAGAGACCAAGAAGATAATCGCTCCTACTGGGATGGCGAACCCGAGTATCCACGGTGCATATGGGCTCGGACGAAACGCGCTCGCACCGAATAGCGCGAACGAGATGGGCTGAACATTGAAGTGGCCACTCACCCAGTCGAACCGGAACTGGACGAAGCCGACCAGAATAAAAATGATCCAGAGCCACTTCCGGCGAATGCGTGAGCGGATGCAAACAACCAGAGCGGCGAGAATGAGGGCAGGAATAGTGACGCAAGCTGCGAAGACCAGATAATGGACAATAGACTTGTTCGCGAAGGTGAAGCGGTTGAGCGCCTCGAGCGAATCGGGGACCGGTTGAAATCGAGAGGCGAGGACGGCTACTCCACCAGACGTGTGGCCGACCGCGACATTGCCCACCGCCCACGAGCCAGCGAAGTGGATCTGGTATGATAGGTTGGTGGTGCGTGTGGTCCCCTGAGCGGACGCATTAGAGAACACATTGCAGCCGATGATCTCGACAGAGAGAGGCTCACCGTGCGCGAGGACTCCATTCAGCTCGTGAAGTCCGCTGGCGGACTTCTCTCCGCGAAGCGATGTGTCGAGCATCTGCTCCGCAGCCGTGTAATCCGCGGCCCGAACGGAATCGAGAAAGCGACGTGCGAAAGCATCGTCGTCTTTCGGAACAAATTTTTGAAGGAACGCCTTCTGATCGCAGCCCGCAAGCAGGAGCGCGAATAGTGCCAGCAGAGAGACTTTGCGGAACATATGCGTGTGCAAAAGAGGCCTAACGAGAACAAGATCAGCCGCCCCGCCGAGAGCGCGCGTGGCAGCAAGAGAAAGGTTGAATAATGAGAAATATTGACTTCACGCCGCGCGGGGTTGGCTGCATCGCTTGGTTAGATGTTTTGGCTCGCATCAGGGTTTGGACGGTGCGTCTAGCTGCGATTTCAGGATGTCTCGCAGTGCTGATGCAATGCCTGGGTCATCGTCGGAGAGCGTGGATAAGAGAACTTCGCATCGCGCGCGCACCATCTCGCGATAACGCGCGTATAGATCCGGTGCGCTTGTCGCATCTAATAGCCACTCTGCTAATGACGCCGTGGCCGCAGCTTGAAATGCAGCTGCGGCCTGCGCATGGAGTGCCAACTCCTCCAAGTCGGCCACGCGCTGCTCAAGAGATCGGTCCTTCATCTAACGAGAAGTAGATGGAATAATTCCGCATTTAATTGCGGAATTATTCCGTATAATCCGCTTGCTTCCGGGGCGGGAGGTCGATAAAAGCGGATTCATGCCTGTGATCCTGCCGTCAACGCCCGCGGAGGGCAAGCCCAAAAAACTCCTCGATCAGGTGCGCGATGTCATGCGTTTTAAGCATTACAGTATCCGCACGGAGCGCTGTTATGGCGATTGGATCGAGCGTTTTATCCGTTTCCACGGCAAACGGCATCCGCGCGAGATGAGCGAGGCGGAGGTGGGCGAGTTTCTGACTCACTTGGCGCGCGATGGTGATGTGTCTGCCTCCACGCAGAATCAGGCGCTGAGCGCGCTGCTTTTTCTCTATAAGGAAGTATTGAAGCAAGAGATCGGCTGGTTGGGGAAGGTGGAGCGGGCGAAGAAGCCGGCGCGTTTGCCGGTGGTGCTGACGCGGCCGGAGGTAAAGAGGATTTTCCAGCATCTCGAGAGTATGCCGCGGCTCATGGCGGGGCTGCTCTACGGGAGCGGTCTGCGGCTGATGGAGTGCGTGCGGCTGCGCGTAAAAGACATCGATTTCGGCTATGCACAGATCACGGTGCGCGATGGCAAAGGCGGGAAGGATCGGGTGACGATGTTGCCGGTGAACCTGGCGGGGCCGCTGGAGTTGCACCTCGCCCGGGTGCATGCGCAGCACGAGGATGACCTGCGGGAAGGTCTCGGGAGCGTTTATCTGCCTGATGCGCTGGCGCGGAAATTTCCGAACGCGGAGCGGGAATGGGGTTGGCAATATGTTTTTCCGTCGAGCCGGCTCTCGGTGGACCCGAGGGAGGCAGCGGCCGAGGAAGGACCGGTCCGGCGACGGCATCACGTCGACGAGAGCTGGTTGCAGCAGGCGGTTAAGAAGGCGGTGCGCGCGTCGGGAATTGATAAGCCGGCGAGCTGTCACACCCTGCGGCATTCATTTGCGACGCATCTCTTAGAGAATGGTTATGATATCCGCACGGTGCAGGAACTCCTCGGGCACAAGGATGTCTCGACGACGATGATTTATACCCATGTGCTCAATCGACCAGGGCTCGGGGTCAGGAGTCCGCTGGACTAACGGGAAGTAGAACGTGCGTGCCCGAGAGGAGCGAAGCGGAGGTGGAAGCCCGCCTCGCCTGCGATGCGGGCTGCGTTAGGGCGAGGACAATGGTGTTCCCAAGTGCAACTTGGGAACGAGGCGGTAAACATGGCACCCCGATATTGCCTCGAGCGCTGGGTAGCGGGCTTTACTCGTTAGGCGAGGTGGAAACGGGACGGACACAGGCATGTGGCTGGTGAAGGCAACGGGAGTTGCTGGGACACGTTCGTTCCCAAACAGAGTTTGGGAACGAGGGAGCGTTGTGTTTGGGAACGGGGCCGGAATTGTGTGTTTGGGAACGAGGGGCGCGCTTCTCAAGCAGGAGCGGCGGTTTGTCACCGCCGGGCCGCCAACGGCGGTGGCAAGTCGCTGCTCCCTAAAAGAAAACGGGTTGATCGCGCGGGACGCGATCAACCCGTTGCTGAATTTCTGTGGGTGAGAGTTACGGCCGGAGGAAGATGCCGCCCGATGAGGGGTCACGCACTTTGGCTCCCGCTGGAATTCCCCGCACATCGATCAGGACGTGGTTGCCATAAGGACTATAAACGTAGCCCGGAGTACCGGAACGTTGGGCGTAGGGATAACCGTTAGGAGGGGCGTGATAGTAGCGCTCCTGATTGGCATCGACTGCTGCGCCCACTAATGCGCCCGCGAGCAAGCCCGCACCGGCACCGATGGCCGCGCCGCGACCACCGCCCGCGCCCGCGCCAATCAAGGCGCCGCTAACCGCTCCAATGCCCGCGCCCGCGCCGGTGGCCTGGCCGGGATAAGCGGTTTGGCAGGAGGTGAGGCCGAGCGAAACAAGAAGGGATGCCGCAACTGCCGGAATAAAAAATTTCTGTTTCATGGTGTTTGATAGAATTCGAATTGCCCGATTCAGACGGATGCCCCGGCCGAATATTCAACCGGCGAGAAGCAATCGCCGAGTGACGTGAAGAATCTTGGCCAGCTTGCTCAAGCCGTAGCTGCGCGCGAAGACGCGAAAACGGTCGCGCGCCATCTGGCGCAGGAGGGCGTGGTAGATCGAGGCCATGATCTCGGCGCCGATCATGGACCGGCGATCTTCCCGCGGCAGGAGGGCGGCGGCGCGGGCGAAATATTTCTCCGCCCGGGCCGCTTCGAATTCCATCAGCCTAACGAATCGCTCGTCGTAAAGGTGCACCTGCAAATCGCTTTCCGCATAATCGAAGCGCGCCAGATCTTCCCGCGGCAGGTAAATGCGGCCGCTGGCCAGATCTTTGCTGACATCGCGCAGGATGTTCGTGATTTGCAAGGCGAGGCCGAGCTCAATCGCGTACTCGCGGCAGGAGGGGTTGCGATAGCCGAAAATCTCGATGCTGACCAGGCCAACCGCGCTGGCCACGCGATAACAATATTCGCGCAACCCGGCAAACGTTTCGTAACGGCTGATGCGCAAATCCATTTCCACGCCGTCGATGATCTCGCCCAGCATGGCCGGGGTGACTGAATATTTCTGAATCAAACCGCGCACTTGGGCGGCGAGGGGCGACTCGTTAGGCGCGGGGGCGGTCAAGGCGGCGCGCCAGGTCGTTAGGCGGAAATTTTTTTCCTCGGGCGCGAGAACGGGATCGTCGGCGATGTCGTCGATCAGGCGGCAGAAAGCATAGAAGACGGTGATGTCGCGGCGGCGTTCCCGGCCTAACGAGACAAAGGCGAGGGCGAGGTTGGATTTGCTCGCGCGCGTGATCTCGTGCGCGGTGGGGGAGCGCTGCGATGTAATTGGGTCCGCCACTGTTGTCATTCTGAGCGCAGCGAAGAACCCCGCAAGCATGATGCGGCCAGGCTTGGAAGAACGGCTCCGTGTCGCATCGCGAGTTTGGCGCTAATAGCGAATCCAAGTCTCGCGATTGACCCGTCCGATTTCGCACTGCCGGTAGAGGCAAACCCAGCTCGCCAGGAGCCAGCCGGTGACGAAAGCGCGCGCGAGGACGAAAACCAAATTCCAGGCGAGCAACGCGAGCGGGCGCTCGGTCGCAGCCGCGCGGATGATCGCGTCCGCCAGAGCGAGGAACCCGTAGTGCACCGCCGCAACGAGAAGAAACCAGCCGAGACGCACACTGTGTCGCCTAACGAATTGCCGATGCGCGACGAAGGCCTCCCGCAGGCTCTCGTTATGCAGCACGAGCGAAATTTGCATGCTGGCGAAACCAAGGATGAGTCCCGCCAGAAGGCAGCGCGCGATCGGCAAATAGTCGAGCACTCCCGGCACGTCGCGAAAGTAAGCCGCGAGCAACGGCGCGCGCAGGAGGAGTGTGCTGGCGAGCAGGACGAGCCCCATCCATTTCAAAACGTAACTGAACCGCCGCATGGCGAACCGCAGCAGCGCTTCCTCGCCGAAATGCAGTCCTTTGATCCACGCGAGGCAAACCGTGATCAAGTAAACCTGCAGATAAACCGCGCAGAGATATTCGAAGATGAAGGCGACGGTATCGACAGCGGCGGAGGTCTGAAGAAGCCGCGCCGGCGGAAGGAGAAAAGTCCAACCCGGCACGCGCCAGTAGATGAGCGGCTTTGCGAGCGACGCGAGCGCACTGAGCAAGACGCCGGCATAGATGAGCCAGCCGCCCGCCCCAAAGCGCTTCCGCAGTGCACGCACGAGGCTGAGATGTAATCCGCGCCGGTTGGCAATGAGCAGCACGGCCGCGATAACCGAAAGCGGATAGGTCGTCGCCGCGGCGTCGAAGATTCCCGCGATCGCCTCGGCCGCATGGAGCAAACTCTCGCGCCAGACCTGCGCGAAAGTTGGCCAGTGCCACGAATCCCAAAAGGCGAATTGCTCCGGGCGAAAATCGAACGTGGTCTCGAACGGGGTGAAGACGACAAATTGAAAGATTGCGTAGGCGAGCGCAAAGAGCGCAAAGACGAGCCAAAGCCGCTTGAAACGAAGAACGCAACGCAGCCCGTCGCGCAAAGAGACGCGCACGGGCGAAGTGAACAGGACCAGAAGATAACCGACGAGCATCCCGAGCAGCGGAACGGCGCGCGGAAAGCCGGCGAGCATGGCGTTTGCCTAACGAGTGCCTAACGAATGATGCCCCAGTGCCGGCTGAACGGCCAGTAAACGAAAACGCCGCGGCCCACGACGTTCTCCTCTGGGACCGGCCCCCAATAGCGACTGTCGTAGCTGTTGTAGCTGTTATCGCCCATCGCGAAATAAGAGTGCGGCGGGATGACAAACGGAGCATCGGGCGCAGCCAGCTCGGCCTGCCCCGGCGCGTAGCCGCGGTAGGGCGGCTGCGCTGCCATGACGCGATTGATGCCGAAATTTTTCGCGAGCTCACCGTTCACATAAAGCTTCGGCGAATCGATCCGCAGCTCGTCGCCGGGCGTGCCGGTGAGCCGCTTGATGTAATAGGGCGCGCCCGACTCCGGATCCTCGCGAATGCCGAGAATGTGATCGGTGCGGAAAACAAAAACGTCGCCGCGCGGCGGTTGGATGAAGTTATAACTAAACTTATCCACGAAGACCTGATCGCCGGTATCGACCGCGCCGCGCGCGACGATTCCTCCCGGGTGATAGGTGTTGCCGGGATAAACCTTAAAATCCTGCCGCAGAATTTCCGCCGGCGCGTAAACGGTGAATGACTGCCGCTCGCACCGAATGCGCGAGAAAGTGAAAAAGAAGAGAAATTTCTGCTCCGTCACGCTCTCGACCGTGTCCTCTTCCTGGGAAACGACGTCAATGTAGTTGCGGCCGAGCGCCACGAACTCCAGCGCACGCTGGAATATGTTTGGCGCGGACTCCGTCATGGGATGGCCGATGATGCCGTTGAGCGTTGGCTGCATCGAGCCGGTCGGGATTTTAAAAGGCTGGAGAAAATAGGAACGAATTCCGACCGCAACCACGATCGCGACGAGAATAACCTCGACGTTCTCGCGCCAGATCGCGTCCTTCGGCGGCGGCGTATGCTTGCTGAGCATTTCATCGAGCCGCTCGGATTCGTGGATCGTGGTCTTCTGATCGCGCGCTCGCATCGCGGCACGCACCTTCGCGATCTGTATCTGCAATTCCGCGACGGTCGCTTCGTTGAGCAAATCGCGCCGATAGCGGACCAGCTTCTCCGCATGCCTAACGAGCAGATGGCTGTGCTTAATGTAGCGAGGCGCAAACATGCGGCGGAACGCTAGCTGAGGAACGGCGTTTGCAAAATCGGGTTTAAGCCACGGATTAACACGGATCAAACACGGATGAGAAGGAAGGGCCGGCGCCGCCGCAGAAGCGTTATCCGTGTTTCATCCGTGTTCATCTGTGGCTCAAAAATCACTGGGTTTTGAGGACTTGGATAAAGGCTTCCTGCGGGATATTGATTTTTCCGATGCTCTTCATCCGCTTTTTTCCTTCCTTCTGTTTCTCGAGCAGCTTGCGTTTGCGCGTGATATCGCCGCCGTAGCATTTCGCGGTCACGTTCTTGCGCAGCGCGGAGATCGATTCGCGCGCCACGATCTTGCCGCCGATCGCGGCTTGAATCGCCACCTGATAGAGCTGGCTCGGAATCACTTCCTTTAACTTCGACGCGAGCTGCCGACCACGTGGCTCCGCGCGATCGCGATGCACGATGGTGGAAAAGGCATCGACCGGTTCGCCATTCACGAGCAGATCAAGCTTCACTAAGTTCGCGGCACGATAACCGGAGTGCTCGTAATCCATCGAAGCGTAGCCACGGCTGATGCTCTTAATCTTGTCGTTGAAATCAACCAGGATTTCATTCAGCGGCAGCTCGCAATGCAGCATCACGCGCCGCGTATCGAGCGATTCGGTGTGATCCATCGTCCCGCGCTTTTCGAGGATGAGCTGGAGGATGTCGCCGATCGATTCGTTAGGGCAAAGAATGTAAGCCCTGACGATCGGCTCGCGGATTTCTTCGATCACGCTCGGGTCGGGCAGATGCGCCGGATTATCGACCAGCACGACCTCGTTGCGCGTGGTCAGGACTTCATAAATCACGCTGGGCGAGGTCGCGATAATATCCATGTCGTACTCGCGCCGGAGCCGCTCCTGAATGATCTCCATGTGCAGCAAACCCAAAAAGCCGCAGCGATAACCAAAGCCGAGCGCGACCGAGCTTTCCGGCTGATAGACAAAGGCGGAATCATTCATCCGCAGCTTGGCGATGGCGGTTTTCAGATGCTCGAAATCCGCGGTGTTGATCGGATAAATTCCGCTGAAAACCATCGGATGAATTTCCTGAAAACCGGGCAGCGGCACTTTCGCCGGATGACGCAGATCGGTCATGGTGTCGCCGATTTTTAGTTCCGATGTCGTTTTAATGTTCGCGATGACGTAGCCGACGTCGCCTGCCTGCAGGGTCGTTTGCGCGAACATCTTCGGAGTGAAAACGCCGACTTCCTTCACCTCGTAACGCGCGTCGGTGCTCATCACTTTGATCTGCTGATCGGCCGTGACTTTGCCCGAAAAAACGCGCACGTAGGCGACGACGCCGCGGTAGATATCGAAGACCGAATCAAAGACGAGCGCGCGCAAAACTTCGTCGTTAGGCTGAGGGGGCCGCGGGATGCGATGGACGACCGCTTCCAAAATTTCGTCGATGCCGATGCCCAATTTGGCGCTGCAATCGATCGCTTCCTCCGCGGGGATGGCGAGGATTTCCTCGAGCTGCCGATGGACCGACGGCAGATCGGCGTTAGGCAAATCGATTTTGTTGATCACAGGCACGATTGTTAGGCCCTGCTTATGCGCGAGGTGCACGTTCGCCACCGTCTGCGCCTCCACGCCCTGCGCGGCGTCTATAATCAGGAGAGCGCCTTCGCACGCCGCGAGACTGCGCGAAACTTCATAGGCGAAATCGACGTGGCCGGGCGTGTCGAGCAGGTTGAGCGCGTATTCTTTTCCGTCCTTCGCCGTGTAACGCATCGCGACCGGATGTGCTTTGATCGTGATCCCGCGTTCGCGTTCGAGGTCCATCGAATCGAGGAGCTGATCCTGCTTTTCGCGCGCGTGAATGGTGCCCGTGCTTTCGAGGAGACGATCGGACAAAGTCGTCTTGCCGTGATCGATGTGCGCGATGATGCAAAAGTTGCGGGTCAGCGCGGTGGACATGAGGCCGCCACTATGCGGGCACGGGTACGGTGGGTCAATCGAAGGGGGCTGGGCTTCAAGTCTATGGAGCTGACGCAAGCGGAAGCGCGCAGCTCTAGCGCTGGGGAGCGCACGCGCCTCGCGTGCTGGCGATGGCGCCTCGCCATCGCGAACTTTTCTACGGCGGAGTTTTCGCCCAATCGTTAACGTTAAAAAAGATCGTTTCGGCGAGGCGCCGAAACCGGCACGCGAGGCGCGTGCGCTCCCCAGAAAGAGTCCTTCAGCCCAGGCAATCGTCCAGACACCCGAGCAGATGCCCAACAGTCTCTTCGGTTTCGTCACCCATGTTGGAAAGACGGAAGGTTTTTCCTTTGAGTTTGCCGTAACCGCCGTCGATCACGAGGTGATGTTTTTCGCGCAAGCATTTCGTTAGGCCAGCGACGTCGATCGCGCGATTGTTTTTCACGCAGGTCAGCGTGATCGAGCGCGCACCTTCCAGAGCAAAAAAATCAAAGCCTCGTGCCCGCACCCAGTCGTGCACGAGCGCATTCGTGCGCGCATGACGCGCGTAACGATTCGTTAGGCCCTCCGCAAAAATGTCTTCGAGCTTCGATTCGAGGGCGTGGATATGACCAACGCTCGGCGTCGTCGGTGTCATGTCGCCTTCCTGCTGTTTTTTGAATTCGAGGAAATCGAAATAATAGCCGCGATCTTTCAGCTCCGCGGCGCGCGCGAACGCCTTCTCCGAAACGCTGAAGAGAGAGAAACCTGGAGGGAGCGCGAGCGCTTTTTGCGAGCCGGTGAGAAGGACGTCGATGCCTAACGAGTCCATCGGGATCGGCATGGCCGAGAAGGAGGAAACCGAATCGACGATCAATGCGACCTCGGGGAACTTCGCCGCTACCGCGCAAATTTCGCCTAACGGATTCATCACGCCGGTCGAGGTTTCGTTGTGGATCAGCGTCATTGCGTCGAACTTTCCAGTGGCGAGTTGCGTTTCGATTTGGCGCGGATCGATCGGTGTCCCCCACTCCACTTGCAACGGTTCCGCTTCCTTTCCGCAGCGCTGCGCGACCTCGAGCCACTTATCGGAGAACGCGCCACACATGCAGCAGAGGACGCGTTGCCTAACGAGATTGCGGATGGCCGCTTCCATCACACCCCAGGCCGAGGAAGTGGAGAGAAAAACGGGCTGCTTCGTTCCGAACAGCTCCTGCAAATGCGGATGAATCCCCGCATACAATTCTTTAAATGCGGCGCCGCGATGACCGATCATCGGTCGCGCGAAAGCGGCCAGTGTTTTCTCGGAAACTTCGACCGGGCCGGGGATGAAAAGTTTGTCGTGGGAAATCACGCGCCAAGGTTTAGCGCGATGACGCTCCGGCGCAATGCCGGGGCGAGGGTTTTCGGATGGCCGGGCGCTTTGCTGGCGCCCCACGGCGGTTACAAACCGCCGCTCCTTGGACGCTAGTTTTTGGCCGCCGGTCCGCTCTCGCCGCGACCCGTTTTGTGGCGCAACTCGTCGATCTTTTTCGAGGCCTGCGCTTTCGTTAGGCTGGAATCGAATTCTTCGTTCGCTTCGCGGCAGAGCGTCTGCAAATAGGAGCGTTGTGGGCCGGTCATCGCCTCGTCGCCCGTCGTCCAATCATCGGGATCCTTCTCGGGATTCAGCGCGGCGGGCGGGACTTTACCTGGCGGAACATCATCAGCTTGCATGACCAAGAATCGCACGCGTGCCGCGTCGCGGACTTGTGCGGCGGGGCCACTCGCGGCGCGATCTGCGATTTATGAGCATGGACAAACTCGGAGATTTCATCAGCCGCCAAAAATGGCTCAAGCCGGTCGAAGCTGCGCTCGGCGCCACAGCGGACGCGCTCTTTCTTAAGGACGTTCCTTTCGGCGAAAAGCTGCGGAATTTTTTCCACGGCACATGGTTCGGACATCCGCTGCATCCGGTGATCACCGATGTTCCGTTAGGCGCCTGGACCGCCGCAACGGCTCTCGACATTTACGAGCTTGCGACTGGAGACGATCATCTCGCGCGCGGCTCCGATGTCGCAGTGGGAATCGGCCTGCTCGGCGCGGCCGGCGCAGTGGTCACGGGCTTGAACGACTGGAATTACACCTATGAAAAACCGCGTCGGGTCGGCGCACTGCATGCGGTCATTAACATCGCCGCGACCGCGTGCTATCTCGGCTCCTGGTGGCAGCGGCGCAACGGCTGCCGGCGCCATGGCCTAACGACGGGCTTCGCCGGCTTCGGGCTTTCGCTCGTCGGCGCGTATCTCGGCGGTCACTTGGTTTACAACGAGCGCATCGGTGTTAATCACGCGCCGGAAGAGCTGCCGCATGAGTTCGTCCCCGTGATGAAGGAAGCCGATCTGCCGGATTACAAAATGGTGAAAGCGAAGGCCGACGACATCCCGATACTTGTCGTTAGGCGAGGTGGACAGATCCTCGTCATGGCGGAGAAGTGCTCGCATCTCGGCGGACCGCTCTCCGAAGGCGAGTTCGACGGGACGAGCGTCGTCTGCCCTTGGCATTACTCGAAGTTCGACATCGAAGATGGCCACGTCATCGTCGGTCCAGCAACCTATGCCCAGCCCTGCTTTCAGGTTCGTGTGCGTAATGGCCAGATCGAAGTGCGCGCCCCGCGCGGCATGGTCGCGAACCCTTATTAAACGCGGAAACTGCGGGAACGAGGGAGCTTGCGCGGAAAACCTTCGCATGGCATAGACACGGCTCCCGATTTCCATGCCCACCGTTTCACAAATTTCTTCCGATCCCGCGCTCGAGACGAGTCTGTTTTGGGATCAATACAAAGTGCCGATCATCGCACTCGCGGCTGTGCTCGTCCTTGGTGGTCTGGGTTTTGCGGGCTACGAAGTTTTGGCGCAACGCCGTGCGGCGGAGGCTGCCAGCGCCCTCGCGTCGGCGACAACGCCGGAAGATTATCAGCGGGTCATCGATGGTTATGCCGGCAGCGCACCGGCGGCGAGCGCTTACCTGCTTTTGGCCGAGCAGCAGCGCGCGAAAAAAAACTACGCCGACGCCAACTTGACGCTGCACAAGTTCATCGATCAATTCCCCAAGCATGAGTTGATCACCACGGCGTGGATGGGTGTGGCGGCGAATCTCGATTCGTTAGGCAAAAGCAGTGAGGCGCTCAGCACCTACCAACGCCTGGTCGCGGAATATCCGCAGAGTTTCAATGCTCCTCTCGCACTCCTGGCGGAAGTGCCATTGCTCAAAGCCAGTGGCAAGATCGAAGACGCACGTCGCGCCTGCGAGTCCATCATCTCACAATATCGTGACAGCGTCGTGATGAGCGAAGCGATTCGCGAACTGCAGAAGCTGCCGAAGGCAACCGCTCCGATCACGCCTCCAAAACCGCAGCCGAGCGCAACGAAAAAGTAGCTGGAGAGAGCGCTCGCCGCCCCGTCATCCTGAGCGAAGCGGAGCGAAGTCGACGGATTAGCGCTTCGAGAATTGGAAGCGTTTGCGCGCGCCCGGTTGACCGGACTTCTTGCGCTCCTTCATCCGCGGGTCGCGGCGAAGCAGACCCTCGGCCTTCAACGTTCCCCGCAGATTCGCGTCCACTTGCAGAAGCGCGCGCGAGATCGCAAGCCGCGCCGCACCAGCCTGACCGGTGGCGCCTCCGCCGGTCGTGTTCACGGCGATGTCGTAGGCGTTCGTCAGCTTCACAACCTGCAATGGTGCGAGCAAAGTATTCTGCAGCGGCACCGTCGGAAAATAATCTTCGAAGCTCTTACCGTTGACTTCGATTTTGCCGTTCCCCGGCGTCATGCGAATGCGCGCAACCGAAGTCTTGCGGCGGCCCGTGGCGATGAATTCCTGATTGTCAGCCATGAAAATAATTCGTTAGTCCAAAACGGCCGCTTCCGGCTGTTGTGCCCCGTGCGGATGCTCCGCGCCCTTATAAACTTTGAGCTTCCGATAAACCGCGCGACCGAGCCGGTTATGCGGAATCATGCCGCGGACCGCGCGCTCGACGAGCAGTTCCGGGTGCCGCGCGCGACGAGCCCGAGCGTTCTCGGTTTTGTGGCCGCCGACGAAGCCCGAGAAACTCATGAAGCTCTTTTGCTCTTCTTTCTTGCCCGTGAGGCGAACCTTTTCGGCATTGATCACGACGACGAAATCACCGGTGTCGACGTGCGGAGTAAAGATCGCTTTTTCTTTACCGCGCAGAAGGTTTGCCGCCTTCACTGCGACCTGACCCAAGACCTGATCCTGCGCATCAATGATCCACCACTTGCGGGCAACTTCGTGGGCTTTTGCGGAAAACGTTCTCATCTAAGTCAGGTAAGGGGCGGGGAAAGTAGCGGCCTCCCCCGAAGGTGTCAACCCAAGCTTCATCAACCGGTGGCATCGGGCGTGCTTTATAATTTCTATAGTGTACAAGCGCGCGCTTTTTCTTCTCTTTATCGCTCTTGTTTTTCAGGGCCTCCACCTCACCGCCACGGCCTCGTCGCGGCAATCCTTCACTGGCGCAGCGGTGATCCGGGAAATGAATCTCGCCCGCGAAAGTCCGGCTCGTTACGCGACTTATTTGCAGGCAATGCGCGGCAATTTCCAGGGAGATGTTTTTCGTCTGCCGAGCGGCGCGTTTCTCCGCACCCGCGAAGGTGTGTCCGCGGTCGATGAAGCCGTTCGTTTTCTGCGCACGGCGCAACCTCTCGGTCCACTCACGGTTTCGCCGGGAATGTCACATGCCGCCGCCGATCACGTGCGCGATCAAGCCGACGGCAGCTTTGGACACGGTGGCTCCGATCGCAGCAATCCCGCCGCGCGCCTGATTCGTTACGGCACTTGGAGCGGGCTTTGGGGGGAGAACATTTCCTACGGCAAATCGACCGCGCGCGATATCGTCATGGCGCTGATCATCGATGACGGCCAGCGCGCGCGGAAGCATCGCAAGAACATCTTCAACCCGGCTTTTAACTTTGGCGGCGCGGCTGTCGGGCCGCACGCGCGTTACCGCACGGTTTGCAGTATCGAGTTTGCCGGCGGTTACGCGGAGCGCGGCGAATCAGCTTCCGAACCGCTCTTCGCTCGCAACTAGCGGGTGCCTTCCAATTGTCATCCCGATCCGGCGTAGCGCGGAGAGGGATCCCACCACTGTAATCTATGCCTACGCCTGCCATCACGCGAAGATTGCATTGAGGGGTCCCTCTCCGTCCTTCGGCGGATCGGGATGACAAGTTAGCAACCGCGCCGCGTCAATCTTCAGTTAGGAGGATCGCCTTAGCTAACCTTCCCATGCGGACTAAGGATCAAAGCCGAAACTCGCAAAGCCGCATTCGTCGGGTTAGATAACGCGCCTCATCATGGCTAAGCCCGACCTTCCTAAGTCAGCGATCAATCCCCGGCGCGAAGAAGACTTTCCCGAATGGTATCAACAAGTCGTGCGCGCCGGCGAGATGGCCGAGCCGAGCGATGTGCGCGGTTGCATGGTCATCAAACCCTGGGGCTACGGCGTTTGGGAAAACATGCAGCGCGCGCTGGACGTTATGTTCAAAGCGACCGGGCATCGCAATGCCTACTTCCCTCTCTTTATTCCACTGAGTTACATGCAAAAGGAAGCCGAGCATGTCGAAGGCTTCGCCAAGGAATGTGCGGTTGTTACTCATCATCGTCTCGAGCTGAATGCCGAGGGCAAAATGGTCCCGGCGAGCCCGCTCAGTGAACCTTTAGTCGTTAGGCCAACTTCCGAGACCATCATCGGTGCGAGTTACGCGAAATGGGTGCAGTCCTATCGCGACCTTCCTATCCTGATCAACCAATGGGCTAATGTCGTCCGCTGGGAAATGCGTCCGCGCCTTTTTTTGCGCACGACCGAGTTCCTTTGGCAGGAAGGTCATACTGTTCATGAGAGCGAAGCCGAAGCACGCGCCGAGACACGGCAGATGCTCGACGTCTACGAGACCTTTGCGCGCGACTTCCTCGCGGTCCCTGTCTACACCGGCGAAAAATCCGAAAGCGAACGCTTCCCCGGCGCCGTCCAGACTCTTTGCATCGAAGCCATGGTGCAGGATCGCAAAGCCATCCAGGCCGGAACGTCGCACTTCCTTGGCCAGAACTTCTCGCGCTCCAGCGGCATTCAATTTCAAACACGCGACGGCCAGCAGGCGTTTGGCTGGACCACGAGCTGGGGCGCGAGTACGCGCCTCGTCGGCACCGTGATCATGATGCATGGCGACGACGACGGACTCATCCTCCCGCCGCGCATCGCGCCGACTCACATCGTCATCATACCAGTTATGCCTAAGCCAGAGACGCGTGACGCTGTCCTCACTGCGGCCAACGATCTCGCCGCGAAACTGAGAGCTATTAACTGGCATGGCACGCCACTAGAAATTCACGTCGACCAACGAGATTTAGGCGGTGGAATAAAGAGCTGGGAGTGGATCAAGAAGGGCGTGCCTTTACGGGTAGAGTTAGGGCCGCGTGACTTGGAAAGCGGACAGGTAGCAGTGACGCGGCGCGATGAAGGACAAAAGACGAAGCGATTCCTACCCGCATCCGAATTCGTTAGTCAGGTGGTTGAGACTCTCGAAGCTATCCAGCAAAACCTTTATGCCCGCGCGCTAACATTCCGCGCTACTCATACCCGCCGCATAGATACAAGGGAAGAGTTTTACGACTTCTTCACCCCGAAGAATTCCGCTAAGCCTGAGATACATGGTGGCTTCGCATTGGCCCATTGGAATGGAAGCAGGGAAGTCGAAGAGAAGGTCAAGGCCGATCTCAAGGTAACCATTCGTTGCATCCCTTTCGATGACCCTTTGCACGCTCCGGAAGCCGGTCACTGTGTTATCACGGGCGAACCGAGTAAACGCCGCGTCCTCTGGGCAAAATCCTACTAGCCTGCCGAAGATGCCCTTTACTCGTTAGGCGAGCGACCGGTCGCTCCCGGCTTCCTGCCCAGCCGCCACGGCGCTGTCTAACGGGATCTCGACTGCCGGCTTCTTTTTCGCGCCGGTGGAGAAGTCAGTCTTGTCGCCGCAAACAGAGGTCCTCGCGTTTTGCAACGCGAGGACCTCGCTTGGCTTCAGTTTCCCCGAAAATCAGTCGTGATCGATCTCGAAAACCTCGACCAAGGCGATCCCAGTAGAGTCATTCGCTCCGGTGACAACTGTCGTATATGCCCCAGGCTCGAGCCGGACAAGGATACTCGACTCCTTGGCATTAGCCGGCGGGATCGTAGTCGAGATAATGTCGTCCGAGTTCGACTCACTCTGCCAGTCGTCGTTAGACCTTAACTCCGTCGCCCGCTCATCAGCTTAAGAACTGGATCAGCTAGGACTGGACTAACACCCAGACTAGAGAGCGAAGGCCCGAGAGCGCGAATAAGGACAAGCTTCGGTCCACCGGTGATAATAAAACCGCCAATCAGTTGGCCTTGACCCGTACTCACAAAGCCACGAGTCGAGATATTTCCGAGATGGTTTTCGGATGACTCTTGTGGCGCCCGGAAGAAGTAAGTGGTGCCCGCAAGCGTAAAGTCGCCGAGCTGCGCACCATGACCATAAGTCAACGTGCCTGTAACTGCCTCACCGCTTAGGAGCGTAAGTGAGAAGGTAGCGTTAGGCTGGTCGTCGTTCAGATCTTCGTTAAGATCCTGCAGGTCATCAGCATCCTGGCCATGATCGTCGCCGACATCATGGCCGGGAGGGTCGTCGGCACCATGCTTATCCGCCACCGGCGCGGTGGCGGCGGCGCTTTTTGCCGCAAGAGTTACCGTACCGAAGCCGCCCAGGACATTGGCGCCATCCTCCGCGATGAAGAAAATACGATTTTGCGAATCGATTACGATCTTCACCTCGAAGCTGCTGCCGTCAGTTGATGTCGCTGTCCCGGCGAAACGTCCGGGAATGTCATCGCTCGGGCCGAAGGTTGAAACCCGACTGGCGGTTACCGTTTGACCCGCGACCGAGGCACTTACTGAGTCATCATCCACCTTCGCGGGGTCATCATCGTGAATCGACCCGGAGATAGTTGCGCCGGTGTTCGAGGTTACGTTGAACGACCCATCGTCTGCGATGTCGCCGCCGGCGAAACTTACCACGCTTGTCGCTGCATTGAAGACATAGCCCGATAAAGCATGATTACCTTGAATGAAGAAGACGGCCTTACCTCCTCCGGCTAAATCCGCCTCAAAGAACCCGCGATGGCTTTCTTCCCCACGCCCCGGCGCTGCGAAAGCAAGCAGCCCACCGAGGATCAACAGCAACTGACTGAGTTTTGTTTTCATGACAGGGAAGTTAGAAACCCTCATTTATCAATGCGAACCCGGAAAGGTTTCATGGTTGTAACTTCTTATACTCGTTAGGCTGCGCTCCGAGACCCCAGCCCTGAGCCAGGCTCTCCCGCAGTGCTGACTCCCTCGCTTCCTCGTTCCCAAACTCCGTTTGGGAACGCAATTGTCCCGGCAACTCCGTTGCCTCCTCGTCTGACGGCACCTGACCCCACTCATCATACCGCAGCACCGGGACTTAGAAGCAGGCGAAACGGAGTTTCTAAGACAAGTGCGTTCCCAAACAGAGTTTGGGAACGAGGGGAAGGGAAAAAAACGAGGTAGCGAAAAGGTTACGCGGTTGTTACTTTTCCAGCCAGTGGGCGGACCGCAACGAAACGCTAAAAGATAGCAATCCACCGGCAGCGGAGTTCCTGGCAATCACATAGGATGGCCAAATGACGTTGCCATCCTGCCAAGCACGGAAACTCCCGCGCATTATCTTATATCTCACTCTCTTCATAGCTAGCCT
Source organism: Chthoniobacterales bacterium (assembly GCA_013821455.1). Lineage (GTDB taxonomy): Bacteria > Verrucomicrobiota > Verrucomicrobiia > Chthoniobacterales > UBA10450 > Palsa-1392. The sequence continues at coordinate 18,730 of JACDGS010000047.1, forward strand.
CAGCTTGGCTAACGGCCAGACTGCCACCGCAGATCAACTCCCACCGAGCAATGCCGAAATCTTAAAGGAACTGAAGACCTTGCAGGCCAAAGTCTCCACCCTGGAGCAGCGTCTCGCGCGCTACGAAGGAAAGGAGACTCATGAAGTAAGTGTGCACGAGAAGTTACAAATAAATCCCTACCCCGACTCCAACCTAAGTACGGCGGCGAATAGCAATACTCAGCCGGGCGCACAGGGCCGAAGTGGCGCGGTTACTGGTCAGAGTCTGTTCGGACTTGGTTATCGCAGTCACGCGATCCTCAGTATCGGCGCCTACGGTGAATTGAAGTTCGGCGGACAGGATGCGCCGGGCCGCTGGAAGGATGGTTTCGACGTTGGCCGAATCGTGCTTCTTCCTACTTTGCAAGTGACTGACTCTATCACTTTCAATGCTGAGCTGGAGTTCGAACATGGTGGCATCGCGGAGGACAATGACGATAAGCTAACTGGCTCGGTCGATGTGGAGCAGGCTTACATCGACTTTAAGTTCAATGACTATATCAATTGGCGCGCGCCCGGTGTCGATGTCGTGCCGTTCGGGTTTATCAATCTCTTTCACGAGCCGACCCAGTTCTATAGCGTGCAACGACCGGAGCTCTATAACGGTCTTATCCCTTCTACCTGGTTTGAAGGCAGCACTAGTCTGTATGGCAAGATCGTGGATGACTTAAACTATCAGTTCCAGATCAATACCGGCTTGGAGGATGTCGGCTCCAAGGAAGGTTTGCCGGACGATGGTTCACCCTATGAAGGCGGTATCACTGGCAACGAAGCCCTGGGTCTCTCGCGCACGCCGGTAGGTGACTTTCACCAAACTAAGAATGCACCCGGGTTTGCCCTGCGGCTTAGTTATACCCCGCCATTTATCCCTGGCCTGGCTGGGAGCTCGAGTGTCTTCTACACACCGAATATCACTCCTCGCGGCGCCTACGGAGATAGCGGCCGCAGTCTCGGCCACGACAGTGTCACCATGCTCGATACGGAGTTGCGTTATCGCATGCCGGGTACGGGGCTTGAGCTACGCGGCGAAGTTGCCGACGCCCTTATCGGCAGTCCCGGCAACCTCCGCGCGAATAATGATGGCCATCCGGAAAATAACGTCGGCAAACATCTTTGGGGCTTCTCCCTCGAAGCAGCTTATCACATCGATCTCAGTAAGAGCCTCCGCCACGGCTGGGAGGTGGTTCCGTTCTATCGCTACACTTATCAGAACCTGCAAACCGGAGGCTTCGATGGAGATGACTTGAATCTCCCTACCGGACAAGGACAACAGCAATTTCACACGCTAGGTGTGGCAGTCTTTCCTACTCCGCAGGTTGTGCTCAAGCTCGATTATCAATTCGTCTTTGATAACTCGCCTAACTCACCGCAGGCGGATCATCTCCTGGGAGCGATCGGATTTTTCTTTTAAGAGACGGGAGACTTACTTATGAGTCACATTGCTCGATGGCTGATACCCGCGGTGGGTATTATCGTTCCCCTGCCATCCTATGCGGTGCAATACCTTTCTGTCCCAGCCGCGCAGAAGGAATGCTTTCCAGAATGCGACCAATTTATGGCCGCGCACATTCGGTTCACACCGGCGCAGTCTCAGGCAATCGAGGCCCGCAGCGGCCAAAAGGAGCTCCTGCGGGGACAGGAAGTGTGGCGCGCTCTTAAGATGGGCAAGCTACAGGGCTACTTCATCGTGGACTATGTAATCGGGAAACATCTCGTGATTGATTACGCGATAGCCTTATCGGCGGCTGGAACGGTAAAGCAGGTCGAGATTTTGGATTATCGCGAGAGTTATGGCGGCGAGATTCGCAGCCCTGATTGGCGCAAACAGTTTATCGGGAAAACTCCACAGTCTCACTTCGCCTTGAACGATGGCATTACTAACATTAGTGGAGCGACTCTCTCCAGCCGCCATGTCACGGAAGGTGTCCGTCGCGTCCTGGCAACTTATGAAGTCTGTCTTAAGTAAGATCCGACGCGCGCGCCCACTCCTCGGGACTTTCGTAGAAATCACTGCGCAAGGCGCAGACGAATCCTGCCTGCGCGCTGCGATCGATAAAGCCTTTGCGGCGGTCTGCACGGTTCATCGCCTAATGAATTTTCACGATCCGAAAAGTGACGTGGGAAGGATGAATGAAAAAGCAGCAAAGAGACCTATTCGCGTGCACCCATGGACTCAGTGTGTCTTGGAAGCCGCTCAAGGCTTTTCGGATAAAACCAATGGCGTTCTCGATGTTACCGTTTCGCCTCTAACACGCGCGAGCCGGAGTGGTTGCGGTAGTTGGAGTGACATAGTCTTAAGTAAAGATAAGTATGTCTTCTTTCTCCGTCCGATCCTGATCGACTTGGGCGGGATAGCCAAAGGATTCGCTGTCGATCGTGCGACCGAAGCATTAGTGAGTGCAGGTGTCACTGGCGGAGTTGTGAATGCCGGCGGCGATTTGCGAGTCTTCGGGCCAGACTCGTACACGGCGGATATTCGTCATCCCCTAGATCTCGCTCCCAGCCGCCGAGCGATCACCTTACAAGATAGAGCGCTGGCCACTTCCGCGGTTGCCAACGGACAAGCCGATTTCGCTAACCTAACTCCATTCGTCGATGGCCGGACGGGACGAGTGGTTTCGGGTAGTTTGAGCGCAAGCGTTACTGCACCCGATTGCATGACCGCCGACGCCCTGACCAAGGCCGTGCTGATCATGCGCGACGAAGCAATTCCGCTCCTCCGAAAACATCAGGCTCGCGCGATTCTCCTGAGCGGCAATTCTGCGGAATGGGAGTCTCTCCGAGGAAATGAAACGCGGCGCTATAAGACTTAGCCGGCGGCATGAGTGGTTGGTTTACCTTACCCTCACTCTCGTTTTCATAAGCGGCGCGACATGGGGTTGGTTACACTATGTTAGGAAGGGTGAAGGGCAGTTCGGATTGACGCCTCGTCCGGCAGAGTTATGGATGCAAAGGTTACATGGTGGCGCCGCCATGTTGGTGCTTCTTCTCCTTGGAACATTGTTAGTCTCACACATCCCCGGAGCGTGGCAGGCGCGAAGAAACCGGCGCACCGGCAGTATCCTTGCCATCACTCTTGGATTTCTCATCGTTACCGGCTACGCCCTTTATTATGCGGGCGACGAACGGCTAAGAGCGTGGGCTAGTTGGAGTCATCTATCGGTAGGCCTAGCCTTACCTTTCCTACTGGCCATCCATGTCTGGCGTGGTAAGGGCTCACGCAGTTCTTAGCATTTTCCTCGTGTCACGAACTGCGTTCCGTCTCCTCGTTCCCAAACTCCGTTTGGGAACGCACTTGTCCCGGCAACTCCGTCGCCCATCTTCACTGCACTTGCCGCCACTCATCACACCGCAGGACGGGCAAACTTCCTGGCAGCCACTCATGGGCCGACGAATAACGCCAATGCTCCGGCGACGCTACCAAACCCCGCTTCACCGGATTATTATGCAGATACACCAGCTTCTGCTCCATCATCTCATCGCTAAGTACCGCCTGCGGGTGCACTCCTTCCTGCCAGACCTGATGCGCACTCGCCGTTTTATGTTTCGCACGATAATACGCGAGTTGATTTAACAACCACGCACGGCCTTCTAATTCTACCTGTGCCAGGATCTCACGAGCGGTGAACTTCTTCATATCTCCGATGGTTTTCGCCAAGTCTGGGCCGGATAGGACAGCGTGCAGGTGACTATCGAGAATCACCCATCCGTAAATAAGAAGACCTTTATGCGCGCGCGCATAGGCTAACGACTTAACGACAATATCGCAGCAAGCACTGCTGGCAAAAACCGGCAGCCATTCCACGATCGTCGCCGTAACGAAATGCGGCGCGTCGGGGTCGTTGATGCGATAGCGACTGCGCATGAGTTAGTAGCATGACGAAACAGAGTTTCTTAGACAAGTGCGTTCCCAAACGGAGTTTGGGAACGAGGGGATGTCCGCGTCCGCAGCAACTTGAATTATTGGCGCTAAGATAGACGATGTAATGCTTGCTTGCTTGAAGCAAGCGAGCATTCACCGGAGCGTCCATTTGTGAGGTTCCGTGAGAACAGGTTGTTCTGTTGGAAGTTCGGCGATTTTGCGGATTCGCGGAGAGCTAGCAAGGAAATAGTCCGCTGGAATTCGGCGATTAACCAAAGCAGCCCTCTGGCGACGAAGGCTCCTTGATGGACTACAGATTTCGGCATCCTCGCGCAGTCTCATTCTCACGCGGCCAGACTCCTTTACTCGTTAGGCTCGGCGTAGTCAACCGAAGCAATACCTATTCGCATCCGCGCTCGTTCCCAAACTCCGTTTGGGAACGCACTTGTCTTAGCAACTCCGTTGCTCCGCCCTTTACGTTACTTCGTCGCCACTCAACCCGCAGCAAAATCGCGCGATGGGAAGCGTCGCCCGTCCTTTACTCGTTAGGCGATAATTTAGCCCTCGCCGTTCCCGCCGTTTCCGGCCGGCAACTGCACGCGCAACTCAGTCCACTGCGCATCAGCGCGGACGAGCGCGATTTCGCCGCCTTGCGCGCGGGCCAGCTCGCGCGCGGTGCATAAACCAAGGCCATGACCCGGCACGCTTTCGTCCCCGCGCGCACGGTAGAACCTTTCGAAGAGCTGCGACGTCCGTGCGGGCGGAATGCCGTCGCCAGTGTTGGCAACGGTCATCTCTATCGTGCCGTTAGAGGCTCGAGCCGAGACGCGAATGGCGCCCCCGGGAGCGTTGTATTTCACGGCATTTTCGATCAGGTTCTGCGCGATTATCCCGACAAAGACGCGGTCGGCGCGCAAAGCCAGCGGCTTGGGGATCTCGGCCTCCACGGTGAGGTCGAGCGGATCGGCGAGAGCTTGAACGTCGTCCAGCACTCCCTCGAGTAACTCGCCGAGATCGAATTCTTCCCGTCGCAGTTCCAGCCGTCCGGCGTCGGCGCGGGCGAGAAGGAGGAGATTGTCGGCCACGGAGTTGAGTTGATGAACGCGATGGAGCAGACCCTCCGCGGTCGCCTGGGTGCGTTCGCTGCATTCGTTGTCGGCGAGGATCTCTTCCACGCCCGCGCGGAGGACCGCGACCGGGGTTTTTAAATGATGAGAAGCATCCGCCGAAAAACGGACCGATTGTTCGAAGCTGCGCTGCAACCGTTCGAAGGCTGCGTTGAGCACTTCGATGAGGCCGGCAATTTCGTCGCCGGTAGGCGGAACGGGCAGGCGTTGGTCGAGCCGTTGCGCGGTGATGCGGGCGGCGGCCTGACGGATGTCTTCTACGGGCGCGATCGCTTTACCCGCCACCCAGCGGCCGCCGATGACGACAACGAGCAGCACGGTGGGAATGGCCGCGAGCATGCCGAGGAAAATGTCGTGCGCGACTTTGTTGATGTCCCGGGTGTCGGCGCCGACGCGCAAGGTCAGACCGTCCCGGGTGAATTCGCCGAACCGGACCCTGCGGCCATCGATCACCTCGCCGTGAAAACTCTTGATGCCGTCGTTAGGGAACGGCATCGTTAGGCCAGGCGAGAGATAGAGGGTCTTGCCTTTTTCGTCGGTCACCTGCACAAGCCGATTACGCAGCGCGAGCGGGACGAATTTTTCCTTGAAGATATGTCGGTTGTCGGCCGCGCCGCTGTCGAAGTTTTCCACGTCGCGAAAGAATTCGTCCGCTTGCAAAGTGAGCGCGGCGTCGAAGGAGGAAAGCTCCGCAAAACGCATGACCGACCAGGTCGTGAGCGCGCCCGCCAGCGTCGCGATGACGGCGAGGAGCGCGGAGTAGAGCGCGACCTTCCAGCGCAGCGGCCATTTTCTCATGCCGCTCCTCAATGCTGTAGCCGAGATGTCGCAAGGTCTGTATAAGCGGAGGGTCGCCGATTTTCTTCCGCAGCCGGCTAATGAAAACCTCCACCAGTTTCATGTCGTATTCATGCTCGCGTTCCCAGACGCGCTCGCAAAGTTCCGTCCGGCTAAAACGCGGCCCGGCTCGCGCATAAGCACACGCAACAAAGTCAGCTCGCGCACGGAAAGCTCGATCCGGCGCGTGCCGCGATGCAGCTCGTTATTCGTTAGGTCGAGGCTGAGGTCGGACACTTCGAGTTTGATCGGCGCCTTCTCGGCATAGCGCCGGCCGAGCGCACTGACGCGTGCCGTCAGCTCCTGCATGGCGAAGGGTTTCGCCAGATAATCATCCGCGCCGAGAGAGAGGCCGTTCACGCGATCGTTCAATTCCCCGCGCGCGGTGAGAATAAGGACGCGGCTATCGACGTGCGCTTTGCGCAAACGGCGCAACACCTCGAAGCCATCGAGGCCCGGCAGCATGACATCCAGCACCACGAGATCGAACGGCTTCGCGCTCGCATCGCGCAGCCCGGTTTCGCCATCATGCATAACGGTGACGTCGTGCCCCGCGGCAAGCAGGGCGCGTGAGACATGGCGCGCGAGGCGCACTTCATCTTCAACGACGAGGATATGCATGCGATGAGCGAATGGGTGAAGGTCGCGGGACGGAGCGTGCTGCCTTTGAGGCCGCGGCGCGATCAGCAAAAAGTTACAACCCTGTTACTTTCCAGGGCGGGCGTCGGCCCGGGGATGAAGTTACAAAGTCGAGGCTCGCAATTTGTTAAAAACGTTTAAGATGGCTTTTCCCGCCTAACAGTGAATAAAAACATCCTTCTCCTCGTGATTGCCGCGGTGCTGATCGCGCCCGCCGCTTCCTTCGCGCAAGCGACTCTCGAAGGAAAAGTGGCGCTGCCGAAGATGCATTTCTCGCCGGTCGTGACCGAGCGCTACGAAATCGTGAGTAAAGCCGGTGTCCTCGCGACCGATCCGCCGCGCGCCGTAGTCTATCTCGAGGGCGATTTTCGAGTGCCTGCTAACCTCCCCACAAAAGAAGTCGCGCAAAAGGATCTCGCCTTCCTCCCACCACTGCTCGCGATCGAGGTGGGAACAAAAGTGACCTTCCCAAATCTCGACGACACTTATCACAACATCTTTTCCTACTCGCCCACGAAACGCTTCGATCTCGGGCGTTATCCGCCGGGAGAGAATCGCGGGTAAAAATGCCGAACTGCAAAGTCACTTAAAAGAACGTCTCGGCCTTTACCAGGATCGAAAACCGTTTCGGGTTGAGGTGAAGCGGTAATTTGCTTCGCACCTAACGAACTCGATTAAAGCGCACGAGACGCGCTTAGAACTTAAAGGCGAAGAAGACTGCGCCAACAATGAAGGCATAGGAAACGAGGATATTCCATTTCACTGGCGATCGGAAACGCGCGAAGGCCGCGAGGTGCTCGCGCAGCACCTCCAAGTTATCGCCGTAGAAAAGTTGGTTCATTGGGTGTGGGACGGCCAGCTCGGTCGGCAAACGGTAGCTGCCGCGCGGCGCTTCGCATCGTCGCCCCTCTTTCGCGGACATCTTCTTCACGGTGGTAACGCTGGCGCGCGCCGAGAATGTCTCCTCGACCGAGGTAGCCCACGGCCTTCTTCGGCGCGGAGCGGTCCACTACGGGTAAGCGGCCAATGTCGTTGCGCAAGAGCTTGGCGATTGCATCGTAAAGAGTCTCGTCGGGGTAGGTAACGATTAATTCGCTCTGGCCCGCTTCCAGGACAGTCAGGGTTTCATCATGCGCTCGGTCACCGGCGCGGACGACATCGCCCCGGGTGATAATCCCGACCAACTCGCCGGCCTCGTCGGCCAGCAACGTGCCGTGGCGCGAACAGACCACCGGATCTCTGCTGGCGAGGCGGGAGCAGTACTGAGGTAGGGTTGTCGTCGCGGCCAGCATCGTAAAGTGTCGACTCATTACGTCCCCTACTCGCATCAGTTCAAAAAGGTCCACGCTATATTCACGCGCGATGTGCTGCCCGCGGCGGGCTAGTTTCTCCGTGAGAATAGAGCGCCGCATCAGTAGCACTGTCACCGCCAGGGCCGCGACCGATCCGCAAAGTAAGGCGGGGAGCGCGTTGTAGTCGGCGGTTAACTCAAGCATGAAGAACATACCGGTAAGTGGAGAGCGCATCGTTCCGCCCATCATCCCAGCCATCGCCACCATCGCCCAGAGGCCGGGATCGCCCACGGGCAGCCATTGACCGACGAAGGCTCCGAGCGCACCGCCGATGATGAGCAACGGTGCAAGCACGCCGCCTGAGGTGCCGGAACCTAACGAGACTGACCAGACGATGGCTTTCAGAAGGAGGAGCGAGACCACGGCCGCGCCCAGGATGTGACCCTGGAGCAGACCATCGATTAAGTAGTATCCCACTCCCAGCACCCGTGGATCAAACCAGCCGCCTAAGCCGACAAAAATGGCACCCAAAGCCGGCCACCACATCCAGTGAATCGGCAGTTTGAGGAAGATATCTTCGCAAAAATAAACCAGCACGGTTAACAACCCCGACCCGAAACCGGCCAGGAGGCCGATCAGGACTGCGCATAGGATGATCGTCGCCCCGAGGGCGGCATGCGGATGAACCGGGAAGATAGGACCCGCACCCAGTAAGGGCACGCGGAGTAGCGTTGCCACCATGGACGCCACCGCGACCGGGATAAAGCTGCGCGGACGCCATTCGAAGAGTAAGAGCTCCACGGCCAGCAGGGTGGCTGCAATCGGCGTGGAAAAGACCGCGGCCATTCCGCCGGCGGCGCCCGCAACAAGGAGAGTTTTCCGCTCCGCGGCGGTGAGATGAAAGAGCTGAGCGATGAGTGAGCCAACCGCTCCACCGGTCATAATGATGGGACCCTCGGCTCCAAAAGGACCGCCCGTGCCGATCGAGATGGCCGATGAGATTGGCTTCAAGAGCGCCACCTTGGGCTCGATGACACTCTGGCCGAGAAGGATCGCTTCCAACGCCTCCGGAATACCGTGTCCGCGAATCTTCTCGGAACCGTAACGCGCCATCAATCCAATGATCAGTGCACCCGCCACCGGCGCAGCGATGATCCACGACCCGAGATGATGACCTTCCAACGGCGGAAGGGCCGCTCCGAAGCGTTGGAAGAAGACAAGGTTAGTAATCTCGGCGATTAACCAAAGCAGCCCTTTGGCGACGAAGGCGCTGACCACACCGACCGGTATGGCGAGGCCCACGAGCACGAGCATGCGCGAATCCGTGCGGAAATCCCGCAGCTTGTGGGGCGCGTCTTTCCTTCCGTTCGTAGCATCTGTTCGCTCCATCTCCCCGATACTCTCCGCCCCGGCGCAAGTTTCAAGCGACTGCGTGGATCAGCAGATTTTCCAAGGGGAGGCCGCGGCTCGATTCCTCGGGCGCGGAATGCGCTGAGGACAGCGCACGCCACGGGTGCGCGAATGCAATTGAAGCCGAGGTAGTTTCTCGACTATTGATGATGCGCTGGAGTTCATATGATTCATTTCGATGAGGCGCATCGCGCGGTCTATTATCCAAAGGACCGTCGTTTTCGAGTCTGGATCCGGCCAAGCTTCCTGCTTGTGCTGCTCATCCTCGCGCTCTGTCCCTTCATTCTGGCCTGGGTCCAGAATGCTAGCTTCGGTCTGCCTCACATTTCGCCCTCGGCCGCCTCGCAGGAAGGCACCGCGAGCGGGCCGCATGGCTTTCCGTTCTGGATTCGCGGGAGCCATTTCGCGAATCTTTTCTTCCTCTTCATGCTGATGCGCAGCGGCCTTTCCATCCTGATGGAACATCCGCGGCTTTATCTCAATGATGACTGCACACCGGGCACGGAATGGATTCGCTTTACCCCTTTGCGCGTGCCGCTGGACCGCGTCTGGACGGCCAAGCAGGACGGGCGCTACATCTCGCCTTTGGTTGCGACCCCGGGTTACACTCACACTGTAGGGATCGCGCGCTCCTGGCACTTCATTACCGTTTATGGCTTTGTCCTGACTGGCGTCTTCTTTGTCATAGGACTGCTGACGACCGAGCAATGGCGAAGGCTCGTGCCGACTTCGCCCGATATCCTGGTGCAGGCGTGGAACACCTTTGTTCATTATGCGAACTTCCGGCTTCCGCCCGAACCTAACGGATTCTATGGCTATAACGCCCTCCAACAACTGGCTTATTTCGCCACCATCTTCATCATGGCGCCACTCTCCATCCTTACCGGCATGGCCATGTCCCCCGCGCTGGTGAATCGCTTCCCGGTTTACGCCCGGTTATTTGGTGGGCGCCAGAGCGCGCGCTCCCTTCACTTTCTCATGCTAGTGGGGTTTGTCGGCTTCACTATCGTGCACGTGACGCTGGTCGCGATGACTGGATTTAGCCGGAACATGAACCATATCGTGCTCGGCACGGATAACCTGCGTCCGCTGGGAATGATCCTGGGATTGGCCGGGATCGCGGTGGTGATCCTTTCCTGGATCGTAGCTCACTATGTCTCATGGTTCTTTCCGCGCTACTTACAGCACGCCCAAAAGGCGATGACGCAGCCGGCGAAACTGGTCACGCTGGACCGGCTACTTCCCAGTCAGCATTACCGGAAGGACCAGATTTCCCCGCGCTTCTGGCCTAACGGCAAGATGCCGGTGCGCGAGGACTGGAAGCAGCTCGCCGCCGATGACTTCAAGGATTACAAATTAAAGGTCGCGGGGTTGGTAGAGAATCCGGTCGAGCTCTCACTCACCGCCCTGCGCGCGCTCGGCGGAGACGAGTTCATCACCATGCATCATTGCATCCAGGGCTGGACCGGCATCGCGCAATGGGGCGGGCTGCCGATGGAAAAACTAATCGAGCACGTAAGACCAAAGCCATCCGCCAAAGTGATAGCCTTCTACTCCTATGGTCCGTCGCTCTTCACCCCGACTTACTACGACACGCAGCAGATGGAGAACGCGCTCAAGCCTGAATGCATCCTCGCGTTCGAAATGAATGGCGAGCCGCTGCCGGCCATCCATGGCGCGCCGTTACGCCTGCGGGTCGAAAACCAGCTCGGCTATAAGATGGTGAAATGGATTGAGCGGATCGAGTTCGTCGAATCGGAGAAACAACTCGGCAAGGGCGAAGGCGGTTCCAATGAAGACGACGAATACTTTGATCTGCTGCCGAATATCTAGGGCGATCTCGTCTTCTTACAAAGATCCCGCGAAAGAATGATCGCCTATAAGGTATCGAAGAATGCGCGGATTTTGTTCGTCGGTATCAATCCCCATCCCGGTTCTTATCGGCGCGGGGTGCATTTTTCCAATAACAAGATGTTTTGGTATCTGCTCAACCGGGCCGGCTTACTGCAGGAAGAAGAAAGCCATCTGAAAGACGATCTGCTGCTCAAGCGAACCTACGACGACAATTCCTCGATCGCTATCGGCTCAACTTTGTCAACCTGGTCGACCGTCCGACGATAGACGTGACCGAACTAAAGAAAGGGGAAGAACTGGCCGGAGTGAGACGGGCCTTAAGAATCATCCAGACCTGCAAACCAAAGG
>JACDGS010000009.1 GCA_013821455.1 Chthoniobacterales bacterium
GGAAAAGTTCGCGATGGCGAGGGCGCCACCGCCGGCACGCGAGGCGCGTGCGCTCCCCGGAGGTTAGCTTGCGCGTCGCGCTGGATGGAAAGTTTCGCCCGGATCGTGACCGCGAGGATTTCCGGCTTGAGCCGTGCGCCGTGGCAGACCGGGCAGGTCGCGCGATTCATGAAGGCGCGGATGCGCGTGCGGGTGAACTCGCTCTCGGTCTCTTCGTACAGTCGCTGCAATTGCGGGACGAGGCCTTCGAATGGCTTCGCGGTTCTGGCAGCGCGGCCGTTACCAGTGCCGGTGTTCAACTCGATCGGCTCGTCGCCGGTGCCGAAAAGGAGCGCCTTCTTGAAATCCTCCGGCAGCTCTTCGTAGGGCATGGTCTCGGCGACTTTGAAATGCCTAACGAGCGCATTCTGCAGTCCGCGGTAATAAATTTTCATCCTCTTCGTCCCGCGCCGCCAAGGGATGATCGCGCCTTCCGCGAGCGATTTGGAAACGTCGGTCACCATCAATTCGGGATCGAGCACCGGCTGCGTGCCGAGCCCGTGACAGGCCGGGCAGGCGCCGAGGTGACTGTTAAAGGAAAAATGTTTAGGCGTGAGTTGGCCTAACGAAAAGTTGGTGTCAGGATTGCCGTAATCGGTCGAGTAGCGAACTTCTTGGTACCCTGGTTCGGCTCCGTCCCGGAGCGCGACCAGCCGATTGTTGCCCCACTTCAGCGCGGTCTCGACCGAATCGGCCAAACGCGCGCGGATGCCTTCCCTAACGACGAGGCGATCGACCACCGCTTCGATATTGTGGCGCGCGTTTTTTTTCAGCCGGATCGGTTCCGGTTGGCCGAGCTCGAAGATTTCGCCGTCCACGCGAATACGGACGAAGCCTTCGCGTTTCGTTTTCTCGATCACATCGCGGAATTCGCCGGCCTCGTTGCGCACGAGCGGCGCGAGCAAAATGATTTTCGTCTCCGGCGGGTAGAGAAGAATTTGATCGACGATCTGCTGCGCGGTCTGGCGAAAAATCGGCTGGCCCGTGACCGGATCATGCGGCTGACCGACAGCCGAAAAAAGAACGCGCAGATAATCGTAAATCTCGGTCGTGGTCGCGATGATGGAGCGCGGATTTGTGCCCGCGCTGCGCTGCTCGATCGCGATCGCGGGCGAGAGGCCTTCGATGAAATCGACCTCTGGTTTTTCCATCTGATCGAGGAATTGCCGGGCGTAAGCGGAGAGGCTTTCGACGTAGCGGCGCTGGCCTTCGGCGTAGAGCGTGTCGAAGGCGAGCGACGATTTTCCCGAGCCGCTCAGGCCGGTGATCACGACCAGCTTTTCTCTCGGAATCTCGACGTGGAGATTCTTCAGATTATGCTGGCGTGCCCCACTGATCTTGATAGTTTTGGCAGGCATCGGGCGGGATTTTCCGAACCTGTAAGTCAAGCACGTCCGACCGCCTTCTCCAGCGAATTTGCCTATTTATGACTGAGTCCAGCCCAAGCATTCCGCAGGAAGAAGTCGCGCAATTGCAGAAGAAATTCAGCGAGGTCAAGCACTCGATAAACAACGCGCTGGCAGTGATGATGGCGCTCTCGGAAATGTCGCAGCGCCGGCCGGATTACGCGGAGAAACTGGCCAGCACCGTCCTCGCGAAAGCGCCGCAAATCGTGACGAGTTTGCAGGAGTTCACGCAGGTGCTGAACGAGAAGGCCGCGCCGAAATCGTAAGAGCAAAACGTCCTCGGCGGTTTTCAAACCGCCGCTCCCGTCTCCGATCACCGCAAGCCCTTATCGTGACGCTTTCAGACCTATACTCGTTAGGCTTTAGTCAGCGGAAGCGCTTTGGGCCAGAGGAAATAGGGGCCGAAACGAGTGCTCACCCGCATCTCGCCGCCGAGTCGCCGGCCTAGTTCGGTGATTTGCTTGTGACCTTCGCGCACTTCGATCGCGCCCAGGCGAACGAGATGGTCGGTTAGCTCCTGCGTTTTCAAGCCAAGGCTCCGCGCCAGTTTCGAGGTGCTGAATTTGACCCCGTCTTCCGGTTCTGTTTCTTCTTCCGGTCTCGCTTTTTGTTCACTCATCGGGCGCACTTTTTCCAGGCTCATGCGCAGCTCTTCACTGATGCGAATGAGCCGGTTGGCTTCATCGGCAAAATCCCGGTAGAGTTCGCCGTCTTCCTCGCGCGAAATGAGGATGCCTGCTTCGTTGTTATTCACCTGGCTGAAGTCGTGCAGATCCAGGCTGGTGATAATGCCGAAGTGTTCGTTCAGGTAGCAGGTCGCGTGCAGGTCTTTGCAATAGCTGGTGCGGATGAAAGAGAGCGCACTCAGCCAGTTGATTTCCCTGGGTTGAAGCTCGTTTTTTCCGTAGACCAGGCGGACGTCCAGTTTGAGCCGATTCTTATCTTCCAGCAGCTCCTTGATGCGATCGTTCAGTTTCAAGAAGGGGCTGATCAGGATAAGCCGGATGTGCGCGAGCCGGATTATCTCTTCGAGATAATAGTTAGCCGCGCTGGTGTTCAGGAACTTCGCCATAATTACCAGAAAGCAGCTAAGGTACCACCGGCGGTCTCATTCCGCGGGCAGTCGCGCAGGAGGAACCGACGCGCTCTAGGGGGACAGGAAATCAGAGGCGCCCAACTTCACCGCGGTAGGTTGCGGAGAGTGTTCCGGGAGCACGAAAGTCTCGCCGATTTCACGGAGAGCAATCCGCTCCGGCTCGTCAGCAAGAGCGGCGGCGAAACGCTCGATCGGTTCGCAGAATGGCTCGAAGCTCAATTTAAAGGTTTGATGATGCACGGGCATGACGAAGCGCGCGCCGGCGGCGGTGGCCATGGCAATCGCCTGCTCAGGCGTGCAGTGCGCGCGAATCCACGGTTGGTAGGCGCCGATTCCCATGATCGCGAGATCGAAAGGCCGGCCGTCGCGCAGATGCGAGAAGTCAGCGCTCATGGCGGTGTCGCCGCCGAAAATGATTCTCCGGCCCGCGCGCTCGAGGACGTAGCCATTGTAACCGCGGAAGGTGTCGTACTGTATTCTCGCGCCCCAGTGGTTCACGCGAAATTCCCTAACGAGTAAAGGACCGGCCGGCGCGTGAATTTCCGTGGTCTCGCCCCAGCGCAGCTCGGTGCTGTCGCGCAGCCGCGTTCCGCGCAGGAGATCTCGTGTGCGCGGCGCGGTCACGACCCGCGTGTGCGCGTGGAATTGCCGCAACGTCCGCCGATCGAAGTGATCGAAGTGCGCGTGGGAGAGAAGCACGAGATCAAGCGGCGGCAGCTCGCGGATGCTCAGCGCCGGTTTCGTCAGGCGTTTCGGTCCCATGGTAAAACCGGGGAAGCGCACGCCGATCCGGGGAAACAAAACCGGATCGGTCAGGATGGTGACGCCATAAAAATTCAAAAGCACGGTGGAATGACCCAGCCAGGCCGCGGTCAGGCGATCGTTAGGCCATTCGTTAGGCTGAGGGCGCGCGAAAGCGGGTCGGATCGGGCGGCGCAGCTCGAAAAGCCATTCGCGCCAAAGATGAGCGAGCCAACTGCGGGTCATGCTCGTTTTGGGTTAGACAGGATTAACAGGATTTACGGGATTGAAGAAGGCGAGCGGCCTTGTCCATAATCCTGTTCATCCTGTTAATCCTGTCTAATCTCCCCGCGCCCCGAGCACGCTCGACGAAATTTCGCAGTTAAACCCGCCGAAATCGCGCGGGGCGCCGGCGCGGAAGCGATTCGGTCCTGACCGATGAGACTTTTTTCCAGGGTCATCTCGATCATTTGCGCGCGGTGCGCGCGCAAAACGGGAGGACTGGATCGCTACTCCAGGAGACTCGTTAGGCGACGCGGTCTCTATTTTATGACGCCGATCTCAGCGCGGCGATTTTTGGCCCAGGCTTCCTCGTTCGAGCTGGGGTCGGCCGGCATGTCGGCGCCAAAGCTGACGGTCTGGATGCTTTGCGCGCTCGCGCCGCTCGCGATAAGCGCTTCGCGGACGGATTCGGCGCGGCGTTCGCCGAGGCCGCGATTGTATTCGGCGGTACCGCGCTCATCGGTGAAACCGGCGATGATGATCTGGCTGCGGCCCTGTTGCAGGAAGCTGGCGATTTGCTGGATTTTTCCGTTTTCGGACGAGCCGATGACCTGGCTGTCGAACGCGAAAGAAATGGGCTGAAACTGGTGGCGATCGACGTTGCTGCTCATGAAGGAAGTGCCGCCTTCCGGACGATCGGACAGCGGCGTGCCGTTGACGTAATCGCCGGTGTTGCCCGCGGATTGGTCGCCTCCTTTTTTCGGCGAGCAGGCTGGGATGAGGACGAGGGCGAGCAAAACTACGAGCGGGGAAAATTGCCTAACGAGTGTAAGTGCGCAGCGAAATTTCGAATTCATAGCGGGCAGCGCGAGCATAGCGGCAGCGATCTGCCATGCAAGCCGGGGGCTCGCAGCCGGGTCGTTAGGCTGCTGCGATTATAGCGGGCTAAGGCAACGCGCAATTTGTCATCCTGAGCCGGCGCAGCGCGGCGAAGGACCCCGCAAGCGTTCGCGCGGCGTGTGCTGGCCTAACGACAAGCGGAAGACAATTTTCGCAAGGGAAACCGAGGGACGCTGCGGGGTCCCTCGCTCCGCTCGGGATGACAAGCCAAAGCGAGGGCGCGCTGCGGAGAACGGCTCGTTAGGCAGATTTCGCGCCGAAGCCGTGGAGGAGCCGATGGAAAAATCCGCCTTCCGCGTCGTCGTCATCGACGATCTTCCCGGCGCGCGCGACGAGCACCGGACATTCAGCGCGGTTCAAAATCCCGCGCGTCAGATCGCCCATGATGTAATGGCGGAATGTCCCGCCCGCCTGCGAGGTGCCGGTGACGATGAGGTCGTGCTCGCCTTCGCGCACTTCCATGAAAATCTGGTCGAGCGCGAGCCCATGACGAATGCGCACTTCGACTTCGAGTCCCATTTTTTCCAGGCTCTCTTTTTGCCCAAGCAAGCCGAGGCCCAGCTCGGAATCGGAGGCGAGCAAACGATCGACGTCTTCTTCCAGCCTAACGAGATCGGCATAAATCGCGGGCGGCTCCGCCATGACGTGCAGGAGCGTGAGCGACGCACCGACACACGTGGCGATCTCGCCCGCGAGCTGCACCGCATCGTCGATGTAACGTTTCCCGCCCGTGCAAACGAGAATGCGCTTGATGCGACCGCACGCACCGATCGCCACCAGCACCGGCGGCGGCACGGCCTTGATCACTTCGTAGGTTTTTTCCGGACGCCAATACAAACCACCGGTCCCTTTGCGTCGCGCACCGATGATCGCGAGATCGTATTCGTTCGCCGCCGTCTCGGCGAGGATCTGGCGGATCGGCTCGCCGGAGCGGATCACGATCGTGGGCGTGACGCCCTGCTCCTGGAGCATGGCGGCTTCGCCATCCAAGGCAGCGCGCAAGGCCTGTTCGTCTTCGTCCTTCTCCGCGATGCCCAGAAGAGTGGTTGGCGACTGGCAAGGCGCGCCAATGATGCCGCCGATCCGCGTCGGGTTATCGGCCGGGTCGGTGCCATCGCTGCAAATGAGGAGACGCATGAGCTAGAGTTTCTGTCCGGTGAATAAAGTGTAGAGGACGATGGCCGCCCCGATCAACGGGAGCGGCACAAAAAAGAGACGGATTTTCGGGCCGGCAAAATACTGGGTGAGGATGGCACCGATCTGCGCGCCGATGGCTGCGCCGGTATTCATGACGAGCGCGATGAGAATATCGACGTTGCCTTTTATCGCATGGCTAAAAGTGCCGTAACTCGCCGAGATGATGATCTCGAAAAGATCGGTCCCGACCGCGAGGTGCGTGGGAATTCCGAGCACGTAGACCATCATCGGCATGCGGATGTAGCCGGCGCCGCCGCCGAGGAAACCGCTGAAGAGTCCGCCGATAAACGAGACAATGATGATGACCCAAAGCGAGATCGATTTTACACCAGAAGTCGGGAGCGAAATCATCGGCCATACCGGAATGCCCTGGATCGCTTTCGTGACGTTGTCGAAAGAGGAGACGTCCTTCTCGCTGCTTTTACTTTTGCCTTTGGTCTTGGCTTTTCCCTGGCCGCTCCCGGCCTGTTTTTTTTGCAACTGCCTCGTCTTCCAACTCTCCAAAACCATGAAGGTCGAAATGCTGACGTAGATTACGATCGAGATGATGCTGACGACGAAATCGACGTTGCCTTGGCGCTTCAGGAGCTGGATTAACTGCGCGCCGCATTCCGCTCCACCGATCGTGCCCAGCGCCATGATTAAACCCAGGCGCAGATCGACGTTGCCGAGCGCGCGGTGACGCTTCGCCGCGACCACAGATTTCCCGACAATGTGCGCGAGGTCGGTGCCGACGGCGTAATTCCAATGCATCCCCACCGCGCGCAAAGCCGGGCCGGCGATGAAGCTGCCGCCGACCCCGAAAAATCCACCGAGAATCCCGATCAAAAATCCGATCACGACCAGATACACCGGACTGATGTCCGTGTTCGAAATCGGAAAATGCATCGCGAGGAGCGTGATCATTCGGAGCGGCCGCGCAGGACGCGAAAGATAAAGGTGGTGATCGATTCAAGGACGACAGCCTGGCCGATGATCAGCCCGATCGAGACGAGCGCGTAAAGGCGGATGCTTTCCTTATCCAGATGCGCCAGCCAGTTCGCAAGAAAATGGAGAACGAGGAAAAAATAAACGACGACCAGAATGCCATAGACCACCAGCTCGATGGCGAAAGAAATGAGGGCCTTGCGGGCGTCGGATTTCATAAACAGCGGGCCGCGGGTCTGGTGCCGAAGCGGCTCCGCGTCACTTGATGGCGACGAGGCGAAGCGTCAACCGGAAAATCCCTTTGCGCGCGGAACGAATCATTCTACACTCGTGCCCTCGGAAGAACCGGAAGTGATTTATGGCTGATGTCGCAAACAAATATGGAGAAAACGTAGAGGGAAAATTCTACGTGGACGACCAGTGCATCGACTGCGATCTCTGCCGCGAAACCGCGCCCGCGAATTTCAAGCGCAACGACGATGGCGGCCATTCCTTTGTCTACAAAGAGCCCGAATCGCCCGAGGAAGAAGCGCTTTGCAAAGAGGCGATGGAAGGTTGTCCGGTCGAAGCGATCGGCAACGACGGCGGCTAGCGTGCGGAAGCAGCGCGTTCGTTCGTCATCCCGAGCGCAGTGGAGCGCAACGCAACGGAGTCGAGGGATCCCGTCGGGCATCCAAAAAGCTCAGGAGCGAACTCGATCGATCGAAGAGATCTCGCCCCGATGATCCCCGTCGCCCTAACGATCGCGGGCTCCGATTGCAGCGCGGGCGCAGGTCTGCAAGCCGACCTGAAAACGTTCAGCGCACTCGGCGTGTACTGCCTAACGGCGGTGACCTGCGTGGTCGCGGAAGTGCCGGGAAAAGTCTCGCGCATCCAGGCCGTTGCGGCGGAAAATGTCCGCACGCAGATCGAACTCCTGCTCGCAAGCTTCCCGGTAGCGGCGGTGAAAACCGGGCTGCTGTATTCGCCCGAAGTGGTGGAAATCGTCGCGGATATTTTCGAGAAAAGCGCGCTGCGAAATATTCCATTGATCATTGATCCGGTGATGATCGCGACCAGTGGAGATGTATTGCTCCAGTCGGCGGCGGTGGAGATTTATCGTTCGCGGCTTTTTCGGTTGGCCACGCTCGTCACGCCAAACATGGCCGAAGCGGCGGCGCTGACTGGTCGGCCGGTGCGCGATATCGACGAAATGCGCACGGCGGGCGAGCAGCTTCAGGCCGAGTTCGGTGCGCGTTTTCTAGTTAAAGGCGGGCACTTGTCCGGTGACCGCGCGATCGATCTGTTGTTCGACGGCTCGCGGATCGAGGAATTTTCCGCGCCTTTTCACGAAGGCATTTCGACCCATGGGACGGGTTGCACTTACTCCGCAGCGATCGCGGCCGGGCTCGCGCAGGGACATGTGCTCGAGACCGCAATCGCGCGCGCGAAGGAGTTCGTTAGTCGCGCAATTGGCGAGCACTTTTCCTGGACGAATTCGTTAGGCAAGATCGACGCGCTGAATCACGTAATACAGGCTTCCAGCCTGTCAGGTCGCCCGGGCTTCCAGCCCGGAGCGTCACCCTCCGGCGGGCAGGATGCCCGCTCGACCTAACAGGCTGGAAGCCTGTGTTACGCATCGCTCTGCTTCCACCTTTCTTCCTTCAAAGCCACAAGCGCAGCCGCGCTTTCCGCGTGTTTTTTGCTGCGTCCGGTTCCTTCTCCCAGCACCTTCCTCTCCCAGATTACCCGCACCGCAAAGGTCTTCTCGTGTTCCCGCCCCTCCTGCGAGATCAGTTCGTAAACCGGGCTGCGCGGCGAGATCGCCTGCAGCAATTCCTGCAGCTGGCCCTTGGGATTTATCTCCAGCGACTCATCCTCGAGCCGCCCCAATTCCTCCTCCATTTCCGCCAGGATAAAACGGCGCGCCGTCGCCAGATCGCCATCGAGAAAAATCGCGCCTAACAATGCCTCAAACGCGTCCGCCAAAGTGGAAGCGCGCATGCGTCCGCCACTCGCTTCCTCGCCCCGGCCTAACAATAAGTGACGGCCCAGTTCGAGCTTGAGCGCATGCTCCTTGAGCGATTCGCGCGAGACCAGGCGCGCGCGCCGCGTCGTTAGGCGACCTTCCCCCGCGTCGCCGAAAAGATGGAAGAGATGCTCCGTGATGACGAGCTGGAGGACGGCGTCGCCGAGAAATTCGAGCCGCTGATTATCGAAATGGCCGCGTTGCTTTTCGTGGCGCACGCTCGGGTGTGTCAGCGCCTCGGTGAGCAACTGCGGATTGCGAAACTCGTGCGCGATGCGCTCTTCGAGAGGATGCACGACGCGGCACTCGTTAGGGCGCGCGACCGCCGCGCGCATCTTTCGCGTAAACGCCGATCGAAGTAATCACGTCGACCGCGCGCTGCGCGACGGTGTCACGTGGCAGCGATTTCTCGCCGCGCGCGCGCCGCTGTTGCCGATCCTGCATCATTTCGATCTCGGGATTCGTGCCCGCGAGAAGAGCGGCTTCGTTCAAATGCGGCTGATCGGTTTCAAAAATGAACGGCGCCATCCCACTCGTTAGGCTCTGGGAAAAAATCTGATGCTTCACCGCGGGCGACAACGTCACCAGCAGATCCGGGCGCACTTCGCGCGGAGCCGTCGCGCTCTGTTCCGGCAAGACCGCTGCCGCCACGGCCACGCGCAAAATCAAACCGTCCGCCAGCGCCAGCTCCGAATAATCGACCGCGCCGCCGGCCGTCGGCTGACCGATAAGGATCGCTTTATCGTGCGCGCGCAAAAC
Source organism: Chthoniobacterales bacterium (assembly GCA_013821455.1). Classification (GTDB taxonomy): domain Bacteria; phylum Verrucomicrobiota; class Verrucomicrobiia; order Chthoniobacterales; family UBA10450; genus Palsa-1392. The sequence goes on from JACDGS010000009.1 coordinate 9,296, forward strand.
ACTCGCCAGCACCTCGGCCGCTCCCATCGTCTCGCCATCGATGAGCACCGTGACGAAGCCGGTGTAAGCCGGTCTCCGCTCGGAAATGAAGACGTGATCGTGCGCGGTCTCCGTCCCGCGCAGAGTAAAAAGCTTTTGGCCCGGCGTCACGAAACGTTGCGCAAACTCCGACGCCGCCGGGAAATCGCTGCCCGGGGCGACCGCCCGCAGATCAAGGATGATCACGTTCACCTTTTTCGAGGCGAAATTTTGCAGCGTGCCGTCCAGCTCGGCGAAGTCGTTTTTGTGCAGCGCGCCCGGTCGCAGGTAGCCGATGCGATCGCTCATGATCTCGTGATAAAAAGATTTTGCCGCCGGCTCCGCGCTCGCGTTTTTGGACGCGAGGTTCAACCCGTATCCCAGGCGGTTGAGCAGGCCGTCGAGCGTGGCGCGATCGAGCGCAGCGTCGTCGAGCGCCGCAGGAGCAACGTAGTTTTTCTTGATGAAACCGAGAGCGCGCTGGAGGTCGGCGGGACTGAGCGCATCGATCGGTTCGGCGACCGGTGACGGGGAAGGACTCGCGGGCGATTGCGCCCGAAGTGAAATCGAAGCGCAGAGAACAATCGTTAGGCTGAGACTAAGAGCGAGACGGAACATCCTTCCCGGCGACGTTAGCCGGGAGCGCAGCGAGAGCAATATCGCGTCGGTAATAGCAGCCTTCGAAGTCGATTTTTGAGACCGCCTCGTAAGCCAGGGCGCGCGCTTCGCCTAACGAGTCCCCGAGCGCGGTGACACTGAGGACGCGCCCGCCATTAGTCAGGACGTCGCCGTTATTCCTTCGCGTGCCGGCGTGAAAGATGTGGACGTTTTCCATCTTCGCGCAGTCCGCCAGACCGGAGATTTTCTTGCCGGTCTCAAATTTTTCGGGATAGCCCGCGGAAGCCATCACCACCGTTACCGCCGGCCGCGGGTCGGTCTCGATCTTCATCGCGCCGACCTGGCCGTCGATGGTCTGTTGCATGATCGCGAGTAGGTCGCCTTTCAGCCGCGGCAGAATTACCTGCGTCTCCGGATCGCCGAAGCGGCAGTTGAATTCCAGGACGCGCGCGACGCCGTCCTTAATCATCAGTCCCGGAAAGAGCAGCCCGGTGAAGTGCAGCTTCTCGTCGTTCAGCCCGCGCAGAAGAGACCGCATGATTTTTTCGTCGAATTGCTTTTCCAAGTCGCACGTCCACGCCGCAGCCGGACTGTAGGCGCCCATTCCGCCAGTATTCGGTCCTTCGTCTTGATCGCGCAGCCTTTTGTGATCGCAGGCTGTGCCGAGCAATTGATAGCGATCCCCATCGACAAACGCGTGCAGTGAGCATTCCCAGCCTTCGAGAAATTCTTCAATCAGGACGCGCGCACCCGCCTCGCCGAACCGCCGGTGCTCGATCATTTCGTAGATGGCGGCGCGCGCGCTTTCCGCGTCGGGCGCGATGATCACGCCTTTGCCCGCGGCTAGACCGTCGGCCTTGATCACGATCGGGTAGCGCAATTTCTCTACGAAACGGCAGGCCTTTTTGGTGTCGTCGAAAACGCCGGCCATGGCCGTGGGTACGCCCGAGCAGCGCATGATTTGTTTCGCAAAGACCTTCGAGGACTCCAGGCGAGCGGCCGATTTGGTCGGCCCGAAGACGCGCAGATTTTCCGCTTTAAAATCGTCCACCAAACCCGCGGCGAGCGGATCGTCTGGCCCAACGACGGTGAGATCGATCCGATTTTCTTGCGCGAAACGTCGGAGACCGGCGTTGTCGTTAGGGGGAATGGCAACGTTCTCCCCCAGCCCGGCTGTCCCAGCGTTACCGGGCGCGCAGAAGATCTCACCGACCTCGGGGGATTGCCGCAGCTTCCAGGCGAGGGCGTGTTCGCGGCCACCGCCGCCGACAATCAAAAGTCTCATCGCAAAAATAATCTGGCGGGTAGTAATTCCATCACGCGCGCGCCACGGGCGTGAAGGACGAAAATCGGGGAACCGATTCGCGCTGATTCGACAGGCTTTGGGGACGCGCCGAAGGGGAGCTTTGCGATTTTGGGTTGTTATTCCAAGCAAAAACCATGTTCTCCGCGGAGAATTTTTCGTGCGGGTGCCCGCCACCCATACTCACCTGAAGGAGGGTTACTCTCCGGTTGCACGTAGGACAGGTCGCCCTTAAAGCAAAAACCATGTCTTCTCGTTCTCATGCCGCCTCTGTGATGAATCCGGGTTGCCTCTCCCGCGTCGTCCTCGATCGCATCGCGGATAAATGGACCGCGCTCATCATTTATGTGCTGGCCGGCGGCACTCACCGCTACGCCGTGCTGCAACGCGAGATCGGCGGCATTTCCCAGAAAATGCTCACGCAAACTCTCCGCAGTCTCGAGCGCGACGGCCTCGTGCAGCGCAAGGTTCATCCGGTTGTGCCGCCAAAAGTGGAATACTCGCTCACGCCGCTCGGGCGGACTTTGATCGAGCCGCTGAAAGCGATTTGCAGTTGGTCGGAAAAACATCTGCCGCAACTGCAGGCCAATCGCACCCGGGCGCGTAACGCTGAAGGCGCGCTCACGACCGCGGCCGGTTGACGTTTTCGCGGTAGCTCGCCATGCATCACGTCGAGCCGATCGTCCTGCTCCTCATGCTGGTCGCGGCGCTCGTCATCGTCGCGAATAAATTTGCCATTCCGTATCCGGTTTTGCTCGTGCTCGGCGGACTGGGCCTGAGTTTCGTTCCCTTGCTGCCGGTTATCCGGTTGGATCCAGATGTGGTGTTCTTTCTTTTCCTGCCGCCGCTGCTTTATCCGGCCGCGCTCTTTACTTCGTGGCGGGATTTTCGGCGCAACCTGCGGGCGATTCTCTTTCTCGCGGTAGGCCTGGTGTTACTCACGATGACCGTCGTCGCCTGGGTCGCGCACTCTTTCATCGTCGGTTTGCCATGGGCGGCGGCTTTTGCGCTGGGCGCGATCGTCTCGCCGCCGGACGCGGTCGCCGTGGAAGCGATCCTGAAAAGATTGCGCGTGCCGGTGCGCATCGAAGCGGTGCTGGGTGGTGAGAGTTTGGTCAACGATGCGACCGCGCTCGTCGCCTACCAATTCGCGGTCGCGGCCATGGTCGCCGGCCACTTTTCGTTAGGCGAAGCGAGCGTGCGTTTCCTCTTCGTCGGCTTCGGCGGAGTCGGCCTCGGGCTCGCCGTCGCCTATTGCATTCGTTGGGTGCAGAGGCATCTGAACGATCCGCCGGTGCAGATCACGATCTCGCTTCTGACTCCGTTCGCCGCTTATCTCCTGGCGGAAAAGGCGCATGTCTCCGGCGTGCTCGCGACCGTGACGGCCGGCGTTTATCTCGGCTGGCACTCGACTGCCCTCCCCGCGCGCACCCGTCTGCAGGCTCTGGCGTTTTGGGAGATGATCGCGTTCCTCCTCAACGGTTTTATTTTCGTCGTCATCGGTCTGCAATTACCGGAGCTCCTGCGCGCGCTTCACTCGGAGCCGTTCACGCGCCTGGTCGGTTACGCATTGCTCGTCAGCGCGACGGTCGTGCTCGCGCGGATCGTCTGGGTTTTTCCGGGCACCTATCTGCCGCGCTGGCTCAGCCGGCATTGGCGCGAGCGAGATCCGATCCCGCCTTGGCGGCAAATGGTGCTCGTCGCCTGGGCGGGAATGCGCGGCGTTGTCTCTCTCGCGGCTGCTTTTGCTTTGCCGCTGGTGCTTAATAACGGCCAGCCTTTTCCGGGGCGGAATTACATCTTGTTCCTCACCTTTAGCGTCATCCTCACGACGCTGGTCTTCCAGGGCCTGACTCTCCCGCTCCTGATCAAAGGACTCAGGATCGAAGACGATGGTGCGGTCGATCGCGAGGAACGCGAGGCGCGCCTTCAGGCGAACGAAGCCGCGGTCGAATTCATCGAACAACGCGCGCTCGAACAGCACATGCCCGAAGACGTGATGGTGCGCGTGCGCGCGGAATATTGCGACCGCATCGCGCAACTCGAAGCCTGCGCCAAAGGCAGCGATAACCCCGGCGGCGAAATTTCTACCCCGCTCTACCAACAACTGCAACAGGGCGCGCTCGGCATCGAGCGGCGCACCATCATCGCCCTGCGCAATTCACACCAAATCAACGACCAGGCCCTGCGCCGCATCCAGCGCGACCTCGACCTCGCGGAAGCGCGGCTGACCGGGGACTAAAATTTTTCTTGCCAACCTCCGCCTAACGGACGCAAAACGAGAGGCATGAAAAGTATAACCCTCAGAAAACTCTTGCCTTTAACGTTCGCTTCCATCGCGCTCTCTCTCACGAGTTGCGAACCAGGAGGAGTGGAAACCGTCCGATCGTCAGGAGGAAATGCCATCCTGCTTCATAAGAAACTGACACAGAACCAGCTCAGTAAACTGCGCACGGCTCTACACAAAGACACCGGTGACCCCCACGTCCAGCGCGAGCAGCTTTTCCATCTCCGAGAATACATTGATGGCGTTCCGCAGACAGATTTTTTCGAGAAGGGTCATCTCCCTGACGCCTATCTCCTTGAAGAAAATAATGAATTTTCACAGACCGGCTTTACGGGGCACGCCTATCAGATAGGACTGGGTTTGAACAAGAGTTTCGACAAGGTGCCGCCCGACCCTCCGGTCGCGACCACCTTGACCTTGCACGCTCATTATCAACACCAGATTGATGAGTCACAGAAGTTGGCGGACGAGGTCGATCTAATTCTCAAGGGACCTTAGTCCTAACGTGTCTGCCCGCGTCAAGGTGCTGTGGGGTGCGCTACTTTTCCTTCATCTCTCCCTGATCATAAGCGCGTCCCTTCAGGACATCGCCTCAGGGTTAGGCGAAGGGAAGAGTATCCTGCCAGAGTGGACTAAACCCCTCTGGCATGAGACCGCCGCTATCTCCTCCGCCCTTTTAGGCAGGCGGCTGCCGGAATCCAATCTTCTCCGCCAAGCCCTTACAACCTATACGGACTGCACGGGAATCGAGGCGGGCTATAGTTACTTCGCGCCAAGTGTCTCGGGTAACTGCAGGCTTGTCTTCGAACTTTCCTATCCCGATGGTCATGTGGAGGAAGAACTACCGCTCGTCGCAGGAGAAGCGGCTGGGTTCCGCATCGCGACGCTGCTCGATCGCCTACAGGCGATTCATTACGTCCGGCTGCGTGAAGAGATACTTAGGAACCTGGTCTACTCGGTTTGGCGGGAACACAGGGACGCGACCCGGATTAGTGCGGTCTTCGGCGTTGCGGAGAGAGCTAGCGCCGGGGAATATCGGGCGGGAAAAGAGACTTCCTATCACGTGCTCTATGCCTATGAATTCAGGTTTCCGACGCGGATAGGTCCTCCTTTTCCCTAGGACTCGATTCGCATGCGCGAACGTTTGCAGCGGCTCTGCTGGCCGGCTGACTCAGGGCGCTGGCTCCAACTCTTGCGTCTCGGTCTGGCCCTGCAACTTCTTTGCTACACTTGGTCTCTGCGCGGCGATTGGATCGACCTTTTTAGCCGGACGACTCCCGGCCTGGTGAATCGAGGTTTGAACGAAGCCATCCTCTCCGCGGAAACAATTCTCACTCCTCGCCTCGGCTGGCTCGTCGCGGCCGGCGATCATCTCGGGCTCGCAGAGTCCGCCATGCTTTCTCTTGTCTGGTGGAGTCTAGTTCTCGTTAGCATTCTTCTCTTGGCCGGCCTTTACTGCCGCAGTGCGGCGATTGTCGCCTGGTTCCTTTATCTTAGTTGCGTGCAGAGCGGCATTCTCTTCGCTTACGGCGTCGATAACTTCACCACGATCGGTTTATTCTATCTCATGATCGCTCCTTCCCCCGATCGATGGACGATCGATCATAGGTATCGCCGGCGGCCGCTCGCCTCGCCGGAGCGCCTGGGATTTCATCGGCGAGTCCTCCAGTTCCATCTCTGCCTGATCTATTTCTTCAGTGGCGTCTCGAAATGTCTGGGCCCGGATTGGTGGAATGGGAATAGCGTTTGGGGCGCTCTCACCCGGCCGCCCTTTAACCTGATCCCCGCCGAATCTCTTCTCCGTCTTAGCTGGCTCCTGCCAGCTATAGGAATTCTCGTCTGCATCCTGGAAGCAGGCTATCCTTTCTTCATCTGGGGCCGGCAAACCAGAGTTCCATGGCTCCTCGGCATCCTCGGTCTGCACCTCGGAATCGGCCTAACGATGGGTCTCTATCTCTTCGCCTTCATCATGATTGTTCTCAACCTTTCCGCGTTCGCGCCCGATTCGCTGCGGCCGCGAAAAAATAAACTTCTATCCCGGCCTCAGGCGAGGCATCATTCACTTACCGGAAACGGCTGGCATCAGACAGGCCGGGATGAAGACTTTCTTAGCGGAACTCAAACGGCGCAGCGTTTATCGCGTCGCGCTGGCGTACGTCGTCGTCGCTTCCGCCGCGGTGCAGGTCGTGGGGACGATCCTGCCGGCTTTTCATGCGCCTGATTGGATTTTGCAACTGTTCGTCGCTCTGACGGCGGTGGGATTTCCTGTTGCTCTCATCCTCTCCTGGGTTTTCGAGATCGAGGCGGGGGGCTTGCGCAAGACAGTGACACCAGAGACGGCCCGGCCCACAAATCACCGCCGGATCGCCATCCTCGGAATCGTAGGTCTGCTCCTGGCCGGGATCGCACTTACTGGTTATTGGCTTTGGCACCCGTGGCGCAAGTCGCCCGCCTCTCTGAGTGAGTCAGACTCACTTGCCGGGAGGAAAAGTATTGCTGTCATACCATTCACAAACCTGAGTGATGATAAGGAAAATGCCTATTTCACCCAGGGCGTGCAGGATGAGATTCTGACTGACTTAGCCAAAGTCTCATCCCTTAAAGTCATCAGTCGCACCTCCGTCATGCAATACCGTGCCGGCGCCGAGCGCAACCTGCGCGAAATCGGGCAAGCCTTGGGCGCTACCTACATTCTGGAAGGCACCGTCCAGCGCGAGGGCCAGCGCGTCAGAGTAAGCGCCCAACTTATCGACGCCCGTGCTGACGGTCATCTTTGGGCCGAGCATTACGATCGCGACATCAAAGATCTCTTCGCCCTTCAAAGCGAGCTAGCCGAAACAATTGTGACTCGTCTCGAAAGCACTCTCTCGCCGCGAGAGAAGGCTGCTATCGAAGCCACTCCTACCGCAGACTTAGCCGCTCATGATCTCTATCTCCGGGCGAACGCACTTATCTCCCAGCCTCTCTTCAATGCCCAGGGAACAGAAAACCTATTTCGCGCCGTGGATTTTTTGGATCGAGCCGTGCGCCAGGATCCTAACTACTTTCTAGCGTACTGCCGGCTAGCCAGCGCGCATGACCAAATCTATTTCAATGGCACCGATCAAAGTGCGGCACGGTTACAATTAGCGGATAGCGCCCTCCAATCCGCGCAACGTCTTCGGCCGGATGCTGGCGAAACGCATCTCGCGCGCGCCGAGCATCTCTACTGCGGTTTCCTCGCTTACGATGATGCCCGCCGCGAGCTTGGGCTCGCCCAGGTCACTCTACCTAACGAACCGCTGATTTACGCGCTCGCCGGTTTCATGGATCGGCGCCAAAGCCGCTGGGAAAATTCCATGAAGAACCTCACCCACGCCCTCGAACTCGATCCACGTAACACTTATTTCCTGCAACAGATCGCAGTAAATTATTACTTACTCCATCAGTACGATGAAGCGGCGCGCTACCTCGATCTCGCCCTGCCGATTCTACCTAACGACGCTGGCCTGCGACTTATTCGTGCCGAGACTGAATTAGCCCAGCGCGCAGATACCCGGGCCCTCCACCTCGCGATCTCCACCATCATCGCGGCTGACCCTAACGCCGGCGCGGGCTTCGCGGATGAATGGCTTTTCCTCGCCCTCTGCGAGCGCGATCCTGCTGCCGCGCGGCGCGCCACAGGGACCCTCTCGGCCAAAGGTTACACGAACGAAGGAATCGTTTTTCCACGGGCTTGGTGCGAGGCTCTCGTCGCGCGTTTGGAAGGTGACGACCGCGCCGCGCGCGCGGCCTTTACTTCCGCACGCGAACAGGTCGCGCGAAGTCTGAGCGAGGGACCGGACCACAGCAAAACGCTAAGTGTCCTGGCCATGATCGATGCCGCTCTTGGCCGGAAAGCGGAGGCGATCAGTGAAGGTCGCCAGGCCGTCGAACAACTGCCTCTTAGTAAAGATTCGATCAACGGCGCGCTCGTCGCGCAATATCTCGCCGTTACTTATGCCTGGGTGGGTGAGAAGGACGCCGCGCTCGAGCAACTGCGCACGTTGGTAGGGGTTCCCAGTGAGCTGAGTTACGGTCAACTGAGATTGCATCCGTTCTGGGATTCCCTGCGGGCCGATCCGCAGTTTGAGAAAATCGTGGACTCTCTCGCGCCGCCCGCGACCTCGCCGCAGTAGAAGAGAAATTGTTGCGAGGTTGCTGCCGGGTGCTATCAAAAGCGAAGAAACGATGACATCAGCAGAACTCACAACCCTTAACCGCCGCTCCTTTGGCCAGACCATGCGCGCCGATGTTTGGTGGGTGCAACCGCTCGTCGTCTTTCTCGGGCTGGGAGCTTTCGTCGTCTACTCGACTTGGGCGGCTTTCCAAGGACAGAACTATTACTTCGGTCCCTATCTCTCACCCTTCTATTCGCCGGAGATTTTTGGTAACTCACCACATAGCTGGTTTGGTCCGAAGCCAGGTTGGTGGCCAGTCTGGCTACTCTTCTCGCCGGCGCTCCTTGTCCTATGGGCGCCGGGTGGCTTTCGCCTTACCTGCTACTACTACCGCGGTGCTTACTATAAAGCCTTCTGGGCCGACCCTCCCGCCTGCACCGTCGGCGAGCCGCGTAAGACTTACCTGGGAGAAAGGTCTTTCCCACTCATCATGCAAAATGTGCATCGCTACTTTCTCTATGTGGCGTTGCTCTTCCTTCTCGTCCTTTTGCATGATGTCTGGAAAGCACTTTGGTTTTTCGATCCTTCCACGGGTCGCACTTCTTTCGGGGTCGGCATCGGCACCATTGTCCTTGCCGTGAATGTCGTCCTTCTCGGTGGTTATACCTTTGGCTGCCACTCACTGCGTCATCTCGTCGGCGGCTTCCTCGATCAATTCTCGAAGGCGCCGGTTTGTCATCGCGCTTATGCCTGTGTCGGCTGCTTTAATCGCCGACATATGCTCTGGGCTTGGATGAGTCTCTGCTGGGTCGCGTTTTCCGACATTTACATCCGCCTATGTTCGTTAGGCCTCTGGACGGACTGGCGGTTCCTTTAGGGCGATGCCACACGAACCATTGCTAACTCTCGCCGCCGGAATAACATTCAACCATGAGTGTCGCAGAACTGCTCGAAAAGATTGAGGCCTTACCAAACAGCGATCGCGTCGCCCTGCTGCAAAAACTCAGTGAGCGCGACGAAATCCCCGCTTCCCTGCGCGAAAGCCTCGCCGAGGCGGCTCGCGGTGAACTGATGGACCTCGACGATGCGTTACAAGAATTGGACCGTGCGTGAAGTATCGTTGCTCCGCGACGCCTTCCTTCCGAAAAGCGTTGAGGAAACTCTCTCCCTCGCAAAAGCGTTCCGCCAAAGCCGCCTTTGCTATCTTTAGAAGCGACCCTTTCGATCCTCGTCTCGGGACGCACAAAATTCATCGACTCTCTGCGAAACTCGGACGAACGATTTATGCCGTGAAAGTGGAAGCCGACTTGCGCGCACTATTTTATCTCGATGGCGACCACGTGGTCAGCATCGACGTCGGCAGCCATCGTTTGTATCGAGAATAGCTCTCATGGCTGACTACGAAACTTTTACTCATGACGTGCTTGTCATCGGCGCGGGAGGAGCGGGCTTGCGCGCGGCCATTGAAGCTTCCGCTGTCGGCGTCAAGGTTGGGATGGTTTGCAAGTCCTTGTTAGGAAAAGCTCATACCGTCATGGCGGAAGGCGGCATCGCCGCCGCCCTCGCTAACGTGGACGATCGCGATAACTGGCAGGTCCATTTCTCCGATACCATGCGTGGTGGCCAGTATGTCAATAACTGGCGCATGGCAGAGTTACACGCGAAGGAAGCGCCAGCCCGCGTGCGCGAGTTGGAAGCATGGGGCGCAGTCTTCGATCGCACAAAAGATGGTCGTATTCTGCAAAGGAACTTCGGCGGTCATAAGTATCCGCGACTAGCGCACGTCGGCGATAGGACTGGGCTGGAAATGATTCGCACCCTGCAGGACCACGGCGTGCACCAAGGCATCGATGTGCACATGGAGCATACCATCCTCACCCTGCTAAAGGATGGTGACCGCGTCGTAGGTGCGTTTGGTTACGATCGCGAGCGCGGACGCTTTAAGGTCTTTCGCGCCAAGGCCGTAGTTCTTGCTACCGGTGGAATAGGTCGCGCCTTTAAGATCACGAGTAACAGTTGGGAATACACGGGCGACGGGCACTCGTTAGGTTATCAAGCGGGCGCGGAGCTGATCGATATGGAATTTATCCAGTTCCACCCTACCGGCATGGTCTGGCCGCCAAGTGTCCGCGGCATTCTCGTCACGGAAGGAGTTCGCGGTGAAGGTGGTATCCTAACGAACAAAGAAGGTCGTCGCTTTATGTTCGACGACATCCCGGAGAACTACAAAGCCCAGACGGCCGAGAGCGAAGAAGAAGGCTGGCGCTATTGCCAGGGCGATAAGAACGCTCGCCGGCCTCCGGAGTTACTCACTCGCGATCACGTGGCACGTTGCATTGTCCGCGAAATCAAAGCCGGTCGCGGCAGCCTGCACGGCGGAGTCTTTCTCGATATCTCCTGGATTAAGAGCAAGCTTCCCAACGGCGAAGACTACATCAAACGCAAGCTTCCAAGTATGTATCACCAGTTCAAGCAACTGGCCGATATCGATATTACCCAGGCGCCGATGGAAGTAGGACCTACAACTCACTATGTCATGGGTGGCATCCGTGTTGACTCCGATACACAGATGGCGCGTGTCCCCGGACTCTTTGCCGCGGGGGAATGTGCTGCAGGGATTAATGGCGCGAATCGCTTAGGTGGTAACTCACTCTCCGACCTGCTCGTCTTCGGCAAACGCGCTGGCGAATTTGCCGCGAAGTTTGCGCAGGAACATTCGTTAGGCGGCATCGATGCGGCGCAGATCGGTGAAACCGCGCGCCGCGCGTTGGAGCCATTCGATCGCGGCACCACTGCGGGAGAAAGTCCTTACCAAGTGCAAAAGGACCTGCAGGAGATGATGCAGGATAACGTTGGAATCGTTAGGCGAGAAGATGAGATGGCGACTGCGCTCGAAGGTATCGACGCTCTCACCGAACGCGCGCAGAGAATAGGCGTGGAAGGTAATCGTGAGTTCAATCCCGGCTGGCATACGGCACTCGACCTGCCAAACCTCCTCACTGTGTCAGAAGCCGTGACGCGCGCGGCACTCGAGCGCAAAGAAAGTCGGGGCGCGCAATTTCGCGAAGACTATCCGGATAAGAGTGCGGAGTTTGCCGAAGTGAATACGGTAGTCTGGAAAGGCGACGACGGAAGAATGCAAATCCGGCGCGACGCGCTGCCGGAAATACGGGAAGATTTAAAGCGCGTGATCGAGGAGATGAAATGAGAACGGCATCGCATATTCCGGGGAGCGCACGCGCCTCGCGTGCTGTTTTCGGCGCCCCGCCGAAAACCCGGCGGACGTTGCCTAACGAGAAGTTCGCGATGGCGAGGGCGCCATCGCCGGGACGCGAGGCGCGTGCGCTCCCCGGAATATGCGACGCCGTTCTCGTATGAAATCCGCTACTTTCCGAATCTGGCGCGGCGATGCGAGCGGTGGTGAGTTCCGCGACTACACCACTGAAGTCTCCGAAGGAATGGTGGTCCTCGATGCGGTGCACGACATCCAAGCCACTCAGGCGAACGACCTGGCCTGTCGCTGGAACTGTAAAGCCGGTAAGTGTGGCTCCTGTTCCGCGGAAGTAAATGGCATGCCGAAGCTCATGTGCATGACTCGGCTGAATGATCTCCCGCTCGACAAACCAGTCACCATCGAGCCGATGAAAGCGTTCCCGAGACTTAAGGACCTTATCACCGACGTCTCCTGGAACTTCGCCGTGAAGAAGCGGATCAAACGCTTCAAGCCTCGTCCGCCGGACGCCGCCGATGGCACCTGGCGCATGTCGCAACAGGACATCGATCGAGTGCAGGAATTTCGTAAGTGTATCGAGTGCTTCCTATGCCAGGATGTATGTCACGTCCTGCGCGATCATCATAAACACGACCAATTCGTCGGGCCACGCTATCTCGTCTATACGGCCGCACTCGAGATGCATCCTTTGGATACGGAAGATCGAATAACTGAGCTTCGCGAGGCCCAGGGAATAGGTTATTGCAACATCACAAAATGCTGCACCAAGGTCTGCCCCGAGGAGATACATATCACCGATAACGCCATCATCCCTTTGAAAGAACGAGTAGTGGATGATTACTACGATCCTCTCGGCTGGGTCTGGAAAAAAATTCGCCGCCAGCAGGAACGCACCCCCGCACCAGCGATGCCTAACGAACATGAGTGACCTCAAACAGTTATCCCGGGAAGCGATCCCGGCAGCCTTGGAAAAAGCGGAACGTTATCGACTACTCAACGAACCGGCCGAAGCGGAAAGTATCTGCCTTGACGTCTTGCAGACCGATCCGGAAAACCAGGAAGCTGTTATTACTCTCCTCCTCGCCGTCACCGACCGTTTTAGTAAAGGCTACGGAGTGAGCGGCACCCAGGCGAACCAGTTACTCGCAAGAGTTAAAGGTGAGTATGAGCGCGCTTATTACGCGGGCATCCTGGCCGAGCGCCGGGCGAAGGCAAAGCTGGCGCAAGGCGCGCCGGGAGCGAGTCATTATGCCTATGATAGCTTGTGCGAAGCGATGGCTTGCTTCGAGAAAGCGGAGACGATGCGACCTCCCGGAAACGATGATGCTTTGCTGCGCTGGAACACTTGCGCGCGCATGATCGAGAAAAACAAACTCGTCCCGCGCGAGGATGAAAGAATCGATCCCGTCCTGGAGTAAGACTTAGAGGAAGAGTTAGCCACGGCCGTTAACCGGCGCTAAGTGAGAGCCATGGATCAACTGGCCAAGGCGCAGGCGGCGGAGCGCGACCCAGCGGCGGTTCGTTCCATGTTTGGCCGTATCGCGCGGCGCTATGATCTGGCTAATCATCTTCTCAGTGGCGGTTGCGATTTCTGGTGGCGGCAGCGCGCTTCCGCCATCGTTAGGCAACTCCAACCCGAACGAGTGCTCGATCTCGCTACCGGGAGCGGCGATCTTGCCCTAACGATTAAACGACATCTGCCCGAGGTCGAAATAATCGGGGCTGATTTTTCGCCTGAGATGCTGGAGATGGCGCGGCGGAAAGGCCTTCAGCATACAATCGTAGCCGATGCTCTTGCTCTTCCTTTTCCTGATAGAAGCTTCGATGTCGTAACGGTAGCGTTTGGTCTGCGCAACATGGCCGATTGGTCTCTGGCCTTGCGCGAGATGGCGCGGGTGCTTCGGCCGGGCGGTCATTTGCTTATCCTCGATTTCTCGCTGCCGCCGCCACCATGGGGAGCGCTCTACCGTTTCTATTTGCATGGCATCCTGCCTTGGCTCGCGCGTCTCGTCACCGGCGAAAAACAAGCTTATAACTATCTCGGCGCCTCGATCGAAAAATTTCCCAGCGGCGCGGCCATGACAACTTTGCTGGAAGCCAATCACCTTGCCTTGGAGCGCGCTCTTCCGCTCACGGGCGGCGTCGCGACCATCTATCTCGCCCAAGTAACTCCGCGCTAGTTGAGCGCTGGAGGGACGACCGCCGTCGCTTGGTATGTGTCTTGCTTTACTCTAGGAGTAACTGCTCCACCCGCCGCTCACCATGAAAGCCGCACACGTCATCGTTTGGGTTAGCCTGCTTTGCACTTATCTGGTTGTAAGTCTCACTTACCTGGCTCCGGCTCTATCTCCGCTTGCGCTCGAGCCAGCTAACTCTCTCTATTCCACTGACAGCTATCTGCAAAATCTTACCGGCACAGCGCACGCTTCTAACTTGATTCTGCGGGCGCTTGCTCCGTTGCCGCGCGATAAGACGATCGTCCTGGTTCTACCCGACCGCGGGCCACGCAGCGGATATATTGCCATGAATTTGAATTACCTCAGTTGGCCGCACGCCGTGCGTTGTCTCTCCGCCGCGCAAGGTGATGTGGCCGACCAACTCTCCGCCATCTCGCCGGCCTCGATCGCGGCGGTCATCTTCTGGGATACTCCCGCTTTCCTCAGCAACGCCTCGGCGACACAGATCGGTCCCAGACAGTTAATCGTTCCTCTTCGCCTAACAAGTATACCTCGCACATGATCTCGCTGGCGCTCTGCGTAGCGTTAAGCACCATCCTGATCGCCGGCGCCGGCGTGCACTTACTTCTGGTTGGCGATCGGGTAAGACTAAATATTGTCGAGCTACTTTGCTTCGCCTGGCTTTTCGGGACCGGTAGCCTTTCCATCCTTCTCTGGGCGGGCGGCTTCTTTTTTCATGGCGCCGCCCTGCAGGTTGTGGTGACCACTTCCCTTCTCGCTCTCGGGCTCTTGGGTTGGAGAAAGGCGCGCCGCCGTCTCGTTGTGCTTTACTTTCCCGAGCTGAATAACACCACCCGGTTGCTAGGACTGATTCTGGCCGTCGAGATGATGTTGATCGTCCTTTACTCGTTAGGCACTCCTTTGCAGTTGGATGGTTCTTTGAACTGGGAAATCAAAGCTCGCTTCGCCTTTCTTAACGACGGCGTGATGCCAGCCAGTTACTTTGGTCAACCTACGCAAGCGGATAGTCATCCCGAATATCCGCTTTTCATCCCCATGGTTCAGCTCTGGCTTTATCTCTGGCTCGGCGCCGCCCATCAAGTCTGGGCGAAACTTATCTTTCCTATCTATGGCGCAACCGGTGCGGCGCTGCTGGCGCTATACGGCGCGCGCCTTTCCCAGCGGCGCTGGGCCGGTTTGCTCGCCGCGGCTCTTGCTTTTCTGGTGCCGCGTCTGGCCGGTGGATGGGGTGGAGTCACGGGCGGCTATCCCGACTTCGCGCTCGCGGTTCTCTATCTCGCATGCATCAGTAACTTGATCTTTTATCTTAAGACCAATTGCGATGACTACTTTCGCATCTATGCCGCGGGACTCGCGCTTCTTCCATGGTTAAAGCGGGACGGACTTATTCTTTGGGCGGTGGCGCTACTTTGCGGAATCGCCGTCATAAAACCCGGCCGCAAATGGCTCGGCTTTCTTCCCGGCCCGGTCATTCTTGTGCTCTGGCAGTTATACCTCAGAAGCGTGGGCGCGACACCGCCTCATGACTTCATTCCTGTTACCTTCGCTACTTTCATTTCTCATCTCGATCGCGCGCGATTTATCTGGCACGCGCTGGTAACGAACCTCCTTGACCTCAGACAATGGAGTATCTTTTGGTTGCTGGTCGCGGTGGCGTTCGCTTACCAAACCTGGCGCGCGCGCGATAAGTCGTCACTTGTTATCTTCAGCGCGCTGGTGTTGCCCATTGTTCTTTATAGCAGCACTTATCTTTTCAGCTCCTGGCCGGATTACCGTGTGCACATTCATAGCTCACTCTCGCGCCTGCTTATTCACGTCGCCTTACTCGGCTGGCTGGTCGTTGCCTGGGCTTCGAAAGGACTGGCGCCTCAGCCTCGCCGAAGCAAAACGCCTTCCAGGCCGGCGATAAGTTTTGCGGAAGCGACTTATTGGAAGTCTAACTGCTAACTCCAAAGCCCCGGACTGGCGCAGCTGACAACTGCAACGCGCTGGTCTGCGACTTGCTCACTGGAATACGGGCCCACGCGCGTCCATGAAAATTTCCGTTGTCATTCCTTGCTACAATGAGCTGGCTACGATCGAGGAGTTAGTCACCGCGGTGCGCACCGCTCCGGTCGCAGACTTGGAACTCATCGTGGTGGACGATGGCTCGACCGATGGCTCGGTGGAGATTTTGCGCGAGCGCATCTCACTCATCGCCGATCGCGTTCTCTACCATGCGCGGAATCGCGGCAAAGGCGCGGCCCTTCGCACCGGGATCGCCGCCGCCACCGGCGAAGTCATTCTCATTCAAGATGCCGACCTGGAATATAACCCGCAGGAGTATCCGCTCTTGCTCGGACCTATCCTTGCGGGAAAAGCGGATGCCGTCTATGGCTCGCGCTTTGTCGGCGCCCAGCCGCATCGCGTGGTCTATTTCTGGCACATGGTAGGGAATAAAATACTTACCTTGTTCTCGAATATGTTCACTAACCTAAACCTAACCGATATGGAGACATGCTATAAGGCTTTTAAGTCTTCTCTTCTTCGGGAGATGAAACTAGAGGAAGACGGTTTCGGTTTCGAACCGGAAGTAACGGCCAAGCTCGCCCGCTCCGGTTGTCGTATCTACGAAGTAGGTATTTCCTACGATGGGCGGACTTATCAGGAAGGTAAGAAAGTATCCTGGAAAGATGGATTTAGAGCGTTGCATGTGATCTTGAAGTATAACTTACTTCGGCGCGGTCCGTCCCTCCCTCGCCACTGGGAAGTCGAAGCAAAGGATCGAGCCAGACCACCCGGCCTCTGTCCCGCCCCTTCGCCTAACGAACAAAGGACTAGGGCGTGGGCGGCGAAGAGGTTGCGGAGCTAACCGGCGTCGCGGCAGGAGAGACGTTGCTTGGTGAGGGCTGAGTCAAGGGCAGCTTGCACGCGTTCATGTCGGGATTGCTCACGACGAAGGTGTCATCTCGGCCATCGACTTTAGCGAACCACATCGAGTCGTCCGTCTTCTGCCCGATAGTCAACTTATGAGTTGTCTTAGGATCAGACTTAGTGGCGAAAGTAAGGACAAGAGTCGGCTTATCGAAACCATGAGCAGAAGTGGTCGCACCAACCCAGCGCACCGCGCGAAGGGAAGCCAAAGTATTGAGTAAGGACTGCACGTTCTTGTTCTCCACTGCGTCTGTCGTTCTCGCCGATTGCCAGGTTCGGGGGCCGGTGCGCTCATAAGTTTCCTCGCGCTCCATAACACGGGAGAAGTGCGTAATCTCGTTAGGCTGTAACTTATAGATGGCCAGCTCCTGCCACTGCGCCGGGTCGCTAAAAATCTGACTTAGAAGCTGACGGCTGACCGCAACGATGAAAGGTTCTTCCCCGACGCGCGCGTAAACATCGCCTTCTTCAGTCTTACCAAAAGCGAGAGTCAGAAAGGGGTGTTCGCCGGCGGCTGTCTCCGCCGTGTTCTCGGAAGCAAAGGAGCTGAAGGTGAGTTGCAGGGAAGGATGATCGAGACCGTACTTAGGCAGCTCCGAAGCCGTATCAGCGACGAACTTACTGACCTGCTGCTCGTTCAAAGTATTGAAGAGCCGTCTAACCTCATCACCATTCGCGGGCTCGTTACTCTTACTCACAATCGTCCAGGTCTCGCCTTTGCGCGCGAGAACTATCTCAGGCTGACCGGCGCCTTGGATATGAATACGATCAAGTGCGTCGGTTTCCAGCCTAACGAGATGATGATCGCGCAAGTCGTTAGGGCGCGCGGCCAGGAGATCTTCGGTCTTTTTCGAAAGCGCATAGATACCGTGGCGCGGCTCGAAGCGGGCATAGATCTGCTCCTTGTTTTTCTCCGGCGTGGCGCCGAGTTGCAAGGTCTCACCCTGCTTATCGTCGGCGCCGTAGATGGTGATGGAACCGCGCGGCTCGGCTAACCCATAGGTGTGCAAGTCACCACTGCCATCGCCAATGAACTCTTCAATCCGCGCATTGGTCACTTGGGCGAGGAGATCGCCTATCTTCTGGTCGTCGCCTCGCGCTTGCAGTGGCTTTACGATTTCCCAATGCTCGTTCTTTTTCGCCAGCTCCATCTCGCCCGCCGGACTTTTGATCACCGCGCGTATCACTTGCGCGGTCGTTAGGCTGGTAAGTTTGCGATCGCGAAAATCATCGGGTTTCTTCGAGATATCGTTGCGCACGGTTTGACCCGCGATGATGACATCCTTTGCGTCGCCCAGCCGGACATACATCTCAGCGTTCAGAGCCGCGTCCTTGCCGAAACGAATTTCTGGCGGCGCACCCGGCCCAAGTAACTTGAGTCTTAGCTTCGACTGGGTGAGGCCAAACTCCGAGAGGTTGCCTTTGTCGATCTTGCCGTCGCCCTTTCCGGAGATCAGGGAAAATTTGCGCCACGATTCGAGATCGGAGAGCAGGTTATCGATCGTGGCCGAGTCGGCCTGATCCTTAACTGGCGCGGTCAGTCTCCACTTCCCATTTTCGCGATGTAGCTCTATGCGGTCGTCGCCATTTTGGATGATGATGCCTTCCAGCTTCTCGCGCTCGAATGTCAGGACGTTACCGGCCTGTCGCTTTGTCTCCGCCGTGTTCGGTATCTTAATTTCGAAGAACTTGATCCAGAGACCAAGCGCCACCACCAGCACGAGGAGAATGAGAGTCGTTCTCGTTTTCATCCTATACTCGTTAGGCGCGACGTTTCCACCAGACAGCCAGCCCGATCAAGGCGGGCACGAGCGGCAGGAGGACGAGGATGATCCAGCGCAGATTGCGCAGGGCGGCCGGCTCCAGGGTAAAGGTGAGCGTTTGCGGAACCTTCGGCGCGATACCGATTAATGCTTCGCGACTGAGAAGCCAGTTAATGCTGGCAGAAGAGAAATCCAAACCTTGTTGACCCTGCGTAAGAGCCTCGTCCTGAAGAAAAGTAGAGTTCGCTACGACGACGAGACGCGCGGAGTTTATCTGCACGCGCTGATCGGCGCTTCCTCCCTTCTCGACCGAAGCAGCGATAGTTAGTGGCTCACCATGATCTTTCGCCGGATCGTATTGCAAGAGAGTCTCATTATCCGAATTGAAATCGGTCTCACCCCAGTAACCCTTTTCCGCCTGGGCGAGAGGTGAAAGATGCAGGTTAGAAGCCGCAGTGGCTGGAGCCGCGGCCAAAGTCACAGAGCTAGTCGGTCCAAGGAAAGGTGCGCGCACATCGGCGATCCGTTGCGTGACCGGGTTATCACTCAAGAAATGCGCGACCACATCTCTTACCCGCGCGACCTCCTCGATGCCGGTCTTAACCATGGCCATGAGTCGATCGTTATCCACCGTGACACCCAGCTCATTAAGGAAGGCCGTCAGCTTGGGTGTCTTAGCCGCAGGATCTACGAGTAGGAAAATGCGCCCGTCCTTATTCCAAAAATCGCGCAGCATCTTCATCTCGCGGTCGGAGAAGTCGTACTGCGGGCCGGCGATCATCACTACTTTTACGTCCGTGGGGATGGCCGGCACTTCGAAGAGATTTAGCTCCTTGAACTGGACGTTTTCGTTCTCGATAAAAGTCTTGAAGATAGAGATCGAACTCGGTGCATTCGCGCTTGCGAGTGGCGGCTCTTTGTGACCGAGGACATAGCCGACAATGTTCTTCTTTCCTTCGACTACATCGAGGAGCGCGCTGGTGATTGCCTGCTCGCCCTTGAAAGCGGTGATCTGCGCCTCTTCGCCAGTCATCGGATTACCCTGGCTGGTATCGGCCATTTCCGATGCTTTGACTGTCTTATTACGGTTTTGATAATCGAGAATGAGAACACTTTCGTCAGTGACTACTTTGTACTTACCAAGTAACTCTTTGGCTCTCGTTAGGCTGCGTTCGGGATCGACATACTCGACATCGATCTTTCCGCGCGAGGCATATTGGTATTCGGTGAGAAGACTCTGGACGTCGCCGGTGAGAGGGTTATTCGAAGCGAAGAAGACAGTCATCCGCACCTTACCCGGGAGGCTGGCGAGGAAGTTCTTCGTCTTGGCGGAGAGCGCGTATTTCTTATCGCGTGAGTAATCCCACCGCCGGTAGTGTTCGAACGCGAGATAGTTCACCATGGCGGCAAGAACGATGACGATTACGACTTGAACGATAACGTTCAGGCCGATCTGAAAACGGTGGATTTTTTTAGGCTGCCTGGGAGAAGAAACGTCGTCGGCCATCAGTTAGAGCCTCCACTTCCGCGATTGGAAGGCTTGATAGGTGAAAGTCAGCATAACGATGGTAAGGCTGAGATAGAGGACGACCGGGCGGGTGTCGATCACTCCGCGGGAGAGCGTGCCCATTTGCTCGATGGCGGAAAAGTAACCGAGTAACTGTCGCGTCTCCGAGCTGATATCGAGGAGAATAAAAGAAACCAACCCAAGGAAGAAGAGCAGCGTGATGGTAGCGAAGGAAATGATGGCCGCGACGATTTGATTTTTGGTCAGGACAGAAGCGAAACAACCAATCGAGAGATAGAACATTCCTAACAAGAGAAGCATGAGATAGCCACCGAGATAGGCGCCGGGAGAGCTGGCCGCAGGCTGGTGAGTTATCGCCTGGAAGATGACAAAGTAGAGAAGAGTAGGAATCCAAAGAACGACATAAAAGAAAAGCGCGCCGAAGTATTTCGAGAGGACGACCTGCCAGTCGCGCACCGGTGCGGTCATGAGAGGCTCGATCGTGCCGAGTTTAAATTCTTCGGAGAAAAGCCGCATGGTGATAAGGGGGAAAACGAGGACGAAAGCGAACCAGAAAAAGACGGAGTTAAAAAAGGCTTCCTCGACCGAGTAGGGAACCGGTCGCTGGTTCATGAAGGAAATCTGGAAGTAGAAATCGACGCCGCTAACTAACAGAAAGAAGACGAGGACGGTGTAGGCGATCGGAGAATAGAAGTAACTCCGGATTTCGCGCGCGAGCAGGGTGAAGAACTTGGTCATCTTATTGTTGCGGAACGTCGCAGTAAGTTGTCATCCTGAGCGGAGCGAAGGACCTCACAAGCGTTTTTCGGCGCCGACTTTGCAACCTGTGTCGAGGGACGCTTGCGGGGTCCTTCGCCGCGCTTCGCCGGCTCAGGATGACAAGTTGCGATGGCCACGTCTGACTTTGAGTTACGCTTCATCGGGATGGGTGATTTCGACGAAGACGTCTTCCAAGGTGGCTTTGCGCTGGGTGAGTTCTCGCACAATCCATTTGCGGTCACTCGCGAGTTGAAAAACTTCCGGGCGCGCGTCCGCTCCGGCCTCGACGCGCAGGGAGAAGATCTTCCACTCTCCTTCACTCGTTAGGCTAACATCCTTCACGCCTTCGATCTTCTTGAGTTGCTCGATGCCGTCGTCGGAGCCTGTTTTCGCTTCCAGAGTTACACCCGTGGCCGTGCGCATTTGATGGAGCAAATTCTCCGGCGTGTCGCAGGCTTCTATCTTGCCCTTATTAATAATGATGACTCGGCTGCAGGTCATCTCGACTTCGGGTAGGATATGAGTGGAAAGCAGGATGGTATGCTGGCGGCCAAGGTTCTTGATCAAGTCGCGCACTTGTCGGATCTGGTTAGGATCCAAGCCGCTCGTGGGTTCATCGAGAATGAGTAAGTCCGGCTCATGCACTAAGGCGTCAGCGAGACCTACTCTTTGCCGATAGCCTTTGGAAAGCGCGCCGATCATCTTCTTCTCGACGTCCTTCAGCCCGCATAACTCTTTCACGTCGCCGACCCGTTCCTTGATTCGACGATGAGCGACACCTTTAAGTGCGGCGCGGTAATCGAGATACTCAGTAACGCGCATATCGTTATAAAGGGGGACGTTTTCCGGCATGTAACCAAGGTGCGCCCGCGCCTCGAGTGACTTATCGAAAAGGTCGAACCCGGCAACAGAGGCGCGGCCGGAAGTCGGCGGCATGAAGCTCGAGAGGATGCGCATGGTTGTGCTCTTGCCCGCGCCGTTCGGCCCGAGAAAACCCATAATCTCTCCTTTGCCGACCTCGAAGGTGAGGTTATCGATCGCGGTCTGGCCGGCGTAGCGCTTGGTGAGGTTTTCTACCTTGATCATCTTTGCGGTGGGTTTTTACTGACAGCGCCAGCGCCCGAAGCGTTGGCATTTTTTTCGAGAAAAATCAGCGCGCCTGCAAGTTTACCGTCTCCACGCGACGGCTTCTGCCCCCGCGACCTATGATCCCGACCGCCAAATCCACGCTCGATCCGGTGTCGGCGGGCGCGAGCACGCGCTCGGCTTCCTTCACTGAGTTCACTGCAAATTTCCCGATCTTATAGATGACAAGCCCGCGCTCGATCCCGACTTGATCCGCCGGGCTACCGGGCTCGACCGAGCTGACGAGGACGCCTTTGCCCGCGATATAGCCGAGGGCGTTAGCGAGATCGGGCGTGAGATCCTGCAGTTGCAAACCGAGCAGACGATCGGCGTTGGACGAGCCCGTTTCGACCGCGCTCGATCCCGGGCGCGGCGGCGGTTGCTTCTCGGCGATCTTCTTAAACTCCTCGACGCTTTGCCTAACGACATCGGCGGGGATGGCAAAACCGAGACCTTGTGTCGGCACACCCTGCGGAGTGAAAGCCATTTTCGCGGAGCTGATCCCGACGAGGCGGCCGGAAAGGTCGATCAAGGGACCGCCGCTATTACCAGGATTGATGGCCGCGTCGGTCTGAAGCAGGTCCTTGTAATCGACGTCCTCGATCGTGATCTCGCGCTTTGAACCGCTGAGGACGCCGCGGCTGATCGAAGTGCCGTAACCAAGCGCGTTCCCGACGACGATTACTGTTTGGCCGAGGAGGTTCGGTGAGATGTCGTGCAGGTTAATAAAGGGAAGTGGCTTGTCGCTATCGATTTTGATGAGAGCGAGATCCTTCTTCGGATCGCCGGTGATGTAGCGCGCTTTATAGGTCTTGGTGTCGTTCGTGATGACTTCGATTTTGAGATCGGCCGCGCGCGCGACGACGTGTTCGTTCGTCACGATGTAGCCTGCGGGATCGACCAGAAAACCGCTGCCCAGACTTTGCAAAGTCTGGCGCACTTCGCGCGGGCGATTGCGATAAACGCCAAAGAACTGCGCAGCAAAATCGTCCCACGGGTCACGCACTTGTCGCCTAACGATGCGCTCGGTGTTGATGTTCACCACTGCGGGCAAAACCTTGGCCACCGCCAGAACCGCCGGCTCGGAAGCGGGGTCTGGCGCGGGCGTGTTCTGCGCAAAGGCGATCGCGGGCAGCGCCACCGCCAAGCAAGCTGCGAGTCTCATGGGTGCTTTTCCTCCAATTGCCTAACGATCTCCTGAGGAATCGCCGAACGCAGCCGCGGATAGGCCTCCGCCAGACGGAGAAGGTCCAACTCGTCCTTCTTGCGCTTCGTTAGGCGACGTTTCTTATCTTCCCAAGCCCACACTTTCCCCTGAATGACATCGGCCAGCGAAGCCACGGGGACTTTTAGACCAAGCACTTCGTTGCTCTCCGCACGTTTGGGAAAATCCTGATAACGCGGGTCTGTGGTGAACTGGAGGCTCAGTTCGCTCTCAGGTCGGCGGGCATTCACTGAGTGCGCGAAGGTTTGCAAGGCGAAGCCGGATTCGGCGAGAGCTGATGCAACCTTTTGCAGATCGCTGGCGACGACCACGAAATCCGCATCGACGGTGTATATCGGCTCGACGTAGCAGTTCACCGCTAGCCCACCGATCAAACACCACGGGCCGAAGCCTTCGAAAATCTCCACCGCGTCCGCGAAATCGCTGGTGCCTCCGTTCGTGACAGATTCGTAAACTTCTTCCGCGGTCATGCCCGTGCGCTCACTTTGCCGGCGAACATCCGAGCGCGTCCGGGACTGTCAACTTGCCCGGCTGCCAATCGCCGCCAGAGTACCAGTCGTATGCAACCATCGTTCGCGACTCGCGGAAATCTCGATCTGATCGATGAAAATTTCCGCCGATGGGAGAAGGATCCCGATTCGGTCGATAGCACCTGGCGCGCGTTTTTCGAGGGGTTCGAGCTCGGCAACACGCCGCAGCGCAATGGCACCGCCACCGCAGCCGCGCCGGCCCGCGCGAGCGAAGTGGACAGCTCGCTGCAAACGCGCGTCGATGGACTCATCCATGCCTATCGAACGTTAGGCCACACCATCGCGCGGGTGAATCCGCTGGCGGAAAAACGGCCGGAAAATCCGTTGCTCTCGCAGCGTGAACTCGGGTTCAGCGAGAAGGATCTCGGCCTTCAGGTTTCGTCGCAATTTTTTCTCGACGGCAAAAAAATGAAGCTGCGCGAGATGGTTGCGCTCCTCGACGAAATCTACGCCGAAGCGATCGGCGCAGAATTTCAGCACATTCAAAATCCGCATCTGCGCCACTGGGTGCGCGATCGCCTCGAAGCGCGGCCGACGAAGCATCACGCCTCGACCGACGTCGAGATCGCTCTCCTGCGCGTGCTCATGGAATCGGAGGCGTTCGAGGTTTTTCTGCACACGCGCTACGTCGGGCAGAAACGCTTCTCGCTGCAGGGCGCGGAATCGCTTCTGGTGATTCTCGACACCATTTTGCACCGCTGTCCCGGCGAAGGCATCGAGGAAATTTGCATGGGGATGGCGCATCGCGGGCGGCTCAATGTGCTCGCGAATTTTCTTCGCAAATCGCTCAGGGTCCTCTTCACCGAGTTCAGCACGAATTATATTCCCGAGTTGGTCGCGGGCGATGGCGATGTGAAATATCACCTCGGCTACCGCACGATTCGCAAGCTCGCCGACGCGGAAGTGGAGATTCGCCTCGCAGCCAATCCGAGTCATCTCGAGGCGGTCGATCCGATCGTGGAGGGCATCGCGCGCGCGCGGCAACGGATTCGCGGCGACACAGAGCATCGGCGAAAAGTGTTGCCATTGCTCGTGCACGGCGACGCGGCATTTGCGGGTCAGGGCATCGTTGCGGAAACACTCAACATGTCGCAACTACACGGCTACTCGACCGGTGGGACCGTGCATCTCGTGGTCAATAACCAGATCGGTTTCACCACGCTGCCGGAAGACGCGCGCTCTTCGATGTATGCGACGGACATCGCGAAGATGATCGAGGTTCCCATCTTTCACGTGAACGGCGACGACCCGCTCGCGGTTCGTTTCGTCACGGAAACGGCGCTCGATTTTCGCCAGAAGTTCGGCCGCGACGTGGTCGTGGATATGTACTGTTATCGTCGCTACGGGCACAATGAGGGCGACGAGCCGTTGTTCACGCAGCCTGATCTCTACGCGAAGATCGCGCAGCGGCCGTCGGTCGCGCAGCTCTATAAGAAGGAGTTGATCGATGGCCAAGTCCTGAGCGCCGAAGCGGCGACAGCGTTGGAAAAAGATTTGCAGGACCGGCTGGAGAACGCGCTCGAGGAAGTGAAAGCGGCGGAAAAATCGCCTAACGATCACAAAGAGCGCTTCCAGGAATCGACGGCGGTTTTCCAACCGGAATACTCGGGCAAGTCAGGACCGACCGCGATCAGCGCGGAGATGTTGCAGCAGATCGTCGCTGGCCTAACGACTGTGCCAGACGACTTCAACGTCCTCCCAAAAGTGAAGCGCATCACGATCGATCGGCAGCGGGAAGTTTACGCCGCAGGCGGTCCGTACGACTGGGGATTTGCCGAGGCGCTCGCGTTCGGTTCGCTGCTACTCGAGGGAACTCCGGTGCGGCTTTCCGGGCAGGACAGCCGGCGTGGCACCTTTAGTCATCGCCACTCATTTCTTTACGACGCGGACACCGGCAAACCTTATTTGCCGCTGCTGCACCTCGCGCCTAACCAGGCGCGGATTTGCATATATAACAGTCTGTTGTCCGAAGCGGCCGTGCTCGGATTCGATTACGGCTACGCGCTCGATTACCCGAACATGCTTTGTCTTTGGGAAGCGCAGTTCGGTGATTTCGCTAATGGCGCACAGACCATCATCGATCAGTTCATTGTCTCAGCCGAATCGAAGTGGCAACGCCCTAACGGCATCGTGCTCCTGCTGCCGCACGGCTACGAAGGCCAGGGACCGGAGCATTCCAGCGCGCGGCTCGAACGTTTCCTGCAAGCTTGCGCGGAGGACAACATTCAGGTCTGCAACCTAACGACTGCGGCGCAGTACTTTCATGTTTTGCGGCGGCAGATGAAACGCGACTTCATCAAGCCGCTCATCATCATGACCCCGAAAAGTCTGCTGCGTTCGGAAGCCGCTTCCTCGCGCACGGAGGATTTTACGAGCGGCAGCTTCGCCGAAATTTTGCCCGCGCCGGAAGTGGGCGCGCCGGAAAAAATCGAGCGCGTCATTCTTTGCTCCGGCAAAGTTTATTACGACCTGCTGAATCATCGCACCGAGCAAAAAATCACCAGCGCCGCCATCGTTAGGCTGGAGCAGCTCTATCCGTTTGCGGAGGAAAAGTTACGGCAAATCCTGACACCGTACGCTAACGCGCAAAAATTCGTTTGGTGCCAGGAAGAATCGCAGAACATGGGCGCCTGGACCTATCTCGAGCCGCGTTTGCGATCATTGTTAGGCAAAGAAATTGCCTACGCGGGCCGCAACGCGAGCGCGAGTCCCGCCGTCGGCGCGCTCGCGGTGCACAAGCGCGAACAGGCCTGTGTGATCGCCGAGGCTTTCGCCGTGTAGAGCGCAGCGCGCCACGCTAAAGGCCGTTCACGCGGAGTTCCCGGAAAGACGGCGAGGAGCCTGCCAAGGTTGCTCGGTTGTCGATTTGCCTAACGAAATCGTGTGACACATGCGAGGTCCCTCCCCGCTTCGCCGGCTCGGGATGACAACTCGCGCGAAGCGATTCTATGGCAAATGGCGCGCGAAGAACTCGACCGCTTCTTTCCGCACTTTGGCCGCGGCTTTTGTCGAGAGTTCGTGCCCCTCCCCGGGATAGAACCGCTGCTCGTATGGATCGTCGTGCGCTAGGAGATACTCCAGCAGCGGCTGCGTATATTTCTCGTTAGGCACGCGCGTATCGGCGGTGCCGTGGATCACCAGCATCGGCGGCAGGGGTTGTTGGGTCGGTCCCTCCGGATGTCCATGCCAAAACCCGCCGGCTTCTTCCACGATCGCGCCGATGGACGGATCGCGCCGCGCCGTTTCGATCGCGGCAAACGCGCCTAACGAATAACCAAAGATGCCGACCTTCGGCGCCTCTGGCCGCTGTGCATGAACCCACTTCACGGCATCGCCCACGGTCGCGCGCCAGGTTGGAAAGAGTTTCAACAACACCGCCTGTCGCGCGTACCAGGTGTGGGTGCGATCGAAATAATGCACTTGGTAGGCCTCGAACCCCGCGCGCGCGAGCTGCGCCGCCACGCGCGACATCTCCGGGCCGTCGAAGAGCATGCCTCCCGCGCCGTGGAGCACAAGAATCGGTGTGTGTCGTCCCGCAGCCGTCGGCCTGTAAACGTCAACGAGGACTTTCCTACCGCTGCTCGTGAAACTTTTTTGCCTAACGACAAAAGGACTATCCGCCTTAGCGCCCGCGTGACCACTGCCTGCAATGAGCGCCACCAGCAAACTGAGAACACCTATACGACTCATGTGACTTATACGACCGATACGCGGCTCAGACGCGGTCTCCAGCTTGCGTCGCACGCCCATGTGGCGGTTGTTGTTAGGCCATGAGCGCTTCCGATCACGTGTTCACTCTCGGGATCGAGGAAGAATTCCAGATCATCGATCCCGAGACGCGCGAACTGCGTTCGCACATCCAAGAGATTCTTGGCGAAGGCAAAGTGACCTTGAAGGAGCAGATCAAGCCCGAGATGCACCAGTCGGTCGTGGAGATGGGCACGGACGTTTGCCGCGATATTCATGATGCGCGCCAACAGGTCGTCCGCTTGCGCAGCGAGCTCGCGACCATGGCCGGCCGCACCGGACTCAAGATCGCCTCCGCGGGCACACATCCCTTTTCGCATTGGTTCGATCAGAGGATCACGGAAGGCGAACGCTACGAGACGATCGTGAGGGATTTGCAACAGGTCGCGCGCGCGAATCTCATCTTCGGCTTGCACGTGCACGTCGGCATTCCGAATCGCGAAACCGCGATCCACGTCATGAATCAGACACGTTATTTTTTGCCGCATCTTTACGCGCTTTCGACCAACTCGCCGTTTTGGGTCGGGCGCAACACGGGCCTGAAAGGTTATCGCCTGAAAGTCTTCGAGCGCTTCCCACGCACCGGCATTCCCGACGCCTTTGAGAGCCTCTCCGAGTACGAAGATTTTTTAAAACTGCTCATCAAAACCGGCTGCGTCGATAACGCGAAAAAAATCTGGTGGGACATCCGGCTGCATCCGTTTTTCGACACGCTCGAGATTCGCATCTGCGACGCCCAATCCCGCGTGGACGACACGCTCGCGCTCGCTGCCCTCATCCAAGCGATCGTGGTGAAGCTGCACAAGCTGCTCTGGCATAACACCACTTTCCGCGTTTATCGCCGGCGCTTGCTCGACGAGAATCGCTGGCGCGCGTCGCGTTACGGCATCGATGGGAAGCTGATCGATTTCGGGCGCGAGACCGAAGCGGAAACGCGCTCATTGTTAGGCGAATTGCTCGAGTTTATCTCCACCGAAGTGGACGAACTCGGGAGCCGCAATGAGATCAATCACATCGAGCAGATCATGCGCGAAGGCACCGGCGCGGATCGACAAATTGTCGCCTGGGAACGCGAGCACAACATGCATGACGTGGTCGATCTCATCGTGAGGGAGACTTACGAAAAACTCGACGTTCCCGCGATGGCGGACTCGACAACTCGTTAGGCGAAGCTGCCTCGTTTGTCTTTCTCCGCCGAATCTCCGGCCCTGGCGATCGCGCCGGCCGATTCTTTTGCGCCCGAAAGCCTCCGGCTCGCCGGCGCGCTCTGGGCGGAGTTGAGCACGATCTACCCGGAGCAAACCGCGCCGCCTTTCCCCCCGCGCGACATCGTCGGCGAGCGCGCCGTCTTCATGGTGGCGTCGTTAGGCGAAAAGGCGATCGGCTGCGGCGCAGTGCGACCTTTCCCTGACGGCCCACCTGAAATCGCAGAGGTGAGGCGCATGTATGTCGCGCCGGAAGCGCGCGGACGCGGCGTCGCGGCGGCCATCCTGCGTGCGCTGGAAGACTGGGCGCGTGCTCGGAACTACGCCCTCATGCGGCTGGAGACGGGCGCGCGCCAACCGATCGCAATCCACCTTTACGAACGCGTCGGATATTACCGCATTCCCAGTTACGGTCACCACGCCGAGGACCCGCTCGCGCTTTGCTTCGAAAAGCACCTGTAGCGTCCGCTGTCCCCAGCGGAAATGCCGCGCGTAGCGCCATGCCACCCGATGCGCTGAGGACAGCGCACGCTACATCGCTTCACCCACGGACCAGCCGTTCCCCGGGACGATTGCCCACGGCACTTTCCCTGCTTAATCTGAGCGCTCCAAAATGCCCGACCGCCAATTCAGCGACACCATCGCCATCGATCCGGAATTAATCCCCGGCGCGCGCAACGCCATCCGCGATTGCCTGCGGCTCCAGCCTAACGAGCGCATCACCATCATCACCGATGAGGCGACGCGCGAGATCGCCGCTGCCTTGCAGGAACAGGTCGAGGAAGTCGGCTCCGAGCACGCCGTCTTCGTCCTCGAAAATTACGCCGAGCGTCCGCTCACCAACATGCCGCGCATCATTCTCGACGACCTGAACACCTCGCAGGTCTCGATCTTTTGCGCCCAAACCCAGCGCGGCGAACTCGGCTCTCGCATGCAGATGAGCGAGATCGTAAACAAAAATCACATCCGCCACGGCCACATGGTGAACATCAGCCACCAGATCATGCTCGAGGGAATGCGGGCCGATTTCCGCGCGATCGACGCGCACAGCCAGATCCTGGTCGAGCGCGCGCGCGCCGCCCGGCGCATCCATTGCACCAACCCCGCCGGCACGGATTACACCGCCGATCTCTCCGCGAATCTGCGCTGGCTCAAAACCAGCGGCATCATCACCCCGGAGAAATGGGGCAACCTTCCGGGCGGCGAGATTTTCACCTCGCCCTTCGATAGCAACGGCCGCTTCGTCGTCGATGGAGTGGTCGGCGATTACCTTTGCCAGAAATACGGCGACATCCAGAAAACCCCTCTCACGATCGAGGTGCGCGACAACCGCATTAAATCGTTAGGCTGTGACAACCAGGAGCTGCTCGAAGAATTCGCCGCCTACACCAACACCGACGAAAACAGCAACCGCGTCGGCGAGTTCGCGGTCGGTACCAACACCGCCTGCACCCACGTCATCGGCAACATTTTGCAAGACGAAAAAATCCCCGGCATCCACATCGCATTCGGCCATCCCTACGCCGAACACACCGGCCAGACCTGGCTTTCGAAAACGCACATCGACTGCGTCGGCCGCGACTTCGACATCTGGTTCGACGACGACCAGGTGATGCGCAAAGGCAAGTTTTTGGTATAATACGCAAATGATCTCCGACGTGCGCGAACATCTCGAGCGGGTGCCATTCGTGCCGTTTGTCATTCGCACTTCCGACGGACACGAGTATTCCGTTCCGACCGTGGATCACGCGTATATCACGCCGCGAGGCAACCGTGTGGTTGCGGTCGCTGACGATGGCGGCGTCGCGGTTCTCGGGCCGCTGCACA
This sequence comes from Chthoniobacterales bacterium, assembly GCA_013821455.1. GTDB lineage: Bacteria > Verrucomicrobiota > Verrucomicrobiia > Chthoniobacterales > UBA10450 > Palsa-1392. Next base: position 39,713 of record JACDGS010000009.1, read on the forward strand.
TCAACAGCATTATCGAACCGGCGACAGACCGCGCCTGAGTTTGCCGCATGCGCTCCTTCTGAATGCGCGTCGTAGTCGCGCAAGTCATCGACAGGTCGCTGCAACTCTCCGACAGATCACTTCAACTCGCCGCCGAACCGTTTCAATCGCGCCTAGGCTTCACAAAACTCTGCGTCATCCCGGCAAAAGTAGGCTCCGCCCGGCCACAACTCCGCGCTAGTCAACCGCAACTGCGCGTCAGCCTATTCCAAGCGCGCGTTGATCGCTCGCAAACGCGCGTCACACCATAAAAAGCGCGAGTCGCCGCTGGTCAAGTGCGCTTAAATTTCGCCAGACTCGTCGCCGGCCGACCAAAAGTGCGCATCCAGCCTTCCAATTGCGCGTCGGACGGCATAGCACAGCTGAACCTCGGCCCATCGCGGTGCATGAGGCTTGTCCACCGCACAGTTCAGCGGGTATCGTCGCCAACATGACAGCTTCCTCCGTGGCCCAATACCTCGCCGCCCTCCCCGCGGATCGCCGCGCCGCGCTCAGCGCCGTGCGCAAAGCGATCAATGAGAATCTGCCGGACGGATATGAGGAGGGCATGCAGTTCGGGATGATCGGCTGGTACGTCCCGCTCTCCCTCTATCCGGCGGGCTATGGCGAGAATCCCAAAGTGCCGCTGCCATTGGTTGCGCTCGCCTCGCAGAAGTCGGGGATGGTGTTGCATTGCATCGGCCTCTACATGAATCCCACTCTCTCCACCTGGTTCACCAGCGAATACCAGAAGAGCGGCAAGAAGCTCGACATGGGTAAAGGTTGCGTCCGCTTCAATAAGTTGGAGGACCTGGCTCTCGACGTGGTCGGCCGCACCGTTGCGCGCGTGTCCGTGGAGGAGCACATAGCCAATTACCAGGCGGCGAGGGCCCTCTTGGGCAAGGGAAAGAGCAGCGCAAAGGAAGGCGCCAGAAGGTCCGCGGTGAAGGCGGCGAAACCGAAGAAGTGACCCAGGCGACTGCCGTCAGCGAAAAGCGAAGGCTTCGCCAGAAGCACGTGCGCCCGCCAACCCGAGGAGCTTCGCGCCCGCGCCTGTCGATAGTAAGCTCTGACCCCTTCTGCCTGTCTAACCTGAGAGATTTTCCTCCAGTCCGCTGGGATAGCGGACGCGACAAGGCCAAGCTGATCCGCTGAGACAGCGTTACCACGAGGCGCGCTTAATTATTCTCAAACAAGATTCACAACGGGCGCGTTCTGGTCCTGCAGGATGGCCTGAAACACCCTCCAGGGCTCCGGCGGTGGCGTCGAGATCGATGATCATGCGCGCGTTCATGTATCCGTCGAAAAACTGCGGACACCAAGTTAAGAGGCATTCGTGATCGTTCTGTCGTCCCTTGCGGGACTTAGCCCTTTCTTCTACTGGTGACCCCGCAATGAATTACAGGGCTATCGTCGGAGAAACGCCCACCAACATCGGTCCCCTGCGTGCCCCGGGGCGATACGAAAATAGCCCACCGGTTCACTGGTGGGTCTGCATGGAAGAGGGAGGCTGAGTGCGGCCAGGGACGATAGAACTTGAACCTGTCTTGACTTAGCGCCATTCAGACTGAGCCCGATGCTTCCCGGAGCCGACGGCCTAATTTACTCCCGCTAATAAGATAGGCAGACCGTTGCGGCTCCGATAGAAATGGATCGTGCCCGCGGAATCCGACGATAATCTCCACCTGGAAATCGGACATGTCTTGTTCATCGACATCGTCGGTTACTCGAAACTCTTGATCGAGGAACAAAAGGAGCGCCTGCACCAGCTCACCGCGATCGTTCTGGCGACAGCGCAGGTGCGCACCTCGACCGACGAACAACTCGTGAGGCTGCCGACCGGCGACGGGATGGCGCTGGTCTTCCACCACAGCGCGGAAGAACCGGCGCGGTGCGCGCTCGAGATCGCCGCAGCGCTCCAGAAGCACCCGGACCTTCCGGTGCGGATGGGCATTCACAGCGGACCGGTGAGCGAGGTGCGGGACGTGAGCGGGCGCAGTAACATCGCGGGAGCCGGCATCAACATGGCGCAACGGGTGATGGATTGCGGCGACGCCGGACACATCCTCCTCTCCCAGCACGTGGCCGATGATCTGGTGCAATATCGGCAATGGGCCCCGCGTTTGCATGACCTGGGCGATTGCGAGGTCAAACACGGCGTCCGGCTTCATTTGGTCAACCTGTACGCTGAGCCACTGGGCAACGCCGCGCTCCCGCAGAAATTTCAGCAGGCAAAGCCAAAGCCGGCGCGACGCATCAATCTCGGCTGGATCGCCGCCCTCGCGCTCGCCGCGATCCTTGCTGCCGGAGCTGCCTATTATTATTTCAGTGCCTATCGATCAGCGTCGAAGGGCGCTGCCATTCCCGAGAAATCGATCGCCGTGCTCCCGTTTGAGAATCTGAGCCGGGATCCCGAGAACGCCTATTTCGCTGAAGGCATTCAGGAAGAGATCCTGACGCGCGTGGCGAAGGTCGCGGACCTGAAAGTCATCTCACGCACATCGACGCAGCGCTTCAAAAGTGCGCCCGGTGATCTGCGCCAGATCGCACAGCAGCTTGGTGTCGCCCACATCCTCGAAGGCAGCGTGCAGAAGTCGGCTGATCAAGTCCGCGTCAATGTGCAGCTAATCGAGGCGGCGACCGACGCGCACCTTTGGGCGGAGATCTATGATCGCAAGTTGACGGATGTGTTTGGCGTTGAAACCGAAATCGCGAAGAAGATCGCTGATTCGTTGCAGGCCAAGCTCACGGGCTCCGAGCAAAAGGCGATGGCCGCGCGACCGACTGAGAACACCGAAGCGCATGAGCTTTACCTGAAGGGCCGCTACTTCTGGGGGAAGCGTACGGGCGACGGCTTTAGAAAGGCGCTCGATTACTTCCACCAGGCCCTCAACCAAGATCCGAACTACGCACTGGCCTATGCAGGCATAGCCGATTGCTACGTGCTTCTGATAGCATGGACGCCCGCCTCGCCGGTGGAATATCTGCCGAAAGCAAGAGCAGCCGCGAACAAAGCTTTGGAGATTGATAACAGCTTGGGCGAGGCGCATGCGTCGCTTGGGGAGGTGATGATTGGTGAGCTAAACCCGCGCGATGCCAGACGCGAGTTTGAACGCGCGATCGAATTGAACCCCAACTATGCGACTGCTCATCACTGGCTCGGAATTGATGCTCTCGCGCCGCTGGGGGAACACGATCATGCTATCGCCGAGCTGAAACGCGCGGTCGAGCTTGATCCCTTTTCCGCGATCATCAACGCGAACTTGGGACTGAGCTATACCCTCGCGCGACGCTATTCCGAGGCGATCGCCCAGCTCCGCAAGACGGTGGAGTTGGACCCGGCATTTCCTTACGCTCACAGCATGCTGGGCGAAGCGCTTGTCCTCAGCGGTCAGTTGGATCAAGCGATCGGCGAGTACGAGAGAACGTATAACATTAGCCACGAGCATTTCCCACTATTGAGGGCCGCGCATGCTTACGCCTTGAAAGGCGACCGTAAAAAAGCCTTGCAACTGTTTAACCAGGCGAAAGAACTCGGCAAGCCCATCGTCTGGGCCTTTGGTTGTGCCCTGGTCCATATTGGGCTCGGCGATAAGGAAGAGGCGATCAATTGGCTCGAGCAAAGTTATCGGCAGAAAGAAAGCACCAACATATCTCTTATCAGAGTTCATCCATTCCTCGACCCGCTGCGCGGCGATCCGCGGTTTGAGAAGCTCGCCGATAAAATCATCGGGCCGCAGCAGAATAAGCAGCCGTGAACCCACGCAACTTCTTCGCCGAGCTGGAAGCGGCGCAATGTTTACAAGGTCGCGCTCGCATATGCCGTCGTTCCTGGCTCGTCATGGAGGTCGCGGCGACGAGACCAATTCTCCTTCAACAAAATCAGCTTCCTGACGAAATAGTTCGCCGGTGCGCTATCATTTCCGATAGACACAGACTGTGCCCGAGTCCGACGATAATCTCCACCTGGAGATCGGGTATGTCCTGTTCATCGACATTGTCGGTTACTCGAAGCTCCTGATCGAGGAACAGAAGGAGCGGCAAAACCAGCTCACCGAGATCGTGCTGGCCACTGCGCCAGTGCGGGAAGCGACGGACGAACAACTCGTGAGGTTGCCGACCGGCGATGGGGTGGCGCTGGTCTTCTATCACAGCGCGGAAGAACCGGCCCGCTGCGCGCTCGAGATTGCCGAGGCGCTGCAGAAGCACCCGGAACTTCCGGTGCGGATGGGCATTCACAGCGGACCCGTGAGCGAGGTGCGAGACGTGAGCGGGCGCAGCAACATCGCCGGAGCCGGCATCAACATCGCGCAACGGGTGATGGATTGCGGCGACGCCGGGCACATCCTCCTCTCGCAGCACGTGGCCGATGATCTGGTGCAATACCGGCAATGGGCGCCGCGTCTGCACGATCTGGGTGATTGCGAGGTCAAACACGGCGTCCGGCTCCATTTGGTCAATCTCTATGCTGAGCCATTGGGCAACGGCGCACTCCCGCAGAAATTTCAGCAGGCAAAGCCAAAGCCGGTGCGGCGCAGTGTCGGGTGGATGAGCGCTCTCGTGCTCGCCGTAATCCTCGCCGCCGGAGCGGCCTATTATTTCACGTCGCATCGAGGAGCGACGAAAGGTGCCGCTATTCTCGAAAAATCGATCGCGGTCCTGCCGATGGTCAATTCCACCGGCGACCCGGCTAACGAATACTTCTCCGACGGGATGTCGGAAGAATTTATCTCGTCGCTCTCGCGTCTGCCGGAACTGAAGGTTGTCGGACGCACCTCGTCTTTTCAGTTCAAAGGCAAGCCCGATGACAGCAAGACCATCGGCGAGAAGCTCGGGGTCTATTATCTGCTCGAAGGCAGCGTGCGGAAGTCCGCCGATCGGGTCCGCATCGCGGTGGCGCTGATCAAATCCAGCGATGGCGCCAATGTCTGGTCCGACACCTACGACCGGGAACTGAAGGACATCTTCGCGGTGCAGTCGGAAATCGCACAGTCCGTCGCGGGCGCGCTCAAGGTCGCGCTCCTGGGCGCGACTGAGAAAAACCCGGACGCGCCGTCGAATCAGAACGTCGATGCCTACACGGCCTATCTGCAAGGACGCTTCTACGAGCAACTCTATACCGCCGCCGATTTGCGAAAAGCGATCGGGTTTTACGAAACGGCAACCCGGAGCGATCCGCACTACGCTCTGGCTTATGCGGCTTTGTCCAAAAGTTGGTGGGCCCTTGGTGATATCACGGGTGAGGATGTGGCCGAGGCAAACCGCAAGGCCCGGGCGGCGGCAGAGCGGGCGGTGGCCGAAGATCCCAACTCCGCCGAGGGGCACGCCGCTTTGGGACAAATCCTCGTAAGCGTCGATCGCAATGAAAAAGGAGCGGAGGCCGAATATCGACGCGCCCTCGAGCTGGCCCCTGCCTCCGCAGTGCCGAAGATTGGCCTCGCCACCGTGATCGCGGATTTGGGGCAGATCGATGAAGCAGTCGATCTCTTGCAGCAGGCGGTGCGACTCGACCCATTGAGCACCAACGCTCATTTCAATCTCGCCCGACTCCTCACCTCGTTAGGCCGCTATGACGAAGCAGTGCGCTCAGCTCGCAAGGCGACCCAGCTCCAGCCGGGCGGCGCGGGCACGTGGCAGGTGCTGGCGCTGGTCGAGGCAAAACGTGGGGATGGCGAGGCGGCCCTGAGAGCCGCTACGCAGGAATCCGATCCCGATTGGCGAGCCTACGCGATCGCCCTGGCGCAACAGGCTCGAGGTGACGCGAAGGCGGCCGATGAAGCCCTCAACGCGCTCATCGCCGGCCATAGCAACGACATGTCTTTTCAAATCGCGACCGTCTATGCCTTTCGCAGCGACGCCGACAAGACCTTCGAGTGGCTCGAGCAGGGCTATCAAAAGCAAGACCCCGGCGTGATGTCGATCTTGGAGAACCCGTTCACGCGCGAGCTGCGATCCGACCCGCGCTTCGGCGCATTCTGCAAAAAAATTGGCGTGCCCTACCCGTGATGAAGCTGGAATCAAACCTTACAGAGGGGAGGCGTGAGTGGGTCGTGTCTATACATTTGACATCTGACCCCGTCGACGACCGTTGAAGGCGCGCCGCGAGATTTAAAGTTTGCCCAAAAATGATCGTGCACCTCGTCGACGGCACCTACGAGCTGTTCCGTCATTTCTACGGCTTGCGCCGGTTCAATAAGGGCAAAGATCGCACCTACGGCGCCGTCGTCGGCGTGCTGCAGACCGTTCTCCAAATGATCGAGAACGGCGACACGTATCTCGGCGTCGCCACCGATCATGTGATCGAGTCGTTTCGCAATCGGCTTTGGGCGGACTACAAAACCGGCGCCGGCATCGAGCCCGCGCTGCGCGCGCAATTCCATCCGCTTGAGAAGGCTCTCGCGGCCATGGGCGTGGTGGTGTGGCCGATGATCGAGCTCGAAGCGGATGATGCCCTGGCTTCCGCCGCGCATATCGCCGCCAAGGCAAAGAAGGTGGAGAAAACCGCTATCTGGACACCGGATAAGGACCTGGCGCAATGCGTGCGCGGGACCCGCGTGGTGCAGATTGACGGCCGGCGCAAAACGATTCGCGATGCTGCTGGGATACGTGAGAAGTTTGGCGTCGATCCGCCGCTCATTCCGGACCTGCTCGCGCTCGTGGGCGATGCGGCCGACGGCTACCCCGGTATCCCCGGGTTCGGCGTCAAGACCGCCGCTCAGCTTTTGAATCGCCATGGCCCGATCGAAAAATTCCCGTCAAACATTCTCGGCCAACAGCGCGAGCTCGCCTTGCTCTTCAAAAAACTCTCGACCCTGCGCACCGATGCGCCGCTCTTTAAGAAGGTCGAGACGCTGCGCTGGCGCGGTGCAACTCCAGCATTCGCGGACTGGGCGGATCGGATGGAAGCGCCGCGGTTGGTCGAGCGTTGCGCAAAAGCTGCAGCCCGATAAAGAGTTTACGGCCCTCTTTCCACGAGGAATGACCTAGCGGAGTAGAATACCGAACGACCCGTTAACGGGCCTGTCGAGAGCTTTGTTGAGCAGCCTTTTCGTGGCATGCTCACCGCCGATGGACCCAATCCAGCGCAAACGCTTCAACGCGGATTTCACCGCCGATAAATACGCGGCGCTCCTGCGTTGCGTGAACGAAACCGAGAAGTGGCCGGCCGATTTCCGCGTTTCGGAAACGCCGATCTTTTTGACGCGCGAGTTTGCCGATGAAATCTGCGAGGCCGCGCGCGAGATCGTTGGGCAGGTACGCACGCCGGAGTTTCGCCGGCATTCCGCGACTGCGATCCCGCCGCACCTGGTCGTGCCTAACGAAACGCCCCATCCGCTTTTTCTCCAAGTCGATCTGGCGGTGTGCGCGGCGGAGAACGGTAAGTTCACGCCGCGTCTCATCGAGCTGCAGGGCTTTCCCAGTCTCTACGGCTTTCAGTTCCACCTCCTTGGCTGCATGCGCCACGCCTTTCCGGCGATCCCGCGCGACTGGACCTCGGCTTTCAGCGGCTTGAGGGACGAGGGTTACCTTGAGCTCCTGCGCAAAGCCGTCGTCGGCGATTGCGCGCCGGAGAATGTGATTCTGCTCGAAATCGAGCCCGAGAAACAGAAGACGCGCATCGACTTTGCCTGCACCGAGACGCTCCTCGGCGTGCGGCCGGTTTGCCTAACGAGTATAAGACAATGCGGCCGTCAACTCTTCTACGATCGCGACGGTCGTGAAACCCGGATCGAACGAATCTATAACCGCGTCATCTTCGACGAGCTTCTACGACGGCCAGATGTTAAGCCCGGGTTTGACCTCCGACAGGAGGTTGAAGTGCAGTGGGCGGGACATCCGAACTGGTATTTCCGTATTAGCAAACATTCGCTGCCTTATCTTAAAACCGCGCATACGTCTGCCGCTTATTTCGCGGATGAGTTTCCACCTAACGAGTCGTTGGAGCGGTTCGTCCTCAAACCTCTCTACTCATTCGCCGGCTTGGGAGTAGAGATGGAACCGACCCACGAAAAACTGAGTGCGCTGAAAAAACCGCACTCATGGATTCTGCAGGAGAAAGTGACTTATGCCGAGTTCGTCCCCACAGTCGATGGTCACCGCTCAAAAGCAGAAATACGGATGATGTTCCTCTGGCCCGAAGGCGAAGAACCTACCCTGGTCAATAGCCTTGTTCGCATGAGCCAGGGCAAGATGATGGGCGTGGATTTCAACAAGGATAAGACCTGGGTCGGCTCCAGCATCGCGCTGCATCAAAAGGTCGGTGTCGCTAACGGGACCTAGACGCGGCCGGCCCAGCGGCGCCACGTTGTCTGCCGCGAGCTTGGCGCGATAAGTCTTCCGGACCGTTAAGAGTCGTTAGCGCGGTCGAATCATCCCGCGAAACAGATTAATCCAGCCTGTTTGATGCTCACGGGTTGGTCGCTTGGCGATCAACTGCCACCGGTTTCTTAATCCGGGCGACGTTGGCCTCTTCAATCCTCACGCGCTGGCGAATCGTGACATTTTTCGGATCGGCTTTCGACAACGATTCCAGGATAAGCAGAGCCTTCTGATAGTTTTCCAGTGCGCCATCCACATCCCCCGTTTTTTCGCGCATCTCGCCCAGTGCTTCCAACCCTACGAGCAGGTTCCCTCTCGTTTCCGCGTTGGCCGGGTCCGCTTTGCTCAACTCCTGGTTGATGGCGACGGCTTTGCCGGCCAGCTCGAGGGCGGCGCTCAAATCGCCGCTTTGCGCCAGAGCCTGACTCACGGAGAAATACGAGTTGGCCACGTCGCGTTGCGCTTCCACATTGGTCGGATCAGATGCTCTGATCGCTTCAAAGATGCTCAGACTGCGGCGGAAATTTTCCAAGGCCTCGGTGGTTCGCTTTAGATTCAATTGCGCGTGCCCCACCTCGCTATAAACATCGGCGAGGATTCGCCGATAGGTCCCGTTCCCTGGATCCGAAGCGGCCAGGGCTTCATTAATTTTTAGTTCGGCTCGATGATTCTCCAAGGCCGCGGCATAATTTTTCGGATCACCGGTCAGGTCCCCCAGCTGGGTGAAGGCGATGCCGATGTACTCATAATCCACACCGGCGGCGTAACGATAACTGGCATTGCCGGGCTTGGCCGCGCCGAGCGCCTCATGGAGGTGCAGGGCCTTGCGGAACCAGGCGATCGCCTCCCGGTGATCCGCCACGGTGGCGCCGCGCTCCGGCTTATAAAGCGCCTCTCCAAAATGCAGATAGTTATCTGCGAGAAGACTGCGATAACGGGCGCGATCCGGATCGGCGGAGACCAGTGCTTCGCTGATGGCCACGGCCTCTCGCTCACTCGCCAACGCGGTTGACCAATCGCCCACGCGGCTCTGCAAACGACCGATGCTTTGCCAGGCGATGCTCAGGTAACGGCGCGCTTCCAGGTTGCCTTGGTCGGTCGCGGTCACTGACTGGAGAATTTCCTCCGCCTTGCGATAACTCGCCAGCGCTCCCGTGCTGTCGCCGAGATTCGGGCGATAGGGCATACCCTGGACGTCTCCAACTTTGAGGTAGCCGGCCGCCAACTCAAGTTGCAGCTCCCGATCGTTGCCCGATTCCTGCGCCAGCCGGTCGAGATAAGTGAGCGTTCGCCTAACGAGCATGGCTCTGGCCTGAGTCGGCCCTTTCTGGATCGCGTCGTCCACTTCGAAGATGAAGGAGTTAGCCATTTGACGGACATCGTTGAACCGGCGATCGGCTTTTCGCTTTTCCCTTGCCGTCATCACGATGCCGCTGACGAGCGTGACAAAAATGATCGCCGCCGCCGCCACCGCGAGGCGATGGCGGCCCACGAACCTACTCGCGCGATAGGTAAAAGTGTCTTTGCGCGCCCGGACGGGCAGACCTTCGAGATACCGTCGGATGTCTTCCGAAAATTGAGCCGCCGATTCGTAGCGCCGTGGCGGCTCTTTGCGCAGCGCCTTTAGCACAATGTTACCGAGATCGCCGCGGAGAGTTTTCTGATCGCGCGCGGCGTTGGGACGTTCTGGGCTTCGGCCGGTGATCGTGCTTGCGAGTTCCTTCGCACCTTGACTCGTTAGGCGAGAGGGTTTCGCTCCCGTGAGCAGCTCGTAAAGAACAACCCCAAGGCTATAGACATCGCTCGTGGTGTTGATCGCCTCGCCGCGCGCTTGCTCGGGGCTCGCATAGTCCGGGGTCATGACCCGCTGCGAGGTCATTGTCTGGGAGGCGACCTCCTCATCCGCGCCTAACAGTTTCGCGATGCCGAAGTCGAGCAGCTTCACTTCGCCGTCGTTGGTCACCAAAATGTTTGATGGCTTGAGATCGCGGTGAATGACCAGGTTTTGGTGCGCGTAAGTGATGGCGGCACAGACCGTGCGAAAAAGCTGCAGCCGCTCATCAGTAGTTAGCCCGTGCGTCTCGCAGTAAATGTTCAGGGATGTTCCCTGCACATACTCCATCACGAAGAACGGCAACCCATCCTCGCTCGTGCCGCCGTCGATCAGGCGCGCGATATTTGGGTGGTCGAGCCGCGCGAGGATTTGCCGTTCGTTTCGAAAACGCCGCAGGATGTCGTCGGTGTCGAGTCCGCGGCGCAGCAGTTTGACCGCGACTTCCTTTTCGTAGGCGGCGTCGCTCCGGGCCGCGAGATAGACCGTGCCCAGGCCACCGCGGCCGATCTCGCGGATCGTCCGGTAAGGGCCAAACTGCCGGGCCACGAAAGGCTCCTCCGCGGCGATCCTCTCCAGCGCGTCGCGCGGGATGGCCCGGCTTGGGTCCTCGATAAAACCATGCGCCTGCGCGTCGGAGGCGAGAAGCGATTCCACTTCCCGTCTCAGGGACTCGTCGCCGGGGCCAAACCGATGCAAAAAAGCGGCGCGCTCAGCCGGAGCGAGATCGGCTACGGCCTCGAAGGCTTCTTTGACGCGTAGCCAGTCTTCAGCCGCCCGCGGCATTTGCTGCTCCTTCGCCCACAATCTCCCGCCGCAGCCAGGCCCGGGCGAGGCGCCATTCGCGCTTGATCGTGCGAGGCGAAATGTGGAGGAACTCGCCGATTTCTTCATTCGTCAGGCCGCCGAAAAACCTCATCTCGACGATGTCGCTCTGGCGTTGATCGAAGCTCGCCAGGTCCTTGAGCGCGTCATCGAGGGCGACGAGATCGACCGTGCGTTCATCGGAAAAATCGAGCGCTTCATCAAAGGAAAGCTTCTCCTGGTTGCCTCCGCGTTTTTCGGCGCCGCGGCTGCGGGCGTAATCGACCAGGATGCGGCGCATCGTTTGCGCGGCGATGCCGAAAAAGTGCGCCCGATTTTGCCAGGTCGCGGTCTTCTGGTCCACCAATTGCAGGTAAGCCTCGTGGACCAGCGCCGTCGCCTGGAGGGTGTGACCGATGCGTTCCCGCTCGAGATAACGGCGCGCGATCCGGCGCAACTCTTCGTAAACCAGCGGCATGAGCCGCCGCGGCGCGTCGTGATCCCCGTCGCCCCAATCCCCCAGGATTCGGGTCACTTCTTCTCGCGGAGGGGACGATAGCATGGCGGCGGTCGGTTCTTGCGGGAAATGGGGCACGCCCGGTTTTCCGCCCGCCACGGAGAATAACAGCGCGGCCTTTCTCCCGGCAAGGGAAATCCAACGGCGCGCAAGATTGTCGAAAATTCCTGGCCCCGGTCGGCCGCGCATTCCGCTTTAGCTCCGTGGAAACCAAATCATGACCCGCAACTTTCCAGGCCTTTCGCGAACGTTCTGTGCTCTCGCGGCCGCATTTCCGTAAAAACGAAACCCTAACAAAACAAATAACTATGAAATCCCCATTAATTAATTCACTTGTCATTAAATCCGCCACTATCGCAGTGGCGCTCCTCGGGTCGCTGGCGACAGCAGCAAACGCTACCTCAATTGTCGCTCCCAACGCCAACGCGACAGTCGAAGGAGACGTGCGGGCTAGTACCGCGCCATTGAACGACTCGAGTCGCTTCCAGCAAATCGTTGGATCATCCCAGTTTGGTTCCAGCCCGATAATGATCACGCAGATCGCATTTCGGCCGGACTCGACGCAGGCGGCGCCGTTTTCAATCAACTTCAGCAACCTCCGTTTGGATCTCTCCACCACATCGGTCGCGGTGGGGAGTCTCAATTCAACTTTCGCCAGTAATATCGGCGCTAACAATACGACGGTGTTTGACCAGGGGATCACTTTATCATCAGCAAATCTGCCCGGACCGGGAAACACGAAACAGTTCGACATCATCATCACTTTCACGACTCCCTTCCTGTATGACCCGTCCGCCGGTAACCTTCTGCTCGATCTCACAACTCTTAACCCCGACTCTACTGGCTTCATAGATGGGCAAACCGATTCTACCGGGACAATCACCGCGGTGGTGTTTGCGGATAACGATCCCAACGCGACCATGGGCTTGGTGCAGCCCGCCGGTGTAGTGGTGCAGTTTACCACTACCGGCCAAAATGCGCCGCTGACAATCACCGGCGCCGTGTCGCGCAAAACACACGGGGCCCAGGGCGACTTTGACCTGCCGCTTATCCTGGCTCCAGCGGGCAGCGGAACGGTCGAGCCACGCGCGGGCGGTCCTACCACCCTGGTCTTCACTTTCAGTGAAGATGTCGAAGCCGCGGATGGGATGATTAGCTCTAATGAGTTCACGATCACCAATGCGACTTACAGCAGCGCCTCGATCTCGGGAAACATGATCACGCTCAATCTTATCAACGTCATCGACCAATCAGTCGTGAGTGTCACCTTGAATGGAATTAGCGACACCAGTAACAACGCGCTCACTGGTGATAGCGACGTCGAAGTCCGCGCCCTCTTCGGAGACGCAAATCAGGACCAGACCGTGGATAAGCCCGACCTTCAGGGAATAAACAGCCACTTAGGACAGACTCTCGACCAGACTAACTATCTCGACGACCTCAATCTCGATGGAGCGATCACGCGGAAGGACGGGCGGATCGTGCAGATGAATAAGTTGCACACGGTGCCGTAACCTACGCTAACCCCTTAAACGCTCCGGCCTCTGCGCTTAGGCCCCGCAAAACGACGAACTCGCCTAACGAGACTAAGTCTTCGCGCCGCCAGCTTGCCTAACGAGGCTAATCCTTTGTTGAGATTCAACACTGATCTTAAGATCCCAATCGAAACCACTCGCTCGTAAACGTTAAGGGAGAGGCGTGGAATTTATTATCTCATCTCAAAGCGTTTCTCTGACTCATCCACGCGCATCGACTCAACCATCTCCGCGGAGCTGTGCACAGGGATGATCTCGAAGTCCATGAGGTCGTGCCATTCGTTCGTCCACAGGGCGAAAAGCGAAGCGTCGTCTGTTCGCATGATTTGCCAGCAGGTTTGCCGGTCGTGATCGATCCAACTTGAAATGTATTCCAGACCGTCGGGCATCATGCGGCCTTTGGCGCGGAAACGCGCGTAAATCGCCGGCGCATCTTTGAAACGCTCGATCACCATGTAAAGCATGGAGAGTTATCCGATCTCGGCTGCGGTCTCCGCGAAAGCGTTGACGGCGAACTCCAGCTCTGCGCGCGAGTGGGCGGCGCTGACCTGAGTGCGCACGCGCGCGGTCCCGTGCGGCACCACCGGATAGAAGAAGCCGACGACGTAAACGCCTTTCTCGAGCATGCGCTCCGCGAACTTTTGTGAGAGCGCGGCGTCACCGAGCATGATCGGGACGATCGGATGGGTCCCGGGCTTGATTGTAAGTCCTTTACTCGTTAGGGCGGCACGGAAGTATTTTGTGTTCTCTTCGAGTTTGTCGCGCAGCTCGGTGGAGGCCGTTAATAACTCCAGTGCCTTCAGCGAAGCCGCTACGATCGGCGGCGCGACCGTGTTGGAAAAAAGGTAGGGCCGCGAACGCTGGCGCAGAAGCGCAACGATTTCCTTGCGCCCGCTGGTGTAGCCGCCGCTCGCGCCGCCGAGCGCTTTGCCCAGCGTTCCCGTGATGACATCGATACGGCCCTGCACGCCGCAATGCTCCGGCGTGCCGCGCCCAGTCTTGCCGATGAATCCAGCCGCGTGCGCGTCGTCCACCATGACCATGGCGTCGTATTTTTCGGCGAGATCGCAGATGCCTTGGAGGTTGGCGATTGTCCCGTCCATGGAGAAGACGCCGTCAGTCGCGATGAGCCGGAAGCGCGCGCCTTTTGCTGCCTGCAGCTGCGCCTCGAGATCAACCATGTCGGAATTTTTGTAACGAAAGCGCTGCGCTTTACAGAGCCGGACGCCGTCGATAATGCTGGCGTGATTCAGCTCGTCGGAGATAACCGCGTCTTCCGCGCCTAGCAATGTCTCGAAGAGACCGCCGTTGGCGTCAAAGCACGATGGATAAAGAATCGTGTCCTCAGTGCCGAGAAAGTTCGTTAGGGCACCTTCCAGTTCCTTATGGATATCCTGCGTGCCGCAAATGAAACGCACGCTCGCCATGCCGAAGCCATGCGTGTCGAGGGCTGCCTTGGCAGCGGCGATAAGAGCGGGATGATCGGCCAGACCGAGATAGTTATTCGCGCAAAGATTGATCACCCGGCGGCCATCCGCGATCGGGATCTCGGCGTTCTGCGGGCCGGTGATGATGCGCTCGGTTTTGAAAAGCCCCTGCGCTTTGATTTCGTCGAGAGTTTTTGAGACGTGATCAGCAAATTTCGCGAGCATCGTGCAGTTTCGGGCAAGCCAGCAGGCGATGCAAAGGTTTGTGGTCCCGGGCTTTTTGAGCTTGACCAAATGCCTCCGGCCCCCAGCCCAACTTGGGAGAAAAAATTATGAAGAACCAGAACCGATTATTGATCTGCCTGCTGACCGGCTTTCTCGCCTTGTTCCCAAGCAGCCTCTTTGCGCAAAGTTACAGCATCACCCTGGTCGCGAGCTTCGACTATCCCGGAGCCGGGAATTCCACGACGCCCTTCGGGATTAACCGAGGCGGCGATATTGCGGGCTATTTCCTGAACTCGAGCGGTGCCACGCGTGGATTTATTCGCTTTCGCGACGGAAGCTTCAGTGCACCGCTTGTGGAACCAAGCGACACCGGAAATTTTACTCGGGGGGCCGGCATTAACAGCGTCCAAACTGTCGTCGGCGATTTCTTTAACGTAGGCGACAACTCTTTTCACGGCTATTTCCTGAGTGGCGGCGTCTTCACTCAGTTCGACTTTGGTGGACCCTTCTCGACGAATGTCACCGGAATCAACGATGCCGGAGACTTCGTAGGCACGTTTGGCAACGTCACGCAGCCAAATCAAGGCTTCGTCAACGTCGGCGGCACTTCGACAGTGATTACCATTCCCGGCGCCACCCTCAGCTTTGCGTACGGTATTAATAACCTCGACCGGGCCGTGGGAACATACACCGATAGCGCCTCGATCGTTCACGGTTTTCTCCGCGACTCGAGCGGCGCCTTGACCGCTCCGCTCGACTTTCCCGGTTCTACCTCAACGGAATTCCTTGGAATCAACGACCGGGGTTGGATTGTTGGGAGATATCAGGTCGGTGACGGTTTGATTCACGGGCTCTTTTTGAAACTGCCCAACACCTTTGTCAGCTTCGATTTTCCGGGTGCGGTCGAGACCTCTTTGAACGGGATCAACAACGCGGGATTAATCTCCGGGCGCTATACCGATGGGGCCGGGATTCGCCACGGCTTCGTGGCCCGGGTCCGGCGGACCGCAAATTAAGCATCTGCAGCGGCCTTGACCCGATTCCAGATCGCATCCATCGCGGTGAGATCGGCGTCGCCAAGCTTCTGGCCGTCGGCTTTCATCGCCTTTTCCATTAGATGGAAACGGCGGATGAATTTCTCCGTGGCCGAGGCCAGGAGGGTCTCCGCTTCGAGCTGATTTTTCCGCGCGAGATTCACCGTCGCGAAAAGCAGGTCGCCGATTTCATCCGCGATCGCGTCCGCTTCGCCCGCGGCGAGGGCTGCTTTCACTTCCGCCAGTTCTTCCTCGACCTTGGCCACGACCGCGGAAATTTCGCTCCAATCGAAACCGACGCGCGTCGCCTTCGTTTGCGTTTTCTGCGCGAGGAGGAGCGCCGGGAGCGCTCTCGTTAGGCCGCTAAAATAAGGCGCGTCCTTATCCGCGCTTTTTTCCGCGCGCTTGATCGCGTCCCATTGTTTAAGGACGGCACCCGTGTTGCGCGCTTCGCTCTCCCCAAAAACATGAGGATGCCGCCGAACGAGTTTGTCGCCAATCTCGCGGGCGACGTCGTCGATGGAAAAACGTCCGGTTTCGCTCGCGATTTGCGCATGCATCACGGCCTGCAGGAGCAGATCGCCCAACTCTTCGCGGAGATTAGCATCGTCCTTGGCGCGGATCGCCGCCGCTACTTCGTAGGTCTCCTCGAGCAACTCCGGGACTAACGACTCATGGGTTTGCTCGCGATCCCAAGGGCAGCCATCCGGCGCACGGAGTTGCCTAACGATGTCGCAAAGCCGCGCGAAAGACTCCACCGCTTTCAAATCCGCCAGAGCGAACGATGGCTGCCGAACTCGGAAATTTCCCCGGACGACCTGCGCCCGACATAAATCGCGATCCCGATAACGGTGATGAGTGTGCCGAGGAAAATGATGAGGACGAACCAGGGCGCGATATGTCCGACGCGCATGGCCCGGTAAAAAGCGCCGAAGCTTTCGATCGGCTCCTGCGCGTGCAGGAAAAGCTTCATGATCCAGGCGGCGATGATGAGGAGAAATATGAAAACGTAGTTGCGTTTCAGCCGGCGACCGACCGCGTCGAGCATGCTGATTTTAAACGAGGGCAGGATCAGATCTTCGCAGACCAGCTTCTTCCATTCGCCCTGCAGCATCTGGCGATTTTCCATGATCATGGGGACGAGAAAATGCGCCTCGAGCATGCGCACGCGCGCGCGAAAGGCGTCGTAGAATCGGTAACGCCGGGCCTCGATCCAAAGCATGATCCAGACGATGGCGAGATTAAAAAAGAAGATGAGGTGGGGCACGCCGGCATTGGAAAAAGCAATGGTGATGATCGCGGTTGTGCCGGTGACGGCCCAGTTCGTGGTCGTGTCGAGACGCGTGCGCCAGACCATGATTCGTCCCAGTTCGCCGCGATAGAAATGGGACATCGCGTTGACGTAGCCGGCGTCGTAAAGGCTGGAGACGGCGTGCGCGGCCGCGGCGACTTCGACCGGCGTTGGGCTGGGATGAGATTCGGCGGCCACGGTGCTGGGGAATGATTCGACAACGCGCGCGCGGACGTCAATCTACATTCGGTCATGATCTCAATTCCGCTCGCCGATTTTTTCTCGGAAAAACATCTCGCGCTGGATCTGCGCAGCACGACGGCCGGCGAAGCGGTCTGGGAAATCGTCGAGCGCCTGCGCGAAAGCGGCGACCTGAACGAGGCGGAGAAATTCTACGATCTGGTGATGGAGCGCGAGCAGAAAAGCTCGACGGTGGCGAATGGCGGCGTCGCATTTCCGCACGCGCGCACGAACCTGGTCGACCGGATTTTGCTCGGGATCGGGCGAAGCAAAGCGGGAGTGACGTTCTCCGATAGCGCGGAACCGGTGCACCTGCTTTTCGTCATCGCCGTGCCGCAGCAGATGGTGAACGACTACCTCATCTGTGTGGGCGCGCTGGCGCGTTTGCTGAAGAATGAGGACCGGCGCAAAGCTTTGCTGGAAGCGACGACTGCCGCGGAGTTCTTCGAAGAGCTGCAGCGCGATCGTGAGGCGGCCTAACGACGGCTTAATTCTTTCGCCGGGGGTGCGGCGCGCGCGGCTTCCGCGCATTCGTTAGGCATGGACCGACCCTGGGTATAATACCAGCGATGTAGTCGATGCGGCGAGCAACCGCACCAATAAAGCAAAATGAAAAGACCGTTCTGAATCGAGGTGCGCCAGGCGCCTCGATCCAGGTGGCGGCGGCTCGATGACTCGATCGGCGGATCAAGAACCGCGATGCGGCCGGCCCGGCGAAGGCGGCGGGAGAACTCGATGTCTTCCATGAGCGGGACCGGAGCAAAACCGCCTAACGAATTAAAGATTTCTCGCCTAACGAAAATCGATTGATCGCCGAAGAGCGTGCCGCCGCGCCGCGTAAAAAAACGGGCGACTTTTTCCAGTCCGTGAAGATGTGGATGCCGACGGTCGAACTTTCGATAAAAAGCCCCGCCGATCACCGCCGGATCGCGCAGGGCGCGCGCGATGGCGGTGAGATGTTCCGCGCGCAGAATCGCGTCGGCGTGCTGAAAAACCATTACGTCTCCCGAGGCCCGGGAAGCGCCCAGATTCATCTGCGCGCCGCGGTTTGGCTCCGGCGCACCCAGGTAAATCCCGCCCGCGCCGCGCACGAGATCTTCGATCGCCGGGTCGGCCGACGCATCGACCACAATCACTTCGTGCAATTCCTTCAGCCTAACGAGTGCAGGAACCAGCTCCTGCAAATGCGCGCGGTCGTTCCAACTGGGGACGACCACGCTGATTCGCACCGGCGCCGCCGGGCTTTCGCTCACGAGGATTTATTGAGCAGGCGATTGCGCGCGCGATCGAGCGCGCGGCGCTCGCTCGCAGTCAGGCTGCCGATGCCGGACTTGGAAATCTTATCAAGCACGGGATCGATCGAATCGTAAATGTCTTCGCCCTCCGCCGTGCGTGGCGCACTCTCGCGCGGGACAACTTGGAATTTTGGCTTGCGGCGGAAAAGTCCGGTGACCGCCGCGGGCAACTCAAAGGGCACCTGTTTCCCAATCAATCTGAGGTAAATAAAACTCGTTAGGCACATTCCCCAGAGGACGGAGAGATTGCCCCACTCATGGTTAGGCAAGGTCTGCATCGAAGCCAGGACGAGGCCGGCAAAGGCGAGCCATTTCAGCGTGACCCAGCCGAAAAGCTCAACGTTAGGATAGAGGGTGGCGAAGGCGATAAACATGCCCACCGAGATTTCGTACGAGCCGTAGTAGGTCCAGTGCACGCCCCCCGCGCTCCAGCAGGTGAGAAAAACCGGAGGCACGAGCAGCAGTAGCGCGAGGAGGGTGAGATAACGCTGGCGGCCTAGATATTTTTCTACTTCAACGCCCGACCAGTAGAGGAAGAAAATGTTGAAGAGGAAAAAGAATGAGGCGCCCTGGATGAGCACGCAGGTGATGGGTTGCCAGACCGATCCATGCCAGAACGACCACGTCGTAAAAGCGAACGGCGTCACCACGTCCCAATGCGCAGAAAGCGCGATGACGGTGGCGAACATTCCGATGACGAACGCCGCGACCACGATGGTGGTGATGCGAATCGGGTAGCGTCCCATCCAACCAACCGGCTGGTAGTCATCGGAGGTAACCACGCCAAACATCACCACAGTTAAAGGCCCCGGTTCGTCGAGCGCAAGCGAGTAGCGGCGCGCGCGTCCCTGGACATTTTCGCGCTCAGATTTTCCTTGGCCATCCAGCCGAAGCGGTCAGATTAAATGCCCGCTGCATCGTGCGGCGAAACACTTTATGGAAAATATCGCCCCTGCCATCTCGCTGCCCGCTGGCTTGGGCGAAAACAAAACGCGCAATCAAGCGGTGCTCGCTTGGGTGGCAGAGATCGAGTCGTTAACCGAGCCGGAAAACATTTTCTGGTGCGACGGCTCGCAAGCGGAGAATGATTTTCTCCTCAGCGAAGCCTGCCGCCTGGGCGTGCTCATAAAGCTCAACCAGGAGAAAGCGCCGGGCTGTTATCTGCATCGGTCGAGCCCTAACGACGTCGCGCGGGTGGAGCAGTTCACACTCATCTGCACGCCGACGAAAGCGGAAGCCGGTCCGACAAATAATTGGGCTGAGCCCGGCGAAACCTACCGAAAAATTAACGGCTACCTCAAAGGCGCGATGCGCGGGCGCACCATGTATGTCATTCCCTACATCATGGGGCCGGCGGAATCGCCCCTCGCTAAAATCGGCTACGAAATCACGGACTCGATTTACGTCGTTCTGAGCATGCGGATCATGACGCGGATGGGTGCGAAAGCGTCCGAGAAGCTCGGCGAAAAAGCCGACGCGGAATTCAATCGCGGCGTGCACTCGCTCTTGGATATCAACCCGGAGCGCCGTTGGATTTGTCACTTCCCGCAGGACAACACCATTCTCTCAGTCGGCTCCGGTTACGGCGGCAATGTTCTCTTGAGCAAGAAATGTCTCGCGCTCCGCATCGCTTCCTACCTCGCGAAAAAACAAGGCTGGCTCGCGGAGCACATGCTCATCCTCGGCGTCGAATCGCCGGAGGGAAAAAAGCACTACGTCGCGGCGGCGTTCCCGAGCGCTTGCGGCAAGACGAATTTCGCCATGCTCATTCCGCCGAAACATTTTGCCGGCTGGAAAATCACCACCATCGGCGACGACATCGCGTGGATGCAGATCGGTGACGACGGCCGGCTCTACGCGGTCAATCCGGAGAACGGTTATTTCGGGGTCGTGCCGGGCACGAGTTACAAATCGAATCCGAACGCGATGAAGTCGATTGAGCACGACACGCTCTTCACCAACGTCGCCCTAACGAGTGAAGGAGAGGCCTGGTGGGAAGGAAAAGACGGTCCTGTGCCTGACGAGGCGACCGATTGGAGAGGCAACCCCTGGACACCGGCCGCGAAAGAAAAAGCGGCGCATCCGAACAGCCGTTTCGCCGTGCCCATGCAAAACAATCCAGTGCTCGACGCAGAGGTGGAAAATCCGGCCGGCGTCCCGATCAGCGCGATCATTTTTGGCGGACGGCGGAGCGACACGATGCCGTTGGTTTTTCGCGCCTTCGATTGGGAGCACGGCGTTTACGTCGGCGCGACCATGGCTTCCGAGACGACGGCGGCCGCCACTGGCGCGGTCGGCCAGGTGCGGCGCGATCCGATGGCGATGCTGCCGTTCTGCGGCTACAACATCGGCGATTACTTCCGGCACTGGCTCGAGACGGGACCGCGCCTAACGAACCCGCCGTTGATCTTTCACGTTAACTGGTTCCGCAAAGACGCGACGGGAAAATACCTCTGGCCTGGTTTCGGCGACAACATGCGGGTGCTGAAATGGATGATCGATCGCTGCGAAGATAAAAGCGGCGCGCAAAGAACGGCGATCGGCTGCATCCCGCGCGCGGAAGATCTCGATCTCGAAGGATTGGAAGGGGTCTCAGCGGAGCAGTTGAAAACTTTGCTTTGGGTTGAGCCTAACGAATGGATGAAAGAGCTCGCGGGGCAGAAGGAGTTCTTCGACTCGCTTGCGCCAAACGTTCCGAAGGAGTTGCTCGCGCAGGGCGAGAAACTCGCGGAGCGGCTGGATCGTTAGGCGAGGCCTATAGGACCTATCAATAAGCCGACGCCGGGGGCACCACCAACTGCACACAGGTCCGCGCGATGATGCCGCACTCCAGCATCAGGTTCCAATTTTCCAAATACTCCAGATCGCAGGCCACCCGGTTTTCGATGTCCTGGTTCGTCTGCGCTTCGCCGCGGAAGCCGCGCACCTGCGCGAGGCCGGTGATGCCCGGCTTCACGAACGCGCGCACGTGGTAGCTCGACATCAACTGCGCAAACTGCGCGTTGTGCTCAATCAAATGCGGGCGCGGGCCGACCGTGCTCATCTCGCCGCGGAGCACGTTCCAGAACTGCGGAATCTCGTCGAGGCTGAGTTTGCGAAACCATTTGCCTAACGAATAAATGCGCTCGTCTTCCGTCGTCGCCTGGCGCGTGATGTCGTGATTAGCG
The DNA here is from genome assembly GCA_013821455.1 of Chthoniobacterales bacterium. GTDB lineage: Bacteria > Verrucomicrobiota > Verrucomicrobiia > Chthoniobacterales > UBA10450 > Palsa-1392. Next base: position 61,416 of record JACDGS010000009.1, read on the forward strand.
GAATGCATGGTGCGGAATTTCAGAATCTCAAAATGCTTATTCTGGATGCCGGCGCGGATCTGCCGATGGAAGAGCGGGCCGGGCGATTGCAGGCGCTGCGCCAACCAAACGATGAGCGCGAGCGGCGGGAAGACGAACAACATGATCGGCACGGTGAGCACGACATCGAGTCCGCGTTTGAAGGCGCGATTAAGCGGATTCTCCAGCGGCTCCTCGCGCAGGCCGATGAAGCGAAAACCGTCATCCTCGAAATGGACGACGGGGTGGCGCAGTTTTTCCTCAAGATCGCTCACGATCAAAAGCCGCACCCCGAGCTGATCGCACGCCGCGATGACGCCGCGATTCAGTTCATCGAGCTGCGGAAACTCGAGCATGATGACCTGCGTCACCCCCTCTCTCTCGATGATGGAACGCAATTTTCCGGTGCCGCCGAGCACGGGGATTTTATCGTCGGTGCAATCGAGCGGTTCTTCGCAAATAATTCCAACCGTGCGCAAGCCGACATCGGCTTTGCGGCGGAGCCAGCCGCGCAGTTGTTTCGCTTTTGCGGTCGAGCCGACGAGGAGCGTTTTCTCATCGCGCAATCCGAAAATTCCGCGCGCCAAAAATTGCGGCAGAAAATGATGCGAGAAGAGGAGCGCGATGTAGAGCCACGGCACGAAATTGAAGAAGAAAATTCGCGAGATGAAGGCGTCCTTGGCCGCGATCAGATAAAGGACGAGCGCGCCGACGCTGGCGATCGTTTGTCGCAGCGCGAGCCGATGTTGCCGGAGCAATTCTGCCTGGAGAAAATAATTTTTCGAACCTTCGCGACTGAGGGATTCGGCCAGAATCCCCACGAAAAGCATCATGCAGTAGGTGGTGTAACTGCCGCGGGTGAGCTTCCCGCTCGGCGAATAAAAGGTCACCATCACCCAGACGCCAAACCAGAAGAGCGCGGCCACGAGCACGAGCTGGCAAAGCAGAAAAACCCGGTACAAACCTTGCGTGCGCTGGGTGAGCATGGTTATCGATCGGAACGGAAGGCCAACTCTGACGCGGAATCGCAGCCGGAGCGCGCGTCGTCAGTCGAGAGTTTCATCAGTGGCCTTCGCCGAGGATTAAAATCATAAAGCTACTCCCATACCATCGCGAATCTCCGAGCCATGCAAACTGAGCGCGCCCAGCACGACGACCGATCACGCCCGGCCAGCGGGGCCGCAGCGGGTTGGACGGGAGTCACCCTGGCGTTATTCGTCGTCCTCGGGTCGTTTCTCGGCGGAACAACGACGCGCTGGAGCGAGGGCATCGTCATGGCGGGCTTCGGCCTTTTGCTGCTGGCGCGGCCGCCGCGCTTTTCTCTCGGGCCGACGCTGAATTTATTAGCGCTTCTTTTTTTGGCGCTCGCCGCCGTCGCGTTTTTGCCCGCGGCTTGGTTTCACGTTCCCGCGTGGCGCGTTGCCCTAACGAATGACTTCGGGCTCGCGCTGCCCCCTACGCTCAGCGTGCAGCCATGGTTGACGCTCGAGAGCTGCGTCACGCTTCTCGCGGGCCTGACGTGGATTTATTACGTCGCCACCTTTGCGGCTGACCTCCGCGACATCCGGCTTGCGGCGCGCGTTTTTGCGGGCGGCATGATTGCTCTCGCCGCGCTCTGCATCGTGCTCCATCTGCGGCAAACCGCGCTGCCTTTTTGGCACAACGTGCGCAACTTCGGCCCCTACCCGAATCGCAATCAAACCGGCGATCTCTTCGGCATTTCGACACTGATCGTTCTGGCCTGTATGCGGGAAGATTTTCGGCGCGGAAATCTGCGCTGGATCGTCTGGGCCGGCGGTGTCGGCGTCTTGGTCGCTGCGCTCGTGCTCGATTTTTCGCGCGCCGGGATTCTGCTTCTCGTTCTCGGCGTCGCCGCCTGGCTCGTTAGGCTGGCCTTCCGCAAATGGAGCGGCGCCGGCGTCGCTGTGGGCGTTTCAGTGCTGCTTGTTCTCTTCGCTGCGCTGCTCCTTTTCGGCGGCGAAACGATCGCTCGTTTTCACCTGCGGCTCGACAGCGACGAGTCGATGACCTCCGATTTTCGCTGGCTCATTTTTCACGACGCCTGGACGATGATCAAAGCTTCGCCCTGGTGCGGAGTTGGACTGGGAAATTTCGAAAGCGTCTTCGCCCTCTTCCGCAACGCTTCGCAAAGTGCGAATCGCGCCCTTCATCCCGAGAGCGATTGGCTTTGGCTTTGGAGCGAGATGGGCTGGCCTGCCCTTCTTCTCTTGGGCGCTGCGGCGCTGCTTTTCGTTAGGCGCGCACTTCCCTTGCAGGAAGGGACGAATCAGCGGCTTCGTTACGCGGCGTTGCTTGGCGCGTTGCTCTTTGCGCTGCACGGTTTCGTCGATGTCTCGGCGCATCGCTTTGGCACTTTTCTCGCCGGGACTTTTCTCCTCGGACTCGCGCAGCGCCGGCCAATTGCGACCGCGCCTTCTCGCTGGTTGCCGCTGGTCTTTCGCCTAACGGGTCTTGTTCTCCTCGCGCTCGGGACGACTTGGTTTTTTGCCTGGCGCAATCACGCGCTTCTTCCCGGTGACCTCGGCGTGGAGGAGGCGAAGGCCGCCGCGACCGCGGCAAATCGCGGCCATCGTTATGCCGAAGGCATCGCTTTCGCTGATCGAGGGTTGCAATGGGCGCCGCTCGATTGGCAACTTTATTTCATCCGCGCGGACGCGCGCATCGGCCTGCGCGAGCCCAATGCGGAAGCGCTGGCGGATTTTCGCCGCGCGCGTTTTCTGGAGCCGAGCGCTGCTGAATTGCCCTTCGAGGAAGGCAAAGCCTGGCTCACCGTCGAACCAACGTTGACGCTCACCGCCTGGCACGAAGCCTTGCGGCGCCGGCAGACCGATCCGGCGGGCCTTTACTCGCAAATGTTTCCCCTCGCGGAAGCCGATCCGCGCGTTCTCGCGCGGCTGGGCGATTTTTCCGCAGGCGATTCGAGCCTAACGATCATCTACCTGGAAAATATCCCACCCGCGAAATTTCCCGCCGCGCTCCAGGAACTGCGCGCGCGCGATCCGGAACTTGCGCAACTGAATGCAGCGCAAAAGACGCGCCTCTTTGCTCTTTGGTCACGTCGCGAGTCGCTCGACGATCTGGTGCGCACGAGCAAAGACCATCCGGAATGGACGAAATTTTCCTGGCCGGGAGTGGCCCGCTGGCACGCAGACCATCACGAATTCCAGCAAGCCTGGGAACTCGTTAGGCAAAACGCGCCCGTGCCCATTTTGCCGGAGAACAAGAGCGCGGATTCGATTCCGCAATTGGAGCAGCGGCTCTTCGCCAATCCACGCGACTACGCTGTCGGTTACGAGCTTTTCCGCGCGCAGAGCGCGAGCGGAAAAGCCGACGATGCGCTCGCCACGGCGCGCCATTTCACCGAGCAACGCGACGCCCCGGACTATTTTCATTACCTTGAAGCCGAAGCTTGGGCTGCGAAGCAAGATTGGGAACGTGCCTGGCGCGCGTGGGATTCGCAGAGCGCGAGCGAACGTCACTGACAAACGTCTTGCGAGCCATACCCCCGGGGTGCAAGCTCCGCGTCGCTATGCAAGCCTGCCGCCGCTTCCGCGCCTTCATCACGAGCGGCTTGCTCTGCGCTTTTCTCATCGCTCTCGGTCTTGCGGCCGCGCCGCAAATGCACGAGCGCTTTCACGCCGATGCCGATTCGGCTAACCATGAATGCGCTGTCACTCTCATCGCCGCGGGCAAATGCGCACAGGGTCACGTAACTCCGATGATGCCGCCGCCGCAGCCAGCGGCTCTCGTCGAGAAAATTTCCGTCCTCACTCCGATAGATCGCGCGACGCCATTTCTGCGTGCGGCGATTTTCGAGCACGCTCCGCCCGTTTCCGCCTAACGATTGGATGAACCGCGCCCAACGCGCGGCAGCGTCGCCCGCGCGTTCCTCGCGCCGCTGAATCCAATTCGCGCCGAACGCATTGCTCGTTGTGTTCCAAGTATCCGGTCGATGAACCGGAACAAAGCGGGAGGAGTCAGGTGAGAAAAATTTTCATGGTCGCGATGTGGGTGTGCGCGCAGGCAGTCCTGCAGGCGCAGGAGCCTGTGCCGTCTCCCTCGCCTAACGACGTCGAACTTTTGCGCCAGCAGGTGCAGGCGCTGACCGAGACGGTAAAAAGTTTGCAGAAACAAGTAAAAGCGCAGCAGGACGTGATCTCGAAAATAAACGTCGAGCCGGCTCCGCTCCCAGCAAATGCCAGCGCTTCCACCGCGCCCTCGCCCGCCGCGAGCACGCCGCCGGCGTTTGCCACAACTGACGATTCGGTCGTGGCTTCCGCGCCGCCTCCGCCACCCGGCGCGACCGGACCTGCGGCCGCCGCGGTCAATTCGCAATTCCCCACGACCGATGCGTCGGTCACCACTTCAAACGAAACGATCTCTTCGACCGGCGCGGGCGCTTCGCTCACTGCGCCCATGACGGTCGCGGGCAGCGTCGCCAGCGGCAATTACATGAACATTTCGTTCGATGGGCAATTCGCCCTCGCTTATTCGAGCGATCGCAATCTCGATCAGCTCGAGGTCGGCGATCACGATCCGCTGCAGCGAGGATTTAATGCACGCAATCTCGAACTCGCGCTTGATGGCGCGGTCGATCCTTGTTTTGAAGGCTTCGCGAACATCGTTTTCAAACTCGATAACGACAACGCGACCAACATCGAAGTCGAGGAAGCGTTCCTGCAAACGACGAATTTGCCCGCAGGTTTGCAGCTCAAGGCCGGGCAATTTTTCTCCGCCTTCGGACGAATCAATCCGACCCATCCGCACACCTGGGATTTCGCGGACGACTCGCTCGTGCACGGTCTCTTTCTGGGAGACGACGGGCTGCGCGGAGTGGGCGCGCAAATTTCGTGGACGGTGCCGGTGTCGTGGTATTCGCAGTTTATTTTTGGGGTACAAAATGGGCGCGGCAATACCGGATTTTCCTTCCGCAATCCGGGCGTCGATGGAACTTTCTTCGGCCGCCTAACGACTGATCGGGAAGCGCGCGGCGTACAGGATTTCGTTTATATACCGCGCTTTGAAAGCTCGTTCGATCTCAGCGCGACGCAGACCGTGCTTGGCGGTATTTCCGGCGCCTTCGGGCCTAACGAAACCGGCGCGGACTCGTACACGCAGATTTACGGCGCCGACCTTCTTTACAAATGGAAATCGCCGCGCGCGGAAGGCGGATTCCCGTTTGTGAAATGGCAGACGGAAGCGATGTATCGCCGCTTCGAAGCCGGGCGCGGCGTCGCTCAGTCGTTCCCGGTCGCGGAGACGTTTCACGATTGGGGAATGTATTCGCAGGTCATCTGGGGATTCAAGAAGGGCTGGACCACCGGCCTGCGCGGCGATTACGTGCACATGCAGGCCTCGGATTTTACCGACAGTCTCGATCGGCAAAGCCGCTCGCGCGTCTCCGCCGATTTAACTTGGTATCCGACCGAGTTTTCGAAAATCCGGCTGCAGTACAACCACGATTTTCTGGAGGAGGATCACTTTCTCACCGCGCATCAGGCCGACTCGATTTTCCTCCAGTTCGAATTCATCCTCGGCGCGCACGGGGCGCACAAATTTTGATGCGTGCGCCACTTGTCATCCTGAGCCGGCGCAGCGCGGCGAAGGACCCCGCAACCGTCACTCGACCTCACTTGCAAGAATTACGCCGAGCAACGCTGGCGGGGTCCCTCGCTCCGCTCGGGATGACAAGTCAGCGCACGTCACCTTTGCCTAACGAATAACTATGAAAACCGAATACCTTACAAAACTGGCCGCAGTTTTCGGTCTTTGCCTAACGACGACTTTGACTGCCCAGGCCAAAGTCAACGTCGTCGCAACGCTGCCGGATTACGCCGCGATCGCGCGGGAAGTCGGCGGCGACAATGTCGATGTGACCGTGCTCGCGAAGCCAACCGAAGACCCGCATTTCGTCGATGCCCGCCCGAGTTTCGTGGTGAAATTGCGCCAGGCCGACATGCTCATCGACGGCGGCGCGGAGCTGGAAATCGGCTGGCTCCCGCCGCTTCTGCAAAACGCACGCAATCCGAAAATCGCCGCCGGCCAGCCGGGCCGTGTCGAGGCCTCGCAAGGCGTGCGCCTGATGGATGTGCCCGCAACTCTGACCCGCGCGGCGGGCGACGTGCACGCGATGGGAAATCCACATTTCATGGTCGATCCGATCATCGCAAAAGCGGTCGCCGCGCACATCGCGAGCTCGCTTGCGGCAATTGATCCCGCACACGCCGCCGCATTTCAGACTAACGAGAAGCAGTTCGAAGCCACGATCAACGCCAAGCTCCAGGAATGGGGCGCGAAACTGCTGCCGTATCGCGGTCAGAGCCTGGTGGCTTATCACGATTCGTGGGTTTATTTCGCGCATCGTTTCGGATTTAACATCAACATTTTTCTCGAGCCGAAACCGGGCATCCCGCCGTCCCCTTCTCACCTGGCCGAGGTCATCGCAGAGATGAAGGCGCAGAAGATCAAGGCGATCATCGTCGAGCCCTATCACAATCGGAAAATCGCCGAGAAAGTTGCGGAATCGACCGGCGCGAAGGTGGTGGAGTTTGCGCAATTCCCCGGTGCGCTCCCGGACACCGATACGTATGTGAAGCTAATCGACTCACTCGTGAACCATCTTACCTCCGCCTTGAAATGAAACGCTGCGCCATAAATTCCGGGGAGCGCACGCGCCTCGCGTGCCCATTTCGGCGCCTCGCCGAAATGCTCTTTGCGCCCGGCGCTGCGTCCACAGAAGCAATCGGCGAGGCGCCGATCGCAGCACGCGAGGCGCGTGCGCTCCCCGGAGTTTTCGCGCAGCGCCACTGACATGTGGGATGTGATGTTTTGGCCGGTGGTGGCCTGTGTTTTGTTGCCTTGGCTGCTGGTCTATCTCGGGCTCCATGTCGTTAGGCGCGGAATCATTTTTATCGACATCGCGATGGCGCAGATGGCGTCGTTAGGCATTTGCGTCGCCGTCTTGCTCCATCTGAATCTCGAGAGTTGGACGACCTTTTTTATCGCACTCGGGTTCACGCTCGTGGGCGCGGCGATTTTTTCCGTCACCGGGAAACGGGCCAGCCCGATTCCGCAGGAGGCTGTCATTGGGATCGGCTATGTCGTAGCGGCCGCGGCCGCGGTGCTTTTGCTCAGCCGCGCCGCGGAGGGCGACGAGGAAATCAAGAACATGCTCGTCGGTAATATTCTGCTTGTGAGCCCGACCGACGTTTGGAAATGCTTCGCGCTTTTTGCGCTCGTCGCCGCGGTGCATTTCGCTTTGCGGCGTTCGATCCTGCTCGTCTCCTTCGAGCGCGAGACTGCTTACGATCGAGGCTTTCGCGTGCGCTGGTGGGATTTTCTCTTTTATGCGCTCTTCGGTTTGGTGGTGACCAGTTTTGTGCGCATTGCGGGCGTGCTGCTGGTTTTCACTTACCTGATCGTGCCGGCCGTTTGCGGAATCAGCCTGGCGACGTCGTTAGGCAAACGCCTGCTCATCGGCTGGGCGATTGCGCTCGTCGGTGGCGTGGCGGGTTTGTTTTTTTCTTTTCGCTGGGACCTGCCTTCCGGCGCGGCAATCGTCTGCACCTTTGGCGTGCTCCTGATTCTGGTCAGCCTTGTCGGCGCGTTCCGGCGCAGCGCCCGCGCCTAGCCCGCCGCCGAACTCTGAGGTTCGCGCCTTGCGCGCCCTTTCGTTCCGCGCATAGATTCTGCTCCCCATGACAATCATGAAAGTGCGTTTCGTTCTTCTTTTCCTGGCGAGTTTTTTTGCCGCATCCATGGCTTGGGCGCAGCGGCAACACGAGTACATCGTCCTCGTCGGCGGGCCGTCGCTCCAGCAATGGGAGCAGTACAAAGCACAGCCGCACGATCATTGGTGGGCGAACTTCGTGCACTCGGCGCGGGTGCGGACAGATCAACTGCGGGCCGAGCAAGGTGCCGACACGATGATTACCTGGCTGGTTTTCAAGCCGGGCTATGTCGATCGCGGTGAGCAGGAACACCAGAACCTCCTCGCGAACATCGAAAGCGTGCGCGACAAGCTGCATCTGAACCTGGTTTATTTTTCGCGCGGCGGAGATGTGATCGACTACCTGAACAACGGCCAGCCACGCGATCGCGTGAAGGTCTCCGGGTTCGAATATTTCGGGCATTCGAATCGCGCCTGTTTTCTCTTCGACTACAGCAACGTCGTCGATAGCGCGTCGAAATCGTGGTTGCACGAATCCGAGTTGAAGAAGATCGACCGTCGCGATTTTGTCCGCGGCGCTTACGTCAAAAGCTGGGGCTGCCATACCGGAGAAAGCATGAGCAGACTTTGGCGGGATGCGACCGGGACGCGGATGTGGGGGGCGATCGGGAAGACAGATTATTCAACCGGAGAATTGCCCGCACTTTCCTCGATCGGGGGGAAGTGGGTTAATTAAGACCGGCTCGCCCGAGAGCGGCACGCGTCGGAATAACGCGCCGCCTCGCACCTCGCATCTTCGAAGACGGGATTCGTCTCACTCAATCGATTTCCTTGGCGGGGATTGCCCGCTCCATTAAGGTCGCGACGTGGCGACTCTCGACTTCGAAAAATTGGTCGAAGATTTTTACATGCCACTTTATCGTTTCGCACTCTCCCTCAGTCGCCGGGAATCGGATGCCGCCGATCTCACCCAGCAGACTTTTTTTCTCTGGGCCTCGAAGGGGCATCAACTGCGCGACGCCTCGAAGGTGAAGACGTGGCTGTTCACTTCGCTCTATCGCGAATTTCTCGGACGCAAACGACAGCAGGATCGCTACGTCGACTCGGAGAACAATCCCGAAGCGATCAGCGCGCAGGTCGTTCCTGCTTCGGTCGTGAATCAACTCGATGGCGAAATCGTCCATCGAGCGCTGCTCGATTTGGAGGAGACTTACCGTGCGCCGCTCACGCTCTTTTATCTGCAACAGCATTCCTACAAGGAAATCGCGGAGACGCTCGCGATCCCGATCGGCACGGTGATGTCGCGTATTTCGAGAGGCAAAGCGCAGCTCCGGCGCGCGCTCGCGGATAATGTTGGCCTAACGAAAAGCGAAAAGGGGGACGCCGCCCATGACTGAAGAAGAGGCGCGGCTGATTTTGCAGTCCTATCGGTCAGACGAAGAGGACGACGATCCGCAGGTCGCGGAGGCGCTGCGCAAAGCGGCCGAGAGTCCGGAGATGACGCGCTGGCTGGCCGAGGAACAGGCCTTCGACCGCGCGATCGCCGCGCATCTTGAAGCGGTGCCGGCGCCGTTCGGTTTGAAGACTCGCATCCTCGCTACGAACGCGCCCAAAGCCTCGCGTGGGTGGCTGCCTTGGTTTGCTACGCTGACGGCGGCGGCTGTGGCGTTAGTGTTGCTGGCCCAAGGAGCGGGCTGGTGGCGAACCCCCAAACAGGTCGCCGGTTCACCCTCGGAATACGCCCGCGAGATGACGAGCTTTATTCAGCTCACGCCTTCGCTCGAAATGAAGAGCAACGATCTGGGTGAGATCAAAAATTGGCTGCAGAAAAAGAACATGGCGCCGATGAAAGTGCCGGCGCAGTTGGCGGCGCTCGCGCCGGTCGGCTGTCGCATTCTTTCGTTCCGCGAGCAGGATGTGACGCTCATATGTTTTCGGCGCGAAGGCGACCGGCTTGCTCATCTCTTCACCGTAAATCGCGCCGCGCTGCCGAACGTGAAGCCCGGTGACAAGCCTATTTTCGAGAATGAAAAAGGCTGGATGACGGCGACCTGGGCGGAAGGCGATCAGGTTTACATGGTCGCGATGCAGGGCGGACGCGCGGCGATCGAAAAATATTTGCCCGACGCCTAACGAGTCCGGCGCTTATTCTTCTTCGGCAACGGTGAAGGTGACGTTGTCGATCTTCGCGACTGCGAGAGCATCAAGGACGTCGATGGTGCGGCTGTATTTCGCCTGGGTGTCGCTAATGATCGTGACCACCGCCGGCGTTTTCGCCGCGTCGGCATTTTGTTTCAGGCGCAGGAGTGTGCCTTTGAGTTGCGGCAGATCCTGACTGGTGGCCGAGTCGAAAGGCTCGTCATTTAGCGAAACCTCACCGGTGTCGGAGATGGTGATGATTTGTTCATCGACAAACTCCGTCGAGGTCGAGGTCTCCACGCTGCCGGGGAGTTGGGTGTTGAGCTCCTTCTCCACCTTCACCGCGCCGGCCATGACCATGAAAAAAAGCATGATGACAAAGACGACGTCGATCATCGGCGCGATCTGGAAACCGAGGTTGCCTTCGTTGGGGTTCAGCTCGAGGCGCATTGGTTACTCCTTGTTCACCGCGGAGAACGAGATGTCAGTGATACCGGCCTCGCCGCATGCGTTCATCGCTTGGGAGACGTAGATGGCCGGCACTTCACGATCGCCACGAATGACGGCACGAAAGGTTGGGTTGGCGCCGGCCGTCACCTTTTTCTCGCCCGTGATGCGCGCCGTCTTCAAAGGCTCGATCAGGTCGCCGGCGATTTTGTAAGTGCGATCGTCGAAGACGAAGAGCGCTTTCTTGTCCGGTAATTTCCAGCGCACATTCAGGATCGCTTCGGCGCGCGTGTTGTCTTTTTTTTGCGCGTCTTTCGCGATGGGCAACTGGATCGTTTTATCGACCTTCAAGACCTGCGCGGAAGTGATGGTCATGAAAAAAACCAGAATAGTCAGGAGCACGTCTATCATCGGCGCGACCTGAAATTCAGGCTCGCCCGACTCGCTGCCTCCTCCGCCGCCGGCCATTTTAAGTTGAGAGTTGCTGCGTGGCGCCGGTCGGAATGCGTCCGCTCATTCGACCGCTGCCATCTTCTGCGGGGACCATCCAATTTGGCGTCGCCGCATAAAGCTCTTCGTCGCCGAGGTGCACTCCGGCGAGCGACTCGTAGGGCATTTTGCGGAAGAGACTGTTCACGATGTCCTGCACATGATGGATCGCGTCGGCCGCGCGATTCCGCAGAAAATAAAACGCGCCGAAAGCGGGGATGGCGATGACAAGACCGCTCGCGGTCGCCACCAGCACTTCGCCGATCGCGGCGGAGAGTCCGGAAGGATCGCCGATGCCGCTCGCGCCAAGTTTGGCGAAGGCTTTGATCATGCCGGTAACCGTGCCTAACAAACCGATCATCGGCGTGCAAACACCAATAACGGAGAGATAGCTGATGTAAGTCTGCATCTGGGAATTTTCCTTGGCCAGCGCCCCGAGCATGCCTTCCTCCGCCACGGCTTTGCCTTCACCCAAAAGGCTTACGCCCACGCGTAAAACATTCGTTAGGGGCGAGGTGTTTTCCTTGCAGTAATTATAAGCGCCAACGTAATCGCCCTGCCGGAAGAGCGTCTTCACCGCCTCTTCCTGCGCCGGTGGCGCGATTTTTTTGCGCGAGGTGCGAATGACGCCGTCACCGATCAGGTAGAGCGTCGCGATCGAGCAAAGGCCGATCGGAAACATGACCCAGCCGCCTTCCTTGATTTGCTCCCAAAGCGTTTTGGTTTGCACGCCTGGAGGCGGCGCGGCGGGTGAAGCTTCCTGGGCCAGGCAGGCCGTCGTGAGAAAAAGAAACGCCGCGGCAGCAGCGGAGAAAAAGGTTCGAGAAGGGATTTTCATATTCGTTAGGCGCGGATGGCGCGTTCTCTTTGGCGGTTTTATTTTGCGAGCTTCTTTAATTCTGTCCGGGCCAAATCGGCCTGGGCGGATTTTGGGAACTGCGCGGTTAGATCATTAAGTGATTTCTTTGCCCTGTCCAAGTCTTCCAGGCCGCGGAAGGCGCGACTGCTGCCGAGGAGCGCGGGCGGCATCCAAAGCTTTTCGTCCTGATAAAAAACGGGGACGTGCAGGTAGGCGAGGACCGCGTCATCCCAGGTGCGCTGGGCGAGAAGCGCGTCGCCTTTTTTCACCCAAGCCTCCGCGAGAACGGAAGGCTTCGCGCTCTCTTTGATCACGGCATCGCAAAGCGCGATCGCCTTCGCGTAATCTTCTTTGTGAATCAGGCTCGCCACTACTTGTAACTGCGCCGCGCGCGCGGTCTCCGGGTCAGTGGAATTTTTGCGGATTTCTTCACCGAGCGATTCGGCTTGTTTATCGAGCTGCATCCCGGCCAGCGCAGAGACTTTCAGCAACGCGGCCTGCGCCCAAAAGTTGCCGGGCACGTTGCGGAACGGCTCCTGAAATTTCACCACCGGCTCGATCTCGGCGAGGGCTTTGGCCGGCGCGCCCTGGGTAAGAAAAGCTTCTGTCGTCTTGAATTGCGGTGGTTCTGGAAAATCGATCCGCGCGATGGTGGAGATTTGATAGCCGACTTCGCCGGTGCTCGAACCGACTTGGACTCCTCCCATGAGCATGTCACCGCTGCGGCGGACACCTTTCGCCTCGATCATTTGACCCGTCTTGAGCTGAATATTCTGAGCCCGAGAAATGGAAAAAGAGGAGAAAAGAAAGAAGCAAAAAACAAAACTAAAACCGCCGCGCGATCGGTAACTCATGATCCCTGCCCCAAGGCTTCGAGCCTTTTTCTAGCCTGATTAGTTTCCGTGAAATTCGCCAGCTTCTCGTTACGCAACATTTCGCGATAGGTGTTCACGGCTTCCTGAGTTTTGCCTAGCTTTTCAAAACTCTCGCCGCTGGCGATGTAGGATTTGGCCACCCAGGGCAGAAACTTTTGGTAGCCGACAAAGACGCGCTGAAAATAGGCATTCGCTTCCGCCCACTTGTTCCGCTTCGCGGCAATTTCGCCTAACGAGTAAACCGCGAAAGCCGTCGTCTCGCCGCGCCATTCGCGGACCGACGCTACTTGTTCGAAAGCCTTCTGCGCGTCATCCAGTTTTCCGAAAGCCAGGAGAGTCTTGGCGCGACCGACCGTGATGTCTTTGAGCTTTTGCGCCGCTGCAATCTTATCCAACCCGTCGTTGAAAAGTTGGAGCGCTTTTGTGTAGTCTTTCTTTTGGTAGGCAATTTCCCCGAGACCGTTGTAAGCGAAATCGATCATCTGACTCTTGGGAAAGTCGTCCATCAAACGCTGATAAAATTCAGCGGCCGAATCCAACCGGCCGGCCGCCAAAAGATGATCGCCCACTTCGCCGAGGAGAAGCGGACTGAGATCGTCCGGCTTGAAGTCGCGCGCGATTTCCGAGAGATTTTTCTCCACCTCGACCGGCTGCCGGCGGAGCCGCGCCAGCTCCGCTTTGGCGAAAATGATGCGCGCTTTCGCGGTTGGTGAATTACTCGCGCTGCTGGGCGAAAGAAGTTGCTCGAGTTCCCCACCGGGATCGGCCTCCGGCGTTGGCGAGGCCGCCGCCTCTCCGTCGCCCGGCTTCTTCTTTTTCACGCAAAGCTGAGCAAGCTGGGAGATCAACTGCTCGACCGCTTCGCGATTCGGATCGTCGATGTATTTCTTGATCGTGTCGGCCGCGAGCTTTTTGGCTTCGTCAACTTTCCCTTCGTGCGCTTTAGCTTTTCCCATCCAGTAAAGCGCGGTCACCACCGTCGGGTTGTCCGGCTTGTCTTTGACGAAGGCGCTGAAGAGATCGCCTACTTTTTCCCACTCGCTTTTCTTTTGCAGGAGCTTGCTCGCGGCGAAGAGCGAGTAGTTCATCACCTCGTCGGTCGTCGCCGTTTGATACGAGCGAATGTAAATGGGAATGGCGGCCGCTTCGCGATTGCTCGCCGCGTAGGCGTCGCCGAGGAGGGCGAGCACTTCGCCAAGCTGCGCGTTGTGGGGAAATTGTTTTTCCCACGCCTGGCAATCCGCGATCACTTCATCGTAAACCGAGGCCGCATATTTGCAGACAGCGACACGGTACTTGGCGTCGGAGAGGAAGACGCCATTGGGATGATTCTTAACGTAATCTTCCAGTTGATTCAGCGCGTCCTGATATTTCCCGGCGAAAAGCGCGCAGAGCGCGATGCGATATTTAACGTCCTCGGGATTGTCGCCCTTCGGAAACTCGTTGAGATATTTTTTGTAAGCCGTCACCGCTCCGTCGTAATCGCCCGAGGTGAACTTGGCGTTAGCAGTGAGATAACGAATTTGCTCGCGAAATTTGCTGTTCGGCTGCGCATCGAGAACGCGACCGAAATAAGTCTCCGCCGCTTTCGGATCGCCGGCTTGCAATGCGACCGCGCCTAACAAATAGCCAACCGTCGCAGCGTTCGGACCATTTTTGAAGTCGCGCAGATATTCTTCGCAACGCTTCTCCGCGCGAGCCGGTTGATTGATGTCGGCCAGCGCGACAACCAGACCAAAGAGCGCCGGCTCACGTTCTGAACTGTCCTTGAAACGATCGAGAATTTCCTGGTAAACGACGACGGATTCCCATTTGCGATCCAGTTCGTAAAAGCACCGGCCCAGCCGCAGATAAATCGCCGGCGTGATCGTGGGCAGCTTCTGGAATTCAGCGAGAAGCTTCTGCGTCGTCGCAATCTCGTCCTTGATTTGATTGTTGCGCGGAGCCAACTGCGCAATCTCGGAAGGGTTCGCGCGCACGGCCGCGAGATTGTCATCGAGCTGACGTTGCAACGCGGCGATGCGCTCGTTCTGCAGACGCGCGATCTGCTCGCGCGGATAGGCGAAGCGGTAACAGCCGAGCGCTTCCTTGTATTGCTGGTTCCCGTAAAACTTGTCGCCCAATTGGACAGTGAGCGCGTTCAATTCCATGACGTTATCCACGAGTCCGACTCTCTGGTGGATCATCTCCAATGTTTGCAAAGCTTTCGGGCCATCGCCCTTTTGCGCATATAGCTGGGCCAGCATCGTCGCGCCTTGCATCGCGTCCGCGGTTTTGATGTCGCTGCCAATCAACTTCACCAAGGCGCCGATCGCGTCGTCGATTTTGCCGGCGGCCTTGCTCGCCTCAGCTTGAAACAGCAAGGCCTGATCGTGCAACGCCGGGTCGTTGGCGAGCTGCGCCATTTGGGCTGCGGCTTCCTTGTAGTTTTTGCTGAGCAGATTGGATTGCGCGATGGCGAAAGCAACACCGCCGGCGTGCTGGCCCTTCGGGAATTTCGCCTGGTAGGTTTTGAAAGCGGCGATCGCTTTTGGGTAGTTCGCGGCATTAAAATAGGCGGAGCCGATGGTGTAATAAATCGGCTCGAGTTGCGGCGAAAACTCCACGCGACCCACCAAAGCCTCTAAAGAAGAGGCCGCGGCGGCGTAGTCGCCCGCCTGAAATTTCGTCATCGCCTGGCTGTAGGCGGCGGGAAGATCGGTACCCGGGGATGCGTCTTGCGCCCGAGCGAAATCCGAGATGGCTAGAGCAGCGAGGCCGAGGGCGAGGAAGCTGATTCGCCTAACGACTCTGAACATTTATGCAATATAACAGCCGGGATCGCTGGAGTCGAAATGATTTCCCCAATGAGGAAAAAAATTGCTCAGGTTACGCAAAATTGCCGCAGCCGCCCGGCCCGGTTGCAAGACTTACTTCTTCCCTCAGCAGTTTCGAGCGGACTCGCCAGCCTAACGGCTAGTGCTGGCGGTCTTCGGCCCTTGCGACAACTGCACCAAGTCGCTCAAAATATTGAGCGTTTCGTCACGCTCAGGATCGACTGCCGCCGGCTTGCTATCGTCAGCATTAGCAATATCGGAATCGTCCCCCTCGGTATCGGAATCGGGTGCTGCTTCCGGCGCTACCTTCGAAACGTCGCCCTTGCTTTTCGCCTCGGCAATTTTTCCTGGATACATGATGAGTTGCAGTTTCGGACTATCTACCGTGTCCAAAGTGAGGCGATAAATGCTCGGCTCTTCTGAGGTCCGCGCGAGCCGGTCTTTCGAGCGGGTTTCCTTGCGGGTTTTCTCTTCGTTCAATTCCTTGCGGCGCGTGTCCTCGTTGAGGGTGATGCGGTTGTCATCGAGTTTTTTGCGCAAACGCTCCATGTCTTCCATCACGTAATGAAATTCCGGATCAGCGGCGACACGCGCCGCCGAACGCGCCTTCAATTCGCTGATGAAAAGCTGATGCGAGTCCGACCATTTCGTGAACCTGGCCGGTGGGACCTCGTCATACGGCAACGCATTTTTGAGCGCGCCTTCGCCGAACTCCGGCAGGTCGGTCAGCGTCGGCAGCAAAATATCGGAGGTTACGCCGTGCAACTGCGTCGAGCCGCCCGCAACGCGATAGAATTTCTGGATCGTTAACTTGAGCGCTCCATCCTCCTGCGAGCGGGTGCCGAGGAGCGAGGTGAAGCGGCCGATCTCCAGGATTGTCTGCACCGTTCCCTTCCCGAAGCTGCTCTTGTCGCCCACGATGACGGCGCGTCCGTAATCCTGCAGCGCCGCCGCAAAAATCTCACTGGCCGACGCGCTTTGACGACTCGTTAGGACAACGAGCGGACCATCATAAGCGATGTCGGGATCGGGATCGGTCGAAATCACAACGCGGTCGTTCGACCCTTTGGTTTGAACGATGGGGCCTGATTTAATGAAGAGGCCGGTGAGGGAAATAGCTTCTTCTAAAGACCCGCCCCCGTTTCTCCGCAGATCGATCACAAGCCCGCCGATCTTCTCCTTCTTTAAACGTTTTAGCAGCGCGAGCACGTCTTTCGTGGTGCTCTTATTGTGGCCCTCCATGTCGGCATAGAACGACGGGAGCGTGAGCCACCCGAGTTTCACCGGCTCACCGTTGCGATCTTTCTTGAGAATGATGTCGGCGCGCGCTTCCTGGTCTTTCAGATTAATTTTGTCGCGCACCAGCTCGATCGTCTTGCGCTGCGAAGGATCGGGCGCGTTCGCCGGAATAACGAGCAACCGAACTTTCGTTCCCTTTTTCCCTCGGATTTGATCGACGACTTTATCGAGGCGCATATCGCGCACATCGTTGAAATCCTTCGCGCCTTGCGCCACCGCGGTGATGCGATCGCCGACTTTGATCTTGCCGCTCGTCTGCGCCGGACCGCCGGGGACGAGGCTCTCGATCTTGGCGTAACCATCCTCGCTTTTCAGCATGGCGCCGATGCCGACCAGCGACAGACCCATGTTGATGGTGAAATTCTTCAAGTCAGCCTGACTCAAATATTCCGAGTGCGGATCGTAGGCCTGCGCGAGCGCGTCGAGGAAAAGTTTCACCTGCTCCTCGTCATCTTCTTCATGCACCGTGCGCAGCATGCGATCATACCGCCGCTCGACCAGTTGCGGCCCGGGCTCGATCGGATGTTCTGCTAGTTTTTCCTGGAGCAACTCGCTCGCGATCCGCTTCTGCCAGAGATCGTCCGCCTCGGCCGCGTCTTTTGGCCAAGGCGCTTTTTGGCGGTTGATCAAAACGGAATCGTCCGTTTTGAAATCCATCGGCTGCTTTACCAGCTCTTTGATTTTTGTGACACGATCTTCCACGCGCTTTTGAAAAACGGCGAAAATCTCATGCGCCGGTTTGAGATTCCCGAGCAACACATCGTCATCGAGCGCAGTCGCATATTTCGCGGTGAAACCATCCACGTCCTGCTGCGTGAAAAAGAGATGGCTGAAGTCGAGCAGATCGAGATAGCCGTTGAGCAGTTTGCGCGACATATCATCGTTCAGCGGATGATGCGTGTAATGGCCTTCCTCGAGCAGGCGCCCAACAGAGACGCCGATCTGCTCGGAATCCGTCTTGGCCAGGAGAGGCTGAGAGGTGAGCGCGACGACGACCAACCCTGGTAGCACTGCAGCACACGAACGTAGGAATGTTTTCATAAAATCGGACGAAAAGGCTCGCAGAAACTGTTTTGAAAGCAAGGTAACCGGAGGGCCAGAGCCCACCCAAAGTGAAGGGTGAGACAACGGCCAGACGGGAAGATTCAAATTTAGATTCGCGTTTGGATAAACCCGAAGACTGCAATTTCCGTTCCCGCGACCGAGGTGCGTGCTACTTTCCCGCGAATGGCGGCCGAAATGATTTATCGAACTTTCACCGGAGGAATCTTCGAGACCAACTGCTACGCCGTCGAAGCGCCGGATGGCTGGATCCTTTTCGACGCGCCCGATGGCACTTGCGCCTGGCTGGAACGCGAGAAGATCGCGCCGCAGCTCCTACTCCTGACGCATGGACACATCGATCACATTCAAGACGTAGCTAAAATAAAAGAGCGGTTCGGTTGTCCGCTCGGAGTTCATCCCGACAGCGCGCCGATGATTTCCGAGCGCGATTTCTTTCGCGACTTCGGCTTCCAGTTTGAGATCGAACCCGTCACGCCCGATCTGCTCATTGCTGCCACGCCGGAGCGCGACTTCCTCGGGATGAATTTCCAGGTCCTTGAAGTGCCCGGGCACTGTCCCGGCAGCATATGCTTCCTCTCCCGCGAGAAAGAACTGCTCATCGGTGGCGATGTCCTCTTCGCGGGTGGAGTAGGGCGCTGGGATTTGCCCGGTGGCGACGGCGAACTGCTCTTCCGCGGCATCCGCGAAAAGCTTTACTCGTTAGGCGACGAAATCACCGTCCTTCCCGGCCACGGACCTGCGACTACCATCGGGGCTGAGCGCCGCAGCAATCCTTTCGTGCGCTAGCCGCGCGGCGAAAGATGCGTCAATTCGCGCTGTAGCTCTTCCAGTCCGCCAATCCCCGCAACAATCTCGCCTAACGAGTATAAGGCTGCCGGAATGTGCCCGAGAAACTCCTGGCGCTGGCGCACCAGCCCAAGATAGCCAAAAGCGCCTAGCGCCTGCATCAAGCGCTGCATCGCGCAGAGCCGCAGCCTTTCCGTAAAAGCTGAGTCGGCTATCTCTGCCCGAGCTTGATAGAAGTCGCTGAGCTCCTGATGTTCTTTACTCGTTAGGCGCACATAAGGGTCGTAAAGCAAAGAGGCCAGGTCGTATTCACCAAGTCCCGGCCTCATTCCTTGAAAGTCGATCAGACAAGCTTTCTCCTCGCGCAAAATGATGTTCTGCGATTGAAAATCCCTATGCACGAGCACGCGCGGATAGCTCGCCAGCTGTTCCGCGATCGAGCGCAAGGCCGGCAGTTCGGCGAGCGCGCGCCATTTTTCCGCAGGCATCCCAAAGCGCCGCCCCAAGCATTGCTCGAAGAAGTAAGATTGTTCCCAGAGATAAAGCGCCGCATCGAACTGCGCCGGCAGGTCACGCTTGATCTCCGCCGAGTCAGCCGCGGTGACGCGATGCAGCTTCGCGACCTCAACGAGAGCTGACTCGTAAAGTGGACGACGTATTTCCCAGCTCTCTTCGCGGTAACTCCAGAGATCGCGCTCGCCCAAATCCTCCAGCCAAATCAGACCTTTCGCTGGATCGTGAAAGTAAATTTCCGGCGCGCGAATCTTATGAGTTGCGAGAAATTCCGCGATCTCGACATAACGTTGATTCTCAGTTTCTCCCGGCTCGTATTTCACGAGCACAATCGAGTTACCCGGCGCAAACTGCACACGGTAGAACTTGCGCTCGGAACCACCTTTCTCGATCGAAGTAATTTTTACCTGCTCGGCCTCCAGCTCAGGAAAGCGCAGACGCGTCTCGCGCAGTAGTGTGTCGGTTACAATCATCTAAAGGACAGCGTCACAATGCTCGCCGTGCACAGTGCGACCGGCGCGGACGATACATCGTTTCAAATGCGCGTCCGGCGCAATTTGCACTTCAGGCCAGAGAATCGAATCCTCGACGCGTGCTCTGTCACCGACGTGACAGTCGGCTCCGATAACAGAGAAGCCTTCCACGCGCGCGCGCGGCGCAAGAAGGGCACTTACTGCGCGTGACGCCGGCCAGTCATTAGGCCGGAGGTAACTTGGCCGCCAATTCTGTTCCTTGATATGACGATGCACTTCCAAATACTGCGCCGGCGAACCGAGATTGAACCATTCGCCCTCATTCAAGACGACACCACCGATACGCCCACCCTTACCGATCCATTTCGCCAGGACGGGAATGAAGGAGATCTTTTCACCTAACGAGAATTGGGCAAAGGCTTCAGGATTCCAGACTGAGACATTGGCATAATCGAAATTACCGGCTTGCCCATAGCGATTGCCAATGTCGCGCACGCGCCCATCACGGAACGCCACCTGCGACGCCAGCCCCGTGTCGCGGAGGGCAAGAGTCACGTCGTTCCCTGCGCGGAAGTGCTCTTCGATCAGCGGGCGCAGCGGGAGATCGGTGAGGACGTCACCGCTATAAACCAGGAACGGTTTTCCACTTAACAACGGTTCGACATTCTTAATCCCGCCGCCCGTATCGAGCAGCACCGGCTCGTGGACCAGCGTGATAGAAAGCTGCTCATAGCTTTTTCCGGGAAAAACTCTTTCGAACTCTTCCGGCAAATGATGCGTATTCACGACGACAGACTTCACGCCGACCGCGCCGAGATGGTCGAAAGCAAACGTGATCAGCGGCTTCTGAAAAATGGGGACGAGCGGCTTTGGCAACTCTTCGGTCAGCGGGCGGAGCCGAGTGCCCAGCCCGGCCCCGAGCACAAAAGCCTGGTCGATCATCGCGGCGTCCAGATTAGCGTCCCTTGTTGCGGAAACAAGCGCCGTGCATATTGCGACCAATGCCGTTCCAGCTCGAATCCGACTACCGCCCCCGCGGCGATCAAGGCCAGGCCATCGCGAAGCTTCTCAAATCGATCGAGGCCGGTAATCGTCACCAGACTCTTCTCGGCGTCACTGGTTCCGGTAAGACCTTCACGGTCGCAAATGTTATCCGCAAGTTAGAGCGGCCTACACTTATCATCTCGCACAATAAGACTCTCGCCGCGCAACTCTACTCGGAGTTCAAACAGTTCTTTCCGCGTAGCGCGGTCGAGTATTTCGTGAGTTACTTCGATTACTACCAGCCCGAGGCCTACATCCCGCGCTCCGACACTTACATCGAGAAGGACTCATCCATTAACGAAGAGATCGAACGTCTTCGTCTCGCCGCCACCAGCGCGCTCCTTTCGCGCCGTGACACCATCGTCGTCGCGAGTGTCTCGTGTATCTACGGTGTGACTTCGCCCGAGGACTACCTCCGGATGCTTCTCACGGTGAAGCGCGGCCAGCAGATCACGCGCGAAGCCGTCCTCGGCCGGCTGGTCGATATGCTCTACGAGCGGAACGATGTTAATTTCGTTAGGGGAAGGTTTCGCGTGCGCGGCGACGTGGTCGAGATCTATCCCGCGACCGCCGACGAGGAAGCCGTTCGCCTGGAATTCTTCGGCGACGAGATAGATGCTATCACCCGCTTTGAACCACTTACCGGACATGCCTTAGAGTCGTTAGGGGTGATTACCTTCTTCCCCGCGAAACAGTTTGTTACTCCGGCCGATAAGTTGAATCGTGCGCTAACCTCGATCCGGGTGGAACTCGACGAACGAATAAGATTTCTCGAATCACAAGGAAGGCTGCTTGAAGCGCAACGCCTAAAGATGCGCACGGAATACGATCTCGAGATGTTGCAGGAGATGGGTTTTTGCAATGGGATCGAGAATTACTCGCGGCACTTATCCGGGCGGCCGCCTGGCTCGAAGCCTTTTACATTGCTCGATTTCTTCCCGAAGGATTATCTGCTCGTGATCGATGAGTCACACGCCACCATTCCGCAGATTGGTGGGATGTATGAAGGTGATAAGTCTCGTAAGACTGTCCTGGTCGAATATGGCTTCCGTCTTCCCAGCGCGCTCGATAACCGGCCGCTGAACTTTCCGGAATTCATGGCGGCAGCAAATCAGCTTCTTTATGTCAGCGCGACACCGGCTGAGTTTGAGATCAAAAATAGCGTTGCCGGCAACACAGGTTACTTCCCGCACAAGCGCGCGCGCATTGGCGAAGAAGAGTCAGTCCCATTTGTTTTACCTGGCAAAGCGCCCCCCACACTTAGCCGGACCGATCAGGCTCCCGAAGACTTCGATGTTAGTACCCCGGGAACGCCTTTGGTTGTCGAGCAGATCATCCGTCCTACCGGCTTACTCGATCCGAAGGTCACGCTGAAAGAGTTAAAGAACCAAATCGACGATACCATCGAGCTGTGCCGGCAGAGAGTAGAGAAGCAGGAGCGTGTCTTAGTTACGACTCTTACCAAACGAACAGCGGAAGACTTATCCGATTATCTACGGGATGTAGGCTTGAAAGTGCGGTATCTGCACAGTGACATAGATACCATCGAGCGCGTGGAAATCCTGCGCGGTCTGCGCGCGGCCGAGTTTGACATCCTTGTTGGCATTAACCTGCTGCGCGAAGGTCTCGACTTACCCGAGGTATCGTTAGTCTGCATCCTTGATGCCGATAAGGAAGGCTTTCTCCGTAGTCAGACGTCACTTATCCAAACGGCCGGCCGCGCCGCGCGCCACATCAATGGTGAAGTAGTCCTTTTCGCCGATACGTTGACTCAAAGCATGCAGGCACTTATCTCCATCTCCGATTATCGCCGGGGCAAGCAGATGGAATACAATGAGAAGCATGGCATCACTCCGCAAACCGTTCGCCGCGCGGTGCAGGAAAGTTTGCATACCATCCTCAAAGGCCGTGAGATCGCCGCTTCGGTTATTCAGGAAGCAGGGGGCGATTTTAATTTGACCGAGTTATTGCGAGAGCTGGAGGATGAGATGCAACAGGCCTCCGCGAATCTGGAGTTCGAACGCGCCGCTTTGCTGCGCGATCAAATCATGGAAGTCAAAAGCGGCACGGGCCTAACGAAGATAGAACCCAAGCGAAGACCGGCGAAATACACCCGTGGCTCGGGTCGTCGGCGTTCGCGCGTTTAGTGTCGGCGCGGAAAGGCAGCTTGTCCTCCGCTAAGTCTCACGGCTCGCACGAATATAGCTCCTGAGAGAGCTATGACCCGTCGTAGGATCGCTTGCCTTCTCCTGTTCCTCACTACCGTCAAGGCCCTCGCGCAACTTAACGAGCTCCAAGGCTTGAACGCTTTGCAGGATGTTTCGCTCTCCGATCTTAGCCAGCAGGATGATAACCCTCTCGCTAAAGTCGCGCTCGCTTTGCACCCGGACGACTGGAAGCACGCGGAAGGCGAGCATTTCATCTATCACTACGTCCGCAGTTTTGTCGCGACCCGCGCAGCGGTCGAGGCGGAATTTAATTTTCGCGTCGTGGCCAAGGAGTTGGAGAAGGAAGAACCGGGAAGTGGACATAAGTCTCATATCTACTTTTTCGATCGGCCGGAGGATTGGCAGGAATTTCAAAAGGCAGGACACTTGGAACCGTGGACCGGTGGAATTCAGTCGGCGGGAAGCCTTTTTCTGCTAAGAGATCCTGCGCATAAGTTCTCCGGCCACACGCTCGGACATGAGATCGCGCACTTGATCGTCTATCGTCTCTATGGTGGAAACATTCCCTGTTGGGTGAATGAAGGTTTCGCCGAATATGTCTCGCGTAACTCACGCGCGAGTTATCAGCGCGCGCGCGGTTATCTGGCGAAGCCACACTCGACTTCGCTGGCGCCCGAGGAGCTTATGCCACTCGATCGACTCATGGAATTAACTTATCCACCTTCAGAAAAAGTGGAAGATTTCTATGATGAGTGTGAACGGCTGGTGCGCTTTCTCGCTCGTACCGATCATGCGCGTTTTCTTACCTTCTTCGCTCTGATGAGTGGGAAGGAAACTTTTGATAACGCTTTGACGCACGTCTATGCGGGAGTGTTCGCGAGTAGGTCTGATTTCAACGACAAGTTCCGCGAGTACGCTTCCAAGGACTATGGAACGACTCTGCAGGATCAGCCGTGAGAGTTACGGAGTTACCAGCTCCGCCGTGGCGCTGACTATTGGACGACTAACACCGCCGGTAACCAGGATTCGCCCGTCGCGCAGCTCGGTCGCGGTGTGATTCTGTCGAGCCACAGTCATGGTAGCGAATAAACTGAATTGGCCGGTCGCGGGATCGTATAACTCCACCGAATCGAGCGCCTGCTCAGCGCCGCCAAAGATCGGTCCGCCGGTGATAGCTCCTCCGACGATGAGTACCTTACCCATGAGCGAGTTCCATTTCCGATTCGTTAGGCGCAGAGCGACGTGACGCGAACGAGTCGTCACCATAGTGCCAACGGCGGAGAAGGACTGAGTGGCAGGCTGATAAAGGTCGGTCGGAGCCGCTGCCGCGGAAGTGCCACCAGTAATAAGGGCAGTGCCATCGAGGAGTAAGGTCGCGTCATGCTCCGCGCGCGCGACATTCATATGCTCCACCATGGTAAAGGTGGCCGATGTGGGGTTATAAGTCTCCGCCATATCTGTCGGACCATCTCCCCCGCCTTGAGAGTTAGCGGTCGCGGCGCCGCCCGTGACCAGAACGGTATTATCCAGGAGTAAGTTCGTGCGATGGCGCTTGCGCTTCAGAGTCATCGGTCCGGTATAAGCAAACGATTCCGAGAACGGATCGAATAACTCTGCGGTCTCGGTTTCGTCGCCGCCCTGGATGGCGCCGCCCGCGATAAGGACCAGGCCGCTGCTTAACAAAGTCGCGCTATGCAGAGCGCGACCAATGTTCATAGGACTGGTAAGATGAAACTGAGTCGTAGCCGGATCGTAGATCTCACTACTCGCGAGGTCGCCAGTTATACTTTTGCCGCCCGTAACAAGGACGCGGCCATCCTGAAGTTTCGTGGCGGTATGACTCTTCCTTGCTACAGATAGCGAGCCGACTGTAGCGAAGGTATTCGTTGTCGGATCAAAGACCTCGGCCGACTTTAGCGTCGCCGTATCTGTGCTACCGGCACTCAATAGAACCTGACCGCCGTTGAGTAGATTGGCCGTATGCTGGTTTCGTCCTACTTGCATATTTCCCAAAGGCGCGAAAGTGAGAGTCCTGGGACTAAGGACTTCGGCGGACTGTAGTGTTTGATTGCCAGTCACACCTCCCGCGACGAAGATAGCGCCGTTTGTGAGTTGGGTCGCGGTATGACCGGCCCGGTTCTCTCTTAGTTGGCCATCCGCCGACCACGAGCGCGCCGTTGGATCATAGACTTCGTCCACGGCCAGAAATCCACTCTCCAGAGTTATCCCGCCGATAACTATGACACGACCATCAGCCAGAAGGATCGCGCGATGATTGGAGCGATGATAGAGCATCGAGCCGGTAAGGGTGAAGGCTTGCGAAGTAGGATTGTATAACTCTACTTCATCGTGCGGGCTCGTTCCGGAAAAACCGCCGGCAATTAAAACCGTTCCATCGGGGAGCAGAGTCATCGTATGATTCGCGCGCGCGATGAGCAGACCTTTTGGCAAAGTCGTGAAGCTCTGAGTAGCCGGGTTATATATCTCGGCCGCGGTCGAAGCGACCGTATTTACATAGCCGCCTGTGATTAGAACCGTATTATCTGGTAGCAGGACCGCGGCATGGGATCGGCGATTAATTGGCACCCCCGTGGTCGCGGTGAACTTCTGCGTTACCGGGTCGAAAAGATCGGCGCCCCCGCCGCCATCCAGCAGCACCTTCCCATCCGGGAGCAAGGTCGCGGTGTGCTGAGTCCTGGCCTTGTGCATGGCCTGGGTCACTGCGGTGAAGACTCCAGTCGCAGGGTCGTAGAGTTCCGCCGTCTTTAAGACCGCGTCACCCTGCTCGCCTCCAGCGATCAGGACTTTGCCATCGGGTAGCAGAGTGGATGTATGGTTGGCGCGGGCGGAGGTCATGGAACCTGTGGCGGTGAGTTTCTTACTCGCCGGGTCATAGAGTAAGGCGGAAGTCAGTGTGCTCGACTCATTGACTCCGCCGGTGATCAAGACCTGACCGGAGGTAAGCCGGGTTGCAGCGTGGCCCGTCCGTTCCGGGGTAAGAGTAAGGGCGGCTCGCGCCGGGTAGGTTTGCGCAAAGACGAACAGAACGACTAAGGAAGTAAGGAACAAAGATTGAAGGTATTTCATAGTCTTAAGAAACAGGAACGATTAGAAGGTAAGAGCTAACGCATAAGCAAGAGTGTCATCCTGAGTCCGCGAAGCGGCGAAGGATCTCGCAAGCGTCACTCGACCTCGCGCTGCGATGGCAGCCCCCGGCGACGCTTGCGGGGTCCCTCGCTCCGCTCGGGATGACACGCTCATTCTATTTTGTAAGATGGATTCATAACAGAAGATCAGATTGAGCTCCCGCTGGCGAGCGCAAAATATGGAAGGCTAGTCCGCTCTCCGGTAGAGCAGCCCCGGTGGAAGTAAGGCGCGGTGATTTGAGATAGACTTTTGTCTTGTAGCTCTCCATGGTCGCTACTCATCCATCATGTGCGTGGCATGAGTTACGGCTCCGCCCGCCCGTAAGGCTGCTGCGACCATCGCAGCCTCGACTAACTCCGCATCGGTCGCGCCGGCTTTGCGCGCACCGGCCGCATGAGCATCTATGCAATAAGGACACTGCGTCGTATGCGCGACCGCGACCGCGATCAACTCTTTGTATTTCACCGGGATCGCGCCCTCGGCCATCGCGGCCTCGTTAAAGGCCCAAAAGGCTTTCATCACCTCGGGCGCGTGCCGATTCATTTTCCTGAGTTTGCCAAGGTTCTCTTTTTTATACATGACCCAAGCTAGAGCGAAGATGGTTTTGCGGGAAGATTAAAAAACCCAAAGCTCACGGCGCGGTTAGTTGTGCCTAACGAGTATAGGACTTGGAAACAAAAACGCCGCCCGCACTTTCGCCCGGGCGGCGTTGTGATGAGGTCAGGCGTTCCGGTTAGAGCGTGCCGCGGTTCATGCCGATGAAGCCTTCGCGCTCCATGTGCAGGATGATTTCCTGCGCGGCTTCTTCCGGCGTGAGCTCGGCGGTGTTGATGTGCAGCTCGGCGTCGGTCGGCTCTTCGTAGGGGTCGCTAATACCGGTGAATTCCTTCAGAATACCAGCGCGCGCTTTGGCATAGAGTCCTTTGCGGTCGCGGCCTTCGCAGACATCCACCGAGGTCGATAAGTGCACCAGGATGAAGCCGCCGAGCGTCTCGATCATGCCGCGGATTTCTTTGCGGGTAGCGTCGTAGGGAGCGATCGGCGCGCAGATAGCTATGCCGCCGTTTTTCGTAATCTCCGAGGCGACATAGCCGATACGGCGGATGTTGATGTCGCGATGTTCCTTCGAGAATCCTAACTCACTCGATAAGTGTTTCCTGACCAGGTCACCGTCGAGCATGGTGACAGGACGGCCACCTACTTCGAGGAACTTAGTCATAAGGACATTCGCGATCGTTGACTTACCGGACCCCGAAAGGCCGCTAAAGAAAATGGTCACTCCCTGTTTCGCGCGCGGCGGGAAACTCTTACGCAGTTCCACCGCGACTTCCGGATAGGTGAACCAGCTCGGTATGTCACGGCCTTCATTAAGGCGCGTGCGTAACTCTGTGCCTGAGATGTCGAGCGCGCGCGAGCCTTCCGGGACTTCGTTAACCGGGAAATACTTATCTTTATCCTCGAGGTAAACCATCATCTGGAACGGCACTTGTTGGACGCCGATTTCCTTCTCGTGTTTGGCGAAGAGTTCCTGTGCTTCATACGCTCCGTAGAACGGTTTTCCATCCTTATCCTTACCCGGGCCGGCGTGATCGCGACCGACGATAAGATGCGAGCAACCGTAGTTCTTACGAATAAGTGCATGCCAGATGGCTTCGCGCGGGCCACCCATGCGCATGGCGAAGGGAACAAGCGAAAGCTTGGCCGTGCCGGCCGGATACTTACCGACCAAGAGTTGGTAACAGCGGACACGAGTGAAGTAATCAACGTCGCCGGGCTTAGTCATACCAACCACGGGATGGATAAGCAGGCTGGCCTCGATTTGTTTCGCGGCGCGGAAGGTCAGCTCGACGTGCGCGCGATGCATCGGGTTGCGCGTTTGAAAAGCAGCGATACGACGCCAGCCGGCGTTGCTAAATTCGGCGCGCAGCTCGGCCGGAGTTTGCCGGAGGGTCTTGAAATCGTAGTGGCTCGGAAGAACAAGACCTTCCAGGCGGCCGCCGACATACCAAGGGTTACCGCGCTTCATGAGATAGGCGACACCGGGGTGCGCTTCGCTCGTGCTGTTAAAGACCGCCTGACCTTCGGCCTTCAAATCGGGTTGCCAGACATCTTCCACATGCAGGACGGCGATCATGACACCTTCGGCATCGCGCAACGCGACCTTGCTGCTTCCCGGTTTCAGCGTTTTCGCAAAAGCCTCCGTGACGTCGAGCGTGATCGGCATCGGCCAGAGGACGCCGCTGGCCAGTTTCATGTTGCTGCATACGCCTTCGTAGTCGGCTTTATTCATGAAGCCGGTGAGCGGCGAGAAGCCGCCGTTAAGCAACATCTCGGCATCGCAAATTTGCCGCGGGGTCAGATCCCAGGAGGGGAAATCCTTCGATTGCGCTTTGGTTTGGCCCGCTTGTTCGGCGCCGACGATGAGGTTGATGAGCTCGCCGCCATGAGGCTGGACGAGATGACTTTCGGTGGTGTTTGTTTTCAAATTTATCGGTCTTCTTTTTTTTGGAGTTCCCTCTCTCGCTTCAATTCGAGGCAAAGCAAGGGCGTTGTCTATTTACGGAAGCGCTCCGAGCAGAGGCACAAGCAGTCACCGTACCTACGCTGGAAACGCCGTGATTCAGTTAGTCTGCCGGCCTAACGACGAGGCCGAAGATGGTGCGCGATACAGGGCTCGAACCTGTGACCCCCTCCGTGTCAGGGAGGTGCTCTACCACTGAGCTAACCGCGCCGGAATCCGGGGAAGCACAAGAGACGGATCACCCGCCCGGAGTCAAGCCCGAAACCTGGCGCGGCAGAGCAAACGCCGCGCTTTACGCCGCCATCTTATTGGCCTCCCGGCGACCGAGGATACGCACGGTCTGCTTGAGCTGCTCGATCTTGAGCGGCTTCTTTAAAACTGTCACCGGGCCCTTCGTCAAAATGCGGTTAAGCATGGCGCTGTCCGGGTAGCCGGTAATGACGACAACCGGCAAATTCGGGTCCATTTCCTTGGCCGCTTCGTAAACGTCGTCGGCCGGACCATCGGGTAATTTCAAATCGAGAAAGAGAAGGTCGAAACGCTGCTTCTCGAGCACAGCCAGCGCTTCCTTTACCGTGCCGACGACGACGCGGCTGAAGCCGATTTTTTTTAAAAAAACGCGGAAGAGATTTTGCAGGCTCTCATCATCATCGACTACCAGGACAGTAGGCTGGCCCGCGCGGTCTTCTTTCAACACGTCCTTGTCGAGCGAATCCTTCTTAATCCGCCAACGGCCGCCGATCTGGATCGCCGGGAGCTGACCGCGCTGGACCAAATAATAAACCGTCGGGAGCGGAATGCGCAGATACTTCGCGGTTTCTTTGACCGTTAAGAGGTTATGCATTCCGGAGAAAACAGCAGGCTGGAGTTTGGTAGGCAAGACTTTTTTGGGACCGGGTGAGCATTATAAATTTCACAATTTATGTCAAGAACCGTCTTTTCCTCTATCGAGACATCCTTCCTCCCGCCGGCATCCGATTCGAACTGACCGCACCGCGTCGCGCGGGAGATCGCCGCTGGACAAGCCCCCACCCTAGGTTCACTATTCGCAACTTTATGAGCGCATTGTTTTTCAAACGGTTCCTGCAAAAGCCGTTTCAGATCGCCTCCATTATTCCCAGCTCCAAAGCGCTCGTGGAGCGGGTGGCCGGCAAAATGGCTTTTGATCAGCCGCGCGTCATCGCGGAGTACGGACCCGGTGAGGGCGTGCACTCGCGTGAGCTCGCACGGCGGATGGACGCGCAGTCGCGTCTGTTTCTCTTCGAGCTCGACCCGGCTTTCTCGCGCGATCTCGAGCGGCAATTCGCCGACGATCCGCGTGTCACCGTAATCAATCGCGACGCCGCCAGTCTCTCCGCAGAGCTCACTCTGCGCGGCATCAATCAGTGCGACTACATTCTTTCCGGCATTCCCTTCAGCATTCTTGAGATAAAGAAAAAGCGCGCACTGCTCCAGGATACGTACGACGTGCTCAAGCCCGGCGGCGCGTTCATCATTTATCAGGTGACGAACGAACTCCGGCAGCACGCCACATTTTTCGACCGCGCCGAATCGGAATATTGCCTGCAAAACATCCCGCCGATGTTCGTCACTGTTTTTCAAAAAGCCAACACCCGCAACGGCCACGCGCACACGACGCGGCTGATCCGCGCGGTCTCGGCTAACGGCGCCTCATGAGTCTCGGCCACACCCGGACGGAACGGGATTCCATGGGCGAGATGTCCGTGCCGGACTCCGCTCTTTACGGAGCGTCCACGCAGCGCGCGGTCTTGAATTTTCCGGTGAGCGGCTGGCGTTTTTCGCGGCCGTTTATTCGCGCGCTCGGTCTTTTGAAATGGGCCGCCGCACAAGCCAACCACGATCTTGGTTTACTCGACGCCGAGCGCAGCGCGCTCATCGTCCAGGCCGCCGAGGAAGTGACCGAAGGCAAGCTCGACGAGCATTTTCCGCTCGACATTTTCCAGACCGGTTCCGGCACGAGCACGAACACGAACGCGAACGAAGTCATCTCAAATCGCTGTTGTCAGCTCGAAGGAAAGCCGATCGGCGCGAAGGAGCCGGTTCACCCTAACGATCACGTCAACATGGGCCAGTCGAGCAACGACGTGATCCCATCCGCGATTCACATCAGCGCGGCCGAGCAGCTTCAGACCGCGCTCATTCCGGCGCTGGATGAGCTGGCTGCTGCACTCGATGCGAAGGCGCGGGAATTTCACGACGTAATCAAAATCGGGCGCACACATTTGATGGACGCGACGCCCGTTAGGCTGGGCCAGGAGTTTGGCGGCTACGCGCAACAGGTGCGTCTCGGCAAACGACGCGCCGAAAAAGCCATCGAAGCATTGCAGGAACTCCCGCTTGGCGGAACTGCCGTCGGCACCGGCCTAAATCGCCATCACGATTTCCCGAAAAAGGTGATGCATCATCTCGAGCAACGTACCGGCATTCCCTTCCGCGAAGCCGCCGATCATTTCGAGGCGCAGGGCAGCAAAGACGGCGTCGTCGAAGCCAGCGGCCAACTGAAAACAATCGCGGTCAGTCTTTTCAAAATCGCCAATGACATTCGTTGGTTAGGCAGCGGCCCGCGTTGCGGCATCGGCGAAATTTCATTGCCCGCGACCCAGCCGGGCAGCTCGATCATGCCTGGAAAAGTAAACCCGGTGATGAGCGAATCGATAATGATGGTTTGCGCACAAGTCATCGGCGCCGACGCCACCATTACCTGGGCGGGCGCAAACGGAAATTTCGAGCTCAACGTCATGATGCCGGTCATGGCGCATAACCTTCTTTGCAGCATCCGGCTCCTGACCAACGTCGTGAAAATTTTCGCCGACAAATGCGTCAGCGGCATCGTCGCGAACCGCGAGCGCTGCGCGGAATTGGTCGAGCTTTCCATGGCCATGGTCACCAGCCTCGCCCCAAAAATCGGTTATGATCGCGCCGCCGAGATCGCGAAAGAAAGCGCGAAAACCGGCCGCACCGTGCGCGAAATTTGTCTCGAGAAAAAAGTGCTGCCGGAAGCGGAACTTAACGCCGCGCTCGATCCCGTGGCGATGACCGAGCCAGGTGGTGAAGACTCCGGCGGCGGCTAATTCTTGTTAGGAACATTTTCGCCTAACGAACCGGCTCCCGCCACTTCCTCATGGTCGCCAACGTCAATAGCCCGCACTTTTCTGGCGGCGCGAATATCGCCATCAAATGCCCGTATCACACCTACGAGCAAACCGTCGCGTTTTACCGCGACACGCTGGCCCTGCCGCTGCTCGAGGAAGAACCGGAAGGTTGTATTTTTCAATTCGGACCCGTTAGGCTCTGGATCGACAAAGTGCCAAACATCAGTCATCCCGATATCTGGCTCGAGCTGGAAACGAACGACACCGACAGCGCCGCGGCGCATCTGAAAAACCACGGTATCGCGCGCCGCGACGAAGTGGAGCAACTGCGCGAAGACTTCGACGGCTTCTGGGTTTCCGATCCAGCCGGCATCATCCACCTCGTCGTCGGCGACGAGGATTAGTCGTTAGGCGATTGCTTCTCGTTAGGCCTCGGCCCTTGTCATCCTTCGCTTCGCTCAGGATGACAACTGTGCGGCCTCGTCCAAATGCCTGCCCATGATGACCAGCCCGCGCTCCACGCCATCGAGCCGCGCAATCCGCGGCAACCGTCCCCACTCCGCAAAACCGAATTTCCTGAAAAGCCGCAAGCTTGGTTCGTTATGCCCAAAGATCAGCCCGAGCAAATTCGTTAGGCCAAAATCCGGCGCGCGCTTCACCGCCGCCCCGAGCAACTCCGCACCCACCCCGCGCCGCCGAAAATCGTCGTGCACATAAACACTCAATTCCGCCGTGATCCGGTAAGCAGAGCGCGGAATAAAAACCGAAAAACTCAGCCAGCCCGCGACGCGCTCATCGATTTCGCTCACCCAAATCGGATGCGATTCCGGCGTGTGCTCGCGAAACCAGGGGAGCCGTTGCTCGACTGTCGCCGGCTCGAGCTGCGCCGTCGCCATACGCGTCGCAACGGCCGCATTATAAATCTCAATCATCGCCGGCAGATCGCTCTCCGCCGCGTCGCGAATCTTCATCGCAACGGCATGGCCGCCGTCTCGAAGAAGACGTTTTCGAAGGTCGGCTGAAACGCGCCGCCACGCGTTTGCCCAATCGAAAACCGCGTGCTGATTTCGCCCTGTGTCGCGCAAAAAACTTCCACGTCGCGCCGTCCATTCTTTTCCAGTTGCGCCTCGATCGCGCCGGCGGCGAGCGCGGGGGAATTGCAATCGCGACTGAGATGCCCGAGTACGACACGCGTTAGTTTCCCCGGCAACAATTGCTCGATCACCGCCGCCGCCGCCACATTGGAAAGATGACCGTGCCGCGATTGAATCCGCTGCTTCACCGGCCAGGGGCGATGCGGATCGTTCTGCAACATTTTCTCGTCGTGATTCGTCTCGATCATGAGCGTCTGCACTTCGCGCAGCCTTTCAATCGTTAGGCGCGTGGCCTGGCCGAGATCGGTGATGTAACCGAGCGCGCTGTCGCCGACATGAAAAGTAAAACCAACCGGCTCGACTGCATCGTGGGGAACAGAGAAGCTTTCCACCGTGATGTCGCAGATGGAAAAGGCCGCGCCGGTGCGAAAGATGCGCCAGTTACGGTGTGCGCCTAACGAACAAAAGCGGATCGCCTCCGCGGTCAGTGCGTTGCAATAAATCGGAATCTGGAATTTGCGGCAAAGAACCTCGAGGCCACAAACATGATCGCCATGCTCGTGCGTGAGGAGGACGCCATCGAGTTCGTTAGGCGACACTCCGCAAAGTTCGAGTCGCCTAACGAGCTGCCGCGCGCTCAGCCCGCCATCCACCAGGATGCGACAATGTTCCGTCGCGACGAGCGCGCTGTTCCCCGCGCTGCCGCTTCCGAGGATGGTCAGACTGAACATGCGGGATACTTAGCGAGCCGACTTCGCCTGCACAAATGGAAAGCGCGCGCGGCGCGAACTAGCTTCGACTTTTGCACTCTTCTGGTTACCCTTTCCCGCGATGAATCCGTCCGATGTCGCCAATCTCCGACGCGAATACGAAACGGACGGGCTGCGCCGGGCCGATCTCCATCCCGATCCGATCGCGCAATTTTCCGTGTGGTTTTCCGCGGCGATAGAAGCGGCCTTGCCCGATGTGAACGCGGTCACTCTCGCCACCGCCACGACCGACGGCCGGCCTTCCGCGCGGGTCGTTCTCTTGAAAGGTTTCGATCAGCGCGGGTTTGTTTTTTTCACGAACTATCACAGTCAAAAGGGACGCGAGCTCGAGGCGAATCCGCAGGCTGCGTTTGCGATTTACTGGGTGCAACTGGAGCGGCAAATTCGCGTCAGCGGACGCGTCGAAAAAACTTCGCGCGCGGAATCGGGCGCTTACTTCCACTCGCGCCCGCGCGGGAGCCAGTTAGGCGCATGGGTTTCGCACCAGAGCGAACCGATCGACGCCCGGCAGATTCTCGAAGGGCGGCTCGCCGAGATGGAGGAACGCTATGCCCAGACCCCAATCGAGCTGCCGCCGCACTGGGGTGGTTACCGCCTTTTGCCTAACGAGATCGAGTTCTGGCAGGGCCGGGCTAACCGTCTGCACGACCGTTTCCGCTACACGCGCGCGGATGCGGGCTGGACTCTCGACCGTCTCGCTCCTTGACTCGTTAGGCGGCGGTCCTTTTACTCCTTTACTCGTTAGGCTAGCCGTTCCTACGGCCAGCGCGAGACTTGGCAAAGCTTCTAATGATGAGATGCACCATTCGTCGCCAGTCTGCGCACAGGCGGTTTAGCTAGCGATTTCCTTCTGCGCGCGCGCGGCGCCTTGGCGCGACGCGGCAAGGCTGAAGTCACCGGCAGCCGAAAAGCCGTCGCGCCGGGCAGCAACTTATAAGTGCGCAAATGACGATTGGAGATAAACCAGATTTCGTCGTGGTCGTTGGACAAAATGAAGAAGGCGTCGCTGCTCTCCGAGAGCGAGAAAGCTCCGAGCACGAGGTAGGAGACATCCTTCGAGAAACCATGGTTAAGTGGTTTCGGCTGTGGCGCCAGCGTCGTCTCGAGCTGCTCGATAACAACATAAAGATCTTCCCGAACATCAATCATACGTTAGGAGCGACTAACTCGCAGGAATAGGCTGGCCGTGTTTTCGGGTTCCATCTTTAAGCCTAGATCGTCGCCAGGACCCGGCGAGGATTGGTATATTTTTGCTCTTTCGCCGGTCGCGCCCGTTCGTCACGTGCGCACAATGGCCAAGTCCTTCGCCGCTATATCTTAAAGAGAGCGGGAAATTTGTAGCGGTAGATCCACAAAAGAAAAAGCGCGAGCGCCGCCACGACGAGCGCCACTGGAAGACCTTTAGGATCAAGAAAAACGTGATAGAGCACAATGTTGACAATGATCGGCCCGAGCAAAGTGAGACCTAGGCCACGAAGCGGGCGCCAAGAAGCAGGAGCAGGCCGCCCACGACTTGCAAGCCGGCAATGACATAGAGATAGCCGCTATGGAACAACGCTCCCATAAACGCTCCGGCGTCCCCCTGCATCGGCGGCATCTGCATAAAATGCAGGAACGCGTTCGAGCCGAGGACGGCGAACATGAGGCCCAACAAAATTCGAACGATCAGGATGGCGTATTTCATAAGTGGAATGACTTATCTCAACTCAAACGCGGCTTAGTCAAACCTCGCATCCCCTCTGGCATTCGCGCCGACCCGCCTGTCATCCTGGGCGCAGCGCAGCGGAGGCGAAGGATTCCGTGGGATGACCGTGAAGCCTTCGTTTCGCGCGGGTGACAGCTTCACGAAAAACCCAACGGGATCCCTCGACTGCGCCTTCGGCTTCGCTCGGGATGACACGTAATTTATGCGACCGCTTGTCGTGACAGCGATTTACGCGATGGCTTGTCGTATCCGCCGTCTCAGCGGATGCCGGTGTGTGCGACATGGACATCACCCATCGTGACTCCTTACTAACACTTACAGGCGCTCCTGCCTAACGAATCTAAGTCTCGCGGCAGCCGTGGGGGCGTCTGCTGCGAGTTAGATACTTCCGACTTACTCTGGGGTAAGTCTTAGACTACTCTTCCGCGTTAAGGGAATCGTTTGCCCTTATCGGTCTTTACCTGTAGGGCATCGCCCTTCGCGATTACGCCATTAGCATCGACGTCGTCGCGGAAGTTAGCGGTCGTCACTGGCTGCCCTATCTGACCACGGATCGTGGTGTTATCCGCTTTGAGCCACCTTTCGACTGGCACTCACGTCGGCAATGAGGAAGCCATGATTTAGCCGGGAAAGCACTAAGGGCATCCAGCGTTTCCGCCAGATGCCCTCGCGCCTGCGAGTTTCCCCGCAGCTATTCCGGGAGTCGGATAGGACGGCTCCCGGAGCTAAACTACTAAGTTCGTTAAGGGACTACGACGTTGATTGTGTTCGAGCAACCGCCGCCGTCCGTTTCACACACCTGGTAGGTGTGTGTCGTCCCACTCGCGTTTCTAAGGTTGTCTGTGGTGCTTCCATCGTCGGCTGTCGTCTGAACGACGGCGCCGTCCCGCATGATGTCGATGTTGCCATCGTTCTCAGCCGGACTCCATGTCAGCGTGACTCTTGATTTAGTTCCCTTCGTTCGCGCACTTCCCGTAAGCACAATGTTCTCGCCGCCGCCGCCGCCGCCCGCCGACTCACTGTCGGTGAAGACATCCTGCTGGGATTGGCTGCCAATCGGCACGCGCCCGTCCGTCCACGATGTGTAGTGTTTGGTGGCGGTGGCAGTGCCATAGTCGTAATCGCCTGCGTAGGTCGATTGCACAGAGGTGTCAGGTTGCCCGGGAAGCGGGCTTTGCACATCCGAGAGCATCCCGTCAGCCGACCAAGTCAGGCCGTTATCGGTGGATTTGCGCGACCACATGGCATAACACGGAACGGCCGGATTACCCTTGACGCAGCTGGTGCTGTCGCGTCCGTCGTACCAGGTCGCAAGAAGGTCGCCGCCCGGGCTGACGGAGATGTTGGCCTGCCACTGAGGACGGGTGGTGGAGTCGCTGTTCAACTTAAAGGGCGCGCCGAAGGTGACACCGCCGTCGGCGGAGCGGATATAGTAGACATCGCCTGCATCACTACCGGCGCCCTTCTGGGAATAAACCAGGTGAACGACGTTGTTGTAGGCAGCCGGTTCGCCCCAGCCTTCATGCCGCCAGTAGCCGCCGGCATCAGAAAACATGCAGGCAAAATAACCAACCGCGATCACGCCCGGTCCGGAAAAGCCCGGGCCCGTATAGGTGTTAGTGAAGCTCGCGCCGCCGTTGGTGGACTTGTAGATGAGGTTGTTATCGGTGTGAGGGAAGCCACCGCCGTTTTCGTTCATGCCGGCGAGGTAGACGTTTCCGTTACCTGAAAGATCACCGGTGATCTGGACGTCGCGAATGAAGGGGATTCCCGAAGTGACTTGCACCTTTGTCCAAGTGGTACCGTTGTCGGAGAAGGTGACGAACAAGGCGCCGCCTCCGACATTGAAATCGTTCCAAGAAACATACAACCGCCCGTAAAATGGGCTGCTCGGATCGTTGTCGACCCAGCCAGACTCACGGTCGTCGGAGCCGCCAGTATGTACGCAGGCACCAACCGCCCAAGTGTTGCCGCCGTCGGTGGATGTCCAGGCGCCCATGCCCTGTCCACCGCAGCCGGTCGCGAGCCAAACCGTGTAGAAGGTGCCAGTCTTTTTCTGATAAAGAGCCACCGGGTCGCCGAAGTTCGTTCCGTGGCCAGTAGAGAAGGGGTTCGGGGTAAGTCGGGTAAAGGTCGCGCCACCGTCCGAAGAGACTGATCCGCCGGAATAGTTGCCCGCTGCGGTGCGGGAATCGTTGTAGGCGATGAAGATCTGGTTCGGGTTATCCGGGTTGGACGTGGTGTAGGTCTCCGACTGAGTAGGATGGGTAATACTATCTGTACCGGTAATCACATCGACATCGGTGCCGCCGAGGAGAGGAGCCAACATCTCCTGCACGAGTTCGGACGTATCGCTGAAGTTCGTCGGCGACCCGCCCTGAGCCTGTCCGCAATAAATGGCGATTGCTCCAGCGCGAAGATTTTCCTGCTTATCGAGCGAAAGCGAGCGAAACTGAGCACAGTCAAACCCCGGCGGGATAAGGGGGTCTGAGGACTGAACCGACGAGAGTTGTTCTTCCTCCGCTTGTGCGGAGAACTGTCCGATGCCCAGCACCGCCAGAAAGGCGGCAGCGAGGACGAAGAGCAGGCCCAGTGAGACCCGCAGATAAACGAAGGCGAATGGTGATTTTGATTTCTGTTTCATTATTGTTTCAATATGTCTGAGTTATGTCTGAGTTATGTGTGAGTTATGTGTGAGTTATGTGTGAGTTACGTGTGAGTTACGTGTGAGTTATGTGTGAGTTATGTGTGAGTTATGTGTGAGTTATGTGTGAGTTATGTGTGAGTTATGTGTGAGTTATGTGTGAGTTATGTGTGAGTTATGTGTGAGTTATGTGAGGCGGTAATCGTGATTACCGTTACGGAGTCTATTGGCTGGATTTTCGAATGTCACGTCCTTTTTGAAGACGTTTTTGTAATCTTCGACTCTAAGCGGACGCGGAGGGCCCCAAAAGCTCTTATCCGCCTGCGACAGGAACGGCTTTGAAGGTGCCACGCTTCGAGGGTTGCTCCCCAATGGCGGAGGAGAAAGTCACCTCCCCCGTCAGCGAGCCATCTGCTTCCAGCTTTCCCTTAAAGACCAACGTTCCCGGGTCGCGCCCCACGTTACCGAGCGGAAATTCTATTGGGCCCGAGAAGGTCACGGCGTTGCCTTCTCCCTGCGTCCACTTCGCCTTGGAGGGATTAGCCGGCGCCCAGACCTTTGATTGTGGATCGAGCAACCGGAAGAAACCTTGGCCCGCGCCTTGAGCTTCAAACCCCACGAGGCGGCTTTCACCGTTCGCGAATGTAATGTCCACCTTCCAACGGCCAATGATGCGACTGGACTCAGACTTGGACGACGTGACAACGCAGGTTAGCGCCGCTGCTATCAATATCAATGCCAGCCTTATTCTCATCGGAATGGTGCCAGATACCCTTGCACAAACCATCGAATGTAGCGTTGCCCCGTCATAGCCATGCTCAGGAGTTCTTCTTCAAAGGAAGAGCGGCGACGATCGCTTTTTCCAACTGATCCTTGCTGAAACTGTTCCCTAGCCGCACTCCGTTTACGAAAACAGTTGGCGTGCGATCCACTGCCCGCCGGTCGCCCGCGTTTATATCAGCGAGGACGCGCCGGCGGACGTCCGGAGCCATGCTGTCGGCGTGGAAACGCGCGACATCGAGCCCGATCGCTTCCGCGTAGGACTCGAAGAGGGAGTTGACTTTGGGCGCTTCAGCCCAGCTCAGCTGATTTTCGTAAAGTTCATCGTGCATCTCCCAGAACTTGCCCTGAATCGCGGCAGCCTCCGCGGCCAACGCCGCCTCCTTCGCATGTTTGTGTATTTCGAGCGGAAACTCACGGAAAACGACTCGCACTCTGCCCTCATATTGCCGTTGTATGGCGTCGATTCCCTTGGAGACCACAGCGCACGGCGGGCACTGGAAATCGCCATAAATCTCCAGCGTCACTGGCGCGTCGCGCGGACCGCGCGCATAGGCTGCACCTTCCAGAGTGTTCGCCGGCTGCGGGCTCGCCTCGACCCCAGGCATGAGAGCGGGAGCGGGTCGCATCTTCTCGTGGTAAGCCCGCGCCGCAATCCCCGCGGTCAGGAGCGCGACCGCCGCGATGATGACGAACGGAAGAAAGAGTTTCATGGCAGCGACCGATCCTTGGCCTCGGCGGCAACTCTAGTCACTTCTCCGCGAGTACAAAATAAAATTTCGGCGCGCGCGTCTGGCCGCTTTCGTCAGCGAGAGTCTGGTCGGAGAGAGCTGCGCCTTCCTTCTTCTTTTCACCGCGAGATTACGGAAGCGAGGTTTAAACAGACGGCTTTAGTAAATCGAATTGATTATCCATCCGCGCCACGCTGCGTGGTTACTTTACGCTGGTAGCTGATCTTGTTCTCGTTAGATCTGGAGTCACACCATGATGAAAAGCATTCCGTATATTTGCCGCATCCATCTTGCTCGGCGGTTGCGTCAATGTTGAGACGGAAGCGTTTTGAGAACAGGTGCTGGAAAGGGCGCGCGCGGCGATCGGCAAGAGGAGCCAGGCGAAACAGAACTATCATGGCGCCGAGGTGCGAGATCACTGGGAGTGGGAGGCACGCAGGATCATTGCGCAGCGTTTGCTGGAAGCAGGGCTTAAGTCGCTCGATCTGGCCCTCCTGCCCAAGGGCGACCCGCGGAAAATCCAGATCGCGAAGGAAGTGCGAACCAAGACCGGCGTCCCCTTGCACTTCGCGGCGCGCGTGCTGAGCATGGGAACGCGGATGAATGTCTCCAACCTAACTAACCGTTGCAGGGTGGTTGGCATGAATATTATCTCTCCTGACCCCTCTTCCCCATGGGCAAACGTAGTAACGTTAGAGGCGATTTCAGCAGAAATATGATGCGCAATGACCGGTCTGGTCCATTGCGTCCTCGTCGATAAATCAAGATGATCTCAAGTCATAGAAACTGTTCTTTCCGCGTTAGCACTTTCGCATTCGCGACGCTGGTCGTGCTCGAGCTGTTCGCCTCGCCGGCACAAGCCCGCCGCAACAAGGAGCCGGTCATCTTCGCCAGATCGGCCGAGGACCCGGTTCTGCGACATCGCGTCGCGACCCTCGCTCCCGGCGTGGACCCCGAGGAGGCGCGCCTGGTCGTCTCTACCGCCTACACCACCGGGCGAGAGCTGGCGCGCAAGTGGCGCGTGCTCTGGCCGCCCGGCCTGCAAAATTTCCTCGTCAACACGGGAGCGCGAAAAGGCGGCCTCTGTTTTCAATGGGCCGCCGAGCTCCTTAGTCGCCTCGATGGCTTGCAGCTCAAGACGCTCGAACTCCACTGGGCCGAGTCTTATCCGGGGACGGCAAGTGAGCACAACGTCATCGTGGTCACGGCTCGGGGCCAGCCGTTCTTTCAAGGTATTCTCTTCGATAACTGGCGCTACTGCGGGCGTCTTGCCTGGGGTCCGATAAATGGTGACCCGGAATACGAATGGAAAGAGAACCCGGCAGAGCTGACGAGTCGCTTGGCCCGGAGTAGGAGCGAGAGCGGGCACCGGCCCAAAACCGCCGCCAAGAGTAGCAGCAACACGGGCCTGTGAATGGTGTATAGCCCGAGTAGGAATTAAATCGCCGGTAAAAGCGATCCGCGAGTCACGATTTGATTTTGGGCTTTAGGTGTCAGGTAACATGAAAACAGTTCCACAGAGCGTAGTCTCTGAGGAAAAAGAAAGGAACTGTTTCTATGAACTATGTT
>JACDGS010000048.1 GCA_013821455.1 Chthoniobacterales bacterium
ACGGTGTACTGATCGATAGTGAGAAAAGCCAGGTGCTCTTCGGGCCAGCTCGGCGCCAATTCCAAAGCGCGCGTTTGTTCGCGCACCAGGCGCAGATTGGCTTGCGCTTCTGGTTGAACGGGATTCAACGCGAGCGCGCGTTCGTAGTTCAAGATCGCTCGGCCGAAATCGCCCACTCGAAAATAGGCATTCCCGAGATCGTAAAAGAGGCTCGCGCTCCAGTGATGATCCTGGACGAGACCTTCGTAGGTTTTGATCGCTTCGGGAAAGCGACCCGCAGCATAAGCGGTGTTCGCACTGGCCAAAGCCGCCTCGGGCTCGGCTTGGGCAAGTCCTTTACTCGTTAGGCAAACGATCAGGGCCAGAAGAATGAAAATTTGCGCGCGCATGCTACGAAAGATTTTCGATCAGGTCCATGACTTCGCGGCGCGTTTGCTCATCGATGGCGCCGTGGCCGTTATGGCCGCCGCTGTAACGCACCTCGTCGCTCCGCCGGAAAAGCTCGCGCACGCGCTCCTGTTTCTCAGCGTCGAGTTGGAAAGCTGCGACCGCTGTTTCGGCATCCACATTGTTTGGCTCGACGCGGCGAGCGAGCGCGGTTTTTAGCTGCACCATGCGTAGCGCGCCGGCGAAATATCGCTCAGCCGGCTCATCGCCGCGGCGCAGTTTTTTTTGCAGGTCGGCTGTTTCCTGTTCCCACGCCGCGCGTCTTTGTCCTTCTCGATTGGCCAGACGGCGCTGCCGTGTTTTCCAGCCGAAGAATCCGATAAGCCCGAGCAGCGGCACCGCCTGACTAGTCCAAAAGACCGGCTGTAAATAAAGCGGCGCAAAACTCCGTTTCCAATGGGGCGAGTCAGTGAGTTGATAGAGAATGTCATTCGCCTGCGCCGCGGGTGTCGGCCGAGCAAGCGGTGGTGGCAAAGAGGCGCTCGCAATCGCCGGAGCAGGCGTGGAAGGAATGGCGCCCTCCACCACCACCGGCAGCTTCTCGCCCTTCAAAGTAACGTAACTCTCTTTCAACGGATCGAAGTAAGTAAAAGCCAGTGGCGGAATGGCAGTCTTATTCTCGTTAGGCGTGAGCACTATCTCGAAAGTCTTACTTCCACTCAGGCCGACGTCGTCATCCGCCTTGAAATTCGCGCTCGGCGGATAGGCGTGCCAGCCGCGATCTTCCTCCACCGTCGGTGCCGTCACGCGATCGAAATTCCCCCTCCCGGAGATTCTTGCCGTGACGGTAAAAGGGTCGCCCACCTGCGCCGTTTTCGGATTTACCTCCGTCGTGAGATTGAAAATTCCCACTGCGCCCGCGAAGGAAGCCGGCGCATTCGGCGGGAGCGGTTTTACCTCGAGATTTACCGGCTGGCTTTTCACGTCGAGCTGGCGTTGCTCAAGTGCACCCGCGAAGGGATCGTTGAAAAACGGATCCGAGAAGGGATCGTTCATCCCGAAAACATCGAAAGGCGACTGACTGCCGCTCGAGCGACGCGGAACGGCCGCGACCGCTTTTGCTTCCACCGGGCCGATCTCCAGCTTGCCGCTGCGTGCCGCGGAAATCGCGGTCTTATAAGTGAGGACGTTATATTGCG
This sequence comes from Chthoniobacterales bacterium, assembly GCA_013821455.1. GTDB lineage: Bacteria > Verrucomicrobiota > Verrucomicrobiia > Chthoniobacterales > UBA10450 > Palsa-1392. The sequence goes on from JACDGS010000048.1 coordinate 1,587, forward strand.
AGCCGCCGACGTTCTCGACGCTCTGCTGCGGTGGCGAAAGCGGCTGCGTCGTAAAACCCTGGCCGCTGATATGAGGCGGCTCCAGCGGGCCGGAGCGGATGCGCGAGTTATAGCCGATGCGCACTTCGACCGGCACCACTTCGCCGACATAGGCCGACGTTTTGGGAATGACGAGCTCGGCAAAGACAATCTTGCGTTCGTCGATCGCGCTGCTCGCGCCGTTACGCCCGCGGCCGGAAGCGCTGGCGCCGTCGTTAGGCGAGACGTTTAGAGTCAGCGCGGGGGTGCGTATCTCGCCATTGCTCGTCCGCACTGCTTGCGGAGGGATGGTAAAGGTCCCGGCCTTGAGGGGTAGGACTGTGTAACTGTAAACAACGCTATAAGAGAAATGAAAGTTGCGCGTCTCGACTAACTGCGATTCGCCCCCGAAATGGATCTCCAGACCGTCCAGGCTAATGTCGTTAGGCCGCGTGGCGTTGGAGTCGCCGCTTACTTTTATTTGTAACTGCACCGGGCGGCCGACGATTGTCTCTGAACGTGTCAGGACGGCGGTGACGGTGGGAGTCTCCGCGCGGACCACAGGCGTCGCGGCCAGCGTTAGCAACCCCAGAAAAAATAATCGTCGAAACATCACTCTAGCTATCAATCGATTCCCAAGTCCCTACCAGTCCTTATAGACACGATGCACTGCCTTGTGTTCATCGAGCTGAACCTTCTGCTCTTCATCTTTCATCGATTCCAATAAGCGCGCTGCTTGCTTCGGGCTCATCTCGCCTTCCTTCTCCGGCTCGGCCTCCGCCTCACTCGCAGGCTGTTTGTCTTTCGGCTGATCACCGCCGGCACCCTTCACATCACCTTTCAATGGCTTACTTGGAGTTCCCACGGGTGCCGGGGTGGGGGACTGACCACCTTCTCCGTTTTGATCACCAGCGCCAGGAGTAGGTGATGGTGTGCCTTCATCTCCCGGTGTCGGCGATGGGCTGGCTTCGCCGGGTGAGGGTGAAGGGGAACTTCCCTCCCGTTCGCTCGGGGTAGGTGTCGGCGTCGGCGATCCTTCGCCCGGTGAAGGACTGCTGCCAGGCGTTGGAGTCGGTGTGGGCGATTTCTCTCCCGGAGACGGGCTATCGCCAGGTGTCGGGCTTGGCGTCGGAGTAGGACTCGGAGTAGGAGTCGCGCCCGGCGATTGCTTCGGAGGTTCGCCTTTTTGTGGCTGCTGTTTTTGATCCTGACCAGAACCCTGCCCATTTTGCGATTGCTGCTTTTGGTCGTTCTTCTGTTGATCTTTGTTCTGCTGATCGCCTTTCCCCTGACCCTCCCCTTGCTGGTCCTTGTTATCCTTTTTCTGATCGTCTTTTGGAGGAGGTGAAGGCTTGGGACTAGGCGTAGGAGTCGGCGGGGGATTCTCTTTTTTCTTCTTTAAGTCATCGATCTTCTTTTTGACATAGTCATAGTTATCCTTCGCCTCTTTGTTCTTAGGCTGCGCCTTTAAGGTTTCCGTATAATGCTGGAGCGCGCCTTCCCAATCCGTGAGTTTTTTCTCGTCGCTCTTCTCGCCATCGCCACGCTCGTAAAGCGTATTCCCGAGGTTGTAATGGCTGGTCGCCTCGAGCTGGGGATTTTGCGAGAGCAAGGCCTGACTGAAGGATTGCATCGCCTTATTGTAATCCTTCATCTTGTAAGCCGCCGCTCCGGCATCGAATTCGATCTTATCCGTCTGCTGCGTGCCGGGATTATCTTTCAAGGTTTGTTGAAAATGGTCGTAAGCCTCGGGAAACTTCTGCTTCTCGTATAACTCCAAACCTTCCGAAGCGGCATAACTCTGCCTAACGAGTATAAGAAGGATAATCGTCGCGGCGGAGGTAGCAGTGACCCGGCGGTTGCGTTCCTGCTTGCGTGGCGCAGGTTTCACGACCCGCTGACGCCGGCGGTCGTTCACGAGCAATGCGATCGCGAAAAGTAAAATCGCCGCCGCGAGCGGCCACTCATAACGTTCGATCGGGAGGCGTGAAAGACGCGCGTTGATATCGGCGACCTTCATTTTACCAAGACCGTCCGTGAAGAGTTGCTGCATCGTACGCGGCCCATTTTCCAGATGGAGATAGAAACCTCCCGTGGCCTGAGCGATCTCGCGCAAGCGCGACTCATCGAGCTTGGATTTCACCACCTTGCCTTCCTCATCCTTCACAAACGCGGTCCCGCCATTCTCGCCCGGGATAGGAATAAGCGATCCACCCGGCGTCCCGACACCTACCGTAAAGATTCGCACCCCCGCGCTTGCCGCCGCCTTCGCCGTCGCGACCGCGTCGCCGTCCAGGTCTTCGCCGTCAGTGAAAATAATCAGCGCGCGATTACCGGTCGCCGCTTTGCCGTAAGTCTTGGTCGCGAGAGCTATCGCGCTGGAGATGTCGGTGCCGCCTTCCGGGATGCTTTTTGTGTCCAGGTCATTGATCGAATCGATTGCGGCGTTGTAATCGATAGTCAGTGGCGCTTGCAGAAAAGCGCGCCCGGCAAACGCGATCAGTCCTATGCGATCGCCTTGCAGGTCGGCGACCAGATCCTGCGAGGCGAGTTTCACCCGCTCCAATCGGTTCGGGGCGACATCGTTCGAGAGCATGCTGCGCGAGACATCGACCGCCAGGATAAGATCGAGACCTTTGCGCCGGACCTCATCATAGGTATAACCCCAGCGCGGTTGGGCGAGACTAACGATAACTAGGCCAAGCACCAGCAAGAGCAGAGCGAAACGAAAAATGCGCCGGCCGCGATTGACCGTGCCGGCGAGGCGTGGCAGGAGACGCGCGGCGACAAATTGCTGGAGGCGTTCCGTGCCCCGCTGCTCCGCTCGCGCGAAGAAAAACGCCAGCAGCGGCAGGACGAGCAGCAGCCAAAGCCACAAGGGATACCCGAAAGTCACGGCGAGGTCCTTTGTTCGTTAGGTAAGAGTTGCGGTGTGCGCCGTCCCCAGCGCATCGGCGAATCCGCTGTGACAGCGGACGCTACAGGCGCAGTCCAACAATAGAATACCCACCTCATGGCAACTTTTTCCAGATGGTTTGCGACAAAAGCAGCTCGGCCAGAAGCACGCCCACTCCTGCCATGAGGCAGGCGGGAAAGAGGTCGCGATATTGCTGAAACTTTTTCACGGAGACGGTGGACTTCTCCAGTTTCTCGATCTCGCGGTAAATGTTTTCGAGCGAATCAGTGTCGGTCGCGCGGTAGAATTTCCCGCCGGCAATCTGCGCTATCTCCTTCAAGCCTTTCTCATTAAAAGAAACGCGCGTCGTCTGGTACACGACATTGCCGGCTGTGTCCGTGAGCACTCGCCCGCGCGAATCCATTGCCGGGAAAGGAGCGATCCCATTCGTGCCGATGCCGACCGCGTAGAACTTCAGACCCAGTGCTTTGATTGCTTCGGCTGCCGTCGTGGGAGAAAGGCGGCCCGCATTATTGTCGCCGTCGGTCAGAAGAATGATGGCGCGACTCTTCGAAGCCTTGTCATTCAAGCGACTGCCCGCCGAGCCCATGGCCGAGCCGATCGCGGTCGCGCCTTCGACGAGACCGATGCGGACGCGATCGAGGTTCTCAATCAACCAGTCATGATCGAGAGTTAGTGGACTAACGATATATGGATTCGAACCAAACGCGATCATGCCGATGCGATCGTTAGGCCGCGCCTCGATGAATTTCCGAGTCGTTTCCCGCACGGCATCGAGACGGGTCGCTTCCTCGCCGCCAATGGTGAAATCCTTCGCCAGCATCGAATTCGAGACATCGAGCACGACCATGATGTCGATCCCGCTCGCTTCGACTTCAGTAAGACTCTTGCCTAACTGTGGCCGCGCCAGAGCCAAGATAAATATAGTTAGTGCGAGATAGAGTAGCCCGCGCATAAAGCGACCGGCGCGGGAGGCACTACGTTTTCCCAGCGCCTGCAACGTGGCCGTCGAAGAGAAAACAAGCGCCGCGGACGCGCCCCGCTGCCCGCGCAGCCACGCGATAAGTGGCACCAACAGGAGTAAGAGTAGTAACCAGGGATGCGCGAAAGTAAGTCCCCAACCTGAGTTAGCTGGGAGAAGGTTAAGCGGATGCAAGCGCGCCTCCTTTCACAAAGCGGTTGGCTTCTTCGAGTAAGAGTCGGCTATCCGCTGCGCTCGCTTCATAACGCGCGAACTTAATTAAATCGCAGCGATTAAGAAAATCGCCGAGCAGACTTTGTTCGTCGGCCGAGAACTGCGAAGTGGCTGCGAGGGTATTGAGGAACTCCACCGAAGTCTGTCGAGTGATCGGTAGTTGATATTGCTCGGTGACATAGCGACGCAGAATGTCGGAGACGCGAATGCTGTATTGATAGGGCGGGAGGGTTTCGATCTGGTTTTCGATGCGGGCGAGCTGGTCGAGAGCGCGTTCCCGCGGAGTAAGGATTTTCGCCGGCCGGCGACGCCACCATTTTACCAGCCAGATCGTTAGGCCGACAAGCAGGAGCAAAGCCGCAACTCCGCAAAAGACCATCCACGGTTTAAGCAGGAAGTAATCGACCGGCGGCGCGATGTCGTGAAACTCTTGGGCGAGGAAAATCATTGGCAGCCTAACGACGCGCCATGCGCCGTTCGCGTTGTTTGAAGAAAGCTCTGAGCGCGGGGAGATAGTCACCGCCGGTGCGCAGAGAGATGGCATCGATATTATTGCGCCGGAGCAGCTGAGTAATCTCGGCATGGCGCTGTTCGGCGAGAGCGGTGAAGCGGCTGCGCGTCTGGCGATCGCCGGTGTTAATCTCGATCTGCTCGCCGGTCTCGGCGTCTTCCAGGGTGATAAGCCCAATGTTAGGCAAAGTCTCTTCGCGCTGGTCGTCGATCCTGATGGCAATAAGATCGTGGCGCCGGCTAGTTACCGTTAGGGCACGGGAGAAATCTTCGGCCTGAAAGTCCGAGACAAAGAAAACAACCGAGCGGCGAGTAACGATATGGTTCAAGTAATCGAGGGCGAGGCTGGGTAGGGTGCCGCGGCCTTGCGGGTCGAAGAAGAGGATCTCGCGGATCAATCGCAAGGTATGCGAGCGGCCTTTCTTGGGCGGGATGAATAGCTCGACCTGGTCGGAGAAGAGGATGAGTCCGACCTTGTCGTTATTGCGGATCGCGCTGAAAGCAAGGAGGCAAGCCACCTCTGCGGCTAACTCTCGTTTTGATTGTTCGACGCTGCCAAAATTGCCCGAAGCACTTACATCGACCACGAGCATGACAGTAAGCTCGCGTTCTTCGGTGAACTTCTTCACGAAAGCGGTGCCGAGGCGCGCGGTGACGTTCCAGTCGATGGCGCGAATCTCATCCCCGGGTTGATACTCGCGCACGTCTTCGAAGTTCATCCCGCGCCCTTTGAAAACGCTATGGTAATCGCCCGCGAAAGCCGACTGCACGAGACTTTTGGTCTTGATCTCGAGGGCGCGGATTTTTTTCAGGATTTCGGCCGGGGTTTGCTGATTATAGTTCACTTGAAATTTTGCGGGGTGAGGGAGAGAGTTCTCCGAATGCTACAGGAACTTCGCGACTTGGTTCGGCGGGCACCGTTCACTCCCTTTACCGTTCATTTGGCTGATGGCCGCGTCCTGCGCGTGCCTCATCCTGATTTTGTCTGGTTGCCGAAGCCGGGGGTGTTCTTCTTTTTTCACAACGAGAGAGGTTCGAGCGAGCGGATCAATCCACTTCTTATAGTGAGTATCGACAGCGAGAACGGCGCAGAGACACGTTGATCATGGTACCGGCAGTCCCGCGAAGATGCGATCGACGACTGTTTCACTCGTTAGGCTCTCCGCTTCCGCTTCATAACTAACGATAACTCGATGACGCAACACGTCGGGACCGATGCTCTTAATATCCTGCGGGGTGACATAGCCGCGGCCGTTTAGGAAAGCGTAAGCCCGCGCCGCGAGCGCAAGATAGATAGTAGCGCGGGGCGAGGCGCCATAACGAATCAAGCCATCGAGCTCGAGTCGGTAGTTAGCCGGCTCGCGCGTCGCCCAAACCACATCGACGATGTAATCCTTTACCCGGTCATCGATATAAATTTCGTTCACAAGCGTGCGCGCAGCGATGATCTGCTCCGGCGCGACGACCGCATCGACACTGAGGTTAGGCGCGGAGGTGGCCATGAGATCGAGGATGCGCCGCTCTTCCGCGCGCGCGGGATAACCGACATTGAGTTTCAACATGAACCGGTCGAGCTGCGCTTCCGGAAGTTGATAAGTTCCTTCCTGTTCGAGCGGATTCTCCGTCGCCAGGACGAGGAATGGATCTGGTAACTGATAAGTGGTATCGCCAATGGTGACTTGGCGTTCCTGCATCGCCTCGAGGAGCGCGCTCTGCACTTTCGCGGGCGCGCGATTGATTTCGTCGGCCAGGATCAGGTTGGAAAAAATCGGGCCGAGCTTGGTCGTAAATTCACCGCTGCGCGGGTTGTAGATGAGTGTGCCGATCAAGTCCGCGGGGAGAAGGTCGGGCGTAAATTGCAGGCGCTGGAAACCCGTCTGGATACAAGCCGCCATCGTCTTGACGGTGAGAGTTTTGGCGAGCCCGGGAACCCCTTCGAGCAGGACGTGGCCATTAGCGAGCAAACCGAGTAAGAGCCGATCGACCAGATATTTTTGGCCGATAACGACCCGCCCGACCTGCTCGCGCAAAGGCGCGATCCATTGCCCCAACTCCTGCACTTGCTGGGTGATTTCCTGCGTTGATCTCATAGGGATGGTGAGACAAAGCCACGCTGGATGCGTTCGATTTTTGCCTGCTTAAGGCTCGGACGGGCGGGTTTTCGCTCTAGCCGCCTGAGATTTTGCCGGTCCACGGCGGAATAAACGAAAGAGCGGCTGTTCCATTCCCCCAGCTGAAAACAATTGTGATCGACCGGAGACAAGGCGCGCATAACAATCGGGCTTTTCCGAGAGCATGATTCTCACGCAGCATAGTCTGGTCAGGCGTATTCAGTCTGGCGGGTCGGAGGACGACTGGAGCAGTTTCTATTGTTTGTACGAACGTCCTATTCTGGCCTTTGCCGCCTCCTATTCTCTCGATGAGATAGAGTGTGCCGATGTCTTGCAAGAAACCATGATCAAGATGCTGCGGGTCGGTTTTGCCCGGTTCGATCCCGCGAAAGGCAGATTCACCGGGTTCTTGTTTCATATCGCGCGTTGCTGCGTGGTCGATGCTTTGCGGCGCCGGGCTCGTCGCGACCGCCGGCATATTTCGATCGATGTGACTCTCGATCCGGGCGAGGGCAGCGCGGGTTACCAACTGGTGGATGCCGCGGACGGTCCGGCCGATCTCGCACAGCGCGCCGGTGAGCTGGCGCTGGTTTTTCGTGCTTTAGATTTGCTGATTGAAAAACACTGCTTCCGGCCGCGAACGGTGAGTCTTTTCAAGGCGGTCACGATTGAGCAAAGGAATCCGCAGGACGTGGCGGACGAATTCGAGACCTCCGTGGGTAATGTCTATGAGGCCAAGCGAGCGGTGCTGGCCAGGCTGCGCCGTGTCCTTCGAGCACTCGATGAGGGCGAAGACCTGGAGGAAGCCCTTGCCGCTTAGTCAGGCCAAGTCAGCTATGAATTCATCCATCGACGCTATTTCAGACGAATCACTTTCGCGGTTAGTCTTCGAGTCGCAGGAGACCGAGCGCTCCATCAAAGCGCCGCCTCCGGATGTCTTCGAGCGGGTGCGCCAATTCATCGTTCTTTACCGCGACCTCGCGGCCAAACCGCTCGGGGCCGGATTGCTCTACCAGCGAGGCAGAGAGGAAGAGGGACAATTCCAGCCGCTCGAGCGGAAGCTGGTTGTAGGTCGCCTCTCCAAGAGCGGCTATAATCCAGCGGGCTGCGACCTCCCCTGCGACGACCCACGATTGAGCCGCCACCATTTCGAGATCGAGCTGGTCGACAGCTTCTTTGTCCTGCGCGACCTGCAATCTCGCAATGGGACTTATCTGAACCAGCAGTCCGAACGAGTGACGGAGGTTATCCTCAAAGAGGGCGATATTATCTCCGCCGGCAGCAGAGCGTTTATCTTTCTGAGTGATGACGCCAGGCTTCGCCCGGGCATGGGCTGACGATTGGGCTTTCCTTTTGCCTATTGGCGTAAAAGGATCGGTCAAATCATTCTTGTCCCTGCACTAAGTGTCCTCTCTTATCGAAATAATCGTGGATGTCCCACGTGGGAAACAACGGTTCGTCGTCGCCAGGAATGAAAGGATTACTATCGGGCGAACTCCTGACTGCCAGGTGGTATTGGATGAATCGTTCATCGGGAAATGCCGAGCGCAATTGGAGTGGGTATCGGATGAAGAGTTAAAACTCACCTCGGCTGCTGACTCGGAAATGTTGGAAATGCATGGCGCCGTCCGGCTCGACGGCCAGGCCGCCGCATTGCCAGTCATCGTGCGGGAAGGGCGTGTAGCTACTCTGGGCGCGGCTACACTTACCTGGCAGCATCTTCCCACGGAAGAATGGCCCACCGTGGCCAATACTAACGCTGCCTCAGGCGCCGCGGAACAACTCGCGGACGAGCTAAAGAGGGAGCGTTACGATTTCGGTGAAGAAGTAGGACGAGGTGGAATGGGCCGGGTGGTGGTCGCAACAGAGAAGCCGCTCCAGCGCTCCATCGCTTTGAAGAAATTGTTGCGCCCGGGAAACAAGGAAGATCAGGAGCGCTTTATCAGAGAAGCGCGGATTACTGGCGGACTGCAACATCCCAGCATCGTTCCCGTGCACGAGTTAAGCGCCGACGAAAATGGGAATCCCTTCTACACCATGAAGCTGGTGAAAGGACTTACCCTGCTCGAGATCCTGCAGAGCCTGTCCAAAGGTAACTCCGACGCCGTTCGGCGCTATCCATTGCCTGCCCTTTTGACCATCTTTCAAAAAGTCTGCGACGCCGTGGCCTTCGCTCATGCACAGCCAGAGCCGGTCATTCACCGCGACTTAAAGCCGCAAAACATCATGATCGGCGATTACGGCGAAGTCCTGGTGATGGACTGGGGCTCGGCCAAAATCCTGCGTGAAGATGGCGCGAGCAATGAGTCATTGAGCAACGACGCGAGCTCGATAAGCGGCTCTGAAAACGACACGGAAGCAACCGACCAGTTCTCTACTCTTCCGGGAAGCGTTATGGGCACGCCGGGATATATGGCGCCAGAACAAGCGCGCGGCCAGGCGGAGAAGGCTGATGAACGCACCGATATCTATGCGCTCGGAGCTATCCTATATGCGTTACTGACTTTGGAATCGCCGGCAAGACTTACGGAGAAGGAAGCGAGCAGCTTCGAGAAACGCCGCCAGAGTGGAGAAAATGTTATCGGTGTCTTTCAGCAACATACCGCTCCCTACTTTGGTAACACCAGAGTAAGACAGAAACTGCCACACCTGCCCGGTAGGATAATGCCCGAGTCATTAGTCGCGGTGGCACTCAAGGCCATGTCATTGTGCCCGGAGGATCGCTTCGCCAGAGTTAGCGATCTCCAGGCAGATATAGCCGCTTATCAGTCGGGTTTTGCCACCAGGGCGGAGGAAGCCAACGCGTGGCGACGCTTCACCCTCCTCCTCGCCCGTCACAAAGTTCTCGGGGCCGCAGTCGCGACCATCTTCCTCGTCCTCCTCGGGGCTACGCTCGTTAGTCTGCGAGAGCGGAGGATCGCGGTCGAAAGTAACAAAGCTCTTCAACTAACCTTGCAGCATGCAAGTCTGGCGGACCTCGAAGCGGGCCGGCAACGTTTCCGCGCTGGGGCATGGCGCGAAGGTATCGTCCTATTAGGCCGCGCACTCACGTTCTGGCCGGAGAATCGGGCGGCCGCGAACTATCTCTTGAGCGCCATTGCGTTTGGCCAAGGTGATCGGGAAAAGCTGCCGATTTTCGGCGTTTACCACGCGGACGCTGTCGGTGAAGCAGCCTTCAGCCCAGACGGGCGCCACTTTGCCACTGCAAGCTACGATCATACGGCCCGCATCTGGGATGTCGCTAGTGGCAGGCAGGTCGGGAGCACGCTCCAACATTTGGCCCCGCTTGGGTGCGTCAGCTTTAGCCCTGATGGACGGCGGATCGTGACCGGCGATGATAATGGGATTGCCCAAGTTTGGGATGCAGAAACGGGCAAATCTCTGGGTGCACCCTTGAAACACACCCCGGACAAGCCCGTAGAAACTGCGGTTTTCAGCCCCGATGGAACTCGTGTTTTGACAGCGTGCTGGGATCATTATGCGCGGATTTGGGACGCTAGAACGGGAAAGGAGATCGCCAGACTTCTTCACCCGGCTAACGTCAGTTGCGCATTTTTCAACCAAGATGCGACTCGAATCATCGCTGGTTGTTGGCGGGAGGGCGCGAGGCTCTGGGATGCGAAAACCTACCAACCGATTGGCCAGCCGCTGAAACACGCGAAGACTGTGCGGAAAGCCTACTTCACGCCGGACGGCACCCGGGTTGTCACTGGCAGCTTGGATCACACGGCCAGAATTTGGAGCGCGGAAACAGGCGAGCCTCTTTCCCCCTCCATTCTCCATCCCGATATGGTCTGGTCGATAGCAGTTAGTCCCGACAACAAGGCATTCGCGACCGCCGGCCACGACGGTAAGGCGCGTCTCTTTACCGTCGCCGACGGTTCTCCAGTCGGCAAGCCAATGCCGCACGATGGCCCGGTCGTCTACGTCGCCTTCAGTCCCGACGGATCGCGTCTTCTCACTGCTAGTCGCGACAAGACAGTCCGAATGTGGGATGCGCATAGTTTCGCACCCTTGGGCCCCCCGATGCGTCACGATGATTCAGTATTTGGCGCCATTTTTAGCCCGGACGCATCAAGGGTGCTTTCTTTTTCCCTCGATAAATCAGCCTATCTCTGGGAAGTTTCAGATGAGCCGACCCACGACGAAATTCTTTCTATTCCAGGACGGGTTGTTTCCATCGAATTGGGCGGCGCCAACGATCAACTGCTTGTCGGCATGGAAGGAGGACGCGCTGGATTCTGGTCGTTCAGCCGACGATCCTTTACCGGACCCATTGTTGCTCATGGAGGTCCGATCATCTCGGCACGGCGATCCGCTGAGACGAATTGCTTCACCACGCTCGGTCAGGATGGTGTTATTCGCTTTTGGAACAGCGAGAGTGGAACCAAGCTAGGGGAAACCCCTGCCGGTCCGGGAAAATGTAATTGCGCTGTCTTCGCCAACCACGGTCACTCGATCTTTGCGGGTTATAGCGGCAAATCAGTCATCGAGTGGAAAGTGCCCGAAGGAACCCAGATCGGGGAGCCGATAATTTTTCCTCGAGAACTTCGTGTGCTCGCGCGAAGTCCAACCGGCGACGAAGTGGCGGCGGGAGCCAATGATGCGGTCATCCACTTCTATGATGTCCACACTCATAAGGAACGGCGCGAACCAATTCGTCTCGAAGATTCGCCGGTAGCCCTTGGTTACACTCCCGATGGCCGTGCGGTGGCGACCGGTAGCGAAGATTGCACTGCGCGCCTTTGGTCCTTGGAAAACGGCCAGCAACTTTGCGCGCCATTCGTCGTGGCAGGGCCGGCCGCTACCTTTCGTCGCATAAATAATGGAACGGCGATTCTCGTCGCCGGCACCCGGGATAGTCTCCTAAACTGCTATGATGCGGCCTCCTCTAGTCTGCTCTTCTCCTTGCCACACCGCAGCAGTATCGCTGATGCCACAGCTACGTCAGATGGCAGGCAAATCATCACGTTGCTCAATAACGGTGAGGTGCACCTTTGGCGCGTGCCGACGGCCACCCTTCCCGTTCCCTCATGGCTTAACGAATTTCTTGCCGCACTAGGAGGCCTTCGTTTTTCTGCGCAGCAGCAAATGGTCGAGGTACCGGTACGCGAGCGGGTGGCTTTGCGCGATAAGCTACTAGCCATGTCGCCAGATAACTCGGTGTGGGATTCAGTTATGAGGGAGAGCTTCAAGCAAGCGCGTGGCGAGGCCACGATAGCGCCTCCTTCAACCAGATAGTCTAAAATCGCGACTGCGGCGTATTGTTTAAGAGTCGTCGTCTGCGATTCAGGACACTCGTTCAGGGAAGCTCGGGCGCGAGAGCCTCTTCGCGAATGCCACCCGCGCGAGAGACTCGCTCTCCGGTGTAAGGATCAATGTAAGGTAACCCCAGCCTCCGCCGCGACTCGATCGTAGCGCGCGCGAAGTCCGCCATCTCCTCCACCGCCGTCCACTTCTCCGTCAGGGTGAGTTTCATCCAGTCTCGCAAAGCCGCCCGCCGACTCCCTTCCCAGGTCGTCAGGCTCCAATCGATCTGATCATCCAACGGACTCACTTTTCCTTCTCCTCCTCAATCCAGCGCAAATGCTGGATGTCATCGAGATCAATCCTCTTCCGGCTGCTCTCGGACGACGGCTGACTTTCCTGCCTGCGGTGCATGGCGCCGGTTCTCGACGAACGCATTCATCCCTTCGATGATCTCCAGTTTGCGGCTGAAAGGCAGCGCCTGAAATTCCTCGTGCTGTCGGCGCCGGGAGCCTTTCCACGTGCACAGGCTCCAGTCTATTTCTTTGTCCTTATTCAGGTCGGTCATAACTGGAGGGCAATCCGTGCAGGAGACTTAGCTCATCAATGTCAGCCAGATCCTTCGGGCGACCCGCGCTCTTCTTCATCTGCAAAAGCGTTGCCAACTGCACGATCCGCACCGGCAGGCCCGGCGCAAGCTCGCGGATTTCCGCCTTCTCGTATTCCGCCCCGAAATCAAACGGCTCGCTCACGAAGACATCCAGCGGCGTGTCGCGATGGGTATCGCTCCAGAAATTCAGCACTTTCATTTGCTTTTCCTCGAGGAGTTGCTGGCGCAGTTCGGGGTCGGCGAACTGCTCGGCCGTGATCGGGGCGCGAGGCGTATAACCAACCTGCGCCAGGGCGGAGAAAGCTTGGATAACCAGATCATCGCGAAGGCGAATCACGATGTCGAGATCATAGGTGCTACGGCCATAGCCGTGCTCGATGACCGCAATCCCGCCCACCACGATGAAGGGAACGGCAGCTTCGTTGAGCGCATTTGTGATCAATTCCAAATCGGCTTTTTTCATCAATGGGTGGCGCACATGACCGATCCGCGCTTCCTCTTCGTGGGTTCGGAAGAAGACAAGATAATCACCAACGGGCATCGTCGCCAGCGCCTCGCATAAGAATAAGATTAGGTTGCAAACCGTTCTGGCAGGAGTTTAAGCAAGTCACCGGCGTCAAGGAGCTGAAGGATGACGCGATCGCCGGCGGCGCGTAGATCCGATACCTCATCGCAGGTCGAAATGCCTGCGCATCTCATCCCCGCGGAGACCTTCTCCTCGATCCAATTCCGCCTCCGCTTCCGCCAGGGCTTCGCGCACCTCGGCCACTTCGTCCGCGGAAAACCGGGCCGCCAGCATTTCCGCGATTCCCAATTGGATTTTCATCCAATCCGCCGCCGGCATGGTAGCGACGCTGTCGAGCACCTCTTTTGCGGTCATCGAGGACACTGCCACGCCGTTCGATTAAGTTCAATCGCCCAGAGTCACGAAGAATTCTTAACCGCGGATGCCACGGATGGACACGGATACGGAGGGGCGACCTCCCGGTCGTCCAACCTGCCTGCACGATTCCCTGATCCGTTTGATCCGCGGTCAAAAATCTCCTCTTTTGAAGGCGCGATTTTTTCCCGATTCCGCCTGAGATTCTAGCGGTCCGCATCGGTTTAGAAGAATGCGGCGTAAGGAACAGCCCGGCGGCGGCGCGTCACGCCAAACGCCGTATAGCGTCCTCGTGGTCGATGACGCCGAACTCATGCGTCGGGGAATCGCTGCCATTGTTGCTGCCGAACCGGACTTCATTGTCTGTGGCCTCGCTGGAGATGAAGCTGCGCAGTGCGGCTGCTGGGACGTCATCAGCCTGATCTTCTTCTCCTCGATTTGTCGCTTGGTCATCGCGATGGGATGCAGTTCTTGAAAGATATCGCGGGCCGTTTTGCCGGCACCCGGATCATCGCACTCTCCGACTACGGAGATCCACTTTACGCCACCCGGGCTGTTCGCGCCGGCGCGGTCGGCTACCTCACGAAACACGCCAGCGCAGCCCAACTCATCACGACACTCCGGGCCGTTGCTGCCGGCGACACACTTCTTCGCGCATCCCATAACACCTCCCGGCGCGAAGTTCGCCCGCAGGCCGGAGCGCCCGGCCACAGTATCGCGAGTCTGACAGACAGGGAAGTTCATGTCTTCCGGCTCATCGGCACAGGTCTCGGCACCACCCGGATAGCGCAGGAACTCGGACTAAGCCGCAAGACGATCGAGACCTACCGCGAACACATCAAGCTCAAGCTGGGTTATCCCAACGCCGAAGCCCTCCTGAAAGGTGCTCTCGATTGGGCCGCTCTCTCTCAGAATGAATCGCCCGATACGCGCAAAGATCGGGGAAACCCCCGATAGGCAGCGATGAGGCGGATTATTACTTTCGACAAATGATTTTGGAAGTTCGCGACAAGAATTTTTTAACCACGGATTACACGGATGGGCACGGATATGATGAGGAGCTAAGCGATGTTTCTTCTGATTCGTTTAATCCGTGGTCAAATTTTCCCGTATTCACGCGGTTTATTCCGCGATCCCGCCTGAGATTCTTCGCACCTTCAACGGTTACCCAATAGCACAGTGAAAATATCTCCCTCCCTTTGCCTGACCAATACGAACACCAGGTGCGCGGAAGGAACGAGACAGTGGGCGTCGCCCTCGTCGAAGCCTATGTGTTGCACTGACATCGCAACGCTTTAGCCAAACAACGAGCTCACTCCAAAATTAGACTTCAGACTATATGCCTACTCTTCGCCGCTTAATAGCATTCGCTTACTGCTTCATTGCAACTTCTCTAGTCCATGCTGGTCAGCCGATTACTCCCGTTGCTTTAACCGGTCAACTCCCGCCCGGTATTGGGCCAAACACCGGATATGACCTCTTTCAAGATTTCACCGGCTCCCCTGGATTAAACGAGGCGGGCGAGGTGCAGTTCAACGCCTTTCTGACCGGTGCAGGAATTACCCCGACCAACGACACCGCACTTTTTGCAGGAGCGCCCGCCGCATTGCAGTTGGTCGCTCGTGAGGGTTCTCCTGCAACGGGCCTCCCAAACCGGACTTACGCCCAATTTTTCGCCCCGTCGCCTTTAGACCGCTCCGGCGATGTCCTCTTTGGTAACGACTTGGACGATGGCAACTTTTCTCTTTTCACCGGTTTGCCCGGCTCGACAGCGCTGCTAGCTAAGCCGGGAGATTTGATTCCGGGCGCTCCTGGCCCCATCGCCTTCGTTGACGTCGCCAGTTATACGACTTTCGCTTCGCAGGTTCCGATAACTGACGGAGGACTTGTGGTCTTTGGAGCGAGATTCAGCCCATCCTTCGAGACAGGTCTTATTGTTGGAATTCCGGGAAACCTTTCGATTGCTGCCCTGACCGGGACGCAGGCACCGGGCCGCCCTCCTGGGGTAACCTTTACTTTGATTGATTTGCAGACTGTCTGGTTGCAGCCCGGTGGTAAGTTGCTCTTCCAAGGTGTCGACAATGGAACCGAAGCGGGCTTTGGTATATACTCAGGCACTACCGGAAATGTAGCCTTGCTAGTCCACAGCGGCGACCAAGCTAACGGAATCGGTCAGGGGGTCTTTTATGACATTCAGGGTGTGGCGTCGATTGCACTGAATGCTTCGGGAACGAGCGCGTTCTCAACGGGCTTGAGCGGGGTCGGCGTCACGCCGGAAAACTCGGTTGCTCTGTGGGTAGGTTCGCCTGGCGCGATTAATTTGGTCGCCCGTGCCGGAATGCAAGCGCCGGGGGTGGAAGTCGGAGTGACCTACGGGATTAATCCTTTTGTGGGAAGCGCGACAACATTTGACGCCCTGCTGAATTCAACTGGGCAAATAGCTTTCACCCAATATCTTAGTACCGGCCAGCAAGCGATGTGGGCAGGAGCGCCAGATAACCTACGGCTGGTTGCGCGCCAAGGTCAGACTGCACCGGGATTGGCTCAGGGCGAGACTATCGGTGGGGCGGGGAACCCAAGTGCTGTCGTCTTTAGCTATGGTTATTTCATAAACGATTCGGGGCGGACGGCTTTCTCGGCCCGAATTGGGACACGTTCATTCAATGGCGACGACGCCATCTACGTTGGGAATCTCGATGGGGAACTGGTGTATGTCACGCGCTACGGAGATTCCGTTAAGTTAAACGACGGGCGCACGCTCACAATTTCGAGCCTGTATCCGTCAGTAAAAGGGTTTAACTCAAAAGGCCAGTTGTTAATTCACGTCGGCTTATCAGATGGCTCAGACGCAATCTTGCTTGCAGATACGGCAGCAACCGTAATTACCAGTGCGACCAGCGCGACGGGTAAAGTGGGGACACCGTTTAGCTACCAGATTACTGGCTCGAATCATCCGACAAGCTTTAGCGGGAGCGGGCTGCCTGGGGGCTTGAACCTGAATACCACGACAGGCCTGATTTCTGGAACCCCGACTACCGCGGGGACATTCAACGCTGTCATTCACGCGACCAACACCTCCGGCCAAGGTCCGGATGTCACGGTGACGATTACCATTAATGCGGCACCGACACCCACACCCACACCCACACCTACGCCAACCCCAACTGTGACGCCGACCCCAACGCCGACAGCCACTTCGACACCAACGATCACCCCAACGGCAACACCGACGCCAACTTCGACACCTTCTCCGACGAACACGCCGACGCCTACACCGAGCGGGACGCCCACCCCGACGCCGACCGCAAGTCCTAGCAGCACGCCGACTCCCACCCCGGCACCGACACCGCAGCCCGGATCAGCGGTTAACATCTCGACCCGGTTGGCCGTGGGGACGGGCGACGACGTGTTGATTGGCGGCTTCATCATCACGGGAGACGTGCCCAAAAAGGTGATCCTGCGCGCGATCGGGCCCTCGCTGAACGTCGGAGGCGTTCCGTTAGCCGGGGCGCTCCAGGATACAGTCCTCGAATTGCATGGTGCGACAGGCTTGATCCAGAGCAACGACAACTGGCAGAGCGATCAGAAGACTGCGATCGAAGACACCGGAGTGCCGCCGACTGATCCCAAAGAGTCAGCCATCGTGGCCACTCTGGAGCCGGGTAACTACACAGCGATCGTCCACGGCAAAGGGAGCGCAACCGGTATTGCGCTGGTCGAGGCTTACGATCTGGAATCGACCAACGGATCCCAACTCGCCAATGTCTCCACGCGTGGCGACGTGCAGGCTGGCGATGGCGCCATGATTGGCGGCGTGATTGTCGGCGGCGATCTGCCCGCCGATGTCCTGGTGCGCGCAATCGGTCCCAGCCTAACGAGTAAAGGAGTCGCGGGCGCGCTGCAGGATACGACCCTGGAGTTACACAACTCCAACGGCGACCTGCTCGCCTCCAACGACGATTGGGAAGGCACGCAGAAAGACAAGATCATCGCGACGGGCGCGGCCCCGACCGATCCGCGTGAGTCAGCTATCGTCCGCACTCTCGCTCCCGGGACCTACACTGCTGTCGTGCGCGGCAAGAACGACACTGTGGGTGTCGCTCTCGTCGAGGTCTATGTGCTCCAGTAAAGGTAAGATCGATCGATCCCGCGCCAGGATATGATCAAAGCGATTTCGGTTGCTTTCCTCCCAGTGAGAACACCACGCTGCGTTGGAATCGCGGCTTGTAATTCATTAACCACAAACTCGCCGAAGCTAAAGACGGAGCGACGCGATGTCACGGCAGGTTTCCTCTGCGAATCTGGGCTGTAAGCAACCGCGCTGAATTATATTTTGACTTCGCGAGCCGCTTTGGATTTGATCGCGCAGAAAGCTTCACCCGTAACCCTGAAAGGACTAACCCCTATGCAAATCGCCCCACGCCTCCGAACGCCTGCGCCGAGAACGCTCCGCGCCTTCTCTATTTCAATGCTTGCGGCTGTCGCACTCGTCGCCAGTCCAGGCTTTGCCCAGGACACTTGGAGATTCGATCCGAGTTTTCAACGCACACCGTTGCGCGTGACCTCCGAGTCGGCCAGCGGCGTGCACTTCCTGAGTTCCGGGAAAGTGCTGGTAGATACGATCAACGGAGAGTTCCTGAGTGGCGCCAACGGGCAGCGCATCGGGGCGCTGGTAAGGATCGAGGGCGATACTGGGGCGATCGATCCTACCTGGCATCCCGACCCGACTGTAATTGGCGAGGGTTTCTTAGGCGTGGCCGAAGCGCCGGATGGCAAGGTTTATTTTTCCACAGCGCTTGCCGGAGAGGCCGCTAACGGCCCGACCGACCCCGCCATCTTTCACCTGATTCGGCTAAATACCGACGGCTCGCGCGACACTACTTTTAATTCGCCTATCTTTGCTTTCGCGGCGCGGTTCCTCGGCGTTCAGCCAGACGGTAAGATCATCGTTTGCTCTGGTGGAGTAAACTTGGACGGTACGCCGCCGGCCGGGAGCATAGTGCAAACAGTCCGACTCAATACCGATGGCTCTCTGGATACGACATTCAAGTCGCCCAATTTCCAGTTCGCTGCAGGTGATCCACCAGCTAACGTAGCGAAGGGCATCTACTATGATGCGGGGGTAGATGGGAACCCAATCTTCGATTCGGTGGCGGGGAAAATCTACTTCTGCGGTTTTTTCCATTACGTGAACGGCCTGCCGCGCAATGGCATCGTGCGTTGTAACGCTGATGGAACTGTAGATCCCAGCTTTATCCCGAGTCAGTTGAATGAGATAGGATCTATCGGCATCCCAAAGGCGATGGTGCTGCAAGCGAGTGGCAAGGTTGTCCTTGGTGGGACTTTCCTCCGAACTGCGGACTCCTTCCCGCTTACCGAATATAATCTTCTCCGGTTCAACAGTGATGGCACGTTGGATACTACCTTTACTCTTGTCCCCACGACTAACTCCGATGGCCAATCCCTTGTTCCAGGCTATTACGGCCCCTCCGTTATTCGCGCTCTGCCGGATGGAAAGATTCTAAGTTCCGGGCAAGTCCGCGTGCTTCGTTTTCTCGCGAATGGCGCCTTGGATCCCGCATTCACGCCGCTCGATTATTCATCGCCGAATTTTCCCGATGCATTTCTCGGGGGCTACCACTTCGACGTGAACCCAAACACCGGCGCGGCTTATTTAACGAATCCGGGGCCGACTTATGCGCGGTTGAATGGCGTGCCGGTGCGAAATATAACGAAGCTGACTCCTGCCGGGACAATTGACGCGACCTTTACCTCACCGGTTTTCGAGTCGGAAGATTTCTCTCCTGATGTGCAAATCGACACTGCTGGTGCAGTCTTCGTCTCCGGTTACCACACCGATTTTGGTGATTTTCCTAACTCGACTATTGCCAAGTTGCGTGCCGACGGAACGCGCGATCCTTCGTACGCGTTGGGACCTCTTCCATTCATCGACAAGCAAGCTATCGGGTTAGCTCTCTTCCCCGATGACTCATCGTACGTCGTGTATTTATCAGGGTCATTTAGCGGCGGTTATGAGTTCAGCAATCTTGTCCGCTTATTCCCCAAAGGCGTTCTTGATACGAGCTTTCAACTTTCGACCGATTTGCAGACAGAGTTTTCCATCAATGCCTTTGATGGGATGGACAGATTTAAGCAGTCGCTTCCGCAAGTTTCCACCGCTCCCAATGGTGAGGCCTATCTTTTTGGCGGAGGACCGCAAGCGACCGTAGATACCGATGGGTTTCTTAATCCCACGCGTGTGCACGTGGATGGAACCAAAGACACCACTGTGCCGGCGCTCGGTTTCCCGGTGGGTGAGGTCATCAGAGATCTGTCTGGAACGATAACTACGGGATCGACCGGCTATCTGAATCGCCTCACCCAAACTGCTGACGGGGGCTTTATCATTCTCGCCTCCGTCGCGCCTTTTCCGTCGGACACCGCAGGTGGACCCTATAACTATATAGTGATTAAAGTGCGGGCCGACGGGAGCAGGGATACAAGCTTCAACTCACCCACGGTCACATCGACCATTCCAGCTTTCCTGGATTTTCCGTTGCTCACCGACCCTGTGACTGGGAATTTCCTTCAGCCGCTTAACGGATTCTACGAGGAAGGAGACACTCCTGTTTCCAGTGCGACGGTCTTCCCGGATGGCTCGGTGCTTTTGTCAGGCGATTTCCTCCTCAACGGTTCTCCTGTAACTGACTCGCTCGCGAAATTAACACCTACGGGTAAGGTGGACGCTTTCTTCACGCCGCCAGTGCCCGGGCCAAAGAATATCACTAACCCTAACCGGCCTGCGGTGGTTACTAATGCGCGCGTTGCTCCGGATGGAAAGGTCTGGGTCTTGGGGCGCTTCGATCACTTTGGCGGCAGCCCGGCTCCCGGTGTCGCGCGCTTGAATCCTAACGGGAACTTGGACACCACTTTTAGTCTTAGCGGCGTTGGCTATTACGATTCCTACTACGATTCCGCTGACGTCGTCTTCGCGGACATCAATACAGCTTATCTCGTCGGCACCTTCCGGCTCCCCGGCGAACCATTCCCATTTGCCGTGACGCGCATCACAGACAACTTGCCGGTGATTACGAGTCTTCTCAGTGTGACTGCCATTCAAGGCGTGCCGTTTAGTTATCAGATCAGCGCCAACAATAGTCCTACCAGTTTTGGCGCTACGGGTTTGCCCGCTGGTCTTACTATTAACAAGACCACCGGTCTTATCACCGGCACTCCTGCCGTGAGCGGCACCTTTAGCGTCACACTCACCGCCACGAATGCGAGTAGCATAGCTATGGCCACGCTAAGTCTCACGGTGACGCCGGAGCTGGCCATCCTTAGCGGTGACCAAACCGGTCGCACAGGACTTCCTTTTAGTTATCAGATTCAGGCCACTGGGACGACTTCATCGGCTCTCTTCGCCGCCACGGGTTTGCCGGCGGGTTTGGTAGTCGATCCTGCCACTGGTCTAATCTCGGGCGCGACAAAGGTGAGTGGCGCGTTGACGGTTCGGCTAACTGTGACAGACCTGGGTCACTCGGCCTCAGCTACCGTAACTCTTACTTTTACCAGTGATCCAGGGCTTCCCGTGATTATAAGTCCCGCTGAAACAACGCTGGTGGCAGGTCATCAATTCACTTATACCATCACGGCGCCGAGCACGGCCGATCCGAAAGCCGATCCGACGACCTTTAGCATAACTGGCGACTTACCTCCGGGACTTACTTTCGATCCTAAGACTGGACTCATTTCTGGCACTTACATCGCTGGCTCCTACAGTCCGGTCCAACTCTTCGCCACTAACTCTCATGGCACCGCGACCATGACCCTTGTCTTTGCGTTGCCCAAGGCCAATGCCGCGACGAATCTTTCCACCCGGCTCCAGGTCGGTGTGGGCGACAATGTCCTCATCGGTGGTTTCATTGTCACCGGCAACGCTCCTAAGAAGGTACTCCTCCGAGCCACTGGCCCTTCTCTCGAAGTCGATGGTAATCCCCTTGCTGGAACACTGAAGGATCCAGTCTTGGAGTTACATAGTGCGACCAGTCTGCTGCAAACGAACGATGACTGGCAATCGACCGCCGAGCAAGCCATCGCCGCGACCGGCCTCGCGCCGGCTGACCCGAAAGAATCAGCCATCGTCGCGACTCTCCAACCCGGAAGCTATACGGGCGTGGTGCGTGGCAAAGGCAGCAGCAAGGGCATCGCCTTGTTGGAAGTCTATGACTTGGACACGACCAACGGCGCACAACTAGTCAACGTCTCTACGCGCGGCCAGGTGCAACCGGACGACGGCGCCATGATCGGCGGCATGATCCTCGGCGGGAACGGTCCCGCCGATGTCCTGGTGCGCGCGCTCGGCCCCAGCCTAACGAGTAAAGGAGTGACCGATGCGCTCCAGGATACGACCCTGGAATTGCACGGCGTTAACGGCGATCTCCTCGCTTCTAACGACGATTGGGCGAGCGATCAGGAGCAGAGGATCCTGGAGACCGGCGCCGCCCCGTCCGATCCGCGCGAAGCCGCCATCGTGCGCACGCTCAGCCCGGGGACTTACACGGCTGTTGTTCGCGGCAAAGACAGTCAGGCCGGGGTAGCGCTGGTCGAAGTGTATGTGCTGCCCTAACACTCCCCGCGTGGCCATGCAGTTTCATCGCCCGCGACCGACTTTTCCCAACAGATTCTATAGGTCGCAGACGAGCTATCCTTAAAGGAACAGCGGGAAGCCAACGCATCCCGCCTTTCCGAACCTCGCCTAACGAGTAAAGGAATCGCTCTTCCGCGTTTTATTTGTGGACGATTTTCTTGAGGGTCCAGCCACGCAAGCTCACCTCGGCCGTTTCACCCACCATTCCTTCAACCTCTACCCGCCGCTGCCACGCCTCGTGGAAATGCTCGATGCCGTCGGGGGCGAAGACCAGGTCCAAATCGAAAGGCCCGTTTTTTAGCTGAATGAAGTCCTTTCCCCGGGTAATCTCGGCGACTTGCGCTGGTGTGAGGTCAAAGCCCAGGTCCACCAATGCGGTCGGCACCGCGCGGCAATTTTCGGGTGTGCGTTCGAGATAAAGATCGGCATCCTGCGTGGTATCGGGAAAGCCGAGCAGGATCGCTCCCGATTTGCCGAGGAAAAGATAACGGACGCCGTGCGCGCTAAACTTATCGCGGATTTCTTGCGCCTGACGGTAGTCAAACGCGGCCATAACCGAGCCAGTCGGGAAGGGTTTGCTCGCACCAGGCACGGTATTCAGCGGTGGATTCCCAGGAACGATAAGTGGCGTCGTCGAGCACCGGCTTGTAAGTCTGGATGAAGGCATAACGCATGTGCTGGGCGAGGGGACGTCGCGCGGCGGCTTCGAATTCCTCGCTCCATTCCGGCGGGATAAGTGCATCCTCGCTTTGAGACATCCCACAGAATTCCGCGCAGGGACGATATGTCAAACGCCGCGAATTTGCTGCGAGGTTGGGCCGGACTGGAGGTCCGCTCGTTAGGGGTCTCGGCGGCGGAGTGAGATGAAGGCTTTGATGTCCGTGGCCTTTCGATCCGCACGTTCGCCACCATCTCTCCCTTCACGGAAAAGAAGAAACAGGCGGGACGCCGGAAGCATCCCGCCTGTCCAAATTCTACCTAACGAGTAAAGGACTTACTTCTGCGCCGCGGCGTCGCGCAGGGCGCGGATCTTGTCGTGACCGGCTTTTACTTCGGTCTGCTGGCGCATGACGATGTCCTTAATCGGCGCGGACAAATCTTTCTCCAGCGCTTTCTTGTAGGCCGCGACCGCGGAGTCTTCACCGCGCTCCGCTTCCGCGAGGATGGCATGGCGATCGCGATTGGTCACCGCGCTCTTGATGTTGATCCAGGTGCGATGCATCGCGCCGGTGACACTGCTGGAATCTTCCGGGTCAGGCTCGCCGAGTTTTACGACTTCGGCTTGCAGTTCCCCCGCAAATTTGGAGCGCTGGAGCGAAAGCTGGTCGAAAGTCGATTTGAGCTGCGTGTCATCCACGCCGCTGGCCGATTGCTTAAAGCCTTCCTGCCCGTCCTTCAGCGTTTCGATCAGGTCGTTTAGTGTGCTAATTATTTCCTTATTTTGACTCATATCCAGTAAATCGAAGGCAGACAGCCCCGCGCGTCCCTGAATCTTTGCCTTTCGCTCTCCGTTTGCCGCCGCGCCTGGCCTGCCGTAGATTGGGCGATGGAACAAAAAGTTAATGGACAAGATTTAACCAAAGTAGCTCCGCGCAGCCCGAAGGCTCGCCTCGGTGGCTACGTCATCCTCTCCCGCACGCTCGATAAATGCCGCGCGTTACTCGCGGGCGATATCGGCGAGTATCACTTTGATTGCCCGCTCGATAACATGCTTTTCGGCTGGAAGGGAATCAAAGGCGACGACTTCAAAGCCGAGGTGGAGAAGGGGACCGATGATGCCGGAATGGCGCAATGGGTCGATGCACACGGCACCTCCAAAACCGCGGTGGAAAAGGAGAGTTGGTGCAAAGAAAAGCTAGCCTTCAACTTCAACGACGTGCCCGAGAAGAAGGAGTGGTATGCGGAGCAGTTGAAGCCGCTTGGGCTGGACCCGGCGACCACGCCGCTCTTCGATTGGCTCGAGGCGGATGACAAGGCCAGCTACCAAAAAGCTGCCGCCTAACGAAGGACTGACAGCAGCAAAAAAGCGACGGCCTCGGAGACGAGGCCGTTTTGCTTTCCATTTCGTTTCCCACCGGGCTCGGCTAACAATGCCTCCAAACCTTTTCGCCATGAAACTGCCACTCATCCTTATCGCTTCGCTGCTCGTCGCCAACTTCTCGTTAGGCGCGGAAAACAAACGGCTCCTGCAGCCGGAAGACTTTGCCGCTCTGCGCGAAGTCGATGAGCCGAACATCTCACCCGATGGCCAGGTCGTGGCCTATGTTGTCGGCACGACCGAACTAACGAAAGATAAGACCTACAAGAACCTTTGGCTCGCGCAGTTGGACGGCTCGGAAAATCGCGCCCTGACTTTTGGCGAAAACAAACAGACTCATCCGCGCTGGAGTCCGGATGGTAAGTGGCTCGCCTTTCTTTCCAGCCGCGGTGACGGGCAGGAGAACGGTCAGCTTTGGATTCTCCCTCGCGCGGGCGGTGAAGCAGAACAGCTCACGAAAGAGAAGGGGAGTGTGGACGATTTCGCCTGGGCCCCGGACTCCAAACGCATCGCTCTCGTCGTACAAGATCCCGACCCGCGCGATCCGGCCGCGAAAGAGAAGGAGAAGAAAACCGTCCCGCCGATCGTGATCGATCGCTACCAGTTCAAGCAAGACATTGATGGATACCTAACGAATCATTGGGCGCACTTAAAGCTGCTCGATCTGGCTAGCCGCAAAGTCGATGCCCTAACGAGTGGACCGCACGACGAAGTCCTGCCCGCGTGGTCGCCTACCGGGGAACAGATCGCCTTTGTGACCAAGCGTGGCGACGACCCGGATCGCACGGAGAATTGGGATATCTACCTGATCGAGCCGAAAGCCGGCGCGAAGGAAAAGCAGCTTACTACTTCCCCAGAATCCGACGCGCATCCCGACTGGCTAAGTGCGCCAT
Organism: Chthoniobacterales bacterium; assembly: GCA_013821455.1. Classification (GTDB taxonomy): domain Bacteria; phylum Verrucomicrobiota; class Verrucomicrobiia; order Chthoniobacterales; family UBA10450; genus Palsa-1392. The sequence continues at coordinate 26,653 of JACDGS010000048.1, forward strand.
CGTGGAGCGCGGATAGTAAGACGATTGCCTACATTCACGGCAACGATCCGAAGAAGATAGAGTACGCTACGCACTCACTCGCCGTTATTCCGGCAGCAGGTGGCGAGGCCAGAATTCTCACCGCGGCCTTGGATCGCAACGTGGTCCAGCCCCACTGGGCGCAGGATGGGCAATCGATCTATGTCGTCGTGGAGGATGATGGCGCAGAAACTCTGGCCCGCGTGCCTGTCAGCGGTGGTGCGCCCGAAACTGTTGTCGGCGGCCGGGTCAAAGTCACAGCCTATGATGTAAGTCATGATGGCAAGGTAATCGCTCGCGTGAGCACGCCCGACCGTCCTGACGAGATCTTCGCCATCGATGGCGGCCAGCTTCGCTGCCTAACGAAGCAAAACGACACGCTGTTGGCTCAGTTACAGCTCGGCCGCGTAGAGGAAACGAAGTTCAAAAGCAAAGACGGAACCGAAGTCCACGGCTTCATCGTTCATCCGCCTAACGAGAGTAAGACTGGTAAGGTCAAGACACTGCTCCGCCCGCACGGTGGCCCGGCATCGCAGTACTCCTGCGACTTCGATTTCGAGAAACAACTCTTCGCCGCCAACGGCTACGCCGTCGTGCTACCGAATCCGCGCGGCTCAACCGGTCGTGGGACCGACTACGCGATGGGCATTTACGCGGACTGGGGTCATCGCGATGTAGAGGACGACCTCGCGGCGGTAGATGATGCCGTTACCCGCGGGATAGCAGACCCCGATAAACTTGGCGTCGGCGGCTGGAGTTATGGCGGTATGTCCACTAACTATCTCATCGCCTCGACCACACGCTTCAAGGCGGCGACGAGTGGCGCTTCCATCTCCGATATCCTGGCTGGTTATGGCACCGATCAGTATATCCGCGACTACGAAAACGAGCTCGGCTCGCCCTGGTCGCATCTGGACGTCTGGGCCCGCATCTCTTATCCATTTCTGCACGCGGACAAGATTAAGACGCCGACTCTTTTCCTTTGCGGAGAAAGCGATTTCAATGTTCCGCTACCGAACAGCCAGCAAATGTATCAAGCCCTGCGGACGCTAGGTGTGCCGACGGAGCTGGTCATTTACCCCGGCCAGTTCCACGGTATCCGAAAACCGAGTTACCTGCTTGATCGTTACAAACGCTACCTCGATTGGTACGCGAAATATATTCGTTAGGCTGGCGATACTATCGAACGGCAATAATCCGCCCCCATCGGCACCGACCTTACCCTGACGGTAGTGCCATAGGCGATCCAGACAGGGATCTCTCAGGTAAGCCGAATGGGAGGCTTCCTGATGGGCTTAGGATTTTTTCTCGGACTTACTGCCGCCGAGGCTCCTTCTCTCGTTAGGTTTGTTCGTTAGGCTAGCTCGCGGCGGTGACTGGGCAGAGAGCTGGCCGGCTGCCGACGCAGTTTCGCAAAATTTCCCATTGACAAGTGCGGTCCGGCTTCCTAGCAGTTTAAATGGTAGGTAAGGAAATTATGAATATAAAAAATCGTATTGTTTGTTGTTCGATCGCTCTCGTGGCACTGCCAGTGCTCGAGAGTCTTGCAGGGCCGGCTGACTCCTCGGTGGGATTAATCACCACCTTCGATTACCCGGCTTCAGTACTTTCAACCCAACCGCAGAAAATCAGCGACCAGGACGGCGTCATCGGGGTGATTATCGATACCATCGGAGCGTCGAGCGCGTTTGTCCGTTTCCCTAACGGGCACTACAGCGCCCCGCTCGTGGATCCACCGGGTTCGGGGAATGCCACGCAGGGCCGGGGAATTAACGGCTCCCTCATGATCTGTGGCAATTATACGGACACAAGCTCCGGTCTTACGCACGGCTTTTTCGCGCGCGGGGCCACCTTCTATGATTACGACGTGCCCGGTTCGACCTTTACGGTTGTCCTCGGGCTCAACAATGCGAACGACTTCTGCGGCTCCGACATCCCGGCCAGCGGGGTGCAGTCCGGTTTCGTCAGCATCGGCGGAGTCGTGACGGAGTTCACCGTCCCAGACGCCACGGTGACTCTGGCTTATCAGATTAATAGCTCGGACCAGGCGGCGGGTTATTACATCGATGTCAATGGCATCACGCACGGTTACTATCGCGATAGCGATGGCTCCATCGTGTCGCCGATCGATCCCGCGGGATCGACCGGGACCATTGTCTTCGGGAACAACGACAATAACACCATCGTAGGCCGATTCGCCGACAGTGCGGGACTCACTCATGGGTTCGTCTTTGTCCCGCCGGACACTTACGTTACCTATGACTTTCCCGGGAGTACGTTTACGTCGCTCAATGGGATCAATAAGGAAGGCTCGATCGTAGGCCGCTACCTGGATAACAGTGGCATCGAGCACGGCCTCTTCGCGCGCTTCACCAGCGCCACGGGGCGGCCCACGGGAGGCACCATCCCGCAGAGGCATTCGGCTCCAGTGAGTCCGGCGCAGGCCTTGCCGGCAAATCCGGCGGTAGCGCCAGCGCTCTAGGGTTCGGTCCGTAACCAAGCCTCCGGCTCTCTCGAGCCGGAGGCTTCCTTGGAGGGACTTAGTCAAGGCGCGCAGCGCAGAGGCAAGTCCGCCGCAGTGCGCGGAACCTGTAGCCGTCGCCCTGTGGGCGACGCGGATTTGGACGCTCGCTTGAGCTGGGCTTCACTATGCCCTGTATTGACGCAAAGGCCTAACCCCTATGTAGGGAGTCAAGGGCGGCGTGCGGATTCAGGTTGGTTTTAGGTCATTGGTTTGAGAGATGGGTTTGGCGGTGGGTCTGGTCTTGGGAACGCTTCCTCTTCCGGTGGCGCG
>JACDGS010000092.1 GCA_013821455.1 Chthoniobacterales bacterium
TCGAACTAACCAGTCGCTCTCAACCCCAGAGGAGTTCGAGCTGCTGCATCGCGGATCTTGCACCCGCCCTCTCTTCTACTTTAGAAGCGGGCCCGAGGTAAAGATACAAGCTGCATCGCCTGGTTAGGCGACGTGGGTTGCTGCGGAAAGCGCCGAGAGCAACTCATCTGCTGGAATAGTAGTTAGGAGATCGCCGGGATCGGCGATGTGCTCTCCGCTGCGCACGTAATGCTCAAGACCCTTGGGCACCGGCGGCGACTCGCCCCCCTCCGCCATGCCCTCAAAGTGAAATGCCAACGCCGCGCGCATCTCCGAAAGCGTCTGCTCCACGGTCGCGCCGGTGGCGACGCAGCCGAGCACATCAGGTGAAAATGCGGCGTAGCCCGTGGCGCTCGGCTCAATGACGATGAGATAATGCTCCATAAAAATCAGCGAAGCCCTGCTTGCTTGAGAATACTATAGTGTGTTTTCTTGGGCAAGTCGTCGTTCGCGCCTCCGGCTACGGTCACAGTGCCGCGCTTGGTGGGATGGTGAAATTGGCGGTGGCTGCCACGTGTGCGCGCCAGAGACCAGCCGTCGTCTTGGATAATCTTGATAATTTCACGAACCTTCACGCGCGCTGCATAGCATGCGGCGTTTTCCGGGTCAATGCGTCTGAGTCGCCTAACGAGACCCAAGATCAGCGACCGCTGGCGAGGGCGCGCGTGGCTGCGGATTGAGTGTGGAAGTCATCGAAAGCTAGAACGCGGCGCGGCCAGCGGTTCGCTGCATCGCCTGGTTAGGTGTGGCGCGTGATAGCACGCCGGATGTGCACCCAACAGACTCGGGAAGATGTGTGCTGTAGCCATTCCACGACATGGAACCAAAACTCTGGAAAAGGCGCGAGCTAAAACACAGCGCGCGCTGCGAAACGACCTCGCACGGGAAGTCCGCCTTCCGCCTCCTGCGACCAGCCGGACCGGCCTGCAACTCACGCTCCCTTCGCCAGCAGAGGCAGCGGCTTGCATCATGACTGATGTCAAAGGCCGCCTGAAGTAACCCACGGTGTCATCTGCAAGCTCAAACTCCCACACACCTAACGAGAACAAGATCAGCTACGCCTGCCGGGAGCGAGCGTGGCGCGCAGATAAGAGGTTGTAGCTATCATGAAAGTGGATCGTACGACGGGCAGGCGTTAGCTGCATCGCCTGGTTAGGTGTTGGCGTGGCAAAACAGAGAAAATTTGGAAGCAAGAACTTCTGCATCGGCGCGCACGACTCGCCCGAGTGTCATCGAGATTCGGCCTTCAACCAGATTTAAAGGCGCCTGGCAATGCTGCGAAGCTCCGGGCGTCGAGCCCGCCTTTACCGGCCCGAGAGCCAGGGAACTTGCGCTTGGTTACGCCCGCAGCCGCTTCGGCGGCCGAACCGGCGAGATCCGAGTCTTCGACGCGGCCGGGGCCGACATCGAGCATTCGATTCCGCTCGACGGGCGGGAGCAGTGCTGACTCTGTAATAGGAAAGCCGGAAAAGGGATGGGAAGCCGGAGCGGCGTCCGGCTTGAGCCAGGCGGCGCTGTACCTTGGCGTCCCCACTGTGGGGGAGGCGTCGGCGCGCTGCACATTGCCGTCGCTCGGGTAACCCAGCCTGCGGAATCACCTTGACATCGTTCCGTTCGCCCGGCAAAAACAAGAAAGCCCAGACCCATGAAAAAACACCTCGTCCTCGCCTGCGTATCCTTACTTCTCCTCACCGTGGGCGCCGCCCTCGGCCAGACCCATGCCTACCTCTGGGACGCCACCAATGGCCCGCGCGACCTCGGCACCCTCGGTGGCGGCAGCTATGCCTACGCGATCAACGACAGCGGCACCGTCGTTGGCTATTACGTGCCGCTCGATAAGTTCTACGCTCACGGTTTTATCTGGACAGAAGCCACCGGCATGGTAGACCTAGGCATCCCCGGAGGCGGCGACAGCACAACCGCGAGCTGCGTCCCCACCGCGATCAATTCCGCCGGCAACGTCGTCGGCTACGCCCGGCAGGTCGATGGCACCCAAGTCGCCTTCTTCTGGTCGCCTACGGGCGGCTTCACCACCCTCGGCGATTTCTCCTCCAATGCCGTTAACGGCAACACCGCCTACGCGATCAACGACCAGGATGAGGTCACCGGCAATCTCCTCGTCAGGATGCGCAGCTTCATCTATCACGCCTATCTCTGGTCGCCGAACATGCCTCATCCGCGCGACCTCGGGGTCATCGACGGCCAGCAATATAGCGTCGGCAATGGGATCAATAATCTCGGACGCATCGTGGGCGGCTCCCTTTCCACGAGCGACTACCTCTGGCAACCAATGATCTGGTCGAAACACCTCGGCATGCGCTTCCTCGGCATGGTCGAGGGCTCGGTCTATGCACAAGCCAGAGCGATCAATGACGCGGGCCAGATCATCGGCATCGACCAGACGGGCACCGCCGATTTGCCCTTCTACACCGACTACTACACCGGCCTTAAATTCCTCAAAGGACTGGGCGGCAATGCCACTTACGCCAATGCCATCAACCAGCAGGGAGTGATCGTCGGCTCAGCCAACGACACGACGGAAGCGACCTATGGAGTCATGTGGCCCACCCCGTCGAGCAAGCCGGAGGTGCTCCCAATTCTCCCCCAAGGGATCAACAACCTCGGCCAGGTAGTCGGCTACGCCGCCGCCCAATAGCGCGGACGAAAGAATCCGGCAGCAGTCAGCGCCTGGCTTCGGCCCCGTGGCGAACCCCTCGCCTGCGACAGTAGAGCGGGAACGGAGAGTTATCTCTTCAGTTCCCCTAATGATGGCGAAAAGATTTGAAACTTTTGTCACGGCGCCGTTCAATTGGCCTCACCCAGCTTTCGACCCGCTGGAATGCGGGAAGCCCATCCATCGTCGTGTCCAAGCGAAGGGACGACCAGAATACGTGCTCCTTTTCCCCGTGCGGCTGAGCCGGAAGGCGATTCCGCGGTTGAAGCTTGGTATCCGGCTGAGGCTGGCGGCGCCGACGCGCAAAACTTTGGCATCCGGCTGAGCCGGGTGACATTGCGCGCTACTCTTCGGTGTCCGGCTGAGCCGGAAGGCGACTTCGCGCTACTTTTCGGCGTCCGGCCGAGCCGGGAGGCGACTTCGCGCTCCTTTTCGTTGTCCGGCTGAGCAGGGAGGCGACTTCGCGTTACTTTTTGGCGTCCGGCTGAGCCGGAAGGCGACTTCGCGCTCCTTTTCGGCGTCTGGCTGTGCCGGAAGGCGATTTCGCGCTACTTTTCGACGTCCGGCTAAGCCGCAAGGTGAAATGTGGCTCGGGCCTGCCGCTAGCCGGTGCGTCTCGCATCCGTCATACAAGATTCGTATTTCCGCTTGCGCGCAGGCAATGGAGAGTTCAAATGAACATATGCGCTACATCCGACAGCTCCTGGCCTTTTTTATCCGGCCACGCAGCCCTCACCAACAACTCCAACTTCCGCTCGTATGGTCGACGAAGAAGCGCTAAAGCCGATCCGCAACGTGCTCGAGCACGTCCGGGAGCGGATCGACTACGTTGTTCACCGCCTGGGAAAGATCGAAGAAGTCCGCTCTCTGGCGTGGCGCTGTCGCTCGTGCGGCTACATCAAACATTTCACCCGCCCAATGCCCGCCGAAGTCGCGCCGCCCTGCCCGAAGTGCCGCGGCACGCTTTTCGAACCGAAGGGTTGACGAGAACCCGCAACACTTGGACACACTCTCAGACGGGCGATGAATCGGCTTTACTTTGGCGCCCGACTGAGTCGTGAGGCACGGCCTTTGGAAGAGTCAATGAATATGAGCACGGAGCGGTTGCTCCTTGTCACTGGGTAAGGATTCGCTAAACAATGCGCCGTGCCCCTTGAAGAATCGAAAGCCGCGTTCGCTGGGTTCGTCACCTTCGTCCGCGGATTGCGGGGCGACGAGAAGAGCGAGGCGCAAACCTTCCTCGACCATTTCTTCCGCGCCCTCGGTCACGGCGGTGTGATCGAAGCCGGTGCTACCTTCGAGTTCCGCGTCGCGAAAAAGCCCGGCTCCGCGCAACTGGAATTGATCGTAGGCGGAAACGGCGCTCCCAAAGCGAAAGGCGGCAAGAAATTCGCCGACCTCCTCTGGGCCGACCGTGTCCTTATCGAGATGAAGCGCCGCGGCGAGCACCTCGAACGGCATTACGACCAGCTCTTTGATTACTGGACGCACATCGTCCCGAAGCGCCCGCCCTACGCGATCCTGTGCAACTTCGACGAGTTCTGGGTTTACGACTTCAACACCCAGCTCTTTGACCCCGTTGATCGCATTAAACTGGACGACCTCCCGAACAGTCTTAGCACCTTTAATTTCCTTCTCCCCGTTTGGAAAAAACCGATCTTCGGCAATAACTGGGTCGACGTTACCAGGCGCGCCGCGGATCAAATGGCGACCGTCTTCCGCGAGCTGGTCGATCGTGGAGAAGATCGGATGAAGGCGCAACGCTTCATCCTGCAGCTCCTCGTCGCGATGGTGGCGGAAGACATCGGCCTCCTGCCAGACCAACTGCTCAGCGAACTACTGCACGAATGCGCCGAGCGGGGTGCGAGCTCTTTTGACCTGATTGGCGGCCTCTTTCGCCAGATGGCCTCGCCGCAGAAGGCCGGGGGCGGTCGCTTCACCGAAGTCCAATATTTCAACGGCGGCCTCTTCGCTCAGGTTGATCCCATCGAGCTAAAGCACGCCGAAGCCTATCGCCTGTGTGAGTCCGCTGCGGAGAACTGGGCCTACGTCCGCCCGGAAATCTTCGGTGCGCTCTTTCAGGACAGCATGGACAAGAAAGAGCGCCATGCCTTCGGCGCGCATTTCACGAGCGAGTTCGACATCCGCAAAGTCGTCGGCCCCACGATCGTCAGGCCATGGCGCGAGCGGATCGAAGCCGCGGGCAAGAACGTCGGCCAGCTCCGCGGCGCCCTCGCCGACTTGCGCAAATTCCGCGTCCTCGATCCCGCCTGCGGCTCGGGCAACTTCCTCTTCATCGCCTACCGCGAAATGAAACGCCTGGAGCGCGACCTCCTCCTGCGCCTGCGCGAAGTGAGCCGCAAAGAGCCGCTCGAAAGCGCCATCTCCCTCCACCAATTCTACGGCCTCGACATCCTCCCCTTCGCCGTCGAGCTGGCCAAAGTCACCCTCATGCTCGCGAAAGAGCTGGAGCTGGAAGAAGCCAAAAAGCTCGCCGAGACCGACCAGTTACTCATCGAAGAAAAGCCGCTCCCACTCGATAACCTCGATAAGAACATCGTCTGCGCCGACGCGCTCTTCACCGATTGGCCAAAGGCGGACGCAATTATCGGTAATCCGCCCTATTTGGGCTCCAAACTCCTGAAGCCGACGTACGGGATTGAATATGTGGAGAAACTGCGCAAAGCATACCCTGCGATTCCAGGTAGGGCTGACTATTGCGTCTATTGGTTTCGAAAGACGCACGATCAACTTTCTGCTCAAGGACATGCAGGACTGGTAGGAACGCAGAACGTTCGCAACAACTATTCTCGCATCGGCGGCCTCGATTATATCGTCGCGAACGGCGGCACGATTACGGATGCGGTGTCGGCCCAGGTCTGGAGTGGAGAAGCCGCGGTGCACGTATCAATCGTTAACTGGGAGAAAGAAGGAAAATCTAGGGAGCCCTTTCATCTCTCCGTTCAGCGCGGAGACTCAACCGCGAGCCCTTGGGAAACCTTTGAACTTCCGCGCATCAATTCGTCTCTTTCAGCTGGTGAAGATGTCACCAGTGCGGTCCCGCTACGAGCCAATCGAGAGCCGCAGCGCGTTTTCAATGGTCAGTTTCCGCGTCACGAGGGGTTCGTTCTCGAACCGGATATTGCATTTCGAATGATTGCCGAAGATCCTCGCAATGCCGAGGTCATTCACCCGTTCTTAATTGGCCGTGAAATGCTGGTTGAAGGAGAGCCGCAGCGCTACGTCATCGACTTTCAGAAACGCGATCTGTTCGAGGCGCGAAGCTACAAGGCTCCGTTCGAGCATGTCCAAGCCTACGTCCTGCCGCACGTGCAGAAGCTAGCGGACACAGAACAGCAGAAAACAGGGAAGCATATAGGACAGGATCAAACTTGGCTGAAGATTTGGTGGCAACACTTTCGTTGTCGAAAGGAATTCGTCGACAGCGTTGAGGGATTTTCTCGTTATATTGCCTGTTCAGCCGTTACTAAGCGGCCAGTATTTGCCTTCGTCAGCACGGCTATCCGCCCCGACCATGCTCTCTATGCCTTTGCCTTCGAAGATGACTACAGCTTCAGTATTTTGCAGTCAAGTTTCCATTGGCTTTGGTTCGTTACAAAATGTTCGAAGTTGTTAGGGCGCTTTCGCTATACTCCCGACACAGTCTTCGACACCTTCCCTTGGCCGCAGAATCCGACGAAAGAACAGATCAGAGCCGTCGCTGATGCCGCCGTTGCGTTGCGCAAGCTCCGACGCGAACGATGGATAAG
>JACDGS010000093.1 GCA_013821455.1 Chthoniobacterales bacterium
ACTATCAATGCACATACAGTTAACATGTGCACCTTGTTCTCAAATGACAGGAGTTTACAACCCGAAAGCCTTCATCCTCCACGCGGCGTCGCTCCTTCAGGGTTGCCCCCATTGAGAAAAATTCTCGACTGCTGCCACCCGTAGGTGTCTGGACCGTGTCTCAGTTCCAGTGTGACTGGTCGTCCTCTCAGACCAGCTACCCGTCATAGCCTTGGTGAGCCGTTACCTCGCCAACTAGCTGATAGGCCGCGGGCTCCTCAAGAAGCGCCAGGTTGCCCCGGCTTTGATGTTGGGAAGATGTCGTCCCTGATCATATGCGGTATTAATTCGCCTTTCGGCGAGCTATCCCCCACTTCTCGGCGGATTGCCCACGTGTTACGCACCCGTTCGCCACTAAACAAAATCTGTATTGCTACAAATGTTGTCCCGTTCGACTTGCATGTCTTATCCACGCCGCCAGCGTTCGTTCTGAGCCAGAATCAAACTCTCCGTAAAAATTTGGAGCCGGCATCATTGCTGATACCGGACAAAGTTTGCGCCCCTCTTCGCTAACGAAGAGGGAGCTGAAATCTGACCATTCTAAACCGACAATCACTCGTAAGTGAAAGCCGGTGTTCGTCCGATCTTACTTCTTAATTAAGATTCCCTCCGCTCTTGCGAGCCTTGGGAAAATTTTTAATCAAAGAAACTCGACGTATAACGCACAATTCAATTTTCGCTGACTTCTACCTTCTGATTTCGTTCGTATAAAATTCCGTCGTGATGACGAAACCAGAATTGCACTATCAAAGATCAACCGCTCTCACCTCATCGACCCACACAAAAACCAACCGTCGAATTTCACTCGACCGAGTCGGCTCAGCATTGAGCCAAAGAGGAAGAACACATCCGGAGAATCCGAAGCCGCAGTGACGCGGGACGTGCAAAGTAAGGGCAAAGAATAATTCGTCAAACAAGATTCGCAAAAATTTTCAACCGGCGAACTGCGCAGCTTGTGTGGTCGTTCCGCGCCTCTCGGGGAAGCGAATTCTCATCACAATTTCTGCTCTCTCGTGGCATCGGATTCGTGCACGACATCGGCAAGGTCTTTGTCCACACCCTCTATCAGCAAATCTGCGTCGAATGAATTCTCGAGCGGACCTTTGTCGCCACCGAGTTCCGGATACGATGCGAGCAAAGATGACGAGCCAAGAATTACAATGCGTCGTGGATTAGTGACTCCAGCCGCATTGCTTAATGATTTGCCTGCGCTCTTCGCGGGAAAGAATCCCAGGAAAAACGTCGAACGACCGCAAATGCGTCGCCTCCTCGCCTTTGTCGCGCAGGAGCGAGAGTAGTCTAGTCATCCCATCCGCGGTCGCCTTTGCCTCGAGAATAATCGTCCGCCACTGTTCCAACCGGTGCGGCGCGGAGTGATCGCGCGCCAGCCAGCGCTCGATATTGCCTAACGGAATCTCGAGCAACTCCGGCGCTTCCTCGATCTTATCTGCGATCGCATCGTAATGCGACCCGGTCTCACCTATCGCCGCGCGTTCATTCACTGATAGGACATAACCATTGCCGCCAGCAGGTCGCAACCAGCCGACCTGGCAGCGCGTCCCTAGGCAGGAGCGAAGGCTGGCAAGCCGGCGAAGATTTCTTCCTCCGCTTCCTCTTCGATTGTCTGCAACGGGGCGAAGCGCTCGGCGCGAAATCCACGCTCGATTCCGTGAGCGTTCAGCGGGCAGCGAATTTCGCACAGATACACCGCGACCTCGCCTTCATCTCCGGTCAAACCGACGCCGGGCACGATGTCGCGAATGGTATAAGTGGTTCCTTCCTTTGGTAACTCACCGTAGAGCTTTTCAATACCCAGGGGAAATCTCCCATCGACGCAAACCACTTTCTGATTCGGCAGAAACATAGTCGCCGAACATAACACAAGCTTGCGCGCATGAAACTGTGCGCGCTGCGCGCTGCACTACTTGGACGTAATCGCCCGCGCGGATTGCGCCCGTCCCGGCGAACGCACATGCACAAAGCGGTAGTGACCACGAATGTTTTCATTAATGAAATGCCCCTTCGAGGAAGTCTTCATCAGCCCCCGATAAATACTGTGCGGCACGTCGAGAAAGCGGTAGGTCGCTCCGCGCGAGAACTCGATTTCCAAAGCGTGCAGATGCTCGCTGTATCCTACACTTGCGACATTCGTGGAGACGACCGCTTCGCGCTTGATTCGCGAAACAACTTCATCCTCTTCCGCCGCGGGGCGGCTGTGAGCTAGTCGCCCACCGCAAACCAGCAGAACACACAGCAATAAAGAGTGAGGAATCTTCATAAGCCTCAGCGGCCGATGTTGCACGCCGCCTCGCGACGCGCCAAGGAAAATCCTTCGCTTGGGCAAAGGTTGAAAATCGATCGGCAGACTAGCGCGCGGCGAGCCAGCCGCCAGTAGCTTGCAAAGGAGCTAGCTGCCCGCGGTGGGTTACCCAGATCGCGACCGCCTTGCGCGGAGCATTTTCCGCTGAGCTTGGAATCGTTAGGCTACCTCCGGCACGGTCCGCCTCCGTTTTCAATGGCGCCGATTGCTGACTCAGGACCACAAAGTCATGCTGCAAATTCCGGCCGTCATTTTCGCCCGCGCCGATCTTCGAGGAAATGCCGGCGCCCAGCAGCGCCGCGTGCGCTTCCCATTCGCCCTCTTCACCTTTCGCCGGGCGAAATTCAATTTCCCAAGTCTTGCTGTCTTTACTCACAGCCGTGAGCATGCCAGTCCTTTGCTCGTTAGGCGAAGAAAGGCTCCCCACGCCACTGCGCATTTCCTTTCCGTCGAGGACAAAAGCCGGCGTGTAAACCGACTGACTCTGCCATAGCTCTGCATAACGACTCTGCCGCGCCGTATAAGCAGGCGAAGCATAACGATCGCGCCAGCCCAGCCGATCCCAGTAATCGACGTGATAAGCCACCGGCACGAACTGCTTCCAAAGACCGGCGCTATCTTTCATCCGGCTTAACTGCGCTTCCGCCGGCGGACAACTGCTACAACCCTCTGAGGTGTATAACTCGAGCAATGCTGTATGCGTCGGGCCGCTCTCTAGTCGAATTTCCCCTGCGTGAAGCATTCCTGCGCCTAACAAATAGCCGAAACCAAGAGCAAGCAATTTCATTAACGTTAGGATGATCGAAACCGCTGCTTATTCCAATGCTTTTACCTCGCATGCTCTTACGACAAGACTGTCATCCCGAGCGAAGCGCAGCGGAGTCAAGGGATCTCGCCGGGTTTCCGTGAAGGCCCGTTGCTCTGGCAGCGAGGCTGCTTGATCGTTCCACGGGATTTCTCGGCTCCGTTACGCTCCGCTCGGGATGACAGAGCTATCTCCGGCTTAAGACCTATTCTGTCCTGTTCATCAGGATATGCTTGATCCCGCGAATAGGAATGATCACCCAATCCGGACGATGATTTAACTCATAGCCCACCTCATAAACGGCCTTATCCAGGAGATACGCTTCGAGTAGGACTTGTAAGTCGCCTTCTTTCGCCGGCAGGAAACCTGCGCCTGCCGTCCTCTCGAGATAGCTTTGCAGGAAAATCGCACTCATCTGTCGATACCAAAGGTCAGCCCAGCGCTCGAGGAAAGCGCGGTCTTCTTCCCGTGTGGATGATTGCCAAAGGGCACTGTAAGCCGCGTATTGAAAGGAGCGCATCATCCCAGCCACATCGCGCAGGGCCGAGCGCTTCAACTTACGTTCACCTAACGGACGCGCCGGTTCCCCTTCGAAGTCGAGAATGACGAAATCTTTCCCGGTGTATAGGACTTGTCCCAGATGATAATCGCCATGAATACGAATCTTCGCCGCGCCAGCATGATGCTGAAGGATACGCTGTTCCTGCGCGAGAATCGTCTGCTCGCCCGACAACACTTCGGATGCTTCGGCACGCAAAGCTTCGGGTAAGTCACCCACTTTCTTCTGTAAGAGGGCAAAGGTCTTACGCAAGGAAGCCCGCATCGATTGATAGACGGAACGTTGCGCCATGGCATTGAATGGCTCCGGCGCGAAGACGGGATCGTTAGGCTCAGCCGCGAGCGCAAGATGCATCTCACCCGTGCGCGCGCCCAGGAGTCGTGCCTTTTCCGGGAAAATGCCACCTACCAGTTCATCGAGCAGCGGACCGGGAGCGGCGCCCGCGTTTTGCAGATCGCCTTTGCGCGCAAGCACACGCTCGAAGTAGCGCCCCACCGCATCCAGCGTCAGCGCCCAGGCGTCCCCCTCGTTAGGCACGGCACTTTGTAGGAGCGCCAGCACGGTCGGCTCGGATCCGGGCCGGCGATATTCGATCGCTCCAGCGAAAGCCGGAACGTGTGCAAAATGCCGGCGCTCGGTGAGAAACCGCGTGACTTCAAGATCGGGATTTATGCCATCTTCGAGCTTGCGATAAAGCTTTAGGAAAAAGCGGTTATCGAAAAGCATGGCCGAGTTACTTTGTTCGGCCTTCAACACGAGTGACGTGGGCACGGTGTCGTTAGGCTCTTCCTTGAGCATGCTACCCGCGATGCCCTTGAGTTCGCCTTCTTCCGACTGGATACGTTTCTCGTTAGTTACCAGACGGAAAAGTGTCTCGCGAAAACCCTTGTCCCAAATGGCGTCGTAAAGCACCGCGCCATCCGTCCCCATCTTTGCGATTACCGCCTCGGGTGAGTTACGCCCAATCACAGCCGCGTCGTTTCCAGTCGCCACTTGCACCGGAAGCGCATAAGTCTCGGGCGGGCCGTCGATGTAATCTGCCTGCAGCAGCCAAAGCTGCGCGGTGCCCACGCTCCCGAGTGAAATGTGTTCGCGAATGCGTATTTCCCGTAACGATCGTGCCTTCGCACCGAACCAGCGGCAGTTGTGAAGATATTCGGGCAATATCTCCCGCTCGAGCTGCGTCCGTCCACTTTTAGTTAGAAGTCCGGAGAGCGTTGCCTCCGTCTCCAGGATAGGCGTTGGACGTTTTGTCGCCGGTCGCTTTTGCGCAGCCGATTGCAGGACGAACCAGAAATGTCCGTGCGGGCCGATCGTTAGCGGGTAGGGAGTTTTCTTGATTGCGGCAAATACATTCCTGCTAAAGATTTCCATCGGCGCGCAACCTTGAAAGCGCGCGAGATCCAACTCGACCGGTTGCGCAAAACGCGAAAGGTTTGCGACGACAAGGATTGTTTCGTTTTCGTAGCGCCGAAGGAAGGCTAGCACTTTGGAATTCTCGGGCAGAAGAAACTCGATCGAGCCGCGCGAAAAGGCGCGGAAGTTCTTTCGCATCCCGATAACCCGGCGAGTCCACCAGAGAAGTGACGACAGGTTCTTCTGCTGGTTCTCGACATTGATTGCTTCGTAGTGATACTCAGGGTCGATCGTTATCGGCAGGTATAACTGTTGCGGGTTAGCCTTGGAAAAACCGGCGTTACGATCGCTACTCCATTGCATGGGTGTCCGGCAACCATTGCGATCGCCAAGGTAGAAGTTATCCCCCATGCCTATCTCATCCCCGTAGTAGAGAACGGGTGTGCCTGGCATGGAGAAAAGTAGGATATTAAGTAGCTCTATCTTACGGCGACTATTCGCGAGTAAGGGCGCGAGACGACGGCGAATACCAAGATTAATCCGCGCCGTAGGATCGGTCGCATAGACGCGCCACATATAGTCACGTTCCTCATCCGTCACCATTTCCAGAGTTAACTCATCGTGGTTACGCAGAAACATGGCCCACTGACAGTTATCTGGGATGGCCGGTGTCTGTTCGAGAATATCGATGATCGGAAAACGATCCTCCATCTGCAGAGCCATGAACATCCGTGGCATAAGCGGAAAGTGGAAGTTCATGTGTGACTCATCGCCTTCACCGAAATAGGCCACCGCGTCTTCGGGCCACTGATTCGCCTCGGCTAGAAGCATGCGATCGGGGAATTTCGCATCCATATGCGCGCGCAACTTCTTCAAGTAAGTATGAGTCTCCGGCAGATTCTCGCAGTTAGTTCCTTCGCGTTCGTAGAGATAGGGAACAGCATCTAGCCGTAAGCCATCTACACCCATGCTCAGCCAGAAATCCAGCACCTCTTCGACCATCTTGTGCACGGCCGGGTTATCGAAATTCAAATCCGGCTGATGACTGTAAAAACGATGCCAGTAATAGGCCTTCGCGATCGGGTCCCATGACCAGTTAGAGTTCTCGAAGTCTTTAAAGATTATACGCGCGTCCTTATAACGTTCCGGCGAGTCACTCCAGACATAAAGGTCTGCATACTCATCGTCGTCGTTGTAGCCGGGGGCGGTGACCCCGGCGGCCTTGCCA
>JACDGS010000049.1 GCA_013821455.1 Chthoniobacterales bacterium
CGCCCCCGGCTACAGCTGCCCGCGTAGGAGCGCGGCCCTCCGGTCGGAGCGCTTCCGCGCAACGCTCCTGCAGCTTTACGAAATATTCGTTAGGCAAGTAGAGCCCGTCCGGATGATCGATCCGCAACCCGGTGACCGCGCCCGCCCCGACCAGCTCCAGGAGAAGCTGATGCGTGGCGTCGAAAACTTCCGGCAACTCCATCCGGATCGCGGCCAGGTCATTTACGTCGAAGAAACGCCGATAGTTAATTTCCTCCGCGGCCACGCGCCAAAAAGCGAGCCGGTAAGCCTGAGCGCCGAGCAGCGCATCGAGCGCATCGAAGCTGCGCGGCTCGCCCGGCGTGCCGTTGATGGTCGTTAGGGCTTTTGCGATCGCGGCCTGGACCTGGGGCGCTTCCTCACTCCGGCGCTCGAGCCGCTTCTTGATGATTTCCTTTTCGCGCGCCCGCTCTGCGATCCGCTCTGGATTCGCCTCGTCGCGTCGCGGGAGGTATTCCAGCGCGGTCAAAATGCTTTGCAGCTCCGCGTAGTAATCGTCCTCTTTGTGGTCGCCTAAATGTTCGAGCGCGATCTGCAAAACATGTCGATAAGTGC
The DNA here is from genome assembly GCA_013821455.1 of Chthoniobacterales bacterium. Classification (GTDB taxonomy): domain Bacteria; phylum Verrucomicrobiota; class Verrucomicrobiia; order Chthoniobacterales; family UBA10450; genus Palsa-1392. The sequence goes on from JACDGS010000049.1 coordinate 595, forward strand.
CCGGCGCGATGGGGAATTCGTGCTCGAAATAACGCAGCAAAAATCGGCCGGCATCGAAGTGCACCTGCAACTCGCCGCGCTCCAGGACGCGTCCGTATTGATCGCCCAGAATCGGGAGCAAAACTTTGTCGCGCAGCTCGGATTTGAGGGGCCGCCAATCGATATCGAAATAGCGCGCGTGAGGCGAGCTCGGCCCGTTCTCGAGCACATCGGCCCACCAGAGATTTTGCGGCTCGCCGATACCCATGTGATTGGGCACGAAGTCCAGCACCTGCCCCATTTCGTGGGCGTGCAGTTCGGCGACGAACGCATCGTATTCCGAGCGGGTGCCGATGGCGGTGTTGAGCTTGTTGTGGTCGGTAATGTCGTAGCCGTGCAAGCTCTCCGCGCGCGCCTGGAAATACGGCGAGGCGTAGCAGTCGCTGATGCCTAACGAATGCAGATAAGGCACGATCGCGCGCGCCTGCGCGAAGGTGAAATGGCGATTGAACTGGAGGCGATAGGTGGAGCTGGGGATGCGCGGATGTGAATGCGGCACGGGGGAGGGAATTTAGACAGGATTAACAGGATGAACAGGATTTGGGGGTGGGAGATCAGCGCGTTATCCCGAGGAATAACCGGGAAGCGCTCGAACGAAATCTTCTTGGAACTCGCCGGGATCCCTCGGCTGCGCTGCGCTCCGCTCGGGATGACGGTGGCGAGACTACATCTTTTCCGGCACCCGGATGCCGAGGAGACCGAGGCCACGCTGGAGGACGCGCGCGGTTAATTCGGAGAGCGCGAGACGCGTGCCGCGTGCAGGCTCGTCGGCTTTGAGGACAGGACATGCTTCATAAAAAGCATGAAACGCGTTGGCCAGCTCGAAGAGGTAATTGGCGAGCAGGTTCGGGCGGAAATCGTTCAGGACTTGCGGCACGGTCTCCGCGAATTGGGCGAGGCGTTTGGCCAGATTCAGTTCCGCCGGTTCGGTCAAAACCAGTTCGTTAGGCGCGGTGAACTCCGCGCCGAGCTTGCGGAAGATCGAGCGAATGCGGACGTAGGCGTTCTGCAAATAAGGCGCGGTGTTGCCCTGAAACGAGAGCATCCGGTCCCAGGAAAAAATGTAATCCGTCATTCGATACTGCGAGAGATCGGCGTATTTCACCGCGCCAATGCCGATCGTTAGGGCGATGGCGTTTTTCTCTTCGGGCGGCAGTTCGGGATTCTTTTCGTCGACGATTTTTTCCGCGCGCGCGACGGCTTCGCGGAGCAAATCGCCTAACGGCACGTTGTCGCCCGACCGCGTTTTCATGAGCTTGCGGTCTTCTCCCAGGATGCTGCCGTGCGTGATATGGCGGAAATCGGCGGTGTAGCCTTCGCGGCGCGCGATCTCAAAAATTTGCCGGAAGTGCAGGAGCTGCGGCGCGCCAGTAACGATCCAAACCGTGTCCGCGCCGAGGTCCTTGATCCGATAATCGACGGTAGCGATATCGGTCGTCGCGTAGTTAAAACCGCCGTCGCTTTTTTGGATGAGGCACGGTCGCTCCGCGAGATCGGGAATGTCTCGGAAGAAGACACAGATCGCGCCTTCGCTTCTTTCGGCGAGACCGGAATCGAGCAGGCGCCTAACGACATCCGGCAGCCGGTCGTTGTAGAAACTCTCACCGCGCTGGATGTCGTAGTGAATGCCGAGAACCTGGTAGGCCGCCTCGAATTCTTTCATCGAAAGCGCGACGCACTCGTTCCAGATGCGCAGGTTTTCCGGATCGCCTGTCTGTAGCCTAACGAGTTCCTGGCGGCAGGCTTCGCGCACTGCGGGATCGGCCGTTCCGAGTTCGTTCGTCGTCTTGTAAATCCGGACCAGCTCCGCGATCGGTTCGCGCTCGAGTGCGTCGCGATCGAGGAGGTTTTTCCAGCCATAGATGACCATCCCAAACTGCGTGCCCCAATCGCCGATGTGATTATCGCGGATGACTTCGTGACCGAGAAAAGTCGCGATCCGCGCGAGGGCGTCGCCGAGGACGGTGCTGCGAATGTGGCCGACGTGCATCGGCTTGGCCACGTTCGGCGAGCCGAAGTCGATCACGATCCGGCGCGGGTTATTCGTTAGGGCAACGCCTAACCGATCGTCCTGCAATAACCTCGCTGCGTAACGCGCGATCGCGACGGCGGTGAGCTTGAAATTGATGAACCCGGCGCCGGCGATCGTGGGTTGTTCCGCATACTCGGCGACGTCGAGATGGTCGATAATTTCCTGCGCGAGCGCGCGCGGATTTTCGCCGCGCTGCTTGGCGAGGATGAGCGCGGCGTTGGTCTGATAATCGCCGAACCGCGCATCGGTCGCCGGCACCACTTCGCCCGCGGCCGGAACGCCAGCGGTTGCGAGGGCGCGGGACAAACTCTCCCCGAGAATTGACTGAAACGTCTCCATCAGCGCGCGGCGTTCGCCGCTATTTCTGCGCGCGCTCCTGGAAGATCGCGAGGATTTCGTCGGTCGAAGAAGCCTGCGCCAGGCGTTCGCGCACGGGGCGGTCATTCAGAAATTTAGCGATCGCGGCGAGGGTGCGGAGGTGCGCCTGGAATTGATTCTTCGGCACGATAAAGAGGACGACAAATTTCACCGGCGCGTTATCGAGTGCGTCGAACTCGATCCCGCTGGAAGAGCGCCCGAAAGCCGCGATCACTTCGGTGACGTCATCAGATGAGGCGTGCGGAATGGCGATGCCAAAGCCGATGCCGGTGCTCATTGTTTCTTCGCGTTGCTTGAGGGCGGCGAGAATGCCGTCGCGGCTGGCTTCCCTGATCTTGCCCAGCCTAACGAGAAGACCGACTAGCTCGACAATCGCGGGCCAACGTTCGATCGCCTCCATCTCAGGAATGATCTGCTCGGAAGAAAGAAGGCTGGCCAACGACATGCGGAACTCCGAGTGGAGCGGAAGCTTAGCGACCGCCCTCTGGTTGACAAGAGGGAAGGGCGGAGATCGCGAGTGCGAAAAGGCGGGCGCGAATTGCCCGAGAATTAGAGTGACTGGTCTTTCAGGCGATAACTCAACTGTCGCGAGAGCAGCCAGCGGACGCCGAACATATCTACTGTGGCGCGCACGGCACGGTTGCCTAGGCCGTACTTACTTTGGCCAAACTGGCGCGCGCGATGATTCACCGGAATCTCGACCAGCTTATAACCTGCGCCTTTCACCAGCGCCGGAATGAAACGGTGCATCCCTTTGAAGGGAACCAAAGTACGCACGCATTCACGCCGCATCGCTTTCAAGGTGCAACCCGTATCGCGCACGCCGTCTTTCGTGAACCGACTACGAACAAAGTTAGCAATGCGACTCGTTAGGCGCTTGACCAGGGTGTCCTTCCGCTGTGCCCGGTAACCGCAAACCAAATCGGCGCCGCGGTCGATTTCGGCCAGCAACCGCGGGATATCGGCGGGATCGTTTTGCAGGTCGCCATCGATCAGCACCACCACTTCCCCGCGGGCCGCATGGACGCCCGCATACAGGGCGGCGCTTTGTCCGGCATTTTTCTCAAAGCGCAGCAGCCGCACGCTTCCTTTACTCGTTAGGCGAGAGATTGTCCCGTCGGTCGAGCCGTCATCGACAAAGATGATTTCGTGGTCGATCCCGGCGAGCGCGGTTTCTAACTCAGCCTGCAAAAGAGGAGCGTTCTCCTCTTCGTTGAATAGAGGAACGATCACGGAAACCTTTGGGTTAGCCGGCGAGTCAGTCATAGCGGCAGCGGCCGGTATTCGTAGCAGGCATAAACCTGGAGCGTGCGCAGGAGACGCGTGCCGGTTAGGACTTCGATGGTGGAGAGGGGCTCGACGCGCTTGAAGCCTCTTTGAATACTTCGGGGAACTCCTTTGCGCTTTCCTTCCTGGAAGTAGAGCGCGTTCCGACCGGTAAAGACATTGACGCCTCCTTCTTCGGTATAAACCTCGTTAGGTTCGGGCGCGTTCGCCTTTGTCACAGGCTCAAACTCATCGTAGCGCGGCCAGAAGGAAAATTGGTTCACCATGTCTTGTGACTCGGGAAGATAAACTGGCGGATGACCTGGGCCTTCAATTCGCTTCTCGGGCAGATAGAAAGCTAACTCTGAGGCGCGATCGCGTTCGTCGGCGATAAGGAAAACCGGCTTCCCACTCTTACTCTCGAAATTTTTTCGCACTTCCGACACAGCGTCGGCCATGGTCTGCCATCCGCGCAGACGGTCTGTTGGATCACGATCGGGCAGACTAAAATTACCTGTCATAAATCCTATGAGCAGTGCGCTCATGAGCAGACCCAGGACAAGAGCGGCGGCGGCCCACTTCCTGACCCGGACATGCGCGGCGGCACGCTCGCGCCAGTATGAGATCGCAAGCAAACTAAGACTAAGGAAAGCGAGACCATCCCAGTTCGGTGCAGCGGCTTTGTTAATCGAAAGCACGGCATAGAAAAGGAAGACCGGCAAACCGAACCAGAGCAGGAAGAGCGTCTTGAACTGCCGCCGGGCGCGCCGCCAGCTCGCTCCCAGTGCCCACATCAGCCCGAGAAAAAGGAGCGGCGAATAAGTCGCAAAATGTTCGCCTAAGAAAGTGAGGAACTCGAGCGGATGAAACCCCGCAGTGCTATCGAGACTTCCGCGGGATTTAAGGTGATCCAGCGTGATCCAGGCGTGTTGAGAATTCCAAATGATGGGTGGAATGGTACAAAGGAGAAAGACCGCGCCTAACGAGTAAAGGTTGAGGCGGCGGAACTCACGCCGCAGGCGTGGTGTGAACGCGAGAACAAGGAGGATAGAAACGAGTTCGAGCGCGTTGGTGTACTTACACAGGAACCCAAGTCCTATGAGTAGTCCAGTTAGTGGCCACCACGCGGAAAACTCCGGGCTGCGCTCAAGTGCGAGCCAGAAGGCATAGAAGGCAGCAACCCAAAAGAGAACTGAAAGTGGATCGATAGTTAGAACGAGACTACCAAGGTTAAAGATAGGAGTGACATTCAATGCGACTACGACCCAGAAGCCGGCGGCGGCGCTAAAGAGTCTTTGTCCAAAGTAGTAAAGGAGCAGACTGGTCGCCGCCGCCAGGAGCGGGCTCCAAAAGCGCACCCCGAACTCGTTGTCGCCGAAGAGCGCGGTGCTGGAACGAATGACAAGAGCAACGCCCGGGCCTTTGCTGAAGTAGGAAAGGTCCGGCCGCTGCGACCACATCCAATAGTAAGTCTCGTCCGGCGAAAGGAGCGTCGCATTGAGCAGCGCGAGGCGGAGCAGAGTGAGTGCGAGAATGAAGAGCCAGACCGCGCGCGTCGTCGTCATACGAAGAGGCTTTTATGCCTAACGAAAAGCGGAGTGGACCAGCGCCGCCCGAGCCAGCCCCAGAGCATTTCGAGAAGCGCGAGGACGAGGAACGTTTCGCCCGCGGCGAGGAAAACCGTGCCGAGCACATCGCTCGGCCAGTGCGCGCCGAGATAGACGCGCGAATAACTAATCGCGAGCGCCACCAGGAAGTAGAGCGACCCCCAGCGGCGCAAGAAAAGCGCGAGCACAATCGCGACGGTGAAATTGTTCGTCACATGGCCGGAGGGAAAAGAGGGGCCGGAACTGTGCCGATCGCTATCATCGGAGTAGCGAATCGCCGCCGGCTTGAAGAGCGTGAGAAACTCCGGGCGCGCGCGTGCCAGTTCCACCAGGCGCACGCTCTCCGTTTGTTTCGGTCGTCGGCGATCGACAAACTTCTTCAGTGTATTCGTTAGGCTGCTATTAATCAGCAACGTCACCGCAAGACAAACAAGAAGCGCGCGCCCTTTGAATCCGCCAAAGAATAAGGGATAAAGCAGCAGCAGAACGATGAACGGTTTCCAAATCTCGATATTGCTGATCGCGGCCATGAACAAATCCAGGATCGGGTTCGTCCATTGCTGGTTGATCAGATGAAAGAGCGCTTGGTCCACGGGAAAGTTTTAAGTGTTAAGTTTTAAGCGAAAACGGCGACGCTAACTCCACTTAAAGCTCAAAACTTGAAACTTAAAACTTACCTTCTCGCCTTGGCTTTTTGCCTAACGAATGCGTTGGCCGACCCGGCGCCATCCGCGGCCGAGATTCTCGCCCAAGTCCGCTGGCAACAAACGCAGCAGCAACTCGATCTCCAGGGCCAGCTTCGTTCCGACGCCACGGTTCTTCCTTTCCGGCTAACTCAGAATGGCCGGATCATTCGCTACACTTTTTCCAATCCACCGCTCGCGGTGCAGTTGCGCCTCGCCGCGAACAATTCCCAGCTCGAGCTGCTGAAAAATAACAGCGCCGAAAAATTCTCCTCCTCGCGGCTCGACGAAAAGATCGGCGGGACTGGCGTTACCTACGGCGATCTCGCGCTCGGGTTTCTTTATTGGCCGGATGCGCAACTGCTCGGCGCGGACAGCGTGCGCACCCGCTCTTGTTGGAAGCTGCGGCTGCATCCGCCTTCCCACCACGCGCCTTATTCGACCGTGGTTCTCTGGGTCGATCAACAGGGTGGCGCGATCATGCGGCTGGAGGCTTACAATTGGAAAGATCAGCTCGCGAAAAAATTCGAGGTCGTCTCCGCGCAGAAGATCGAGGGCCGCTGGTTTTTAAAACAGATGCGGATCGAAGAGATGGAACCGGGCACGAATAAGGTGCAATCCCGCAGTTATCTCGAGATCACCAAATAGAGCGGACTCTTTTTCGCTTGCCGCGGATCTTCTCGGGTTGAGCCGCAGACTAAATTCGGTACTGGTTTGCGCCATGCTCTCGACACAAAACATTTTCCGCTCGCTCGCGCTCCTCGCCGCGCTCCCGTTGAGCGCGCTCGCGGCTAACGTTCCGCCCACGAGCGTCAGCACGATTCCCGATGCCACGCTTTACAAAGATGCCTCGGCGGAAGTCATCGATCTTTCGACCATCTTCGCTGACCCCGATAGCACGGGCGTTCGCCTAACGACGGTCTTGGGAACGATCGATGTGGCTCTTTTCGATCAGGCCACGCCGCTGACTGTTGCCAATTTCTTCAACTACGTGGACAGCGGCCGCTACCTCATTACCGACCCGACGACGGGTAATCCGGCGCCGATTTTCTTTCATCGTTCCGTTCCGGGCTTCGTCATCCAGACCGGAGGTTTCCTCGACACTTCGTTGCCAACCGATCCGGCGACCATCCTGCCAACGGCGGTGGTGCCTTTTGCGCCGGTCCCGAACGAGCCCGGCATCTCGAACATCCGCGGGACGGTGGCGATGGCGAAGATCGCCGGCGCGGCCGATAGCGCGACGAGCCAATTCTACATCAACCTCGCGGATAACAGCGCCACGCTTGATATCGATAACGGCGGATACACCGTCTTCGGTCGCGTCCTCGGCGACGGTATGGCGGTGGCCGACGCGATCGCAGCTCTGCCGGTCTTTGATTTTGGCGGAGACTTCACCGCCACGCCTCTGCGCAACTATACCCAGGCGGATTTCGATACCGGAACGCCAGCCGCTCCGGCTAACGCGATCACCATCCCCAGTATCACCCGCATCACGCCGCTAACCTTCACCGCGAGCAGCGACCATTCCGACCTCGTGTCGGTTGCCATCAGTGGCAATAATCTGCTCGTCACGGCGAAAGCGCTCGGGACGGCCATGATAACGGCAACGGGCACCGATTCGGAAGGCGCCACCGTCTCGCAGACTTTTCAGGTGACTGTTGTCGCCAACCCGCCCCACCTCGCGAACATCTCCACCCGCGTGGTCGTAGGGACGAACCAGGACGCCTTGATCGGCGGGTTCATCGTCCTCGGGACCGGGCCGAAGCGAGTTGGGGTACGCGCGCTCGGGCCCTCGCTGGCGAGCGTCAACCTAACGAACGTCCTGGCCGATCCGACCCTGGAATTGCACGACGGCGCGGGGAATGTCCTGGCCGTGAACGACAACTGGCAGGATGCGCCTAACGAACAGGAAATCATCGACGCCGGCCTCGCGCCGAGCAAGCCTAACGAATCCGTTATTCTGACCACACTGCCGGGGAGCACGACCGGCCTGGTTTACACCGCGGTCGTTCGTGGCGCCAGCGGAGGCGGTGGTAATGGCCTGGTGGAAGTTTACGATCTCGCCAGCGGACCGGGCTCGATCATTGCCAACATCTCTACCCGCGGAAATGTCCAGTCCGGCGACAACATAATGATCGGCGGCTTCCTCGTTTTTGGTGATGGTTCGCAACGCGTTCTGGTGCGCGCGCTCGGGCCGTCGTTAGGCGATCAGGGCATCACCGATCCGTTGGAGGATCCGACTCTCACGCTTGTTACTGGCGACGGCACCCAGATCGATTTCAACGACGACTGGCAGAACAGTCCGGATGTTGCGGAAATCCAGGCGAGCACCGTCGCGCCAACCAACGCAAAAGAGGCCGCGGTCATCGACACACTTCCCGCAGGTGCATACACCGCGATCGTGCGCGGCGCCGGCAGCTCGACGGGAACCGGTTTGGTGGAAGCCTACGCCCTGCCGCCCAAATAGGAGCGGCGGTTTGCAACCGCCGTCGTTAGGCCGAAAAAGCCCGGCAGAACCTACTCGTTAGGCGCGCCCGCCTGCACGATCTGCGCGAAACTGCGCGGGTCGAGGCTGGCCCCGCCGACGAGCGCGCCGTCGATGTCCGGCTGGGACAGGAGCTCGCGCGCGTTGTCCGGTTTCACGCTGCCGCCGTACTGGATGCGCACCTTTTCCGCGGTTGCCTTGTCCGAGATTTCGCCCAGCGTTTTGCGAATGAAGGCGTGCGCTTCCTGCGCCTGTGCCGCGCTCGCGGTCTTGCCCGTGCCGATCGCCCAGACCGGCTCGTAGGCGATGACGGTTTCGTGCAATTCCTTCGCGTCCACCTTCGCCAAACTGCCGTGCAATTGCTGCCGAAGAACGCTCTCGACTTCACCGCGTTCGCGCTGCGGCAGAGTTTCCCCGATACAGAGGATCGGCCGCAAAACCTGTTCGTAAGCCGCGAGCATTTTGCGATTGATGATCTCGTCCGTCTCGCCGAAAAGCGCGCGCCGTTCGCTGTGACCAAGCACGACATAGCGCACAAAAAGTTCGCGCAACATCGCGGGACTGATCTCGCCCGTAAACGCGCCGCTGCGTTCCCAATACATATTTTGCGCGCCGAGTTTTATGTTCTGCGTTTGTGTCAGCAGCTCGGAGACTTTTGGGATCGACGTGAACGGCGGCACGAGGACGATCTCGACCGCGTCGAAGTCGCCAATCTCGCGCACGAAGGTCGTGATGAACGCCTCCGACTCGCCCTGGGTCATGTTCATTTTCCAATTCGCGGCGATGATTTTTTTGCGCATGAGCGAAAGCGAGTCGTTAGGCTAAAAGGGTGGGGCGAAGGCGGGCTCGAACAAATAAGGGAACGCCTGTCGCGTTGCAACCGCCGCCGGCGCGCGGCAAAGAGAATCGGTGGCGCAGCTAATTTCCGCTCACCCGTTGCCCGAGCAGTCGGGAAAATTCGGTCGCGCCTTCGGCGTTGAGATGCTCGTCGTCCACCCGAATGCTGCTGCGGTAAAGTTCCGGGTACGTCGCGGGCGAATTGAACGCGAGCACGGGCGCCGGAGCGGGATCGTGGAAACGCGAGGGCTGCGCTGGTTTCGCGGGCATGACCAGGAAGATCGGCTCCGCTCCGAGAGCACGGATTTGCGCAGCGACGCGGCGGAAGGCGCGTTCCTCTTCTGTGTCGAGATAGTTCGGCGACGTTGTCTCCGCGCTCTCCCGCGCGAGTTGATTCTGGTAAGCGACCGCGGCGTTGCTGGAGAGATGACGCTGGAAAGGATTGAAGCCCTCCGCGCGACCGCCGATTTTTTGCACGAGATCTTCGTTCGTCGGGGAATGGAGCAATTCGGGAATTTGATCCTGCGCGCGGCCGACGTTCGTTTCATTTCTCAGAAAGAGCGCGAAGTGCTGGTCGAGGATCTCACGCGATTTCAGATAGCGCTGCCAATCGCGTTTCAATTTTTCGTGCCGATCGAGGCGCAGGACTTTTGCGAAAATAATCCGGGTGCTCGCCCAATCGTGCCAGTAAACCGTGCGTTGCGAACCTTCCTCACCTGGCAACCAGTTCACGGAAAGATTATCCAGCTCGACGAAGATGCGACGCAGGTGCGGCCGCAGCGCAAGAATCTTCGCGAGCACAAAAAATCTTTCCGGCGGATGCATTCCGTCCGCGCCGAAATTGAAGCTGCGAGTCGGGACACCGCGGTCGCGCATCGTGGCGTCGAAAGTCGCCGGCTCGATCCCGCGATAGACGCGGCTCGACCCGACGAAGATGGTGTCGAACTCATTTTGATGTGCGGCGAAATACCGCAGCTTCGGCGTCACCACCGCTACATCGGGCAACGGAAGAAGCGCATGCCAGCCGGCGCAGACGAGCATAAATATCCCGAGCGCGACGACTGCGTTGCGCAAACCGCGCAGAATCTTTCCGTATCGCGCGGCGATTGTTAGCCGCATTCAGTGGGAAAGTGTGGGACGCGGAAGCGCGTTCCGCCGGAGAAGTGTTCCGAAGTGCTGCCCGCGCGCGGAGTTCTTAGAAAAATATCTGACGCTTGAGGACGTTTCGAAAGCTAGTCTCACCTTCCTGGTCAGTTGCACTAGCTCGCGTCCGTCAGAGCGGCGACGCCGGGCAAATCTTTTCCTTCGATGAGTTCGAGCGACGCGCCGCCGCCGGTGGAAATGAAAGTCATTTTATCGGCCAAGCCGGCTTGCTTCACCGCCGTCACCGAATCGCCGCCCCCGATGATGGTGACGGCATCCGACTTCGCCATTGCTTCCGCAATCGCGCGCGTGCCCGCTGCGAAATCCGCGATCTCGAAAATTCCCGGCGGACCATTCCAAAGAATGGTTTTGGCGCGCGCGATTTCACTTTGAAAAAGCCGGATCGATTCCGGTCCGAGATCGACTGCCTGCCAGCCATCGCGGACGCCGTCGTTAGGCGAAAGGCGGCCGGTCTGATGCGTTTCCGCGCCGGCTTTGATCTCTTGCGTCTCCAGCGCGTCGATCGGCAGGATCAGTTTGACGCCTTTTTTCTCGGCAAGGGCGAGTAGCTCGCGCGCGAGATCGAGCTTGTCGGCTTCCACTCGGCTGGCGCCGACCGGAATGCCCCGCGCTTTGAAAAACGTGTTCGCCATCGCGCCGCAAATCAGAAACGTGTCGGCCTTCTCCATGAGCGCTTTGATCACGCCGATCTTATCGGAAACTTTGCCGCCACCCATGATGACGAGGAACGGCTTCGCCGGCTGCGCCAGTTCTTCGTGGAGATATTTCAGCTCTTTCTCCATCAGAAAACCCATGGCTGCTTGCCTAACGAACTTTGTCACGCCCGCGGTTGAGGCGTGGGCGCGATGCGCGGCGCCGAACGCGTCGTTCACGTAAAGACCGTCGCTCAATTTGCCTAACGACTCCGCAAATTTCGGGTCGTTCGCTTCTTCCTCGGCGTGAAAGCGAAGATTTTCGAGCAGCGTGACGTCGCCTTCTTTCATCTCCCTCACGATCGCTTCGGCATCCGCGCCGATGCAGTCGTGGCTGAAGGCGACGGGATGACCGATCAAATCGTGCAGCGCGAGACCGACCGGACGCAGAGAATACTTTTCGTTAGGCCTGCCTTTCGGCCGCCCGAAGTGCGCCATCAAAATCGTTCTCGCGCCGTTGTCGCGCAGGTAATTAATTGTGGGGAGACTTTCCTGTATCCGGGTGTCGTCGGTGATAAAGATTTTGCCGTCGCGCTCCTCGGTCGGAACATTGAAATCGACGCGCACGAGCACGCGTTTCCCGCGGACATCGAGATCGCGAAGACTCAGCTTGCTCATCTATTTCAAATCGGCGTAACGAACGTGAGTGAGCCGATGACCCACCATGTCGACTGCAGCTTGCGACTGTTCCAGCGTCACATATCCAATGAGTGGTTCATATTTTCCATCTTCCGGTTCCATCGGCAGAAAAAGAACCTCGCTCGAAATTTGTGGGAAGCCTGGCATCTGGATGAAGACCGGTCCGCAAATTTCGCCGCTGACGGTTTCTTGCGTCGCTGTCTCGAGCATTATCTCGCGTGAGGAAGGGAACTCTCCCAGCCGACTCTTCCAGGCGGCCGGCAACGTCGTGATGTATGCGCCGGTATCCACGAGCGCATCGGTTTCGATACGCTTGCTCCGGTCGCTCGCGTTTTCGACGACAACCTTGACGACGATTCGTCCCATTATCCCCCGATCAGCTCCAGCATCTGCACGCAGCGATTGCTGTAGCCCCATTCGTTGTCGTACCAGCCGACGACCTTGACGAACTTCCCTTGCGCCATCGTTAGGCCGCTGTCGAAAATGCAGGAGTGCGGGTTGCCTATGATGTCGCGCGAGACCAACGGCTCGTCGCTGAACTCGAGCACTCCTTTGTAGCTCTCATCGCTGGCCGCTTTCTTGAACGCCTCGTTGATTCCTTCCGCCGTCGTTTCCTTTTCCAGCACGGCGGTGAAATCGGTCACCGATCCGTCCGGCGTCGGCACGCGAAACGCGCCGCCGTTCAACTTGCCTTTCAGTGCCGGCAACACTTCGCCGATCGCTTTCGCCGCGCCCGTGCTCGACGGAATGATGCTGACCGCCGCCGCGCGCGCGCGCCGCAAATCCTCGTGCGGCAAATCGAGAATGCGCTGGTCGTTCGTGTAGCTGTGGATCGTGCTCATGAAGCCGTTCACGATGGTAAAAGTCTCGTGTAGGACGCGCGCGAGAGGCGCGAGACAGTTGGTCGTGCAGCTCGCGTTCGAAATGATGTTCATCTTCGCCGCGTCGTAAATTTTATCATTAATCCCGAGGCAAATCGTGGCGTCGGGATTTTTCGCCGGCGCGCTGATCAGCACTTTTTTTGCGCCGCCTTGGGTGATGTGCAGCTCCGCCTTATCGCGGCTGGTAAAAAATCCGGTCGATTCCAGGACGACATCCACCCCGAGATCTTTCCACGGCAGCTTGCCTGGATCGCGCTCCTTCAGGATCTTAATTTTCTGTCCCCTAACGATGATGTTCTCGGAGTCGTGGCCGATCTCGCCGTCGAATTTTCCGTGGACCGAATCCCACTTCAGGAGATGCGCGAGCGTTTTCGTGTCGGTGAGATCGTTGATCGCGCGGACCTGCGCGACCTGCTCCTGAGACATGGCGCGTAAGACGTTGCGCCCGATGCGGCCGAAGCCGTTGATGCCGATGTTTGCCATAAAAAAATGAAGAGTGCTTGGTTGAGAGTTGGGCCGTTGAGAGCGGCGGGAGTTATCTTTAGAACGCGTGCAAAGGTGAGGCAAGCGAATGAACATTTCGCGCGCACGGGGCGTCGAAGCTTGGCTCGATGCAATGGCTCATCCCGCTTCTGATTCTCGGACTTTCTGTGACAAGCACGCTCGCGAAACCGGCGACCGTTCTGGTCCTCGGCGATAGTCTTTCTGCCGGTTACGGGTTGAAACGTTCCGCGGCGTATCCGGCGTTGCTCCTAAAAAAAGCGAACGCTGCGGGCGTCGCGCTTACCGTCGTGAACGCGAGTGTTAGTGGCGATACGACTGCCGGCGGATTGCAGCGGCTTCCTGCGCTGCTCCATCAGCACATGGACGTGCTCGTGCTCGAGCTTGGAATTAATGACGCTTTCCGCGGCGTGCCCGTGGCGCAGATCGCAACGAACCTGCAGGCGATCATCGACCTCACGAAAAAGCGCTATCCAAAGGTGCGCATCGTCATTGCCGGGATGCAATTGCCGGAAGCTTCCGGGGAAGATTATCTCGCGGCCTTCGGGCGCTTGTATTTGGATTTGGCGAAGCGAAACGATGCGGCGCTCATCCCGTTTCTCCTCCGCGGCGTGGCGGGCGATCCTTCTCTCAACCAAAACGATCTCCTCCATCCAAACGCAGATGGACAAAAGATTTTGGCCGCGACGGTCTGGCCTTTTGTCCGGAGCGCAGTAACACAGGCTTCCAGCCTGTCGAGTCGTGCGGGCTTCTAGCCTGCACTCCCGAAAGACCGGGCAAGATGGCGCTCGACCTGACAGGCTGGAAGCCTGTGTTACGCGACCACCACCGCGCCGAGCCGCGAAGTTAACTGCATGGACCCGTCCGACCCACACAATCTGCACGACACCGCCGACAAACCCGTCTGGGAGCGAATCGACATCGCGACCGAAGGCAACGACTGCGACGAATGCGTCCGCGCCTTGCGCGAGCCGCTGATGAAAATCAACGGCGTAAAGGAAGTGGTCGCCGATCCAAAAAGCGAAAATGTTTGGATCACTTTCGACGCGCGCAAAACCCACGCGCCGGATCTGCACGACGCCATTCTGAAGAGCGGCTACAAACCCGCGCCGGCAGCCGATTGATCCTGGAGGATCATCGTTAGGCGGTGCTCGTCATCCTGAGCTGGCGCAGCGCAGCGAAGGACCCCTCGATGGAAATGGACCTCCTATTACCGCGGGTCGTAAATTCCGTACCTCGCCGAGAGTCTGGCGAAAGCCGTGAGACGCTTGCGGGGTCCCTCGCCGCGCTGACGCCGTCTCGGGATGACACCGTGAACAAAAAAGCGCGCCGGAAAACATCTACGCCTAACGAACCGTCGGCTGCTGCTGCGTGAGGCAGTGAAATGCGCCGAGCCCCCAAATCAATTCCTGGCAATCGATCGGCACCACTCGCCGTGTCGGGAATGCGTGCCGCAAAATCTCCGCTGCAACTTCATCGTTAGGCTCAGCAAACGTCGGCAAGAGCACGCGCTCGTTCGCGAGGTAAAAATTCGCGTAACTCGCCGGCAGACGCATTCCTTCCCGCACAATCCGGCGCGGCATCGGCAGCTCGAGGATTTCCAGCGGCTTACCCGCGATCGTTAGGCTGCGCAGCCGCTCGAGGTTTGCCTGCAACGGCGCGTGATTTGCATCCGCTTCATCCGGTTCCACCACCGTCACCACCGTCCGCTCATCAACGAACCGCGTGAGGTCGTCGATATGCCCGTCGGTATCGTCGCCTTCGATGCCGTCGCCCAACCAAAGAATCTCGCGCACCCCGAGATAATCGCGCAGTCGTTGCTCGATCTGCTCCCGCGTCAGTTGCGGATTGCGATTCGGGTTGAGCAAACAACCTTCCGTCGTCAGGAGCGCGCCCGCGCCGTTCACTTCAATCGAACCACCTTCCAAAATCATGCGCGGATAAAAGACCGGCACCTCCAGTTCCGCGGCGATCCGCGTCGGCACGACATCATCGAGATCGCACGGTGGATAC
Organism: Chthoniobacterales bacterium; assembly: GCA_013821455.1. Lineage (GTDB taxonomy): Bacteria > Verrucomicrobiota > Verrucomicrobiia > Chthoniobacterales > UBA10450 > Palsa-1392. Next base: position 15,812 of record JACDGS010000049.1, read on the forward strand.
TTGCCTCCCCACGCATTGTAATCCCAATCGACGATCGCGAGCCGCGGCTCCTCACTGCGGGTGAGAAAAATCGGTCCATGATCGCGGCACCAGGGCTCGTTCGTGGGGATTTCGTGGAACGTTAGGCGTTCGTTAGGCAGGCCCTCCAGCGCAGCGCGTGCTTCCGCTTCATGTGCGCCGTTGCTCACGTTAATCTCCACCGCTTCCGACTCGAGCAAGGCCGCGACCATCGTGCGCAAAGTCGGCAGCACGCGAGCGTAGGAATCGGGAAAGCTGATGCCTTCGCGCCGCGGCCAGGAGAGCCAAGTCGCCGCGTGGGATTCCCATTCCGCAGGCATGCGATAGCCGAGTTGCGCAGGCATTTCCTGTTCGTTAGGCATGGCGCGCAAACTAGTGCAAGGAGGGGCGCTTTGGAAGCGCCCACGGCGGTTTCAAACCGCCGCTCCTTGGGCGCCCCCGCCTACAGCCGCCTTTGTTGCGCCGCGAGCAGCGGAGGAAAATCGAACGTGGTCGGCGATGAACTTTGATGGAGCAACTTTCCCGCGGCCGCTTTTAATTCCTTCCAGCGTTCCCATTCCAAGTCCGGTGCCGCCGCGATGTGCCGCAGGAGGCTGCGCCATTCCATGAGCGCGCGCTCGACATCTCCGTGCCGTAGCAAATCCGAGGTGAGTTTGTAGCGTCCACCGGGATTCGTCACGATCTCGCGAATGACCTCGGACGCGCCGGCGCCGTAATGAATCGGGACGCCCATTTCGAGATAACCCGCGTGATCGGCGCGCTCGTAAACCGTTTGGCAAAGCGCGCCGAGCCGTCCGCCTAACGATGAATCTTCGCCCGCAAAACGCGGCCCGGCGCGAATATTCGCCAGGTCGAAAACCAAGTCCTCGATGAGATAGCTTTCGTCTTCGAGGGCGCCGGCCACGGCCAAGCCTTCTCCGCCGTGGAAAAATCCGAAGACCACGCCGCGCCGGGTCGGCGTGCCGTCGGACTCGATCAAACCAAGTTTGCGCCAGGCGAACGCTGGCGAAGCGACGATCTCGGCCGTTTGATCGTGCAGCAGCTCGGAACACGCGCGGCAGACGAGCGGAATGGCTTCGCGCTCCGGCGGCTCAGAGAGAGATTTGCCTAACGAGTCGCGCAAGGCGTGTGTTTTCACCTGCGAAAAATCGACGCGGGCGGCGAGAAGCGGTCCGCGCCTAACGATCTCCACTATTTCGCCGCCCTCGCTCCATACCGGCATTTTTTCCCGCGCGAGCCCGAGCAAAATTTCCTCCGCCATCCATTTCGCGTGGACGAAGCGGCGCAGCGATTTCGCGACGAGCACGTTGGGCTTTTCCGGCTGCGCCATGCCGAGTGGAACTTCGCGACCGTAAATTTTACTGTTCGTTAGGCGACAAATGTTGCCGAGCGGAAAACACGCCAACGTGGTCGTTAGGCGCAAAGCCGCTTGCCAGCGTTCGTGCGCGCGCACGAGCAGTTCGCCTAACGACGTTTCCATCACTTCCCCGCGCGGTTCCCATTCCTCGCGGCTGTTCAGGATTTCCACGATTCCGCGCCTAACGAAACGAGCCCGCTCGGCATCGACCCAGAGTCCGCAGGGTCGGGCGCCGGTGGCGAGCGCATGCTCCACGCCGAGCGGAACTTTTTGCACACTGAACAACGCGTGGCTCAGCTCCACCGCCGCGGCAAAGGGCTGCGCGCCGCGTTCCGCCGCGCCGCGCATGACGCTGATGAGACTCGGCCAATCGACTTGCGTGGCGCGCTTCAACTGCCGCGGTCGCGCGAAGCTGAGCCGAGGCTGGTCCGGCGTGAAAAGAATGAAGCCGGTGTCGTCGAGTCCGCGCCGGCCCGCGCGGCCAAACATTTGCAGGAGCTCGTCGGGTGCGACGTGCCGCTCGAAATTTCCCGAGAGATAACGCGTCTCGGTGACGAGGACCGAGCGCATGGAAAAATTGATTCCTGCCGCAAGGCCCATGGTGGCGACGACGACGTTGAGCTGCCCCGCTTTCGCGAGCGGCTCGATCAAGCCCGCGCGCACGGCGTAGCTCAGTCCGCTGTGATGATAGGCGACGCGATTGCGCAGGAGTTTCGTTAGGCGCTTGCCCGCGAGCTGCTCCTGCTGGGGCGAGAGCGGGAGCGGATCGTGCGCCGGAATCACGGTCGCGATCGCCTGTGCCATCTCTTCCGTGGCGTTGCGGCGCGGCGCGAAAACAAGAATGGGCGCGAGGCCGGCGTGAAGCGCTTTCGCGACCATGCGCGGCCAGAATTCGCGATTGCGCGAGAAGCCGGCTTCCGGCAAATGGCGCAGATCGACTTCGTGCTGCGGCACGGGCCGCTGGTCGTGCCTAACGAGTAAAGCATCACGCCCGTTACGCCGCAGCCATTCCACCACGTCCTGCGGATTGTTGACGCTGCCGCTGAGCAAAAGCAGTTGCGTTTCCGGCGGCGCGAGGGCGAGCGACAGCTCGTAATGCACGCCGCGCACCGGATCGGCGATGAGCTGATATTCGTCCACCACAAGCAGCTTCGGGCCTTGGCGGCGGAGGAAGCGCGAGCGTTGCGTTTCGAGCGTGGCGACGATGACTTTGGCGTCGAGTTTCAGCGCGAGATCGCCCGTGGAAATGCCGACGTCCCAACCGCGCGCGCGCCATTCGGCGAGCTTGTCGTTGGCGAGGGCGCGGGTCGGGACGGTGAAAACGGCCTGACCTTTGAGCGACGGATAGAGGAGTTCGAAAATGTAAGTTTTCCCCGCGCCCGTCGGGGCGTGAACGACGACATCCTGGCCGGCCTGCAAAGCGCGCACCGCTTCCTGTTGCCAGAGATCGGGGACAACCAAATTGATCTCCAGCCCCATCGTCTGGCAAAGATGTCGGGCTTGGAGGCGGGGGCAACTTTAGCGCATTCGTAAGGCGGCGGTCGGGGAGTTTTTCTGGGTAGCGCATGCGTTTCACGTGCGCTACCCGAGGGGCAAGGCGTCGCCTGGTTTCACGTTCCGGGGAGGACGGGCTGGTAGCCCGTCGTTCGGCGGAGTCTCCGCCGAACTGCTCACGGCGCGTTGCCTAACGAAAAGAGGGCGCGCTCGGGTGCGGTCGCGCACAATGGCCTTGGGCGAGACTCGCCCAAGCGCGACGGGCTACCAGCCCGTCCTCCCCGGACAGCAAAAACGTCGCGCCGCATTAATGCAACTGCGCGGCCGCGCGCGAGTGGCCTTCCAGCTCCAAGACCATGCGCCTGATGTGGCGGAATTTTGTGTGCGGCGCGAGCTTGCGCAGGCTCGTACTCGGGTCGCCCCATTGCACGATCTGGATCTCTTCGGAACGCACGCCCCAGCCGTTCATCTCTCGCGGCGTCGCCATGTAAAGATCGATCGTGTTGCGCCCCGCCAGCGCCCAGCCGTAGTCCTCGACGCGATAAAGTTGTCCTGTGGAGATGATGCGGAAGATCGTTCCCGCCGGCCAGCGCGACCAGTCCGCGGCGGCGCTCCCGTAGTTTAGGTTGGAAGAAATATCCAGCGTGAATGGCTGCGTGCGCGAGACGTAGGCGATCGGCTGGTATTCGCCGGAGGCGGATTCCGCAACGGGAATGGCGCGGGGGACCGCGAGACGCGGCGCGGCGTGGAGAGTGGTGCCAAGCGCGGTGGAATTCCCGTAGCGGCGATGATCGGACTCGGTGTCGGTGTAGGCGGTGGTGCGGACTTGTTGGAACTCCGCGCGGGCGAGAGGGCGCTCGTAGGTTGGGAGATTGCGCGTGGTGCCGCAGGCGCCTAACGACAAACCCGCCGCAGCGGCGAGGAGAGCGGGATGGAAACGCATTCCAAGTGAGTCGCGAAGTTATTAACAGTTATTCACAAGCATGACAAGCGCGGCCCGGCCCGCTAAGATCGCGGCGCTTCCCATGGAAACCGAATACAAGGTGCGGCTCGAGATTTTCGAGGGTCCGCTCGATCTCCTGCTTTATCTGATCAAGCGCGACGAGATCGATATTTACGACATCTCACTTGAGCGGATCACGAAGCAATACTTGGAATATTTGCAGGCGTTCAAGGAGCTGAACATCGATGTCGCGGGCGAATTCATCGTCATGGCGGCGAATTTGATTTATCTCAAAAGCCGCAGCCTTCTCCCGATCGATCAGCAGCCGCCGGAGGAGGATGTCGATGAAACCGATCCGCGCTGGGATTTAATCCGGCAGTTGATCGAGTACAAAAAATTCAAGGAAGCGGCAGACCAGTTGCAGGCGCGCGAGCTGCAACAGGAACGGACTTTCGCGCGCGTAGGTGAAGGGATGACGCCGGAGACGGCGCCGTTGCTACTGGGCGAAGTCGGGATTTTCCAATTGATCAACGCGTTTCAAACTGTCCTCAAGCGCCTCGATGCGCGCGATGATTTGCGGGAGATTTTCGGCGAGAATTTTACCGTCTCCGATAAGATCGACTGGATTCTGCAGCGCGTCGGCCAGGGGACGATGCTGCGTTTCACCGAGCTCTTCGCGCAAGTGGCGTCGCGGGTGGAGATCGTGGTGACGTTCCTCGCGCTCCTCGAGCTGATCCGCCTGCGGCAGGTGCGCGCGGTGCAGCCTAACGAGTTTGACGAGATCGAAATTTTGCCCGCGACGGTTTGATGGCGCGGGTGCTGATTGCCGGTTGTGGCTACGTCGGGGCGGCGACGGCGGAGCTGTTTCAGGCGGCAGGTTGGGAAGTCGAAGGCTGGACGCATTCGGCAGAATCGGCCGCGCGGCTGGGGGAGAAATTATATGTCGTTAGGCCAGTCGATATCTCTGAGCGCGCGGCGGTTGATGCGGCGGCGCGAAAGTTTGATGCCGTCATTCACTGCGCCAGCTCGGGCGGCGGTGGGGCCGCGGATTATCGGCGCGTTTATCTCGCGGGCGCGCGGAATCTCATGCAGGCGCTGCGGCCGGCGCGCTTTATTTTTACGAGCAGCACTTCCGTTTACGCACAGACTAACGGGGAATGGGTGGACGAAGAAAGTGCCGCCGAACCGCAGCATGAAACAGGACGGATTCTGCGCGAGACGGAGGAGTTCGTTAGGGAAAATGGCGGCACGGTGGCGCGGCTCGCGGGCATTTATGGGCCGGGCCGCTCGGTTTTGCTGCGCCGGTTTCTCTCCGGCGAAGCGCGGCTCGAGGGCGACGGCGGCCGGTTTCTGAATCAGGTGCATCGCGACGACATTGCGGCGGCGTTCGTTTACCTAACGAGTTTGCCTAACGACGGAATCTTTAATGTGAGCGACGATGAGCCGATCACGCAGCGAGCCGCTTACGCATGGATGGCTCAGACTCTGGAGCGGCCGCTTCCTCGAACGGCAGAGGAGGTCGCCGTGCGGAAACGGGGCGCGAGTAACAAGCGGGTGAGCAATCGCAAATTGCGCGGGCTTGGGTGGAAACTGCTTCACCCGGATTTTCGAAGCGGGATCGCTGCATCCGTCATCCCGAGCGAAGTGGAGCGAAGCGGAACGAAGTCGAGGGATCCCGCGGGGTGAGCGGAAAGAGTGGAAGCCGGAGCGGCCCGGTTACTCCACGGGATCCTTCGACTTCGCTGCGCTTCGCTCACGATGACGGAACTGCTCGCGCCGCGTGCGGCGGCGCGACCTTTCGCTAACGATCGCGCGGGGCCGGTTCGATCAGGCCGAACTCTCCCTCTTTGCGGCGGTAGAGAACGTTCACGCGCGTGCTGCGCGCATTCATGAAAACCATGAAGTGGCGGGTGGACATTTCGAGCTGCAGGACTGCTTCATCGATGAACATCGGCTTGAGCGAAATACGCTCGGTGCGCACGACCGCGTGGCCTTGATGGTCGTCCTCTTCCTCGATCGGTTCCGGATGGAGCACGGTTTCCTCCAAATGCCGGATGTCCTCTTTGCGCGGACGATGGCGACGCAGGAGGCGCGTTTTGTACTTGCGCATCTGGCGCGTGATTTTGTCCATGACCTCGTCGATCGCGGCGTAGAGATCGTTCGTTTCTTCGCGGGCTTCGATCGTGATGTGGTTCGAACAAATGAGGACGACTTCCGCCCAGTGTCGATATTTCTCGACGCCGAGGATGACGTGGGCCTCGATGATTTTCGGGTAATCGAGGTGCAGCCCTTCGATCTTGTGCGTGGCGTATTGATTGATCGCGTCGGTAATGACGAGGTGGCGGCCGGTGACTTTGACGGCAGGATGGTTGTGAGTGGTTTGCATGCGGCTCCTTGCGTTTACATCTGAAAACGTTCGCCCAGATAAAGCTGGCGGCTGATCGGATCGTTAATGAGAAAATCTTTCGTGCCTTCGCTCACGACGCGGCCTTCGTCGATGAGATAGGCGCGATCCACGATGGAGAGGGTTTCGCGCACGTTGTGGTCGGTGATGAGAATGGCGAGGCCGGATTGGCGCAGGTTCACGACGAGCTGCTGGACGTCGTAAACCGCGATCGGATCGACGCCACTGAATGGCTCATCGAGCATGAGCAATTTCGGCCGAGTGACGAGCGAACGCGCGATCGTTAGGCGACGTTTCTCGCCACCGCTGAGCGTGAGCGCGGTGTTTTTGGCGATGCGCTCGATGCCGAACTGGTGCAGCAATTCGTCGCAGCGATGGCGGCGCTCTTTTTTGCTCAAGGACATCGTCTCGAGAATGGCGAGGATATTTTCCTCCACGGTCATTTTGCGGAAGATCGATTCTTCCTGCGGCAGGTAACCCATGCCGAGCCGGGCACGTTTGTACATCGGGTAACGCGTGACGTCGGTGTGCGAGAAAATGACCCGGCCGGAATTCGGCCTAACGAGTCCGACGATCATGTAAAAGCTCGTCGTTTTGCCGGCGCCGTTCTTGCCTAACAATCCCACGATCTCGCCCGGGCCAACGGTGAGATCGATCCCGTTTACGACGGCGCGGCCATCGTAAATTTTAACGAGACCGTCGGTCTCGAGGACGTGGTTGGTTCCGACCTGATTCGTCGCGGGGCGGAGCGGAGTCGGCGGCGCGGCGGTTTCCGGGCTCATGGCGTGGGCTTTTTCGCGGCTGGGCTGGCTTCTTGTTTTATCTCCGTCCGGCTCGGTCCATGCGTCGTGAGGTGACCAGCCTGGTCGAGCACCATGACCGTTTGTGGGCTGGTCGCGATGTGAGTGTCGAGCCCTTCCTGCACGCGCGGGCTGCCGGTTAATTCCACGTTTCCATCCGACGAGGTGTAAATGGCTTTTTCAGAAAGTCCGACGGCTTTGGACGGTGGACCGCCCTTGGGATCGGGCTTGTCGCGCACCACCCCGACGTTGCCTTCGGCGATCGCTTTTTCGAGGCCTTCACTTTCTTCCTTATGAATAAAGACGGTCAATTTGTCGGACTGGATATTAAAGCGCGGATCGAAAACGCGGACGTGGCCGGTAAAAATGCCGATGCGTTTTTCGGTGTCGAAGGAGGCTTCGTCCGCATAAATCTGCGTGGTCAGCGGCGTGCCGGGCGCGACCTTGCCGGCTTTCGCAGCAGGTGAGGTGGACGCGGTTTGCGCCGGAAGATGCGCCGCCAGGAGAAAAGAAAATAGGCCGAGGAGAAGTCGCTTCATCACTTCTTTTTCCCTCCTAATTGCGATGGATCGTAAACGGTCATGTGGACGTTACCGGTCATCGTGCCCTGATGAGTCGCGGTGTTGAAATGCATGGCGTCGCCCGTGATTTCAAAGTCGGCGCGTGTGACTTTGGTGCGGGTTTTGGAATCGATGATGCGGGTCTCAAGGTTTAGAATTCCCTCGGTCATATCGATCGTGAGGTCCGGTTTTTCGTGCTCGTCGAAGGTATGGATTTTCAAATTGTCGAAACGAACATGGTCTTCATCGAGACGGCTGGCGGTGGCGGCTTCGAAGCGACCAAGCAGGTGGCCGTTCACATCGTAGTTGGGCAGAACTAGTCCTTTCGCTTCGTGGCCGACGGTGAGCGGGATGTCTTTCAAGGCGGAGTTGTCTTTCGGCGGTGGCGTCGCATTTTTCGGTCGCTTGGCCTCGAGCGATGAGAGGAAAAAGGTGCAAGCCACGGCGAGGAGGAGACTAAAACGCGCGCCCGGAAAAACCCGCAGCGCGCTACGAGACCGCAGCATGAATAGCTTTAAACATGCGCAGATGCTTCGGCAAATTCTTTAGCGGAATCTGGTTCGGCCCGTCGGAAAGCGCGCGCGCGGGGTTCTCGTGCACCTCCATGAAAATGCCGTCGCAACCTGCGGCAAGCGCGGCCCGCGCCAGGACGGGTGCAAGCGCGGCATCGCCTGAAGTCGAATCGCCCGCGCCACCCGGCCGTTGCACGGAGTGAGTCGCGTCGAAGACGACGTGGTAACCGGCGTCGCGAATCCAGGCGAGGGAGCGCATGTCGGCGACGAGGTTGTTGTAGCCGAAGGTCGTGCCGCGCTCGGTGAAAAAGAATTTCGTTGCGCCAAAAGCGGTGAGCTTCTCCGCGATGTTGCGCACGTCCCAAGGCGCGAGGAATTGACCTTTCTTCACGTTAACGACGCGGCCGGTTTCCGCAGCAGCACGGATGAGGTCGGTCTGGCGGCAGAGAAAAGCGGGAATCTGCAGCACATCGATGTATTCGGCGGCGACCGCGGCGTCGTTAGGCGAATGGATATCGGTTGTAACGGGCATCTGCAACTCGCGCCCGATCTCCCCAAGCAAAGCGCAACCTTCGCGCGCGCTAAGGCCGCGATACGACCGCACGGAAGTGCGGTTGGCTTTGTCGAAGGAGGCTTTGAAAATGAAAGGCAGATTTTCGGCCGCGCAGATTTCCCCGATGCGTCGGGCCATTCGCCTAACGAATTTGTCCGACTCAATCACGCAGGGGCCGAGGATCAGGGCAGGAGTTTTTCCGCCAAGGGTGACGGGGCCGATCCGAAGCGGCTTGAGGCGCGTGGACATGGGAAAGAATTCTTAGACAGGATTAATGGGATTAACAGGATTGCGTTGGAGTTATCCTCTCTTCCATCCGGTAAATCCTGTTAATCCTGTCTAATAACTTTTTTCTGCTCGGTCTCTGCCGGCGGCAGTTGGGAGCGGCTGCCTTCCAGATTTTCCAGGCGGCGCAGGACCTCGGTGAGAAGAAGCTCGTTCTTCAAGTTGACCCGATAATCCAAATCGGCGCGGAGCCGGTCTTTTACGCCCTGACGATTTTGCGACATCATAATGATCGGCGCCTGCAATCCCGCAATCATCCCCAGCACGAGATTGAGCAGGACGTACGGAAACGGATCGAAGGATTTGTTGTAGAGCAGCCAGCTGTTGAGCCCGATCCAGAACAGGGAAAAGGAAATTGACGCGCCGATGAATTTCCAACTGCCGCCAAATTCCGCGATCAAATCCGCGGCGCGATCGGACATCGTCAAACTGGCATCCTCGACTTCGTTGGCGTTACGCGAAATGCGGTGCCGGAGGAGGTTATCGGTCCGCCGCAATCGATGAGTCATGGCCGTCAGCAGCCCGAGCGCGATGTCCGGATTCTCGCGGATGAAAGCGCGGAAATCAGAGCGCGCCAGAACCGCCAGCTGAGTATCTTCGGTCGCGGTCGCGTCGGCCGAGCGCAGTTGGCCATCGAGCATCGCCATCTCGCCGAAGAAATCGCCGCGGCCCATTTCCGCGAGGACGGTGTCGTGTCCGTCGACATCCCGGACGCTGATGCGGATGAGGCCGCTCTCGATGAAAAACATGGCGTCGCCCGGATCGTCGCGTTTGAAAAGCGCGGTGTCGGCCGCAATGCGCCGCGCTGTGAGAAGATGTGAAAGCTTGGCGACGTCGTGCTCCTTGAGCGATCGGAACAGCGGCACGGAGCGCAGAGCGTTAAGATTCATGGGAAAAAAGGAGCCGGTGACGACCCCCAGATTTCAGACGTTTTTGAAGGAGAAGCAAGCCTAACGAATCTTCAGTTAGCGGCTACAGATCGCGCAAAGCGCGCTCGGCTTTCTCGACATTGGAAGGGCGCACGATCAGGAGACCTAGTTGTGAGCGCGGACTGGTCGCGAGGTACGCGTATTCGATATTGATGCCGGCCGTCGCGAGCCGATCCGCGATAGTGGCAAGCATTCCCGGCTCGTTGTTTGTCTCGATCATCAGGACATCATTTTCCAGCGCGAGGACACCGCGCTCGCCCAGAATCATCAATGCTTTCGTCGGATCGCTCACTACCATACGAATGACCGCATGATCGATTGTGTCGGAGATGGCGAGGGCATGGATGTTGATTTTCTCCGCGGCCAACTCTTTGCACACGCGCGAGAGTGCGCCAGGGCGATTGCCGAGGAAGACTGAGAGTTGGGTCGCCGTTTCGATCGTGACACTTGCATTCATCGACAGAAGAATGCGCGCGCCCGCGCCGCCTGACAACGAAACAATGAGGCGCAGGAAAGTTCGCCGCGCAGAAAAGGTGAGTCGGAAAAGTGACTCGCGCGCAAAAGATCGAGGCTTGGGCGCAGACTTTGCTCTGCTGATGATTGATTATGTTCGATCGGAAGGCTTTCTGGTCTCCATCAAGCGGGGCTCAGACATTTCAGACTGACTACAAAAATAGTTCTTTACAGGGGTTTCAATAAAACCCATGATCGCCACGTCTGGGAGAAATCCGCCACTCAAGTCGAAGAAACAAACAAAAACATCATTTGCTGCATCCTCTAAAAAAATGAAATCCATCTTGCGATTCCCACGTTCCTCAAGGACTGCGAAACAACTAGCCGGCTGGCTCGTCACCGCCGCGTTTTCCTGCGCCTTCGGTTCCCACGCTTTTGCGGCGGCGGGAGATCTGTATGTTACAGACCTCGCGACTGGATCCGTCATCATCTACTCGCCGGACTCGTCGCAGCGAACTTTTGCCAGCGGGCTAATCAATCCACAGGGAATTGCTTTCGATCAGGCGAAAAATCTCTATGTGGCTGACGCCGGCGACGGGAGCTCAGGCGGCGGGATTCTCTACAAATACACTCTCGCTGGCGCTCGGACCGTTTTCGCCACGGGCCTTTCTAACCCGATCGGCGTGACCCTCGATGGCTCGGATCTTCTCGTCTCGGAGAATGGTTTGGACCGTGTTCTACGCGTCCCTCTTAACGGCGCCCATGTCAGCATCTTTCGGACGGTAACTGCGCCGCAGGGTCTCGACTCCCACGCCTTTAATCAAACCGGATTCACTAAGTTTATCGCGGATGGCCCCGAAGTCTTGAAGCTGACTCCTGATGGAGTCGTGACCGATATTGATCCGGGTGATGGAAGCAGAGGGGTGGTGGCAGATGATTCGGGCAATGTCTTCATCAGCACAGATAGCGGCCAAATCACCAAAGTCCCGCCCGGGGGAACTCCCACCGCCTTTGTTACTGGCTACACAGATCCTCATGGTTTGGTTATAAAACCAAAGTTCGTGAGTGGGACCACACTCGTCTATGTAGCCGACACGGCTGGCCATAAGATCTTTCAAATTACAGCAACCGGAACCTCCTCGACCTTTGTCACCGGGGGCGAGCCAAATTATTTGGTTTTTGAAAATGACTCAACCACTCCCACCCCGACCCCTACACCTACGGTTACCCCGACCCCTACAGCTACTCCCACTCCTACCACTAGTCCGAGTCCTACTGTGAGTCCTAGTCCCACAGTGAGTCCTAGTCCTACTCCCGCGCCTACCCCGACTCCTGCTCCTAAAGCGCTTAACATCTCCACTCGTGTCGATGTAAAAACGGGAGACAACGTTGGCATTGGTGGGTTCATCATCAGCGGTGGGAACGCGCCCAAGACAGTCATTTTGCGCGCCCTCGGTCCTTCCTTGGCGAATGCGACACAGCCTGTCGCCAATCCTCTTGCTAATCCGCTCATGGAACTGCACAAACCGGACGGAACGGTAGTAACTAACGATAACTGGAAAGATAACAGCGACGCTGATCAAGCCATCATTATCGCTCACGATCTTGACCCGAAGAATGCCCTCGAATCCGTGATCGTAGCGACCCTGCCTCCGCTCGACCCATCAGTCCCAGGTAGCGGCGTCTATACGGCGATCGTACGCGGCGCGGGTGGTGGAAACGGCGTGGCTCTCATTGAGGTTTACGACATTGACGATCCGAGTGCCACCGCGCAGTTGGCTAACATCAGCACACGCGGCTTTGTAGGGACGGACGATAATGTCCTCATTGGCGGAATTCTCGTAGGTCCTGAACAGGAGGACTTGTCCGCCAACGCGACAGTGGTCGTGCGCGCCCTCGGGCCCTCCCTCGCGGATGCGCAACCGCCGGTCGCCGGGCCGCTCTTGGATCCGTTCCTCGACCTTCATAATGCGGATGGCGACATCATCGCTTCAAACGATAACTGGCAGGACCCGCCGTCGAACGCAGCGATAATTCGCGCGACCGGACTAGCGCCGACGAAGACCAAGGAATCGGCTCTGTTGGCCAACCTTCTTCCCGGGGTCTACACCGCAGTCGTAAGCGGAGTTAATACCACCACTGGCGTGGGCTTGGTCGAGGTGTATCACATCGCGAGCCCAGGCGCGGCGCAATAACTTGCGGGCGGGGGGGGGG
>JACDGS010000050.1 GCA_013821455.1 Chthoniobacterales bacterium
AGCCGACGCAGTCTCGACCGTGTCCCCGAGCGCGGTGAGATGACCCATCTTCCGGCGCGGTCGCGGTGCGCGCTTTCCATAAAGATGCAGGTGCCCATTTTTCTCCGCGAGCGCCGCTGCCCAATCCGGTTCGCCGTTTTTCCAGACGTCACCCAGCAGGTTGACCATGGCCGAAGGGCGCAGGAGATCGGTCGCGCCTAACGACATCCCGCAGACGGCGCGAACATGCTGTTCGAATTGACTCGTTAGGCAACCTTCGATCGTCCAGTGACCGGAGTTGTGCGGGCGCGGCGCCAGTTCGTTGATGATCAGGTTGCCGTCGTTAGGCAAAAACATTTCGACCGCGAGCAGCCCAACGAGGTCGAGCTGGGTCGCGACTTCACGCGCGAGATCGCAGGCGGCGGTCGCGATCGCGGGCGTCACGCGCGCGGGCGCGAGCGTGAGATCGAGGATGTGTTCGCGGTGGATATTTTCGCAGACCGGGAAGACCGCCGTTTCGCCGTCAAGCCCGCGCGCCACAATGACGGAAAGTTCTTTTTCAAAATCGACGACGCGTTCCAGGACGCATTCTTCACCGACGCGCTCCGCCCAGATCGCGTCGGCGTTGTCGTCAGCATCGATGCGTTGTTGGCCTTTGCCGTCATAACCGAAGGCTGCTCCCTTCAAAATCGCGGGTCGCCCGATCGCGTCGAGCGCACTCGTTAGGCCGCCGGCATTCTCGACTCGGCGAAAGGGCGCGACGGGCAAGCCGGCACCGGCCAGAAATTCTTTTTCGCGCAATCGATTCTGCGCGATGTGCAGGACGGCGCCGCGTGGCCTAACGACGACTTCTTCTGCGGCCCACGCGATCGTCGGCGCGGGGATATTTTCGAATTCGAAAGTGAGCAGGTCGATCTCGCGCGCGAAACGGCGGACAGCGGCCTCATCCGCGTAATCTGCAACTGTCACGAAATCGGAAAGCTGGGCGGCAGGCCCGTTCTTTTCCGGAGAAAAAATATGAACGCGATAGCCCATCGGGCGCGCGGCGAGGGCGAACATGCGTCCGAGCTGGCCGCCGCCCATGACGCCAATCGCCGCTCCGGGCGGGAAGCGTTTTGGGTGCTTCACGGTTGCTCGACGGGATCCCTCAACTGCGCCTGCGGCTTCGCTCGGGATGACGGAGTGAGGACGCTCTTTGGGGTGTTCATGGTAGTGTTTGTTTGAGCACCGTTTTGGTTTGTCGCGCACGGAATTTTTCCACCGCGCGCCGGATTTTAGCATCCTCCAAACTGATGATGCTGGCCGCGAGAAGCGCGGCATTTTTTGCGCCCGCGACTCCGATTGCGAGTGTTCCGACCGCGACGCCGGCCGGCATTTGCGCGATGGAAAGAAGCGAGTCGAGACCTTTAAGCGCGCGCGATTCGACGGGCACACCGAGGACGGGCAGCCACGTTTGCGCGGCGATCATTCCCGGCAAATGCGCCGCTCCGCCGGCTCCGGCGATGATGACCTGCACCCCGCGATCCGCCGCGCCGCAAGCGAAGTTTGCGAGCAGACCCGGAGTGCGATGCGCGGAGACGATCTTATGTTCGTTAGGCACGCCAAGCTCGTCGAGCCACTCCACGCAATGCTGCATCGTCGCCCAATCCGACGCGCTGCCCATCACGACGCTGACCAGAGGAGAGACGGACTTTTTTTTGGCCATGTTCAAGCGGTGCGCGCAGGCTCTTCCTGCCGCTGCTGCCTCTCTTTTGCAATGAGGTTTTACAATCGCGCGAGACTTTGGACTTGCCGGAGCGGGCGCGAATGGTTAGCAACTCCACACGCTTATGAAACTTCTTCGTCCATTCATTTCGAATCCGCTGCGTCAGGTTGTTTGCCTCTTGCTCTTTGTCGCCGCCATCGCGGCGGGCATCGGGGCCGTGGCCTCGTCGCGCGCGATCAGCGGACCGAAAACTCCGGAGCAGTTGGCGGCGGAAAAAAAGATTTCTTCGTGGGTGAGCGCGCGCACCGAGGATGGGAAGCAGGCCGAATTTATCGTCGTCCTGAACGATCAGGCCGATTTGAGCGGCGCGGCCGCGCTGAAAACGAAGGCGGAGAAAGGGCGCTTCGTGCGCGACGCACTTTACAATACGAGCCAGGCGACGCAGGGACCGATTCTCAAGATGCTCGAGGAACGCGGGCTGGAACATCGGTCGTTCTACATCGTGAATGCGATCTGGGTGAAAGGCCGGTCCGAAGATGTCATGGCAGTCGCGGAACGCGCCGAGGTCGCGCGCGTGGAAGGCAATCCGGAGGTGCAAAATTATTCCAAACCGCTTCCGGCGGTGGAAGCGCCCGCGTCGCAACCGGACAGCACGGACACCGTCGAGCAGGGGATCGCTTATACCAACGCGCCGGCGGTTTGGGCGCTGGGTTTCACAGGCCAGGGGATCGTGGTGGCCGATGGCGATACTGGCTTTCTTTGGACTCACAACGCAATCAAACCGCATTATCGCGGCTGGAACGGGACGACGGTAAATCACGATTACAACTGGCACGACGCCATTCATACCGGCGGCGGCATTTGCGGACCTGATTCGCCGCAGCCTTGCGACGATCTCGGTCACGGCAGTCACACCATGGGCACGGCGATCGGCGACGATGGCATGGGCAATCAGATCGGTATGGCGCCGGGCGCGAAGTGCATCGGCTGCCGCAACATGGATCAAGGCAACGGAACACCGGCGCGTTACATGGAGTGCTTTGAATTTTTCCTCGCGCCGTATCCGGTCGGCGGCACGACTGCACAAGGCGACCCGACCAAGGCGCCGGATATCACGACGAATTCCTGGGAATGTCCGGCGAGCGAAGGCTGCTCCGCGACGACTTTGCAGGCGACGGTGGAAGCGCAACGCGCCGCCGGCATCATGTGCGTGGTGGCCGCGCAAAATTCCGGTCCGAGCTGCTCGACCGTGCAGAACCCGCCCGGAATTTATGACGCCGCTTACTCGGTCGGCGCCCTTAACAATGGCACCGATACAATTGCCTCTTTCAGCAGCCGCGGACCGGTGACGGCGGATGGGAGCATGCGTCTGAAGCCAGACCTCTCCGCGCCGGGGACGAATGTTCGGTCGAGTTATAATACTTCAATAAGCACCTACGCGTTTTTGAGCGGCACCTCGATGGCGACGCCGCACGTCGCGGGCGCGGTGGCTTTGCTTTGGTCGGCGCATCCCGAATTGCAAAACGACATCGACGCGACCGAGAGCATTCTGAATTCGTCGGCGCATCACATTCTCTCCAACGCCTGCGACATCGGCGTGCCGGTTACGCCTAACAATACCTACGGCAACGGCCGGCTCGATATCCTCGCCGCAGTCGAACAGGTGCAGACCTTGCAGTTGAATTCGGCCGCGTCGGTGAAAACCCAGGGCACACAAACCTTCGGAATTCCGTTGCCCTTGACCGGCGAACCCGGCGTGGAATGCCGCAGCAGCCGCGGGAGTGAGACGCTCGTGTTTACCTTTAGTGAAGCGGTCGTGAGCGGCAACGCCAGCCTAACGAGTGGGACCGGACGAGTTTCGGGGACGACTTTCTCTGGCAACACGATGACGGTTAGCCTAACGAAAGTGGTCGACGTGCAGAAGATCACGGTGAAGTTAAGCGGTGTGACCGACGGAAATTCACAGACGCTCGCGGATACGTCCGTGAGCATGAACGTGCTCAGCGGCGACGTGAGCGCGAACAAGACGGTGGACAGCGCGGATGTCAGCCTAACGAGGGCGCAAGTCGGCATGCCGGTGACGAGCGCGAACTTCCGCGACGACGTGCGGGTCGACGGCACGATCGATTCCGGCGACGTGAAGCTGGTGCGCGGAGCGGTCGGGCACACATTGCCCTAACGAGTCGAGGAAAGTCCGGGGAGGACGGGCTGGTAGCCCGTCGTTCGGTGGAGTCTCCACCGAACTTCCCAGAGGGTCGCGCCACCCGAAAACTTCGGGCCACGAGTTGCGCTGCGCGCAAATGCATGGGGCGAGACTCGCCCCATGCGAACGGGCTGGCAGCCCGTGCTCCCCGGACTTTGAATTCCGCGCCTAACGAATAGGTGGAGTTTCTTGGCATGCCTCGTCCGCGGACGAGTTCCGCGCCTAACGAGTGGCGCGGATTTTTCCCTTGAGGAAATTTCCCGGCGAATGCTGCTCGTCGTCGGGGGCGGCGCCGGCGGAATTGCCGAGCCCTCTCTCTTCCGCGGGCAGGAATTTTTTGAAGAGGTTTTTGTCGATCGCCTTCATGAAGGCTTCGTGCGGCGAGACGGTGCCCTGCTGTAGATTTGCCCAGATGGCGTCATCCATGAATTGCATCCCCTGCCCTTTGCCGCTCACGATCACATCCTGCAATTTTTGGGTCGCGCCTTCGCGGATGATTGAGGAAACCGCATTGTTCGAGATGAGGATTTCGTTGACCGCGAGCCGGCCTTTGCCGTCGGCGCGCTTGAGCAGGAGCTGGGCAAGGACGCCGCGGAGCGAGTTGGCGAGCATGGTGCGGGCTTGCGGCTGTTTGTCGGCGGGGAAAACGTCGATCATACGATCCACGGTTTTGCGCGCGTTGTTCGTGTGCAACGTGCCGAAGACAAGCAGACCCGTTTCGGCGGCGGTGAGCGCGAGGGAGACCGTCTCGAGGTCGCGCATTTCGCCGACGAGCACGATGTCGCTGTCTTCGCGCAACGCCGCTTTTAAGCCCGCCGGAAAAGTCGCGGAATGCTCCGGCACTTCGCGCTGCGTGATGACGCTGAGTTTGTTGGTATGCACGAACTCGATCGGCTCTTCGATGGTCACGATGTGCCGTGAGTAGGTGCTATTAATGTAATCGATGAGCGCAGCCAGGGTGGTCGATTTACCGGAACCGGTCGGACCGGTGACGAGAACGAGACCGCCGCGCAGGTCGCCGAATTGTTTTACGATCTGCGGAACGCCGAGCTCTTCGATGCTCGCGATGCGTGTCGGGATCAGGCGGAAAACTGCGCCGTAGCCGTTGGTTTGCTTGAGGAAATTGCAGCGGAAGCGCGACTTCTCATCCATCTCGTAGGCGAAGTCGAAGTCGCCGCGCTCCTCGAAAAGTTCCCACCCTTTCGGGCCGCAGATTTCGCTCAGCATTTTGACGGCTTCCTCGCGCGTCACCGCGGTATCGCGAATAGGCATGACGTCGCCATGCTTGCGAATCTTCGGCGGCTGGCCTTCGCCGATATGCAAATCGGAGGCGCCTTCCTTTACCAGCACTTCAAAAAATTGATTGATGTAGGGCATCTTATTTCAAGGATGAAGGCGGAAGGATGACGGATGAAAGCGAAGAGAACGCAATCCTTTCATCCTTCCGCCTTCATCCCTCCTTGCTTTTCCACATGCTGGCGCATCGCCTGTTTTTGTTCGCAACGCGTGATGGCTTCGTGCGCGCTGATCAGGCCCTCGTTGAAAAGCTGCGTGAGCGAATCGTCCATCAATCGCATGCCCTGTTTGCGCCCGGTCTGGATGATGCCGGGCAACATGTAGGTTTTGGCTTCGCGGATGACGTTGGCGACGGCCGGCGTGTTCGTTAGGACCTCAAGCGCGAGGACGCGGCCGCGGCCGTCTGCGCGCGGCACGAGTTGCTGGCTGATGACTCCACGCAACGATTCGCTCACCATGACGCGAATCTGATCCTGTTGATCGACCGGAAAAACGTCGAGCAGACGATCCAGCGTGCGCGAAGCGTTGCCGGTGTGGAGCGTGCCGAGGACAAGGTGCCCGGTCTCCGATGCGGTGATGGCGAGCGAGATGGTCTCGAGATCGCGCATCTCACCGACCATGATCACATCAGGATCTTCGCGCAACGAGCCGCGCAGCGCCGCGCCGAAAGATTTGGTGTGGGTATGCACTTCGCGCTGGGTGATGTGGCAACCTTTCGGACTGAAAACATATTCGATCGGATCTTCCAGGGTGATGATGTGCTCCTGCCGCTCGATGTTCACCTGCTCAACGAGAGAGGCGAGAGTTGTCGATTTGCCGCTGCCGACTGAGCCCGTGACGAGGATGAGTCCGTTCTGAAAACGCGTGAGCAGCTTCAGGTTTTCGGGCAAACCCAACTCGTCCATCGTCCGCACCTGCGTGCTGATAATACGAAAAACCAAATCGATCCCAAGCCTCTGCCTAACGACGCTGGTGCGGAAGCGGCCAAAGGGGGTCGAGTAGGCGAAATCGACGTCGCCGCGCTCTTTCAGTTGTTCTTTTTGAAAGTCAGTGAGGAAGCCGTAGGCCAGCGCTTCGGTTTCTTCGGGGGTGAGTTTCGGAACGTCGGGCCAGATCGGCTGCAAATTGCCATGCAGCCGCCAGAGTGGGGGCGCGTTGACTCCCAGGTGAATATCGGAAGCCCCGCCCTCCTGCCCGATGACAAGATATTGATCGACATGCTGTGACGGCTCGGAAGCGGCCGTCTTTTTGAGGGCGGAGGAATGGGCGGTCATCAGCGAACTGAGCCTCCAGCGTAGCCAACCTCCGCGGAGAGGTAAATTGAATTTCGCTTAATTGCGCGGCGGCGGCGCCCCACGTTTCGCCATTTTCTTCGCGAAATAACCCATCACCACGGGTTGAAGAAGAGGACCGGCCAGCTTGATCGCGCTGAGGATCAATCCGCCTTCGAGCAGGCTTTTGTTTCCGCCGACTTTTTTGCCGATGCCACCCAGATAAACCTTCTGCGTCCGCGCTCGGAGGAGAGCGACGAGCAAACCCAGAGCGAGGGCCGAACCAACCCAGAAGACAGTATTCCGCTGGAAAGATTTTTTAATCTTGAGCGGAAAGTTCAGCTCGTACTGCAACCCGCCGACATTGCGCGCCACTTCCGCGCGCGAAGCGGAAATGCGCCGCCTTAGCTCCGCGTTGCTTTGGTCTGATCCAGATTTTTCAGCCATTCGGTATCCTCTTTCAAAACCGCCGCGGTGTCGCGGAAGACGGGCCGCTTGAATTGTCCGCGTGCAATCACCACACACAGGAGCGCGCCGCCAAAATGCAACAGCCCCACGACGAGCGCCGTCCAAATCCACGAGATTCCGATCAAATGCGCAACGCCGACGACGATGAAAACGAGCAGAAACAAGTAGCCTAACAAAACGAGCAAAGCGGCCGCGACAATGCAGGCAACGAGCGTGACGAGGTGAACCACCGCGGTCTTCGCCTCCTTCGAGGCGAGAGAAAAGCGGCTCTCCAGAAAGCGCGCGGCCGAGCTGACCACGGCGCTAAGATTGGCCCCCAATCCCGCATAACCCGCGGGATTATGGAAACGCATGGGCGCGCCCATCAGTCTTGCCTAACGACGAAAAATCAAACCGAGCACGAAGCCGATTCCGAGCGCGGTGAAGACAGCTTTGGTCGGGTTGTCGCGGACATACTGTTCGCTGTCCTCCTGAAAACTACGCACGCGATAACGCGCGTCATTCCAGGCGTCCTCGGCCTTTCCGCGGTACTCATCCGCGACCGCGCCGGCCGCCGACTTGAATTCATCCGATGCCTTCTTCGCGTGGGCGACGCCGCTCTCGGCTTCCTCCTCCGCGCGTGCGGGGATGCCCGTGCCTTCCGATTTTTTCTTTTCTTCTGCCATAACTGATTTCTCCCTTGTGATCTTTAATAAATGTCGCCGCCTTCAGCTTGGAAGGAGTGACAAAAGTTGTTCCTCAAATACGAAACTCGGCCTCATTGCGCGCTTAGATTTTCCGGTCGGCGCGAGGCGAAAGACGGCCTTCACTTCGCGCGGAAAATGATACGCGCCTTGGTTAAATCATAAGGCGACAACTCCACTTCCACTTTGTCGCCGGGAACGATACGGATGAAATGCTTGCGCATCTTGCCCGAGATGTGAGCGAGGACATTGCGTTGTCCCTGACCCGCCAGATCGACGCGAAACATGGTGCCCGGCAACACTTGCGTGACCGTTCCCTCTGTTACGATCTGCTCTTCTTTGGGCACATCGCTACCATCGGCGGCATCGTTAGGATTTCAAGTTTCACGCGGAAAAACGCCACCCGCAAAAGAGCGGCGATTCGTTAGGCAAGATGGCTTTTTAGTCGCCGCGCAACGAGACTTCCGGCAGATAAGTCCGCCGGTCTTCACGCTTCCACCACGCGCCGGTTTGCCGACGTTCAGCGGCGGTGGTGAAACGGTATTGATAAATATTGGCCCGGAGATAACGCGGCGGTTTGTCCGGAAAAGGATTTGTTCCGAACAGCCTAACGACACAAGGTTCGTTCGCAAAAAGACGCGTCGCGAGCCCGGGAAACCAGCGGTTACGCCGGACGTCGCCGCCGAGCGCCGCGAACCACATCTGCCAATCGAGCCGCGGCTGATGCGGCTCCGCGAACGACGGCATGCGGTCGAGCGCGCCCGGTTTCCACTTGAAGTCGTACGCTTTCCAATCGAATCCGTCGGCGCTGCCTTCGATTACGATTTCCGGCCGCTCTTTTGTCATCACGCGAAAAAGTCCGTAGCCGCTGATGATCCGAAACGGCTCCATCGCACCATAGAGAAACCCCACCGGCCGCGGCCAATCTGCCTCCGGTTTGAACCCGGCATATATCAGCATCGCGTTTACCGGCAGAGTCGCGGCGAGGACGATCGCCGGCACCCAGACCGGCCAAGGCCAGCCCGTCGCCGCGGATCGATTCGTTAGGCGTCTTCCGGTCCAGACGTAGTCGTCCACGAAGAGCAGGCAAAGCGCGATCGTGAGCAGATTGAAAAAAGCGTAGTTGCCGGTGAGCCCGATCAGGATTTGCAGGAGCACGATCGAGCCCGCGCCTAACAATCGCAGATGCCGCGGAAGCCAGAGCAAAAACGCGCCCGCGATTTCCACCACGAGCACAAACGCGGTCGAGAAATGTTTGAACCACTCTGGAGATTTATCCGCCCACCAGCCGAGCGCAGTCGGGAGCGGCTGCGTCCAATAGTGATAGTCGAGCGCGGTCAGATTCCACCAGGAAGCGTCGCCGCTGGTCAGCTTCACCACGCCGGAGAGCAGCATCAGTTTGAAGAGCAGAAACTGGAGGAGAAAGAGCGCGAGACGGGAGAGCGGGGCGGGTTCGTTAGGCCGCATCCGCCAGCGCCAGGGCGCGAGAAAAATGGCGAGAAGGCCGGCTTCGAGGAGGAGGATGTCCCATTGGAAACTCAGGAAATCCTGCCCCGCGATCGTGAGCGAGAGATAGGAGACGAAGAGGAGAACGAGACAAAGAATCGGCGCGATCCCGCAGATCAAAAGCACGGAGATGATCGCGCCGCCGCCGCAAAGGAAATGAAGCGCCGCGTTGCTCGAGTTCAACCAGCATAGCGTCGGCAAAGAAAGCCACGCGCGGCTCCCCAACTGCGCGTGCGCGGCGGCGAGGAACTCGGGCAACGGCGCGATTCCTTTCGCGCCGATCAGGCCATCCACCTGCACCCAAAGCGAAAGAAACGCGATGAGGTAAACGACACCGAGGAAGCGGAGAAAAGCGTCGCGCGCACGGTGGTAAGTCGGCCGGCGCACATCTTCGCCCCAGATCAGCGACGTTGCCGTGTGAGCGAGGTCCCGATGCGCGGCGATGAAGGCGTAAGCTCCTTCGCTCACCGCGGCAAAACCCGGAAGATGCGCGTAGGACCATCGCCCTAACGAAAAACGAAGGCCCTCGCCTAACGAACGAAAAACCGCTTCCGCGCTACTGAAAACTTCGCCGTTCGGCTCAACGAATTTCACCGCGCGCTCGAATTCCGTGCGCGGCACTTCGGGGAAGCGCGCGGCCGCTTCCTGGAGCGGAGCGTAATCGATCCGGCCGGCGGTGATTTCCCTCCAACGCGCGATCCAGAGTTTGCAGAAGCCGCAGTCGCCGTCGTAAACCAAGAGCGGCTTTGGAGGCGGAGCGGCGACCTGATACTTCGGCCCGGACACGCGGCAACGTCGAGCGCGGCCATGGCGGCGTCGAGCCGGAAGATAGGCTTCCAGCCTGTCTCGGCCGACGGGCTTCCAGCCGGTCGGCTCGTCGCCTAACGAACCTGCAGGCAGGATGCCCGCAGGCCGAGTCAGGCTGGGAAGCCTAACTTCCGAAATCCGCCCAGACCGGCGCGTGATCGGAAGGCTCTTTCCCTTTGCGCATCTCGCGATCGATCCCCGCCGCGGTGCACTTCGCCGCCAGATCCTTGCCCGCCAGGATCGCATCGATCCGCAACCCACGATTTTTCGGAAAGGCGAGCATGCGGTAATCCCACCAACTGAAGAGCCCCGGCTCCGGATGGAGCAACCGCAAAGTGTCGCTCAGCCCCGCGCCACAAAGCGCGCGAAAAGCCGCCCGCTCTTCCTCAGAACACATGATCGCGCCCCGCCAGAGCGCCGGGTCGTGCACATCCTCGTCGTTAGGCGCGACGTTGAAATCGCCGCAGACGAGCACGCGCTCGAGTCCGCTCTCCTGCGCGCGCAGGCAACGCGCGAGGCGATTATACCATTCCATTTTATAGGCGTACGCGGTCGAGCCGACCGCCTGTCCGTTAGGCGCGTAGATCGAGTAAACCTGCAACTCTCCTATAGTCGCGGCGATCACACGTGCCTGCGGATCATCGACCTGGTCGCACAAACCGATGCGCACAGCATGCGGCTCCGTCGTAGCTAGAATCGCGACCCCATTGTACGACTTCTGCCCATGGAACACCGCGTGATAACCGGCTTCACGCAAAGCGGCCACAGGGAATTGCTCATCGTTGCACTTCGTTTCCTGCAAACAAACGACAGCGGGCTTGGTCTCGCCTAACCAATGCAGCAAACGCTCGAGACGTTTGCGGAGCGAGTTGATATTCCACGACACGACGCGCATCGCCTTTTCTTTAGCGGTGCGCCCCACCGCTGTCATCCCGAGCGGAGCGAGGGACCTGGCAAGCCACAAATGAAATCGCAGCTCAAACTACGCTTGCGAGGTCCCTCGACTCCGCTGCGCTTCGCTCGGGATGACAACTGGGAAGGGAGGGCGCGTCCTCTACTCGTTAGGCCAGCGTTTTCGTTAGCCAGGATTTACAGGATTATCAGGATTGAAGAAAAGGCCGAGACCGCACCGAGCGCTTCCCCCAATCCAGTTAATCCCGTTAATCCTGTCTATCTTTTACAACTCGATCTCCACCCCGGGCGACGGCACGATCACCTCGCTCTCCGGCAACAACTTCGCCGTCGCCGCGCGCATCCATTCCACCGCCGGCGGATCGCCGTGCACCAGCACCACTTTGCGCGGCGATACTTTTGCGATGTAGTCGAGCAACGACTGCCGCGGGGCGTGCGCGCTAAACTGAAATTGCTTCACCTGGCAGCGCAAAACCTGCGCCGGCTCGTCTTCATCGAGCGAGACGAGATCGTTAGGCTGAGCCGCGCGCAGGAGACCGGCGGGCGAGACCGGGTCGGCGTAGCCGACGAAAAAAATCGAGTGCTCCGGGTTTTCCAAGAGCCGGCGCGCGAAAATATTTGAAAGCGTTTTCGGCGTCATCATCCCGCTCGAGAGCGCATAGACGCGGCCCGGCCGGGCGGGCGCTTCCCCGATAGATCTGCCGTTGAGGACGAACGGCTGCACCGCCGGAAACAGCTCCAGCTCCGGCACCACGCGCGCGGTATCGTGTGCGCGGCGGTCGTAGATTTCCGTCATCTTCGCGCTCAATCCGCCGATGTAGATCGGCACATCGGAAATCTTCTGCGCGCGTTTGAATTGATAAAGCAGCGTCAGGATTTCCTGCGTTTTGCCGAGAGCGAAAACCGGCACCAGCACGCACCCGCCGCGCGCGAACGCTTCGTTCAACGCCTCCGCGAAACGCTCCTCTTCCGCCGCACGGGTGAAACCTTCCGGCAACGCCGTCGCGCCATGCGTCGTCTCGATAATCAGGACGTCCACCGGCTCTTCGGGAAAAGTCGCACCGCGGCTGAGCGTTTGGTCGTCGAAATTTACATCGCCGGTGTAGAAAACCTTTCGGCCCTCGATTCGAAAAAAAATCCCCGCCGCGCCGAGCACATGGCCGGCGTCCCAAAATTCGAAATCGATCTCATCGTTAGGCTGCGCGCCGCTCCGCTCCCCCGCGAGATTGATCGGCTGGCGGAGAGGACAGGCGCGCCAGCGCCCGGTGGCGCGATCCGTCTCGCGATGGCCGTAGAGCGGGTAAATCGCCGCGCCCACTTCCTCGCGCTGCCGCGTCATGACGTTGATGGAATTGTGCAGCAGCGCCTCGCCGATCTGCGTCGTGGCGGCAGTCATGAAGACCTGCGCCTGCGCCTGTTGGCGCATCAACACCGGCAGAGACCCGATGTGATCGAGATGCGCGTGGGAGATAAGGATCGCGTCCACCGGGCGCCCGCCCAGCGCGGCGAGATTCGGCAGCGCCGCCTCGCCGATCTCCTTCGGATGCATCCCGGAATCGAGCACCATCCCCTGCCCGTCTGATCCCAGATAATAACTGTTCGCGCCGATCTCCGTTCGCCGCGTCAGGTTGATAAACTTCAAAATCGACGCCGAGACTGGAGATTCGCCAACGGAAGAGCAAACAAGAAATTTGTGCCCCGGATAAGAAAGAAAGTTGGACGAAAATCGCGCTTCCGCTCGGGCGGGGTCAGTGCAGCTTGCTCTGCGCCTCGGCCCGGATTTGCAGGAGCCGCGGGTTCCCCTCGTTCCCAAGCTGCACTTGGGAACGCGCTTGTCTTCGAAGCTGCGCTTCGCCACCCTGCGCCTCGCATGCGCAGTCGCTACCTCGTCCTCGATCCTCACCGTGCCCACTTCGTCACCGGCACCATCGTCGCCTGGCTGCCGGTCTTCACCACCGCCGCGCGCTGCGATCTTTTCGCGCAGGCGCTGGAATATTGTCGCGCCCACAAAGGACTCACCATTTACGCCTGGGTGATTCTCGATAATCACTTCCATGCCATCCTCGCCGCGCCGGACCTTTCCCGGGTGCTGGCCGATCTGAAGCGGCACACTGCGCGCCGTCTGGTGGAGCAACTGGAAGCCGAAGGGTGTGCGTGGTTGCTCCATCAGCTGGCCCATTTTCGCCTCGCCCATAAGAGTGAGAGCGCACATCAGGTCTGGCAGGAGGGCTCGCATCCGCAGGCGATCCTCGGCGATGCGATGATGGAGCAGAAGTTGGCGTATCTGCATAACAATCCAGTGAAGCGCGGGCTGGTCGCTTCGCCGGAGCATTGGCGGTATTCCTCGGCGCATGAATGGCTCGCGGGCGGGCAGGCGGTGCTGCGGTGCGATCGGTGGCGCTGAGGGCAGTGCAACTGCCGGGAGAAGCGCGTTTCCAAGTGCAACTTGGGAACGAGGAGTGCGAGGATCGAGGTCTAGCTTGAAGGGAGATCGGCTGCGGGCGTCGTCTCGATGCGCGGGAAAAGCGGCGTCGGCTGGCCGACAACGTGGCCGTCGGGGAGCTTCCCCCACTCCGCGTCCGCGAGGGAGAAGCGGGCTTCCTGCCCGGCCAGCTCCGGCTCCATTTTCCAATTCAACTGGTCGAAGATGCCGTGCGCGGCTTTCGGCATGACCGGGGAGATGAGGATAGCGATGATGCGCAGGGACTCGGCGAGACCATAAAGAAGATGCCCCACGGTTTCGGTTTTCCCCTCCTTCATCATTTTCCAAGGGGCAGTTTTCTCGATCCGCTGATTTGCTTCGGTCGCAATCCGGCCGACCACATCCATCGTCCCGCTCATCCCCACGTCTTCCGCGAGATCACGATAGGTTTCGATATGGATAGCTGGGAAGTTGGGCTCGGTCGCAGTCCGGCCCGACACCTTTCCCGCCGAATAACGCGAGATCATATTCAAAGTCCGGTTCAAAAGATTGCCGAGGGTATTTGCGAGGTCGCTGTTGAATCGCTCGACGATCCTGTATTCCAAAAAGTCGGCGTCGAAGCCGACTACGATGTCGCTCATCAGGTAATAGCGGAGCGCATCCGCACCGTATTTATCCGCGAGCTCGTTTGGATCGATGACGTTGCCGACCGACTTGCTCATCTTCGCGCCGCTACTGTTCCACCAGCCGTGGACGAGCAGCGTCGGTATCTCCTCGTCGGGAAATCCAAACGCCTTCAGCATGATCGGCCAGTAAACTCCGTGCGCCGGAATGAGGATGTCCTTCCCGATCACGTGCAGGGCGGCGCCCCACCACTTGGCGAATTCTGTTTTCTGCCCGGCACCAAGCTGCCTGTGACCTGGGTCGTGGCCGGGAGCAAAGCTGATGTAGTTCACGAGCGCGTCAAACCAGACGTAGGTGACGAAGCCGGCTCCGAAACTTTCCGGAAACGGAATACCCCACTTTAACCGCGACGCGGGACGCG
Organism: Chthoniobacterales bacterium; assembly: GCA_013821455.1. Taxonomy (GTDB): domain Bacteria; phylum Verrucomicrobiota; class Verrucomicrobiia; order Chthoniobacterales; family UBA10450; genus Palsa-1392. The sequence continues at coordinate 14,298 of JACDGS010000050.1, forward strand.
AAATGCAAAGATCACCCTCGAGTTTCTCCACCGCGTTGCGTAACTCGACGACCCGAAAATCAGGCACGACGAACGGATTTCCTTCGCGAACGCCATTGTCGATGAAATCGAGCAGCCATTGTTTCGGATCGAAGCCCGGCGCGCCGGTTTGGCTATCCTGCCTGAGCCGGAAATAGAAGTTCTCCTCTTCGCGCTCTTCCACCGGCTGCCACTCGGGGCCAAACTCGCCCTGCTCGTTGCGCTCCTTGTCGGTGAGGAATTGCTCCTGGCGCACGCTGTAAAAACCGCGCTGCGTTTTTTTGTAAAGCCAGCGGCTCTCGCCTGTCGCCGGGTATTTATCGTCCCAGAGGAGCTGCAAATTTTTGCGCACGTTTTCTTTGTGATGCTCGTCGGTGGTCGCCGCCCAGCCGTCGTAGCGGACTTCGAGTTTGTCCCAAAGGGCACGGTTTTTCGCCGTGATCTCGTCGACGAACTGTTGCGGGGGGACGCCGGCGCGCTCGGCGCTCTGCTGGACTTTCTGCCCGTGTTGATCGACGCCGGTAAGGAAGAAAACTTCGTCCCCCTTCAGCCGATGATAGCGGGCGATGACGTCAGCGAGGATTTTCTCATAGGCGTGGCCGACGTGGAGGGCGCTGTTGGTGTAGTCGATCGCGGTGGTGATGTAGAAGGGCTTCGCCATGCGTGCGCGGATAGTAGAGGTGTTCGGCGGCTTCCTGCAAACCGCGCGTTATCCGGCGGGTGCGGTCAGCGTGCGGCTGCTTCTTTTTTGCACCACGGTATGGAGGCGCAAAATTGGGAACAGAAGGAGATAACAAAATCCGCTGTAGCGCAGGGTGCGGAGATTGCAGGCAAGCGCGGCCGCAAGCAGTCCGACGCCGGCGAGCAGGAGCAGGCGATAGATCTGGTGGCGGGTGTGGAGTTTCTCCAGCTCGTTCAACTCGAGCACTTCGCGCATGCGCCACGCGTGGAGGTAGAGCGCAATCAGCGCGAAGTAAACCGCGGCAAAACCCAGCCCATAAATGATCAGGAGGGTGGAGGCTTGGGCCGCGGTCATGGGCGTCGGCGAGGCGCCGGGGCCGACGATGGGGATGATGCCGCTAAAGCTAAAGGTGAAGAGGAACTTGAGCGGATAGACGAAGAATAAAACGACGAAAAGGAGGATGCAGGTGAGCGTGCGCGTGGTGAGGTCGTCGAGCCCGAAGCGGCGGGAAAATTTGTAGTGGCTATTCCAGATGATGATGAGGAGCCAGAAGCAGGTCGCGAAGGCGGGGAAGCCGCGCATGGTGTTGATGAGGTCGTGGTAACTGCGCGGCACGTCGAGCGAGACGACGAGGAGGGTGAGGGCAAAACCGAAGACCGCATCGGAGAATCCTTCGAGCCGGGTGACGTCGCGCCCGCGCAGCCGGAAACCGTCGAGGTAACCGAGGTCGCGTTTGGCGAGGGCGCGGAACATGGGGCGATTGATACGGCGCGCGAGGCGCGGCGACAAGTCTATGCGAGCGGCTTTGCTCCGGGGAGGACGGGCTGCCAGCCCGTTGGCCGGTGCAGTCTGCACCGGCGGACTTCCGGAAACGCGGACGAGGCTCTCCCGCGCGGAGTAATCGGGCGGCGTGATCTTTTTGGACCACGCCGCTTGCAAGTGGTGTCCGGGCGAGGGGAAAAGATGGCTCGCCCGTTGGAGCGCGAGGCGCAAAGGCCTTGTCGCCGTGTCGAAAGTTCGCGAAGGCAGACTGCCCTCGCCAACGGGCTGTCAGCCCGTGCTCCCCGGAGTTCGTTATTCCAGCTCGAGCGCCTTGAACGTGTCGTCGATGTGACGGAAGTGAATTTCGAGCGAGCAGAGCTCGTCGATTTCGTTAGGCGTGAGGCGCGCGGTGATTTCCGGCTCGGCCTTGGCGTACTCGGCGAAGGATTTTACGCCCTGCCAGGTTTTCATGGCCGCACGCTGAACGGCCTCGTAAGCGGTCTGGCGTTCGGCGCCAGCGCGAGTCAGGGCGAGGAGGATCGACTGGCTGAAGTAGAGGCCTTTCGTTAGGCCAAGATTGCGCTCCATGTTCTCGGGATAAACGAGAAGCTTCTCCACCAAATCGCGCAGCTTCGTCAGCATGTAATCGAGCAGCGTGCACGAGTCCGGCAGGATGATCCGCTCGGCGCTGGAATGGCTGATGTCGCGCTCGTGCCAAAGCGCGACGTTCTCCAGAGCGACGATGGCATTTCCCCTAACGACTCGCGCAAGCCCGCAGAGGCGCTCGGCTGTGATCGGGTTGCGCTTGTGCGGCATGGCGGAGCTGCCTTTCTGGCCGGCGCTGAAAAATTCCTCGACTTCGAGGACCTCGGTCCGTTGCAGATGGCGCAGTTCCGTCGCCCAGCGATCGATGCTCGAAGCGATGAGCGCGAGGGTGGTGGAGAATTCCGCGTGGCGATCGCGCTGGATGATTTGCGTGGACAGCACCGCGGGTTTCAATCCGAGCTTCGCGCAAACCTGCCGTTCGATCCGCGGATCGAGATGCGCGTGCGTGCCCACCGCGCCGCTTAATTTGCCTACGCGCACCCGCTCGGTTGTCTGCGCGAGACGCTCGCGCGCGCGGCCAAACTCGTCATACATGAGCGCGAGCTTTAGCCCAAAGGTGATCGGCTCCGCGTGGATCCCGTGGCTGCGGCCGATCATGGGCGTCATTTTGTAACGCACCGCTTGCGCCGCGATGACGGCGCGCAGATCGTCGAGGTCGCTCCTGAGAATTCTTGCCGCTTCTGTTAGCTGCACGGCGAGCGTCGTATCCAACAGATCCGACGAAGTGAGACCTTGATGAATCCAGCGGGCCGCGGGTCCGACGGATTCGGCGACGTTCTCGAGAAAAGCGATGACGTCGTGGTTCGTCCGCTTCTCGTTCTCATTGATCGCGTCAATGGAAAACCGCGCTCGCTCTCGAATCGCGGCGGCGTCTTCGGCTGGTATTTCTCCCAAGTCCGCCATCGCCTCGCAGGCGAGCGTTTCGATTTCCAGCCAGATCTGAAACTTGCGCTCCTTCGACCAAAGCGCGCGCATGGCCGGGCGCGAATAACGAGCGATCACGCCCTAAGATAAGGAACCGCGCGCGAGCGGAAAGGCCTTTCCGGGGAAAACTTTTGCCGGCATAAAAAAGCGCCGCGTGGACGACAACTCGTCCACGCGACGCAAGACAAAAAACGAAATTTTGTTAGCAGACGCGAGCGCGATTAAGGCGCCCATTTGCTTCGACTCGCACCTGACCACTGCCGAGAAGATCCGCCACTGCGGCTACTGTCTCCTTAGTATTTTTGGTGCACGAGCTCACAGCGAGGATCAGGTCGCCGAGCGAGAGTTTGGAGCGTGTCTTCAGGATTTGGGTATTCTTTTTCATAACGGGATTGTCTTCTTACGAGCAGGATAGATGCCAAGGCACCAAGAGGATTTCTACCGATAGTGACACACGAGAGGCCGTCGGGGTTACGTGAATTCCTCTGCAAAACTCTGACAGGAATGTCAAAAAGTTGAACAGAATCGCGTGTCAGCTTGGAAGGGTGGGTCGAATGGAAAACTCCTTCGTGAGTCCCTTCCCGGCCGCGATCGTTTGGATTCCATCCTTATCCTCAAAAGCCCGCTGCTGATGGCGGTCCGTCAATCCCCAGCAAGGCTCGATGCAAACAAACGCGCCGCCATCGGACCAAAGTGTAACGTAAGGTGCACTGCCAAGATCGAGCGTCACTGTGCGCCGGGAAGGCAGATCGCGGAACAGGAAAACACGCGCCGGCACATCGACGAACTCCAGGATGAAAGACCCGGGAAGCTGCTCGCGCGGGAAAGGCATTTCGCCGCCTGGAAAATCGAGGTCCTCGGTCTCGCCGCTCAGATAATTCCCGGGCGAAAACCAACGACGATATCGTCCGGGTGGCATCTCCAGCACAAAACTCTCAAAGCTGGTCGAGGCGAATCCAGGATGAAGACCAAATTCCAAATGCGCGGTCAGCTGCGGTTCGTGGTCATGAAAGCGGAAGCGCACCGCTACTTCTCCGCCACGCAGAGTGTAGGAGAGCGCGAGTGAAACCTGGAGCGGATATTCTGACGACTCAATCTCGTTAGGCGAAATACGATACGTCAGCGCGCTCTCTTCCGCCCCGAGATCGGCAGCCACGTCAGTAAACAATTTGTGGCGGAGAAAAGAATGCGTGCCGCCGCGGATTTCTCGACCGCGGTAGAGGCTGCGTTCGTCCTTCAGGCGGTGCAGGAAATAGCCCATGACGGTGGCGTGATTCGCCCATCCGCTGGCGGGTTTGCTCAGATCGTTATCAAGATGGAGAAACCCGATCCAATTCCCGTTAGGATCGCGCCGCGCCAGGCTGACAAGTTCCGCTCCGAGCCGGCTGACAACGATGCGCAGACCTTCCTCATCGTCGGTCAGCACATCGAGCAGGCGGCCGTCACGGTCTTCTTCGCGATGGGAAAATCTCATGGGCGGTTTCTAAGTGGGTATTCGCGAGAGCTCAAACGCAACCGTTGTCATCCCGAGCGAAGCGGAGCGAAGTCGAGGGATCCCGTCGCGTTTCCGCGCAGCCAAACCGCAGGCATCGACGCTTCCTGCCAGCTCCGCGAGATCCTTATGGGAAGAGACCGCGCGCGACTTTCGCTTTCATAACGCGTTCCACGCCGGTCGCCATCGCCGCGGTGCGATGCGATACCTTGTCCGCCTTCGCGCGCCGAATCACCTGGCTGAAGGAATGTTCGAGGATGCGGAAAAGTTTATCCGTTACCTCGGTCTCGGTCCAAAGATACGACTGCAAACCCTGCACCCATTCGAAGTAGGAAACGATCACGCCGCCCGCGTTGCAGAGAATGTCCGGAATCACGAAAACCTCGTCCCAGCGTTTGTTTAAAATGAGATCGGCCTCGGGCGTCGTTGGGCCATTCGCGCCCTCCGCCAGAATGCGACACTTGAGTTTGCTGGCGTTCTTCTCATGAATCACGCGGTCGACCGCAGCCGGCACCAGAACGTCGCATTCCATTTCCAGCATCTCGTTCGCATCGATCCGGTCGCCCTCGTCGAAAGCGCGCAGATTCCCCTTCTTTTGCACATGTTGGTCGGCCGCCTTGACGTCGATCCCCTTGGGGTTGTAAAGCGCGACGGTGTGATCGCTGATCCCGACAATCTTTACGCCGGTCTTCAAGCCTAACGACAACGCCGCGACTGAGCCAACATTGCCGAAACCCTGGATGATCGCGGTCGATTTCTCCGGATCCATTTTCAACATGTCCATCGCGCGCTCGACGAGATAAACGACGCCGCGACCGGTCGATTCCCGGCGACCTTCCGTCCCGCCGACTGAGACCGGTTTGCCCGTCACGATCTCGTTCACGCAATAACCCTGATAAACCGAATAGGTGTCCATGAACCAGGCCATGACCTGTTCGTTAGTCCCCATGTCGGGCCCCATGATGTCGGTATGCGGCCCGACGAACGGGATCATCTCCTGCATATAACGGCGCGAAACCGCCTCCAGCTCGTTGCGCGAGAGCTTGCTCGGATCGCACGCGACTCCGCCTTTTGCGCCGCCGTAGGGCAAATTATTGAGCGCGCATTTCCAGCTCATCCACATCGCGAGCGCGGCGGTTTCACCCATGGAGAGATCGGGCGAAAAACGGGTGCCGCCCTTCGTCGGCCCCAGCGTGAGATGATGCTGCACGCGATAACCCTGAAAGGTCTTGGTGCTGCCGTCGTCCATGTGCACCGGCAGAGTCACGGCCATCGAGCGCTTCGGCATCATCAGCCGGTCGCGATCGTTCTTGTCGATGTTCAGGTAATCCGCAATGACCTGGAACTGATCGCAGGCCATCGTGAAAACAGCGTCGTCGTAGATATGCATAAAAGGAGAGAGCCGCGGTGGAGGTCGGGCGGCAGTTAGTGCTCTTGGTGTTTCCGCTGCAATTTTTAGGCCGTCAAATGCAAAACCTTTTTCCGTGCGGCCCGATCGCGGCCTTGCCGGCTCGATTCGTTAGGCGTTAGGCGAGGACCGGCGCAAACGCCGCCGCAGCATCCCCGCGACCTCATGCACCTCCGTCACGCGCAGGAGATAAGCGGCGCCAAAGAAAACGGCGGCCCCCGCCGCGATGGTCGCGAAAAGCGCCGCCGCTTTCGGCACGAAACGCAAATCTTCCCAGGCCTGCAGCCAGGTGTGATTCGCCGTCCAGCAGACCGCGGCCAGGAGCAGACCCGCGCATCCAATTCTCGTTAGACCGCTCAGCATTCGCCGCGTTTCCAGGCCGCCCGTGTGCCGCCACATCATCAGGTAGAGCAGCAAGAAATTAATCGTCGCCACGATGCTGGTGGAAAACGCCAGCCCGCGATGTCCCCAGCCGAGGCGGAAGGTAAAAATCCAGTTGAGCAGCAGGTTGCTCCCGATGGCGAGAAAGCTCACCAGCATTGGCGTGTGCCGTTTTCCCAGCGCGTAGAAGGCCGGAGTCAAAACTTTCAGAGCCGAATACGAGACCAGACCGATGGCGTAAAACTCCAGCGCGCCCGCCGTTTCGCGAGTCATCTCGGCCGTGAAACGCCCGTGCTGATAAATCACACTGATGATCGGCGCCGCCAGCATCGCCAAGCCGATCGCCGAAGGAACCGTGAGCAAAAACGCCAACCGCATGCCGCTGGCGAGAATCGCGCGAAATTCTTTCGTATCGCCCATCGCGGCGCTTTTTGAGACGAGCGGCAGAGTCACTGTGCCGATGGCGACGCCAAAAATTCCGAGCGGCAACTGCATCAGCCGAAACGCGATGTTGAGCCAGCTCACCGGGCCGTTGCCGAGACCTGCCGCGAAGCCGCTGTTTACGAGCACATTTACCTGCACCGCGCTGGCCGCGATCACCGCCGGCCCCATGAGCGAAAGCACATTCCGCACGCCCGGATCGCGCCAGCGGAAATCGGCGTGATACCGGTATCCGACACGCCGCAAAGCCGGGAACTGCGCGCTTAACTGCCACAAACCCCCAATGAGCGTCCCAACCGCGAGACCGCCTAACGAACGCGCGCCGAAGTGCGGATCGAGCCACCAGCCGATCGCAACCCCACCCACAATCGACCCCACATTAAAATAACTCGACGCCAGCGCGGGTGGACCGAAGACATGCTTGGCGTTGAGCATGCCCATGACCAGCGCCGCGAGCGAAACCAGCAGCATGAACGGCCACATGATGCGCGTGAGCAAAATCGTTTCGGCCGTCTTGTCCGGCGACCAGCTCCACCACGTCAGCAGGTTCACGAGCTGCGGTGCAAATAGGATCCCGAGCAACGTCACCGCGCTCATGAAAACGGCCGTGAGCGTCGCGACTTTATTCGCGAGCCGCCACGCCGACTCGTCGCCCTCGGTCGCGATCCGGGCCGAGAACGTCGTGATGAACGCGGTCGAGAGCGCGCCTTCGGCAAACAGATCGCGCAGAAGATTCGGCAGGCGGAACGCCATGAGAAAGGCGTCCAGATTTTTGCCGGCGCCGAAGAGTCCCGCGAAGACCTGCTCGCGGATCAGTCCGAGCACGCGGCTGCACATCACCGCGAGCCCGACCACGCTCGTGGCCTTTGCGCTTGCGCGTTTCTCCTCTGCCGTCGCCATGCGGGAGAAGGAACAGCGGCCCGCGCGGAGTGAAAGCGGAATTATTTTGCCTAACGAGAAGCAGAGTCTGCCGCTAACGTTCCGCTCGCCGCCGCCGCGCGGCTCGGCCACACCCAATCGCCCTTCTCGTCCTCGCGTCGATGCGAGTTCTCTAGAACGACAGCGCCATTATCGTCCCGCAAATTCCAGCCGAGAGAATAAAGCCGATAGTCGGCCACCCCGTCTTTCTTGAAATGCAGTGTTTCGCCAGTCATGACATCCGTCGGAACCCGCGGCAGATAATTTGGGACCAACTCCGCAAGATCGTTAGGCAAATGCCCGTTCGTTAGGCGAAATCTTTCCAGCGCGATGGCCGTCGATGCCTCATCCAGCGCCGCAGCCGCAGCGGCCGTCCCGCTGGTCGCCAGGGAGAAAATCGGGAGCGTGATTTTTGCGAACACAGCATAAGGCCCCCACGACGACCGTTTGATCTCCTCGTTCAGGCGCTCGGACTTCGCGCGCAGGACTCGATGAATCTTTGGCTCGATTGCCGCGAGGATGAAGTCCTGCATCCACTGCTCCTGCGTGGCCTCGTTTTGATCGACGAAAGCCCTGCTCGCGCTCAGTCGGGAGAGGCTGCGAAGTGCTGTCGGAAACGCCGGGAAAAAGTGCAAAGCCTCAATCTTCCCTTTATCGCGGCGGCGCGAGTCGCGCACGAGTTGATAAGTAATCCGGGAGAACGCTCGCTCTCCCCGAATGACATTCTGATAATCACTCAGCAGATCGATCGCCGAAAGCGAGCGTTGCATATCCTCCAATTGGGCGTCATTCCAGGAACGCTGCAGCAATCCTTCCCAGATCACTTGTTCCGTGCGGGCAAGGATGACCAGCCTAACGAGATGCGAGATGACCAGCGCCTCTGGCTGGAGCGCGTGTTGCAGTCGCAGCAACGTCTGTAAATCCCGAAAACCCTCCCCCGGCCTGGCCGCATATAACTCCGCCAGCGCGCGGACGCTGAAGAGGCTGGAAAGATGCAGGAGCACCGTCCCATGGCGGAGATCCATCATCGGACCGCGCGCATAGTCGATGGGAAAGCGAGCGAAGGGCCGCTCGGCCGCCTTCGTCACTTCCGCCATTTCCGGCGCGAGTGTCTGCATGCATTCCAGAATCTTCTCCGCGGTGGCAACGTCCGTTAGCTTTTCGTTAGGCGAACTCGCTCCGGCGCAGAGCGCGCGTCGCCAGCCCTCCAGATCGATCCGTTTACCCAGCAAGAAATCGCCGGAATTAGCCGACGGCACGGCCTTCTTCTCCTTACCGAGAATTTTGCGCAGCCGCTCAGTGCGAACCGGCGATGCTACTTTCTCATCCTGCGCTACGCGCACGAGTTCGCTCATGACCGGCGCGGCCGCGAAATTTTCGGCATCGGGCACCTGGGGCGGGATAAAACACTCGAAGTCGAGGTTCTCGCCTGCCGCGCGCAGACTCGACTCACAGCGCGCGAGCGTCCGCGCGGCACGCCAGTTCTCCTCCGACACGAGGACCAACGCGAATAAAGCAATCCCAATCACCACCAGGAACAGGACAGAAACCCAAGTGCGCGCGGGGATCATAGGTTCGTTAGGGCATTCCCGGAGCGAAAAGAAGCGTCCGCACGTCAATAATTAGGGACGAGTAACTAACGAAAATAGGGCCAGTCATTCCCCCGAGTCTTAACCAAAAGGTGCATCTGAAAGCTCCTGCTGAAGTCAGGGTGATTAAAAGCTTGCAGCAGGAAGCTCGTTTCACCCTGGCGGACATAGGCCAGCTCTTCCGATGACCATGGAATCTCGAATCCGAGCGCCAGATAAAACTGCTTTGAACGCTCGAAATCCGCCGCAGGCACGAAGGCCTTGATTTCACCTGCACGCAGGTTCATGCGTGACCCCCGAGGGGACTAACTAGAACAAGATCGACTGGCCGCATCGCCTGGTTCGACATTCCAGCATCAGAAAGAAAGGACATCATTCTAGACCCTGTGTTAACGTGACCGACCGATGAGGCGACAAAACAAATCCCACAACTCAGTATAACCGTCCTCGACCGCGAAGCGAAGTCTCTGCCGCCCGCGCGAGGCCAGAAACGCTGCCCGGCCGATAATGAAGGGAGTCATGATGGCCAGGAGGACCGGGAACAAGGCAACAATCCAGAGAGCGGCCAGGATGCGAACGACCAGGACACGAAATAACAACTGCCACATCGCTACATTACACCTAACGAGAACAAGACCAGTCCTTCCTGCCGAGATGTCATCTCTGCTAGCTCATCGGCTCCGGACGCGCGTGGCGTGGCTGATAAAGACCGAGCTTGCCACCGCCCGGGAGAGTTAGTTTTGTCACCAGGCCATAGCGCAGGTCCTTTACCGGCTCACACGTCACCTTGTGTTGCTTCAGCTCAGCGACAAACGACTGGAGATCGTCGCACATGAAGTAAAATTCCTGCAGGTCATTCTCATCGGATGGATGCACAGCTATCTCCGCGGGTGGTAAACCAAATATCAGCCAGCCGCCTCCCACGTCCACGTTCGTGAGTTTAAGCACATCACGCAGAAAGGCTCGGTCAGCCTCCGCATTGGTGCTGTAAATAATCGAATGCGCACCTGTAATCATACGAGTCTCCTTCTCATCATGAATCACACAGTAACTAACAAGAACAAGACCGTCCAGGACACGAGTGGTAAATGGCACGCTCACGTATCTTCACCAGACGCCAGCCAGCTCACTATGTGTCGCGCCGGGACGTTGGAACTCCTGTTTGCTTCCAGGAAACTGCCGAAATGGCTAAGGAACTTTCGCTCCGGCCTCGCGCTCTTTCGCGACCGCCTTTGCCCTAGTGTCGCCATAGGTCAGGCGTAGTGTTTCGATGGCAAAGTTGTTACCCATCGCCGCCGCAGTTCCGGAGCGGTTAACCGTCGCCGACATCGCCTTGGCGGCCGTAGTGCCCAGGTCCACAAACCCGGTTGGGTCGGCGGCGCCAGCGACGAACATCGCGACGTTGGCTCCGTTCAGGCCACGCCGCTCGGCATTTACCCGGACTTCGAAGCTTGAGGACTCCTGACCCGTGGCCGAATCCACCACCGCTACGTGTCCCCTGGCGTCGTTGTCATCGCCGATCACCACGGCTTGCAAAGGGTTCTTGAAATGCACCTTGGTAAGATCGATGCGCAAGGTGATCGGCCGGCCTTCGTGGCCGTAAAGGGCGGCTTCCCGGATCACAGCCTCGCGCAGCGTGCTGCTGAAGTCGGCGGCGCCTTTGGGTTCGTGGGCGATTTCAACCGTCGCGACGTAAGTTTGCTGGTTAGCGGTAGGCGCGGGCGTGCTGGCGCAGGCGCCCAAGAGCAGCGCCCCAAGCAACGCGGCGAGGCCAGATGTCATGTTCAAGAGCGAAGCATCGGTCCCACGGGTAAGTAGATAGGTCGGTTCTTTTCTTTTCATATTCGTGTGATGAGTGAACGATTCGAAGGTCTTTTATTGCCCGGTCCTCCATTAGGCAAGAGCTAATACCTACCTTAAAGTTTTCAAATTTCGAAAGCCTGGCCGTTGCTTCGAATTTTAAAGCCCGGCCTCGCCACGTTCCTACTTTTTCGCTGCGATCAGCCCCATCGATAGGTTAGACGATTGCCGGCTTGTGAACGACATATCTAATGTTGCGAGATCGGCGGCCGTTTCGATATGTCTTGCTGACCAAGCCATCTTTGATCGCGCCGATCTTTTCCGTGGCCTTCTGCGAACGAATATTATTCTCACCCACATAGAAAACGACCCTATCCACATATCGGAAAGCATGAGTCAGCATCAGATCTTTTAGTTCACTGTTGTAGAGACCGCCCCAATACTTTCTGGCCAGGAATGTCCAGCCAATCTCCACCTCGGACTTATCCGGCGAGTGACCATAAAATCGGGTTGAGCCGATAACCTGGTCACTCTTCCTCTCAAGGATGACAAAGGCCCCGCCGGATTGCAGAGCTTCTGCGAAATAAACCTTAAACACCTCTTCCTTGTAGCGATCATTCTCGGGATGCTGCTCCCAGATGAGTGGATCGGAGGCAAGAGCAAACAGGTCGCCCCAGTCGTTAGGCTGAAGCGGCCGTAAATCGATAAGTTCACCTTTCAGGCTCGGCTGAAGGACGAAGAGCTCAGACATCGCGAATAGAAAACTAGAGGGAGTGTTGCCCAAAGAGGCTTCGTTTCAAAATCGCACCCAAGCGCAATCAAGTCGAAGAGGCTTCCGCACCCTCTCCCCTCGTGTGTCACACTTTGCAAAGTATAGGGAAAAGGTTGTTCGGGACCTGACAGCAGACCAATCCGATTTGGGCAACACGCCCTGAAGTCCTGACCCGGGCAGGGAAAGAGGCCTGACGCTTGGCTCAGCTACCAGAGCGGGCCTTACGCCTGGATCTGGATCGGCTTTTCGTTTTGCGGCATATTGAATGTGGAGTCAGCGGGAGCTAGAACGCAGACCGGCCAACGGCTCACTGTATCGCCTCATTAAGTGGCGTCCCGTGGCTCGCCACGATCACCTCGTAGAGAAGCGCCACCGTGCCACTCTTGTAGGCTTTGACCTCCGCCAGATGCAGGGCGACGTCTCGGTCGAGCTTCTCGAAGAATTGGATTCCATCACCGATCAAGATCGGCAGGATCGAATAACGTACTTCGTCGGCCAGGCCGAGGCGAAGGCATTCCGCGGAGACAACCCCGCCGCCCACAAACCAGATGCTACGGAACCTCGGCCGCAGGCGCTCATGCACGAGCTGCGCGAGATCGCCCGAGTAGAACTCGACGGTAGTCCGGGTCCGCGGCAGCTCTCGATGAGTAAGGACAAAGGTGGGCTTGTCGCCGTAGGCCCACCCCATCCCTTTGGCGTCGAAACTCAGCGCGGTCTCATATGTTCGCGATCCCATGACGTAGCAGTCGATCGTTTCGAGGAAGGCTTCGATGAATGCTGGGTCCATGGTGACCCCGCCTGCGAATTCGTCTAAGGTCTCCATCCAATCGACGCGCCCGTCCTTTCGCGCGATGAAGCCGTCGAGGCTCGCCACCATGTGGATCGTTACGTGAGAATCATTGTTTTCCATTATTTTGTTGTGATGTTGAATGCGACGAGTCCACCTAACGAGAACAAGATCAGCCACCGCTGGCGAAGGCGCGCGTGGCGGCGGGAGAAGAGATTTGAGTCATGGGAAACTTGAGCGTACGCCGGCCAGCGGTTGCCTGCATCGCAGGTTTAGGCTTAAGACGTGGCAATGCGGCCGTATGAAGCGGAACATTGGACGCGTGGAGATGGGCAATGACCCAAGTTCCGTCAACCTTCTTGAGGGCGAGAGTCCGCCGAGCAATGCGTTCCGTGTTGCGTAGATGGAATGATACAATGGCGGCGTCGGGACCGAGCAGCTGAACCAGGAGAGCCTCGGGTCTGAGGCGGTGGTACGGCGCACGCGAGCTTGTAGAAGCCTTGCGGATCGTGGCGAAGACCTGCTCAAAGTGAGCTTGGATGGCGGCTTTGCCATCAAAGCGCTGGGCTGGCTCGGGAACCGGGAAAAAGACCGTTGCATCTTCGGCGAAGCAACCGATGAAGTTTGTCATATCGAGGTCCTCAAAGGCGCGCAAAAAGCGAGAAACAAGTTGTTCGACAGCATGTCGCTCTTGAGCGGCGGGGGGAGAGGGCTTCGGGAACGCCCACGTCGTTACAGCGGCAAGAATAATAGCCGATGCAATTCCACGTTTTGCTACAGTCATAGGATTACACGAGCGATTCGAGCTAGGCCTAACGAGAACAAGATCAGCCACCGCTTGCGAGAGCGCGGGTGGCGGCGGGAGTTGAGGTTGGAGTCATTAGAAACTTAAGCGTACGTCGGCCAGCGGTTGGCTGCATCGTCTAGATGACATGTATGGGGTTGCCGGGTGCGGGTCTGGGACCTACACCCGACAAGTATGCATAATAATGACACTAAGTCAGAAGAGTTGTCCTCACTCGAGGAAACCCGCGGCCAGTTTAATGGCCGCCGCGCGGCGATCAAGCTTGGAATCGATGTGCACCAGGAGTTTTACGTCGTGGTCCTGCAGGAGGGCGGGACTAATCCCAAGCCGGCGCAGCGTTTT
>JACDGS010000051.1 GCA_013821455.1 Chthoniobacterales bacterium
TCACCGAAGTGCGGCCGCCGACCCAGTCGTGCATCGGAAAACGGGCGAGCCAGCCCGCCTTTTCCGCAACCTTATCCAACTCGCTGCCGACGCCCGTGACCGCGACCGCGTGTTTGGGAAATCCGAGGCCGCCTTTTTTAAACGCCGATTCCGCTTCGAGCATGCCATTGCGGGTCTCCTTGGTCCCACCGGATTTTGAGATGACCACGATCAGCGTAGTCGTTAGGCCGTCGCCGATTTTCGCGAGCGTGCGATCGAAACCGTCGGGATCGGTGTTGTCGAAAAAAAAGATGTCGAGAGGATCGTTAGGCGAGCCGAGGGCATCCGCGATAAATTGCGGGCCGAGCGCGGAACCGCCGATGCCGATGAGCAGCACGTGCGCGAATTTCTCGCCTTGCTCACAGGCGATTTTGCCGCTGTGCACGTCGGCGGCGAATTGCTTGATCCTTTGGTTCGTCTCGAAAATATCGGCGCGGAGATCGTCGTTAGGCGCTAGCTGGGGGGCGCGCAGCCAGTAATGGCCGACCATCCGCTTTTCATCCGGGTTGGCGATGCCGCCGGCTTCGAGCTCGCGCATCGCGGTGAAGGCTTGCGCAACTTTCGGCTGCATCTTTTCGAAGTAACCGTCGGGAAAACGCATCCGGCTGATGTCGAGAGAAAAGCCCAGATCGTCGTAGCTCAGGTAGTAATCCTGGAAGCGCTGCCAGAGAGAATCGGTCGCCATGCGTTAGCTAATCAAGTTGCGCGAAGTGGGCAAGGGGGCTGCGTCATCCCGATCCGCCGAAGGACGGAGAGGGACCCCTCGATCAATCCGCACTTATCGTTAGGGCACGCGTTGCTGGTATGGAGGAGTCCCTCTCCGCGCTTTGCCGGATCGGGATGACAATCTGCGCCGGTGTCCCCGATCTAGCGCGCACCATACGCGGCGGTAGGCCTATCCCGCGTGCGTGTCCTTGTCGCGCGCTTCCTCTTTATCGGGCTCTTCCCCGCCGTCCTTCTCCTCCTCCCAGCCGATCTTGCGCCCTTTGTTTTGCTCTTCGAGCCAGCTCATGAGCGGCTGGAAATAATCGACCATTGCGCGCGTGGAGAGGTCCTCCCCGGTGGCTTCCTTCAATACTTTTCGCCAATCCTCCGTCCCGCCTTTTTCGAGAATTTTTTGCAGCCACGTACCGACCTCTTTGTTGCCCGCGTAATTACACGACTGCGGTGGCTGATGGAGAATCTTCCGCGCGATGTAGTCGTGCAGTTGGAATTTGAAGACCGTCGCGAAGGCGTAGTTGTAGTAGTAAGCCGGCGTGTCGTTGATGTGCGTCTTGGTCGCGTAGTCGGCCCATTCTTCGCCGCGTTTTTCGGGCGGCTCGACGCCCTGGAATTTGCTCACGTAATGCCACCAGCGTTTGTTCCAATCCTGTGGCTCGAGCTGATGCGCATAGATGTCCGCTTCCCAATGCGTCATCGTGCCCGAAGCGAAAAAGATAAATGGAACCGAGCGCGCGAGCGCGTCGTCGAGGAGGAAGGCGGTCTTATCCGCCTTAAAGTCGTTAGGCAAAATTCCTTTCGCCTGGAGATACGGCACCTGACTGGAAGCGAGCGAGATTAGCTCGCCGATGCCTTCGTGAAACCCCGGTGCCGCGCCTGTGCGCAAAAGCGGCGGGACTTCCGGCCTCGTGTAGGCGAGAAAATAATGGCCATGCCCCAGCTCGTGATGCGCGGTGAAAAACCATTCCGCATTGGGCTCGACGCTCTGGAGCGAGCGGATGTCGTGGTCGAGATCGATGTGCCAGCAGGAAGCATGGGTGTTCTTCTTCCGCTTATCGTTAGGCGGAACCGGATACAGATCGGACTTTGTCCAGAAATTAGCGGGTAACGCCTCGAGACCCATGCCGGTGTAAAATTCCTCGGCCGTGCGCGCAATCCATTCCGCCGTCTTGCCCTTAAAATAAGGATCGAGGTCGGCCGCTTCTACCATCCCCGTCCAGTTTTGCGCCCAACGATTGTTCAGCCAATGCGCGGGGATCTCGTTAGGCACCGGCTCGTGGTATTTCGCGGCCAGCTTGTATTTGGCCCAGGTGTGGAGCTGCAAGTAAAGCGGCCGCAAATCGCGCATGAAGTCGTCGTTCATCTTCACCATCTCATCCGTCGTCATGCCGTAGGCGGCGACTTCGAGCGCGAAGTAGTTTGGATAGTTGATCTCGCCCGCAACGCCATTCCGCAGGTCGCGCAGGACCGTGAGATTATCCTTCAGCGCCGGACCCGATTCCTTGGAGGCTTCCCAAATGGCTTTGCGCTCCGCGAGGTCAGTGCTTTTTGTGAGCAGATCGTCGATTTGATTCGCGGTGATCGGCTGGCCTTTGAATTTGAACTGGAAGCTATTCAAGAGCGACGCCTGCTTCGTCTCGGCGGCAATCCGGTGATTCGTTAGGGTGGGATTGCTCATCGGGCCTTCGCCCGCGTTAAGCAGCGCCTGCCGAAGCTGGCGCACGGTGAGTGGATCCAACTCGTCACTGTGTTTCAGCAAGTCCTGCACTGCGCCAATGATCGCGGGGTTCCCATTGAAAGCGGCGTAGGCCTTCCCCGCGGCTTCGCTCGCGGCGTCGTGCTCCGGACTCACGTCGGTCACCGCGCTCCATTGTGTCTCGCTGTTGACCCGGTAAAGCGCCTGATAACTTGCGTTCGTTAGGGCGAGGAATTGGTCGGCGCGCTGTTGGATCGCCGACTTTTCCTCCGCGCCGGCGGCGATCGTAAAGATGAGACTCGTTAGGCCAGAGAACGCGACGAAGAAAGAAGAACGAAGCATGCGGCTACGATAAATCGGAGCTGTCGCGAAGGGAAAGCCGTTTCACCTTCGCGCAAAGTGACTCAAACTGCGTCATGACCTACGACGTAGCAGTGGTGGGATTGGGCGGCATTGGCAGCGCCATCTTCGCCCATTGCGCTGCGCGCGGCGCGAAGACCATCGGCCTGGAACAATTTGGGGCCGCGCACGATCTGGGTTCGTCGCATGGGAAAAGCCGGATGATCCGCAAAGCCTATTTCGAGGATCCGGCCTACGTCCCGTTGCTCCTGCGCGCTTACGATTTGTGGCGCGAGCTGGAAAAAGAATCCGGAGAAGAATTGCTGACCATGACCGGGCTGCTCATGGTCGGCGAGGAAAGTGCACCGATCGTTTCCGGCGCGAGGCACGCGGCCAGCGCACATGGGCTCTCGCTCCAAGTGCTGACTCCCCGCGAAATCCAGCGCCGGTATCCGACATTGCAGCTCTTGCCTAACGAGATCGGAGTCTTCGAACCGGATGGCGGCGTCCTCGCGCCCGAGCGTGCGATCGCCGCGTATCTGCGCGCGGCGGCGCGGTCCGGCGCGGAAATTCGATGCGAGAGTGGCGTGTCGGGATGGGAAGCGAAAGCAGATGCCTTTGAAATTTGCCTAACGAGTAAAGCACGCCTCACCACCAAGTCGCTCATCCTCGCGCAAGGTCCGTGGTTCAGTGACGCGCTCGGTGTTCCTCTGCGCGTGCAGCGAAACGTTCAAGCTTGGTTCACGCCATCGACTCCGGCCTACGCTGCCGGCCGCTTCCCGCCCTTCCTGATCGAACGGGCGAATTTTCCCGCGCCGCTTTACGGATTCCCCGACTTTGGTGATGGCATCAAAGCCGCCTTCCACGCCCACGGCACGATCGGTGAAGTCGGTCAGTTAGACCGCGAGATCAATCAGCAACGCGACATCGCTCCCATCATCGCCGCCATGGAAAAATGGATGCCGGGCGCGACCGCGACGTTCCGCGCGGCGAAGCCCTGTCCTTATACGCTCACGCCCGACGGGCATTTCGTGATCGATCGCCATCCGGAACACAAGCGCGTGATTCTTTGCGGTGGGTTTTCCGGACATGGGTTTAAGTTCGCCCCGGTCATCGGTGAGATTGCGGCCGATCTCGCGCTCGACGGCGGCTCGCGGCATGAAATCGATTTCCTTTCGCCTCGCAGATTTTCCGGGTCGCCCTTCGCGGAGAAAAGCCTCACGCACTAGTGCCATGTATCCGATGAAACGTGAGTGCGGAAGGATCGAGTGGCCGCAGCTTCCGGGGAGCGCACGCGCCTCGCGTGCGGGCGATGGCGCCCTCGCCATCGCGAACTTGCTTCCGCGAGAGGCGGCGACAAGTCGTTGGCGCGAAAGTTCGTTTCGGCGAGGCGCCGAAACCAGCACGCGAGGCGCGCGCGCTCCCCGGAACACTACTCACGCTTTGAATGATAACAGGTCACTAGAAGGAGCACGTTTAATGATGCCTTCGCGGGGTTCGGCACACTAAGGAGCGATCTTTTCCCTAACGACCTCGCCGCTGCGCAGGAGGAGCTTTCGCGGCAGATCTACGAAAGGATCAACAACGGTGTCTATCGGGCCGGTTTCGCCACGCGCCAGCGCGTTTACCAGCGAGCCTGCCGCACGGTCTTCGCCGCCCTCGACGAGATGGAAACTCGCCTAACGAAAAGCCGTTACCTCTTCGGCGTGCGTGCCGTCGAGAGCGACTGGCGGCTCTTTTGCACACTCGTGCGGTTCGATTCCGTTTATTACGGCCACTTCAAGTGTAACCTCCGGCGCATTCTCGATTACCCGGCTCTCCAAGGTTATCTGATGGATCTCTACCAGTTACCCGGGATCGCGGAGACGGTGAATTTCGATCACATCAAACTGCATTACTATATGACTCATGATGCGATCAACCCGACGCGCATAGTCCCCCTCGGTCCCCTCCTCGACCTCACCGCCCCACACGGGAGAGAGAAGTTATCGGCCTAACGATTCCGAAAATTTGCGCCGGCCTCGGACGGGTCGATATTCCGGAATGGCTTTCGATAAAAAAGCGAAGATCAGACTGAGCCTGTCCTTAGTCTCCATGCTAGCCCTCTTATCGTTAGGCGCCTGCGCGAAGCACGACTCTGTCGCCGAGTTCAATGCGGAAATCGACCGCCGGGTGGACGAGCGGATCGAGGCTCAACATCAGGCCGAGGAGAAGGAAAAACTTGCGCGGCGTCAGGCCGCGCTCGAAGCGCGCGAGAAAGCGCTCGCCGCGCAAGAGAGTTCATTCGCGAACATGACGGCTTCTCTCCCCGATCAGTCTGGCGCGATCCCGGCGGAGTCGGCTGTGGCGACAAATGCCGAGCCTTACAGCGCCGGGGATAACTACTCAGCGCCAGATTCGTACTCCACTTATCCTAATACAGGGGGCCAGTTCTATTCTGAGCAGCCTTACGGCTATGATTCAAGTTACGATCCCTATTTTGCTAGCGAGCCGTATTTCTGCAGTCAGGGCGTTCCTTATCTAACTATTATCAACCAGAATACTCGCATCGTGAACCGTCGCCGGCTTCCTTTCACAGCGGGCGGCCGCGGCCAACGCGCTTTCGGATCTTCCGGTGTTCCCACGCGGATGCCTATGACATCGCGTCCCGTCGCGATGCCACACCGTCCCATGCCCCGAGGGAACACTCCCACGAGCAACGCCCGCCCTTCCCGCAACCTCATCGCACCTCAGCCGGTCAATCGCCGTGCGGTCTCAAAAGTTGCGCCGCAATATAATCGTTAGGCTGCGTCCGCTGCTTTCCTAACGATAAATAGACACACTCACATTGCCCGCGGCGTCGACCGTCCCCCCGGTACATCCCGGAGGTGCTAAAGGGCATCGCCCAATGCCCGTCGTGATCAAGTGCTTTACTCGTTAGGCGATGAAATCTTTGACGGAAAGCCCCCAGGCTTACAGACACGCTTCCGCCCAGCAAGCAGCTATCGCCCAGCAAGCAGCTATCCATTCCAGCGCTGACGCGCCGCAGCCTACTTCACTCCATTCGCCGGATTCCAGGATCCCTGGAGCTTGCGCACATAAAGAATCTGCCCGGTGTGATAGGCGTTGTGGGTGCTGATGCGAGAGATCGTGGGCGCCGTCCTGGCTAGCGTATCCTCAGGCATTTTCTCAACCTCACTTTCCAGCGCTTTCATCGCGCGATCCAATCGCTGGACGATATCATCCCAATGAGCCGCGTCGTAGTTGTTAAAGGTCTCATCATTGTTCTCGGGATTGGTCCTCTTCTCACCACGCATACCGGCCAGCGCATTCTCATTCCAGAAGACTAAGTGATAGGCCAGCATCCCGACCGAGTGGTTGGCATTCGGATCTAGCTTGCCCTTCGCATTCTGCGGGACCCACTTCGCCTGCTCCGCGGTGAGGCCGGCGACAGCGGTGTTCGCCGGGGTGAACCATTCCGCCGTGTCGTGTGTGCTGTGCAACTGTGCGAGCAGAATCGAACGCAAGGTCGCCGGAGGAAGAGCCGGCTTCGCGGGTGTCTGGGCCAGCAGGGTGGTGGCGCTCGCCATGACGAACAGGACTAGGATAAATAATCGACGCATGAGTGCAGCGTAATGATCCAACAGCCGCCTGTCATACACATTCTGAGTGCGCAAGAGGCAGACCGCAGTTGTGCGAAGAGAGCCCGCCGCGCTCTTCGAAACTCCCTTAACCATGGCCTGCTTCTTGTTCCCCAAACTCGGTTTGAGTGAGAACCTGAGTGCTCGTGCCCCTCGTTCCCAAACTCCAGTTTGGGAACGCACCTGTCCCGGCAACTCCGGTTGCCTCCGTGTGCGGAAAGCTGTCCCCATTTACTTTGCCTAACGAGTAAAGCTCAGGATCCAGCGGTTAATGAAAAGATACCGTCTATCATCGGCACTCTCGTCCGACACCTCCCTGCTTCTTTCCATAAGTCGCCTGACGATTAGTGCGGTAGCACTCTTGTCGGGTTCTTCCTTGAACAGACGCTAACAGCAGCTGATCGATTGGCAGAGCTTTGTTACTCGAGGAACCCTTCTCGTTAACAAAGGCAACCGGAGTTGCCTCGACAGGTGCGTTCCCAAACAGAGTTTGGGAACGAGAGATGGGAACGAGAGAGGGCGCGGAGCGAAAACGCGCGTGCGGGGCGGTGACTGATGATGACCCGCTTGACTCCGCCACGTCGTTCGGGAGGCGACAGCTGCTGAAACTCCAGCGCCGAGCTCGCGCCGCGCTTGCCGCTTGCTTTAGCTGAGGCAACTTCCGTTGCCTTACGCCGCCATGCCCCGACGCGACCAGATTCATCATACGCCTAACGACAGCCTCGTCGCCGCGCCGGGCAATGTCGTCGCGGACGTGGGCGCGAAAAGCCGGGAAGTGCTGCGGGAAGTTGGGAGCCTGTTTTGGTTCGTCATCAATACGGTGAGCGAGACGCTCGAGCGCGTGCGGCGCGGGCGGGCGCCTTTTCGGGCCGCGCAATTTTTCCGCTACACCGAGCGGGCCGGCGTAGGCTCAGTGCCGCTGGTGGCGATGGTGTCGTTTTTTCTCGGCCTAACGATGGCGCTGCTGACTGGTTATCAACTGCAGCGCTTTGGCACGGAAAGGCTGGTGCCAGGTTTGGTGGCGATTGCGTTTACACGTGAGCTGGGGCCGTTGCTCACGGGCATCATGCTGGCGGCGCGAATCGGCGCTTCCTTCACCGCGGAGCTGGGGACGATGCAGGTCTCCGAAGAAGTGGAGGCGATCGAGGCGATGGGCATCGGGCCGCTGCGTTTTTTGGTCGCGCCGCGGTTGCTCGCGCTCTTCTCGCTCATGCCCTGCCTGAGTCTGATTTCGAGCGTCGCCGCAATCATCGCGACGGCGCTGATTTCGCGCGCTTATTTTCACATCGCGTTTGTTTATTTTCAGGACCTTGTCCTGCACGCGCTGCTTATTCGCGACATCGTCACCGGAATTTTGAAGAGCTTCATGTTCGGGCTGCTCATCGGCGCGATCGCCTGTTATCGTGGGCTTACGGTGAAAGGCGGCGCGGCGGGCGTTGGCACTTCCACGACTTCCAGTGTCGTCACCGCGATCACGGTCGTGATCGGTTTCGACACGGTTTTTAACATCGTTTACATCGTCTTTTTCCCGTGAGCGACGCGCCTACTCATGTGGTCGAGCTGCGCGATGTGCAGCTTGCCTTTCCGCAAAAAACCGTGCTGGAGAAGGTCTCACTCAAAGTCGATCCGCTTGATCGCCTCGTCATCATGGGTCAGAGCGGGAGCGGCAAAAGCACCATCTTGCGGCTCATCCTCGGCATCATCCAACCGACGGCCGGCGAGATTTTTTTCAAGCAGTTCGAGATCTCGCGCCTCCAACGACGCAAGCTCCAGCAAGTGCGGACGCACATCGGGATGGTCTATCAATACTCGGCGCTGCTCAGCTCGCGGAACGTTCGCGATAATGTCGCGCTGCCGCTGGAGGAATTGACCCGCAAATCGACCGCGGAAATCGACAAGATCGTGGATGAAAAACTGGAGATGGTCGGCATGATGGAATCGAAAAATCAGATGCCATCAGAGTTGAGCGGCGGCATGCGCAAACGCGTCAGCCTCGCCCGCGCGCTCGTGATGGATCCGGAGCTGATTCTTTTTGACGAGCCTTCCGCGGGACTCGATCCGGTGATCAGCTCGGTCATTGACGAGCTCATCATCAGCCTAACGGATCGGTCGAAGGTGACGTCGATTATCGTGACGCACGAGATGGAGAGCGCGTTCCGCATCGGCACAAGAATGGCTATGCTTTACCAGGGTATCGTGATCGCCGACGCCACGCCGGAGGAGTTTAAAAAATCGAACGATCCTGTCGTTAGGCAATTTCTCAGCGGGAGCACCGAAGGACCAATTTTGGAAGGGAGCAAAGATGCAGTTGCGACGAAATGAAATCATGACCGGCGTGCTCGTGCTCGCCTCGGTCGCGATCCTTACCTTTATTTTAATCCTGCTTGGCGCCCCGGGACTGTTTCGTCCGCTGGTGGTTTACCGGCTTTATTTCGACAATGCTTCAGGCATCAATCTGGGTGCGCCGGTGCTCCTGGCGGGGCGCAAAGTCGGCCAGGTGAAATCGCTCAACTCGCCGGTCTCGCGCGAGGAAGCGGCGCACGCGGTGGAAGCCGCGGGCAACCTCGGGAGCGTGAATCAGAACGGCGAGCCGGGCACGGCTCTCCTGCCCCGCTTCGAAGTGCGGATCGATGTCGAAGTCGATCGCACCGCTTTGGTTTACAAGAACTCCACGGTGCGCCTGATGACTTTGGGATTGTTAGGCGAAACGGCGATCGACATTTCCGGCGGCGACGATCACGCAAAACGCGCGGAGCCGGGACAGGTCTTCGTCGGCAATCGCGTGCCGGACTTTTCCGAAGCGATCGCGAAGCTGCTCGGCATCGTCGGGCCGGTGGCGACAGAGGCCAGTTCGACTTTGAAACAGCTGCAAAGCACGGCCGCGAATCTCAGCAAAATCACGGATGAAAATTCGCAGCTCACGCTCGCTCTCGGGCAGTTCAAAACTTTTGGGGAACATCTGAATGAAATCACCGGCTCCGATAGCTCCCTGCAAAAATCGCTCGATAATATTCGCAACATCAGCGAGCAGCTCAGCCGCAACGACAACCTGCAGGTGACGCTAGCGAACTTTCGCAAGTCGTCCGAAGACCTGAAGTCCACTTTGGGTCGCGTGAAGTTGACGCTCGACTCGGTCGGGCCCGAGCTCGAAGCGACCTTGAACAACACGAAGGATTTCACCGCCACGCTCAAGGCGCAGCCCTGGCGTTTAATTTACCCGACGACGAAAAAATACCCTAACGAGTCGGCCAGTCCGACGCCGTCACCGGCGCGGAAGCGGTCGCGCTAACGCGGAACGAATTCGTTAGGCGCTTCGCTCCGATCTTTTCAAAACCGCCCCGCATCTGTCATCCCGAGTGAAGCGAGGGACGCCACAAGCCACGATCGACTAGCCCTGTCGTCAGGCCGCATGCGAGGTCCCTCGACTCCGCTGCGCTCCGCTCGGGATGACAGATGGGGCGCTCCGTTTTCCTCTGAGCGCCGTCGCGGAAGAGATCGCGGTGAGGCCGCTGTAGCTGCTTCCCTGTAGGAAGCACGGCGGACAGGGGGATTGCATCAGCGACCTCCGCCAAAACCGGCGCTTCGCACAGCGAAGCGTTTACAGGCTCGAGGTGTCCGTCTCCGTTTCCGGAGGTTCCTCGCCGATTTCTTCCTCGATCACGCGCCGCCTTTTCGGCGAAAGGAACGGCCGGAGAAATCCGTAAAGCAGGTAAAGGATGAAAAGCAGCGCGGCCATCCATTGGTAAAACTTCACCGTCAGGGCGAGCAGGGCGATGAGGAAAAAGAAGCGCGGAATCGATTGCGTGGTGCGCCAGTTCACCGCCTTGAAACTCGGGTAGCGGAACTTGCTGAACATCATGAACGAAAGAAAAAGCATCAGCGCCGGGAGCGCGTATTTCCAACGGCCGATCGTGCGCTGGCCCTCGTCCAGCCAAAGCATGAAGAGCGTGAGCGAGGCGATCACTCCGGCCGCCGCAGGAATGGGAAAACCGGTAAAGTTTTTGTCTGGATGCGCGACCGAGCCGGCCGCGGCGACGCAGTTAAAGCGCGCCAGCCGCAGCGCCCCGCAAGCGAGATACACGAACGCAATCATCCAGCCGAGATTTCGAAACTCCCCGAGAACGATTTGGTAAACGAGAAGCGCCGGCGCCATCCCGAACGAGACAATGTCGGCTAACGAATCGAACTCGCGCCCGAACGCACTCTCATGTCCGCCGAGGCGCGCGAGACGGCCATCGAGCAAATCGAAAATGCAGGCCGCGAGGATGAACCAAATCGCGTCGTGAAAATCGGTCGCCGCCGCGAGGAAATCGCTCTCGCGCGCGCCGTCGTAAATACGCAGGACGGCCGCGAACCCGCAAAATAAATTCCCCGCCGTCATTAGATTCGGCAGCAGGTAAATCTTCGGGCTATGTTCGTTAGGCATAGTTAGGGAAGTCGCGCAATCACGCTCGCGCCGCCGGAAACGCGGTCGCCCACTTTAACGATCACGGTCGCAGCCAGGGGCAAATAGATTTCCGTACGTGACCCGAAACGGATCATGCCGAAACGCTCGCCCTTCGCGAGTTGATCGCCGACCTGCGACCAGCCCACGATGCGGCGCGCGATCGCGCCGGTCAGTTGCCTAACGACGAGCGTGGCGCGTGGATTTTCGAAAGCCCAGGTCATCGCCTCGTTCTTTTCGGCGCAAGCCGGATCGCGTGCGTCGAGGCAAAGTCCTTCGTGATGCTCGCGGTAGATGATTCGTCCCTCGATCGGCGCGCGATTGGTGTGCACATCGAAGACGGAAAGGAAAATTCCGACGCGCCGCATTTTTTGCCTAACAACTTCGTTTTCCTCTCGCTCCGAAATATCAGCCACCACCCCATCAGCGGCCGCGACCACGATCGCCGGGTCGTTAGGCGCGACGCGTTCGGGATCGCGGAAAAAAGCGAAGGTGTAACCAATCAGGAGAACAAAAAGAATCGCCATCCACGGCAGCAACCAGAGGCTGAGAAGCAGCAGCGCGAAGAGGATCGCAAAAATCCATCGGCCCTCGAAGAGCGTTTGCAGGCGCATGGGAGGAGGAGTTTCGCGGTCGCGGGGAAGCGGGTCAAGCCAGCGATCTTTCTGCGCGGCAGCCATTTTGTCGGCAACTGTGTCATCCCGAGCGATGCCGAGGGAGGGCGCGATCTTTTTTGGATGACCCGCGGAGAAGGCCCTGCCATGCTCGCGCCGTGGCAACGGGAAATTGCGCAAAACTCCATGTGCTCGATCACCCGCTCGCCGCCGCGGAGCTTTCGGTTCTGCGGGCGAAAGAAACCGCGCCTAACGAATTCCGAGCCGCCTTGCGCAGGCTCGCTGTTTTCCTGTTCGTCGAAGCGGCCCGCACTTGGGAAACGCGCGACGTGAAAAGGCAAAGTCCGCTGCAAGAATTCAGCGGCTCGGAGATGGCACGGCCGCTTGCACTGGTGCCGATCCTGCGCGCCGGGCTCGGTTTGCAGGAAGGGATGATGCCGCTCGTCCCGGACGCGAGCACCGGACACATCGGGCTCTATCGCGATCCGACGACGTTGCGGCCGGTGAAGTATTTTTGCCGGCTGCCAGAAAATCTGGCCGACACGCAAGTGCTCGTGCTCGATCCCATGCTCGCGACGGGCCAGAGCGCGGCAGAAGCGGTTTCGATGGTGAAGGAGGCTGGCGCGACGCGGGTGCAGTTCATTTGCGTGCTCGCTTGTCCGCCGGGTCTCGCGGAAATGCAGCGCGCGCATCCGGACGTGCCGATCATCACCGCGGCAATCGACCCGATCTTGAACGACCACGGTTACATTGTTCCCGGTCTGGGCGACGCGGGCGACCGCTATTTCGGGACTCGTTAGGCGCGCGACGGCGTCAGCGCTGTGAGAGCTGACTTGCTTCCGAGCGCGGAAAGCGTTGGAGTCTGGTATGGAACCGAGCGCTCGCCCTCTTGAGATCTTCGCGCCCTTTGGCGAAGCCTTCGAACTCACAAAGAAAATCCTGTTTCAGCCTTTCGATTTCCCGAAGTGGCTGGCCATCGGACTCGGAGCTTGGCTCGCGACCTTTTTCGGTGGCGGTTTTCACTACCAGGGGAACAACGCCAATTGGAAGACACGGTATTTTAATTTCAACGAGCAGCATTCGCTGCACAACCTCCCGCCCTGGGTGATTCCTGTCGCTATCATCGGAACTCTTTTCATTTTCGCTCTCGTCGCGCTCTTCCTTTGGCTGAATGCGCGCGGCCGATTCATGTTTACCGATTGCATCGTGCGCAACCGCGGCGCGGTCGCCGAGCCGTGGCGCGAGTACCGCGCGGAGGCCAACAGCTTCTTCGTCTTCCAACTCGTCATCGCGTTCTGCGCCTTCCTGCTTTTTGGAGGACTAGCCGTCGCCCTCATGGTCTCCTGGTATTGGACCAAAGCGGTTTCGTCCATCGTCCTTTTCGGCGCCCTGCTCCTTGTTTGGATCTTGCTCATGATCTTAGTCAGCCTTGTCACGCGCTTTATGGTGCCGGTAATGTACCGTCGGCGTTGTGGAGCGACGGAAGCATTCCGCGTAGTTTGGCCGCTCGTCATGTCGCATCTCGGGGTATTTATCCTCTTCGTTCTCTTCAACATCGTCCTTTATCTCGCAGCGATGATTCTAAGTTGCCTGGCCGGCTGCCTGACCTGTTGCATCGCTGCCTTGCCTTATGTTGGGACCGTCGTCCTTCTGCCCGTGGTCATGACTCTCTTTGCCTTTCCGCTCTGCTTCATTCGGCAGTTTGGGGATGACTACGATGTGTGGGCGGTCGTTAGGCCAGTCGAGCCCTTACCGCCAACAATCCCGCCCGTGCAGGATAATTCACCACCTTTGTAGGATGGGATCACGTGAACGCCTAACGAAGTTCGCGACGGCGGAACGCCATCGCCAGCACGCGAGACGCATGCGCTACCCAAGACTTGTCGCTCGAAAAAGGAACGCAGTCCGGCTATTGCACCCCAAACCCGTATTTGCGGAAGACAGCCAGCGCGGGCTCGCTCTCGAGGTAAGCCAGGAACTTCTTCGCCGCTGCTAAGTCTGTCGAAGCTGCGACCACCGCGACTGGATAACTAATCTGCGGACCTTCCCCTGCCGGAATTTCCAGCGCAACCTTGACCTTCTTTGAGATCAGCGCGTCCGTCTTATAGACAAAGCCGGCTTCGACATTTCCGCTTTCCACCGCCGCGAGAGAGGCGCGCACATTCTGCGTGGGGATCATTTTCTCGGCGATCCGGTCCCAGAGTCCAATTTTAGTTAGATACTCCTTCGCATAGATCCCTACCGGAACGGAGGAAGGTTCGGAGATGGCAATTTTCTTGAAATCACTCTTAGCCAGATCGGCCGCCGCGTGCACCTCTAACTGACTGTCCGACGGGACCACAATGACAAGGGTATTAGTGAGAAGCGTCTTTCGCGTCTCAGGCGCAAGCAAACCTTTCTTCTCCAAGTCATTCATCTTTGCCTCGTCGGCCGAGAGAAAAATGTCCGCCGGAGCACCTTCCGTAATCTGACGCGCCAGGAGGCTGGAAGCGTCGAAATTCAACCGAACCTTATCGCTACTTTCTTTTTCGTAGGCGGGAGCGATCTCTTTCATCGCGTCGGTGAGACTGGCCGCGGCATGAACGGTTAACTGAGCCGCATAGGTATTGAGGGTAACAAGCAAGCTCAGGGCAAAAACGATTATCTTCATCGGATGAATAATTGTAGTCGTAGAAGGCGTCAGGACTAAGAGCGCCGCAATGAAACACTAGTGGCTTTGATTTGCGCGACAACCTTGTCGCCGACCTTAAGGCTAAGCTCTTGCACAGATTGCGTGGTAATTACTGAAGCGATCTCTCCTATCTCCGTCGAGCTGATGACTTCACTGACCGTCTTATCCGAGACGATGCTCTTAACCGTTCCAGGAATTTGGTTACGGATGCTCTGTTGCAAATGATTTACCAGTTAGATTGTTCGCGGCGCGAAGCTAGTCATAGGAGCGAAGGCATTCACTGTCAAGATAAGTGGATCACTCACTCACATGGGCAGAACTACGGCCCGGACGCCGCTGCCTGGAGGCTGTTGATACCAACCGGGATCGTCATAGTTATCGATCCCAGCGCGGACCTTGAGGATGGTAAACATCCCACCCATCTCGATCGACCCGAAAGGGCCGGTGCCGGTCATCATCGGCAGAGTGTTTCTCGGCCCGCCCATGGTTTCCGCCATCTGCGCCATGTCGTGCATACCCTCCTCACCCATCGCCATGTAGCCCGGGACCAACTTGCCGATCTTCTTCGCGGCCTCGCCTTGTTCGACCCCGATGACATTCGGGATGGTATGGCTCATCGCATTCATAGTGTGATGATTCTTATGGCAGTGCAACGGCCAGTCGCCCGGGTTATCCGCGACAAACTCAACCGTGCGCGTTGTGCCCGGCGGAACGTTGGTTGTCACTTCCGGAATCCACGCGCTCTTGGGAATAGCTCCTCCATCGGTGCCGACCAGCCACCAGCGATGGCCGTGGAAATGAATCGGATGACTATCCATGCTGAGATTCGCGAAGCTCATCCGGACCCGGTCATTCAGCCTAACGACTAAAGGATCGGTTCCCGGCCAGACGCGGCTGTTAAAGGTAAAGAGATCGAAGTCAACCATCACATTTGGGTTAGGCGTAAAAGTTCCCGGCGGGAGAGCCCATTCCTGGAGAAAGATAAGAAAATGCCGATCGACCGGCTGCGGATAACCCTCCTTTGGATGAATAAGAAAGAACCCTTCCATGCCCATGGCCATCTGAATCATCTCATCGGAGTGCGGGTGATACATCTGCGCGCCATGCTGCCGCAACGTGAACTCATAAGCGTAAGTTTCACCCGGCGAGATACGCTTTTGGGTCAAACCTGCTACTCCATCCATGCCGTTCGGTAACAGAATCCCATGCCAGTGCACGGTCGTAGGTTCACCTAGTTTGTTTGTCACCAGGACACGGACGCGGTCCCCTTCCACCGCTTCGATTGTAGGACCGGGGGTCTGTCCATTATAGCCCCAGCAGTTCACCCAGAGCCCAGGCGCGAATTCACGCCGAACCGGTTCGGCGATCAAGTGAAACTCCTTCACCCCGTCCTTCATGACCCACGGCAGGCTCGCCCCGTTAGGAGTAACCACCGGCCGGTAATTGGTCCTATTGTCGTTAGGCACAGGATGATTCGCTGGATCGGCCAAAGCAGTTGCGCCGCGGGCGATCCGCTGCGCGAGAGTTGAGGCACCTATCAGGGCGGCGGCGCCCGAAAATAATTTTCGTCTGGTGATCATATTAGTGTTGGTGTGTTGCTGTTTCAGTATCTTTACCTCGGAAAGAAAATGATCCTCCTACCGCGCGCTCGAGCTCCGCGCGGGCGATCCAATAATCACGCCAGGCTTCAATGTAGCTGCGTTCCGCGGCGACTTCGTTTTGCTTGGTCAGCAGGAGATCGTAGGCGCTCTTCAACATGTAATTGTATTGCTGCAGAGTGAGATGGAGCGCTTTCTGCTGTGTGGGCAGAAGTTGTTTCCCGATGTAAAAGGCCAGGTCGCGCGCGGCTAACATTTGCTCGCGGGCCTCACGCACTTCGGATTGCGCGTTCACGATCGCGGCGTCTCTTTGGTCGCGCACCTGACGATATTGCGCCGCCAAGCGCGCGATCGCACCCTGGCCTTGATTAAAAATCGGTAACTCCAAGTCCAGCGTTGGACCCGTCACCCGCTGACCGGCAGGGTCTTTCTCGGTATCGACACCCAGACTTACTTTCGTTGGGATAAAGCGTGTCTTTGTCCGGAAAGCAAGCGCCTGTCCGATAAGATTGAGTTTCATGTCTAACGCCTGCAGATCCAAGCGCTGACTCAACGCCTTAGTCTCCAGGTGCCGCAGCGAATTCTCGTTAGCGGGCAGTTCGGGCAAATGATTGCCGACGGTCCATCCTATTTCTGCCCCCGATAGACCCAGCAGCCGGTTAAGGCTTTCGCGATCGTGGCGCAGTTGTAAGTCTGCCTGCGCCATCTCCAGGTGCGACTGCTGCATACTTCCTTGTTGGTTCGCCAGGTCGAGATCGCTGATGTTACCGGCGTCGTGCAGGCCTTTGCTAAATTCGCCGGCAGCCTCATTAGTCTCGGCGATCACTCTCAGGCGATCGCGCAATTGCTGCCGCGCCTGCACGGTGTAGAAAGCCACTTTTACTTCCGCCGCCAGCTTCATCACTTCGTTCGCTGCCGTCGTTTCGGTCTGCGCCAACTCTGCCGCCGCGACGCGCTTGCGCAGCGGCAGGATAAGAAGCTCGAGAAAATTCTGCGCGACTGAATATTCGATGTTCGTCCCCGAAGGCGGGCGACTGGGAAAGCGAAAGCTCGCGGCGAAACTTGGATTAGTAAGCTGGCCCGCTTCAATTAAATCGGCTTGCGCGAGACCTATCTCTTCGAAGCGAGCCTGTAACTCGCGGTTATTGAGCAGCGCAATCTCTACGGCGGAGTTGGCAGTCAGCTCGCGCTGCAAAAAGTTATGCACCGTCTGTGCGATCTGCGCTTCCGCGGCGTTATCGCGATTCCAGTGAACTTTCTTTCCCGTGCGTTGCGCGACTAATGTATCGACACGCGCGAACGACGCGCGCGGCGTGGCGCATCCCGCCAGCAACGAACAAACAAGCAGATTGATGATAAGGAAATGTCTAGGCACAAAGAAAAGCGATTCGAATTAAGGCAATGACGCACCACGGACCTACCACGGTACGATGACGCTGCGACCTGAAAGCCCTCGCCGGCAAGGCGAGTGAGGTCTTAGCCTAACGACGGCGGAGCATGCGCGCGCACGCTTCGCTGCACCAATATAAGTGCAAGACAGGGAGCCCGCGGCGGGCTGAGAGCGCAGGAGAAAAACTGCGGTGCTGGATTCTCCCATCCACCCAAGGTCGTATCGCTATCCGCTGCGAAAGCTCCACCCAGACTCTTTACGGGGGGTGATAACTCTACCTTCTCTTTTGTGACCGAGGCATGAAGGACCTTGCAACAAACCGAACTCGATTCCTTACCCGGCTTCGAGTGCATCGGGCAGGATTCGCTGGCGGCATGTGCGGGCGCGAACGCGGCGAGCGCGCAGTGATTGGAAATCATCAGCCATGCGCAGATCGTGAGACAGATTACCAGCCAGCGACATGACGACGAAAAGCTCACGCATCTTACCTCGCGCATCTCCCGAGTATTTCAAGTGTGCGCTCTTGCCTAACGAATAAAAGAGTCGTTCGCTCTTCTGCCCGCCTGATGTTCTAGTAGAAGGCCAATGCATCGAAAATCCGCATCGACCCGGCGACCGTGGCTCCTCGCGATGGCAATTCTCCTCATCGCCATCGGACTCGCCGGCATAATCTGGCAGGTGGGTCGCGCGCCGGAAAGACGCGCCCACGGCGAGCGCAAGGAACGTTGCACGGGTCGCGACTACGCGCGCGCGACCGAGGTGCAGGCTCACCCGCACACCTCCACCGCCGCGCCGGGCTGGGACTCCGAACGGGTCGTGAGTGGGAACGATGAGTGGGAGCCATTCGTCGCCGCCGATCCTTCCTCTCACTATGTCTATCAAATGACGACGCGCTTTAACTCCAAAATCTCCGGCATTTATATCCGCCGTTCTGCGGATGGCGGGGCAACCTGGGAGCCGGCACACGATGTTGGACCCATAAGTAAGTGGCAGGCCGACCCGCAAGTGCAGGTGGCGGCAAATGGAACTGTCTTCGCGGTCTGGCTGGACGGCCCGACCTGGACGAGTCGCCTAACGAAGTCCTACGATCATGGCGCGACCTGGACACCCTCGATCGCGGTCGCACCTTCCCTGCGCTGGACCGATCATCCCTGGCTCGTTGTTTCGCCCGACGGTCAGGACGTTTATATCGGGCTGAATCACGACGACTCTTTCTTTGTTACCTCGCACGATGGCGGTGCGACTTTTAGCGAACCTTACCGCACCAGTTATGTGCCCGCGCATTGGTGGGATCATAACGGCGGTGCGATTGCTCCCGATGGTTCGATCTATTTCGTAGTCATTAATTTCTTCCTCGATTATCGCGGGCCTTCGGAGATTAATGTCATCAGCTCGCATGATCGCGGCGCGACCTGGCAGGCGCAGGTCGTGGCTCGGTCGCAACCGCCGCCGGGGTGTGTCGGGATCGAAGGTTGTGAGTATGGTTTCCTTTCTTCGACGGCAGGTCTCGCGATCGATAGGGATGGAACCATCCTGGTGGCTTACCATGGCAGCGATGAGTCTAAGTCACCGCAACAACTATGGGTCGTCACTTCTCGCGATGGCGTGCACTGGACGCCGCGCCAACAGATTTCGCAGCCGAACACGGACGCCAGCAATGGCTTCCCCGCGGCCGCGAACGGTCCGGCCGCGGGCGACTTTCGTGTGGTCTGGCAGGGAAATAAGAACGGCGACGCACATGGCTGGAACACTTACTACCGTCGCACGACCGATGGTGGAGTTAGCTGGGGCGAGATAGAATTACTCTCCGACCGCACTACGGGCGCACCTTATAAGAATCCCGCAGGCTTTCTTTTCCCCTACGGCGACTATCTTGGTCTTTCGGTCGATGGTGATGGAAACAATCACGTTATCTGGGGCGAAGGCGCCAGTTACGATGGACCGGGTGGGAGCTGGTATACGCGCGGCGGCACTCACTAGTGCTTCGTTATGCGGAAAGTGCGACTAGCTTCGAAGCGCGCGCGAGTCTCTCGCGCATGAGGAACCTGGACACTCGACTGTTTTGAGAAGTCGAGTCAGAAGACTGTTTGGGATGTTATGGTTTCGGTTGAGTGCTGCCGCCGACCGAAGTCGCGCAGAGTGTTATACTCGTTAGGCTATGAAGCGGAAGGTGTCCCGAAAAAAACCGTCGCGAGGGCATCATGGCGCTTCGCCTTCACTCACCGCCGAAAGTTCTACCAGGTCCGCCGCCGAACACGAAAAGCAACGCTCCAAGATTTTCGGGACGATCTGCCTGGCGTCGTTAGGTGTCGTCTTTGGAGATATCGGGACCAGTCCGCTTTACGCTTTTCGCGAATGCTTTCAACATGGTGCTATCCCAGGGTCGCCTAACCCGAATGATGTTCTCGGCATTCTTTCCCTTATCACCTGGTCGCTCATTATTGTTATTTCGATCAAATACCTGCTCTATGTCATGGCCGCGGATAACAAGGGTGAAGGAGGAATTTTCGCTTTGCTCGCCCTGCGCAATCGTAGCGCGGGTCAGCGATTTTGGTTTAGCACGCTGAGCGTTTTCGGAGCCGCGCTGCTTTTCGGCGATGGCATCATTACCCCCGCGATCTCAGTCGTCAGTGCGGTGGAAGGGCTGCGTATCGCTTCACCCTCTTTGCAACACTTCGTGGTGCCGATCTCGATCGTTATCCTCGTGGCGCTTTTCGCTTTTCAAAGGAAGGGCAGCGGGAAAGTAGGTCTCGTCTTCGGTCCAGTCATGCTCCTTTGGTTCACGGTCCTGGGAATCCTTGGACTTATTCCTATCGTGAAGCATCCGGAAATCTTTGCCGCACTCAACCCACTTCACGCTGTCACTTTTTTCCATGAGCGGCATTGGGCTGCGTTCGTTACTTTGGGCGCGGTCTTTCTTGTTGTGACTGGCGGCGAGGCGCTTTATGCAGACTTGGGACACTTCGGCCGACGCGCGATTCGCACCACTTGGTTTGCTATCGTTCTTCCCGCTTTGTTGCTTAACTACTACGGCCAGGGCGCACTTCTGCTAAGTGGTGCAGGCACGAGTCATCCTTTTTTCGGACTGGCTAAGGGATGGGCGCTCTATCCCCTGGTCCTCCTCTCCGCGGCCGCTGCGGTTATCGCTTCGCAGGCAGTTATCTCCGGCGTCTTTTCACTTACTCGACAGGCAGTGCTCATGGATCAATTTCCACGAGTCAGAATCGAGCAAACTTCCGAGACGGAAGTGGGTCAGGTCTATGTGCCTGCGGTCAATTCCTTTCTCATGCTCGCCTGCATCGCATTGGTCGTAGCTTTTCCCAGCTCCGACCGGTTAGCCGGCGCTTATGGGGTAGCAGTGAGCGCGACCATGGTCATCACTACCATCCTGCTTGCCTCTATCGCGCGCGATCTCTGGCGATGGAATATCGTCCTTGTCTCGTTAGTTACTGGCTCGTTACTTATCATCGACCTCGCCTTTTTCGGCGCGAACATTCTGAAGTTTGTCCAAGGCGGCTGGTTCGCCCTAATGATCGGCGGGATCTTTTTTGTTATCATGACGACTTGGAAACGCGGACGTGTTTTGTTACATCGCCGCCTGACCGAGGCGACAGACTCACTCGAGACGGTTCTGGATTCTCTCAGTAACGGATCGGTCAATCGGGTCCCGGGCACCTCGGTCTTTCTGACCAAGCGTGTCCGCGGCGCTCCCCCGGTGCTGGTGCATCATGTCCAGCATAGTCATTCACTTTCTGAGAACGCCCTTATCGTCAACATCGTCACGCTCGATGTGCCGCGGGTGCCCCAGGAAGAACGCATCGAATCGGAGAAGCTCCGGCCGGGCATCTTTCGCGTGCGGCTGAAGTTTGGCTATCTCGATTTGCCGGATATTCCTGAAGCGCTCTCCGGTCTTAAGGTTTGCGAAACGGAGATCAAACGCGATGAGGTTACCTACTACGTCGCCCGCGGCATCATTCTCGCGCGCGAACGAAACCCTGCTATGAGTCGCTGGCGCGAAGCGCTCTTTGCCTTTTTGCTGCGCAACTCCAGCCACGCGATCGATTTCCTCAAAGTGCCGCCGCGGCAGGTGGTCGAGCTGGGACTCGAAATCGACATTTAGGTCTTACTCCCGATTTCCGAGACTTATACTCGTTAGGCAGTCGCGCTTCTCGTGCCGGGCGCGCTCGGCCTTAAGATCCGCGAGGAACTGCGTTTCGGCCGCAACGAAATTGTCCAGAAACTGGAGAACGCTTTCGAGCCAGCGCGCGGATAATTCGCGAAACGCTTCCGCAGGTTTTTCGTTGCCGGGTCATAAAAGGTTCGGCGCGACGGGCTTCGGAGAAGGTTAGCATCCTCATCAAATTTCTTTACTCGTTAGGCATGACTTTGCGCACGCCAAGAAATGTTGCCACTCGCTCCAACTCTGCTTCGAGTTCGCTTTTAAAAGCGCGACCTCTTGGAGAGTGGCCTGCCACATAGCCTAAGTCATAAGTCAGGGCGCCCTGTTTTACTGCGAGATTGCCCCAGCCAATAACCCGATCTCGCCAGAGCAATGGGAGCGCATAGTACCCGAGCTTCCGTTTTTCCGCCGGCGTGTAGGCTTCGAAACGGTAAACCCAGCCCCAAAAAAGCTCGAAGCGCGTCCTATCGTGCACCACCGGGTCGAAGGGCGCCAGCAACCGCACCGTTTCCGGCGCGGGCGCTTTGCGAGAGTTATCCTCGTTAGGCCAATACCAATCGATTCCTTCTACCAGCGCGTGTGCAAGCCGCTCCCGCGAACGGCGCAGGGCTTCTGTAACCTCACCCGACCACTGCGGAACGGCAAAGCGCAAGCGACGCACGTAATAGGACAGACTTATACCCGGCAACGGGGCGTAAATATTCACCGCCGCATCGACCAGCGCATCAGATCGCTCACGGCGTGTCGCGGCGTCCACGGGCTCAAGGAGGGGCGCTTTGCTAGCGCCCTCGACGGTTGCAAACCGCCGCTCCGAGGAACGGTAAATACGGATACCTTTCTCGCGCCGCGCTACTCGGAGCAGCCCGCGGTAGTGCAAGCCGTCGAGCATTTGCGTGGTGGCGTGGGACGAGCCGCCCCAATAGTTTCGCACCGTCCCGTGCGCAAAATGTTCCTCGACTTCCCGCGGATGCACCGCGCCACGCTCCGCGACAAAATCCAACAAGAGTCTCTCCTTCTCGCGTTCCAGAGCCGGGATCTTTTGACTGCCTTCCGCCGGCACCAGCATATCGGGCCGGGGATGCATTAAGGCCTCTAACTCTCGCGTGACAAATCCATAAGTAGTGAAGAAATCCTCCTCGATCCCGAGTGACTCATAGCGCCGCTCCAAATCGCCCGCCTTATAATCCTTCACTCGGTGGCGAAGAGTTAGATCCTGCGCGCGCGCCGGTGCCCGAATCGGATCGGCCTGCACAAATCCCATCCGCGCCAGCGCACGCGGCAGAGTGGTTGGTTTGAAGAGGGAGCGAGTCACCGCGAAGCGTCTCAGATCGTCCAGGGTCATTCTTGGGCCTCGAAGGATGGGACTTATACGACTTATACGACTTATACGACTTATAGGACTTATACGACTTAGACAGGATTAGCGGGCGGTTTCACCTCCCCTCTAAGCCTAACGAATAAGGAACGAGGATTTCATTGTAGCCCAAGCCCACGCCGACGGCAAAACACGAAAGTGCCATCTCGCTGGAGCGTGCGCTGCCTTGGCACAACGAAGCTCGACACTCATCGCCGTCCTCCGCTGAGGAGAGCGGACGCTACAGTTCCCCTCCGCGTTCTCTTCTCCTATACTTAGGCGGCGCTCGGAGGGTCTATCTGTCCTTTAAGTTTCTCCGGCAGGGTTTCCCACAATTCGGGATGGGCTTCGATGAGCCGCGCAATGTCGCCCAAGTCCTTTAGCCGTTTGCTTTGTCGCTGCTCCGCATCGCACCAAGCTTTCACTTTGCCCTTGAGCGTATCTTCCAGCGAAGCCACGCGGAGAAGAATACCATGCACATCTGCGGGCTGCGCGCGCCGCGAGAAGTCACGGTAAAAATCCTCGGTGCTAAGTTGGAGACTTACTTTCGAATGTCCTGTAAAGTTAATCGACCACGCAAATTTTTCGGCTCGAAATCCAGCCTCGGTTAGGACGGTCACGGCCCGCTCGATTGCGTCCGTCGCGACCACAAAATCCACATCCTTGGTCACCATTGGCTCCGTCGTCCAATGGTTGGCCGCAACGCCCCCGATGGCGCACCACGGTATGTCTGCACGCTCCAAAGCGTTCACCGCCCGCATTACGTCGTCAGTCCCTCCAACTGTTTGCCAATCGTAGAATTGCTTCTCCGTCACTCAGCTAATGTAGGGGATTGAGTGCAGATAGCGAGAGTTCTTAGATATAGAGGAAGAGAGAATATGTGCGGACGTGAGTATAAGCGCGTGTGTCATCCCAAGCTGAGCGAGGGACCTCGCAAACGTACTCTGGACGCTAACTCGATAAGTTAATCGAAGGACGCTTGCGAGGTCCTTCGCCGCGCTACGCCGGCTCAGGATGACAATGTTTTCTTTAAGATGCTTTTGCCTACTTACCGGCATATCGCAGGCGCTTTAGGAGAAAAGCGGTGGTAGGCTTAAAGCTCGTGTTTATCTCGCGGACTTCGTGAGCTAGCCGAACACCTTCTCTTCTTCCAGGTTTTAACCTTGACGACACTTACCATCACACCATAAACCACTAGGATACAACTTATGAAAACGCGCCTTCTTCTCACTTCCTTACTCATAACTTCTCCTTTGTTCGCTGATAGCTGGTCACCGATATCGGTCGTGAATGCACCGACACCGCGGACCGCGCACTCCGCTGTCTTTACCAGGATCGATGGGACGGATCAGATGATCGTCTGGGGTGGCCAGGATTCAGGCACGCTTCCTTTCGCTAACTCTGGCGGACGTTGGAAACGCTCCACTAACAAATGGACGCCAACCCCAACCGATGGTGCGCCTTCTGGCCGTGAAGGGCATCCAGCTATTTGGACGGGGCACGAAATGATCGTTTGGGGTGGTGATAGTGGGTCGGACTCTTTTCTTAATACCGGCGGGCGTTATGATCCGGTGCAGGATAGCTGGCGAGCTACTTCTCTCACGGGCGCGCCCATGGGACGTTTCGGTCATGCCTTAGTCTGGACGGGCGACCGCGCAATCGTCTGGGGCGGCGCGACCGGCTTTGTCGGTGTCACTAACACCGGCGCGCTTTACGATTCGGTGACCGACACGTGGGCACCTACAACAACTACCGGAGCGCCTTCCGCGCGCACTGGCCAGGCTTCTGTTTGGACGGGATCGCGAATGCTCATTTGGGGAGGAATCAGTAATGGGACCTATGTCAATGACGGCGCGACCTATGACCCCCGCACCGACACCTGGACACCTATCTCGAGCACAGGCGCACCTTCGCCGCGCCTTTTCTTCTCCTATGCCTGGGATAGCACTAACCTCTTTATCTGGGGTGGCGTGGA
The DNA here is from genome assembly GCA_013821455.1 of Chthoniobacterales bacterium. Taxonomy (GTDB): domain Bacteria; phylum Verrucomicrobiota; class Verrucomicrobiia; order Chthoniobacterales; family UBA10450; genus Palsa-1392. The sequence goes on from JACDGS010000051.1 coordinate 24,641, forward strand.
TTCTAACTTCAGACCGCTGGCCGATGGTTTCATTTATAACACCATCACGGACACCTGGAAGAAAGTCGCGCGCACTGACTCACCGAGTGCGCGGCTGGGCGCCACCGCTGTCTGGTCGGGTCGGGACTTCATTGTGTGGGGTGGCTCGGATGCCGATGGGAATCCTATCGGAACCGGATCAAAGTATAACTCACCGCACGATAAGTGGACACCTATGACACTTACGGGTGCTCCCGCGCCTCGCTCCGGTCACACCGCGATCTGGGATGGCTCGCGCATGGTCGTCTGGGGAGGCTCCGGTGAGTGTTGCAATAACTGGTTCAACGACGGCTTCTCCTATCATCCATGATTTGCCAGGAATGACGCGCTTTGGCGGGGTAACGCCGTCGCCACGAACACCATCGCCGACATAATGCCGAGGATCGTCTCTCAGGAACGGCCATGCTTTTGGCCTTATAAAAGAGGGACGGGAAGATCGAGCAGCTAAGTGGGCAATCTAAGTCAGGCACGACTACGAATCGCTGTTTCTTCTATTCGTAGTTAGGCTTTGTGCCGGTAACGTTCTCGCTGACGCGTCAAGAGCATCCGGATGATGTAGATCGGCGTGGGCGGAATCCAGCCGAGCTGTTTTGCCATTCCGCGGTCATCGCGGGTGACACGCGCAACGGCGCGCTCACCACCCACAAGCACTTCATGAAACTTGAACCGCATTTCACTGAAAGCGCAATGGAGCCGCCGAATAGTAGCTCGTAATGCATCCGGCCCTCGCCCGCGCGCGTCCAGCGGTTCGTCGATGCAGCGATGGTTAAAGAACTCCAGACTCACATTCGTGTTGGCGGCGTCCATATCTCCGCGCGCCATGCAACAGCATCCTTGCCCAAAGTGGCAGTGGAATTTAACATCGGACTAACGAGAATAAGACTAGTAACATTCCTTGCAAACGGAAGAGCTGTCGCGCCGGAGAGTGTCGAGGTTAAGTCAGACTACCATCGCCTTGGCAGCGACATAAAATGAGGTGCGAAGAGGGCTGTTAGTACAAAGGACAATTTATTTTCCATTGCTTAACGTGAAACGGCGCTAATACTCATGGCATGAAACGTTTCATCATTTTGGCGGCGGTCCTCGTTACTTTGACGATGGTAGTTGGCCCTGCTCGGGCTCAGGATGCGACGGAAACTTTTGCCGTGGCGGACGACGGCACCGAACTTAAATGGGATGTCTATCTTCCTCCGGGCATCGATGCGCGGCCGGTCGTGCTGGTTCTGCATACGGGTGGTTTTAAGACCGGGCGACGCAACGATCCCGGAGTGAAGGTCGCGGCGACCGAGCTCGCGCAGGGAGGCTTCATCGCTTGTGCGATCGATTATCGCCTCGATCTCCGGCGCATTAATGGCAACGGCGGTTTAGCTTATGCACCCGTCCCCGGCGCTACGCAGTTGCAGGTGGATGACGTGAGGCAGGCCATTCTGGCGGCACGTAACCCGGCGGGAACTTCCCTTCTCGCGACACGTGGCGTCACTGGTAAGGTAGGCGCAGTCGGCGGGTCGGCCGGCGCAGCGCATTCTCTTTGGTGTTCTCTCACTGGAACCGCAGGCGCAGATCAGTTTGATTGCGCGGCGCTCCTATCTGGGGCGTATGAGTTTGACGATCGCAATTCCCTCGCGGCGACTACCGGCGGCTGCGATTTGCCCGACGACTTTGCCTTCGACGTGGCGATGTATTGTCTTACAGTCAAAGGTGCATCCGACTATTACAACCAGTTACATACCGGCTCACCTATCTATCAAATCGTGCATGGCGTGACCGTGCCACCGCTCGATCTGATCGCTTCGATCGACGACCCGATTACCCCAACGCAGATTCAAGACCTGCAACTGCGGCTGCAAGTAAACCATGTTCCTAACTATCTCTACCAAGTGCTGATCGGCGATTACCAGCCGAACAACAGACTACCTCAGGAACATTGCGCGCATGCCTTCCAGTACTGGGATTATCCTTACGATTCTGTCTCCGGGCTTACGGTGGGCGAACAAGTGACTAGCTGGTTAGGTCAATATCTGGATTGACTTACGGTTGGCGCGCGCACTGAACCGCGCTGAAGAAGGACCGTTATAGGGTAGAGCAGCGATTCCAAGACGAACTCGACAGTCGAGACTCGAACTTACCCCGGTGAGTCGGCGACTTCCTTTCAGCAGTAGCGGGAGGACCGAAAGCTTCCGCCCTACCCCGGCACCAGGACGTCCTGTCATCGGTGCGCGGAGCGTGACTACCCGGCAGCGACCTTTACTCGTTAGGCCGCGGCAGTGCGCGGCGTTGTTTTTCGAAGTTTATGTGAAGTGCTAACTCTCAGGAGGAAGACAACTCACGGACTCACCAGACGCACGCGATAGAAGCGCGCGCTGAGAGTAGTAAAATCGGTCGCGGAGAGCGTGAGCTGGCCAGGCGCGGCAGTAAGGGCCGTTCCAAGTGATGTCCAGCTCCCGCCGGGTGAGTCACTGCTTTCCACCTGGTAAGTCCGGCCCGGCACCGATGGCCACGTTATAGTTATACTCTGGTCGCTATGGACTATTTGGGTAATCAGAAAGCCGGTATTTGGATCGAGGCGATCGTAGGTTCCGTCCGCATCGTTATCATTCAATGCGACGGTGGATAGAGCCAGGAATTCGTTAGGGTCGAGATTGCCATCGCTATTCCCCAGCGGGCATTGGTTCGCGAGCGTGCCACCGTCGGCGGTGCCATAGGCCACGGCGGCGAGATATATGGTATCGGGCACACGGCCAAACTCCTGGACCAAGTCAATCGTAGCTTCCATCTGGCCGCTGCTCGTCGAAGATTTAGCCGCCTGAGAGCTAGCCGGCGCGTTTGTCCAACCACAAAAATTGCTTGTGCTTTCGCCGGCTACAAATGGCTTGGAAGCATCGACCGCTACCCGGCCTGTCTTCGCCCATGGCGCCGGCGCCGACGCGGAGGTGAGCACCGTATCGGTGACGAAAAGGAAATGATCGTTAGGTAGAGTGGTATTACCGGGAGAGACGGTGGCGACATAGAGTGTGGTCCCGCGCACGGCGGCATAGAGAGTCATCCCATTACCATCTTGGCGATAGCCGGCAAAGTCCGCCTGGCCGTCCAGATTGAAAGGGTCCGGACTTGGGCTCGGAGAAGGTGTGGGTGTCGGTGTGGGAGTAGGTGTAGGTGTAGGTGTAGGTGTAGGTGTAGGTGTAGGTGTAGGTGTAGGTGTAGGTGTAGG